>CAVYOT010000001.1:0-134916 GCA_963770115.1 uncultured Actinomycetota bacterium
CGACCAATTGCGCATGGTCCCGGTCGGCCGCCGACGCATCCGCGTCGACGTCCGCGCGGGCACCGACCCGGATAGGCCGCCGCTCGTGGTGTGCAACGGCATCGGGGCAAGCCTGGAGGTGCTCACGCCGTTCGTCGACGCACTGGACCCGGCGATCACGGTGATCCGGTTCGACGCACCGGGGGTGGGGGATCCCCGCTCCCGCCGCTCCCCTATCCGTTCCCGCTGCTCGCGCGCCTCGTCGGACAGGTGCTGGAGGAGTTGGGGCACAGGCGGTTCGACCTGATGGGCATCTCCTGGGGCGGTGGGCTGGCCCAGCAGCTCGCCTTCCAGAACCCCGGCCGCTGCCGCCGTCTCGTGCTCGTGTCCACCGCGACGGGCTGGACGATGCTCCCGGCCCACCCCCGGGTGCTCCTCCGGATGGCCACCCCGCGGCGGCACCGGGACGTCGGCCACGCTCGCGCGATCGCCGGGGCCATCTACGGCGGCGCGCTGCGCGACCGGCCCGACCTGGTCGACGGCCTGGTCACCGGCCTCGGCAGACCCACCCTCGGCCGCGGGTACCTCTACCAGCTCGCCGCTGGTATCGGGTGGACCAGCCTGCCGTTCCTGCCGCTGTCCGGCAGCCCACGCTCGTCATGGCGGGCGCCGACGACCCGATCATCCCGCTGGTCAACGCCCGGATCATGACGCGGCTGCTCCCCGACGCCCGCCTGCACGTGCACCCGGATGGGCACCTGGGCCTGCTGACCCGGGCCGACGAGCTGGCGGGTGTGGTCGCCGCGTTCCTGGACGAGCCCGACGCAGGCTAGGAGCGCATACCGGCTCTGCGACCACGTCGTCATAGAGTCGAATCCACCGCACCGATCGGAGGAAGGCGATGACCGACTACGGGACCGTCCGGCTCGACGGGCTCCCGACCGGGTCACCATCTGGGACGTCGGCCCGCGCGACGGCCTGCAGAACGAGGCGACCACCGTTCCGGTCGAGGTCAAGGTCGAGCTCATCGAACGGCTCGTCGACGCGGGCCACACCGTCGTCGAGACGACCAGCTTCGTGCACCCGAAGTGGGTGCCGCAGCTGGCCGACGCCGAGCAGGTCCTCGCAAGGCTCATCCGCCGCCCGGGCGTGCGCTACCCGGTCCTCGTGCCCAACGCCCGCGGTCTGGACCGGGCCCTGGCACACGGGGTCACCGACATCGCCGTCTTCGGCAGCGCGACCGAGTCGTTCGCCAAGGCCAACCTCAACCGCAGCGTCGAGGAGTCCCTGATGATGTTCGCGCCCGTCGTCGCCAGGGCCCGCGAGGCCGACATCCGCGTGCGCGGCCTACCTGTCGATGCGTTTCGGCGACCCCTGGGAGGGCGTCGTGCCGATCCCCCAGGTCGTCGCGGTCGCCATCCGCATGATGGCGCTCGGCTGCACCGAGCTCAGCCTGGGGGACACCATCGGCGTCGCCACCCCCGGCCGGGTCGCCGCGCTCCTGGGCGGCCTCGCCGAGGCCTGCGTGCCGGTCGAGCAGGTCGCCGTGCACTTCCACGACACCTACGGCCAGGCCCTCGCGAACACCCTGGAGGCCATGCGCCATGGCGTCACGATCATCGACGCCTCGGCGGGCGGCCTCGGTGGATGCCCGTACGCCAAGAGCGCCACCGGCAACCTGGCCACCGAGGACCTGCTGTGGCAGCTGGACGGACTGGGCATCGAGACCGGCGTCGACCTGGCCAAGCTGTGCGCGACCAGCGTCTGGCTCGCCGAGCGCCTGGGCCGCCCGAGCCCGTCGCGCACCGTCCGCGCGCTGGCGGCAGGCTGATGGAGCAGCGGGTCAGCCTGGTGACCCTCGGCGTCACCGACCTCGGCCGGGCGCGTGCGTTCTACGAGGCGCTCGGCTGGCACGGCGCGCAGCAGCCCGACGACGAGGTCTGCTTCTTCCAGGCGGGCGACATGGTCTTCGGGCTGTGGAGGGCGTTGGTCGGGCACGGCGCACCCGGGATCGAGCTGGCGCACAACGTCCGCTCGTCTGCCGAGGTCGAGTCCGTGCTGGCCGAGGCGCAGCGGGCGGGCGGCAGCGTCGTGCGCCCCGCGGCCCGGGCCGAATGGGGCCGTCACCGGCGCTTTCGCCGATCCGGACGGCTATGTCTGGCAGGTGGCGCACAACCCGGGTTGGACGGTCGCCGAGGACGGCAGCGTCCGGATCTAGGCCGTGTCCCGCGGCCTGGTGCGGCACTGGCGCGAGGCGCGCGTCAGCCCGCGCCCGGCCGCTCGCCGACGAGCATCATGAGCGTCGCGACCAGGCGGTCGACGGCGCGGTCGAAGGGCTCGCCCGTCAGGCCGCCGTACCAGATCGGCGCCCGGGTCATCGCGGCGTGCAGGTAGTGCAGGGTCGTGTCGACGTCGACGACCACGAACGCCCCGGCCGCCACGCCCTCCTCGACGACGTCGCGGAACAGCCGGTCGTGGCGGCGGCGCAGCTCCTTGATGGCCGCACGCTGCGCGGGTGGCCAGTCGGCGGGGACGAGGAAGAGGCGCAGCGCCGCGGGATGGTCCCGCACGGCCACGGTGATCTGCTCGCGCACGAGTGCGCGCAGCCGCTGCGCAGGCGTCCCTTCCGCGGCGGCGGGCAGGTCGTGGAGGCGCTGCATCCACGCGGTGCCCAGCGTCGCGATCGCGGCCGAGACCAGCTCCTCCTTGCTGGCGAAGTAGTAGTACAGCGGCCCTTGGTGACGTCGAGCCGCTCGGCCACGTCGTCGAGGCTCACCGCGTCGAAGCCGCGCTCCCCGAACAGCTCCGCCGCGACGGCGAGGATCTCCTGGATCCGCCGTCCGCGCTTGCGCTGCACCCGGCTCTGCGCCGTGCCCTCGGTCGTGCCCACCGTGTGATGGTCGCTTCTTTAAACCCAAGAGTCAAATATTGACTAATCATTCAAGGTTTGTCAGCCTGGCACGGGAGCCGAGACAGGGAGGTCGGACGTGAGCGACTACGAGGACGTGGACTACACCGTCGACGGCGCGGTCGGCGGTGATCACGATCAACCGGCCGGAGCGGTACAACGCGTTCCGCGGCCGTACGGTCGACGAGCTGATCCGCGGCGTTCCGCGCGGCGTGGGCCGACCACGCGGTGCAGGTCGTGCATCCTCACCGGCGCGGGCGACAAGGCATTCTGCACCGGCGGCGACGTCAAGCAGCGCGCGGAGACCGGCGACTACGGGCCGACCGAGAGCGGCATGTTCGAGATCGGCTACCTGCACCGGCTGATCCGCGACATCCCGAAGCCGGTGATCGCCGCCGTCAACGGCCTCGCGGTCGGCGGCGGGCACGTCCTGCAGGTGCTGTGCGACCTGTCGATCGCGTCCGAGACGCGCCCGCTTCGGCCAGGCCGGGCCCGCGGGTCGGCTCGTTCGACGCGGGGTTCGGGTCCGCCTATCTGGCACGGGTCGTCGGCGAGAAGCGGGCGCGGGAGATCTGGTACCTGTGCCGCCTGTACGACGCCGCGACCGCCGAGCGCTGGGGCCTGGTCAACGCCGTCGTCCCGGCCGACCGACTGCTGGCCGAGGCGAAGGGGTGGGCGAAGGAGATCGCGGAGAAGAGCCCCACCGCTATCGCGGTTCCTCAAGCAGTCGTTCAACGCCGACACCGACCACCAGGCGGGCCTGTCCAACCTCGCGATGTCCGCGCTGGACCTGTACGCCGTCTCCCCCGAGGGCATGGAGGGCGCCACCGCGTTCGCGGAGAAGCGCAGGCCGGACTTCGCCGCCCACGTCGTGCACCACTGACGGGGCGCCGTTCATGGACTTCGCGCTCACGCAGGCACAGGCGTGCTGGGCCTGCAGATCGGCGACGGCACCGCGCAGATCATGAAATTGATCATCTCTCGGCAGATGCTCGGCCGCGAGCTCGCCCCCTAGACAGGAGACCGACATGGGAAAGCTGGACGGGAAGATCGCGATCGTCACGGGTGCCGGGCAGGGCATCGGCCGGGGCATCGCGGAGAAGCTCGCCGCCGAGGGCGCCACCGTGGTGGTCACCGACGTCAACGATCAGACAGCCAAGGAGACCGCGCAGGCGATCGGCGGCGTCGGCATCCACGCCGACGTGACCTCCCGCGAGTCGGTGGAGGCGATGGTCGGCGAGGTGCACCGCCAGTTCGGCCGGATCGACGTGCTGGTCAACAACGCGGGCTGGGACAAGGTCGGCCCGTTCGTCGACTCCGACCCCGCCGACTGGGACCGGGTCATCGCGATCAACCTCTACGGCGTGCTGTACACGTGCAAGGCCGTGCTGCCGATCATGGCGGCGCAGGGGTCCGGATCGGTGGTCAACCTGGCGTCGGACGCGGGCCGGGTGGGCTCGTCGGGCGAGGCCGTGTACGCCGCGGCCAAGGGCGGGGTCATCGCGTTCACGAAGACGATCGCCCGCGAGATGGCCCGCCATCAGGTCAACGCCAACGCCGTGTGCCCCGGCCCCACCGACACGCCGCTCTTCGCCTCGATCGGCGGCGACAACCCCAAGCTGCGGGAGGCGCTGACCAAGGCCATCCCGTTCCGCAGGCTCGCGCAGCCGTCCGACCTGGCGAACGTCGTCGCGTTCCTCGCCTCCGACGAGGCCGACTACGTCACCGGGCAGACCATCAGCGTCAGCGGCGGCCTCACGATGAGCTGAGCGGGCCATGTCGATCTCGGCACGCTGTTCGACGCCGCCTCAGGACGGGAACAGGACACCATGAGCGACCTCGCCCATGACTACCTCGACCTCGACGGCCTGTTCTCCCCCGAGGAGCTGGCCCTACGCGACCGGGTGCGCTCCTTCGTCGACGAGCGGATCCGGCCGAACATCGCCTCCTGGTACGCCACCGCCACGTTCCCGCACGCGCTGGTGAAGGAGATGGGCGCGCTCGGCCTGCTCGGCATGCACCTCGCGGGCCACGGCTGCGCGGGCCGCTCGGCGGTCGAGTACGGCCTGGCGGCGATGGAGCTGGAGGCAGGCGATTCCGGCATCCGCACGTTCGTCTCCGTGCAGGGGTCGCTGGCCATGAGCGCGATCGCGAAGTTCGGCTCCGCGGAGCAGAAGCAGCGGTGGCTGCCCGGCATGGCGGGGGGCGAGCTCATCGGCTGCTTCGGGTTGACCGAGCCGGACGCAGGCAGCGACCCGGCGGGCATGGCGACCACCGCCGTCCGCGACGGCAACACCTGGGTGCTCACGGGCGCCAAGCGCTGGATCGGGCTGGCCTCGATCGCCGACGTCGCGATCATCTGGGCGAAGACGGAGGACGGCGTCCGGGGCTTCGTCGTCCCGACCGGCACCGCGGGCTTCACCGCCACCCCGATCGAGCCGAAGCTCGCGATGCGCGCGTCGATCCAGTGCGACGTCGCCCTGGACGGCGTCCGGCTGCAGGCAGACGCGCTGCTGCCCGAGGCCCGCGGGCTGGGCGGCCCGTTCTCGTGCCTGAACGAGGCCCGCTACGGGATCATGTGGGGCGCGATGGGCGCTGCCCGCGACGCCTACGAGGCCGCGCTGCGCTACACGCTTCAACGCCGCCAGTTCGGCACACCCCTCGCGTCGTTCCAGCTGACCCAGCAAAAGCTCGTCGACATGGTCCTGGAGATCCAGAAGGGCGTGCTCGTCGCGCTGCGGACCGGGCGGCTCAAGGACGCCGGGAGGCTCCGGCCCGAGCAGATCTCCTTCGGCAAGCTCAACAACGTCCGTGAGGCGATCGCGATCTGCCGCTCCGCCCGGACCCTCCTGGGCGCCAACGGGATCACCCTGGAGCACTCGCCGCTGCGGCACGCCGACAACCTCGAAGGCGTCCGCACCTACGAGGGCACCGACGAGGTGCACACCCTGATCATGGGCCGGGCCCTCACCGGGATCTCCGCGTTCGGGGGCGCGTGATGGCACACGACACCCTGACCAGCCCCGACTACTACCTGCTCGACGACCTGCTCACCGCCGAAGCGCGCGCCGTCCGCTCCTGGGTGCGGGCCTTCGTCGAGTCCGACCTGCTGCCGATGATCAACGACTATTGGGACCGCGCCGAGTTCCCCTGGCCACTGGTGCCCAAGCTCGCCGGGCTCGGCGTCGTCGGGTCGACCATCGAGGGCTACGGCTGCCCCGGGCTGTCGCCGCTGGCTGCGGGGATGGTCACGCTGGAGATGTCGCGCGGAGACGGCAGCGTGAACACGTTCCTCGGGGTGCAGTCGGGGCTCGCGATGGGCTCGATCAACCTGCTGGGCAGCGCCGAGCAGAAGCAGCGCTGGCTGCCTGCGATGGCCGCGTTGGACGCGATCGGCGCGTTCGCGCTCACCGAGCCCGACCACGGCTCCGACTCCGTGGCCCTGGAGACCACGGTCCGCCGCGACGGCGACGCCTGGGTGCTCAACGGGGCGAAGCGCTGGATCGGCAACGCGAGCATCGCCGACGTGATCGTCGTGTGGGCCCGCGACACCGAGGACGGCCGGGTCAAGGCGATCGTCGTCGAGAAGAACCCCGACGGCAGCTACCCCGACGGCTACACCGCCGAGCTGATCACCGGCAAGATCGGCAAACGGGCGGTGTGGCAGCCCGACGTCGCGTTGCGCGACGTTCGTGTGCCGCTTTCCAACAAGCTCGCCGAAGCCCATTCCTTCCGCGACGCCAGCCGCGTGCTCGCCGCGACCCGGGGCGGCGCCGCGTGGGAGGCGCTCGGGCATGCCGTCGCCACCTACGAGATCGCGCTGGACTACGCCAAGCACCGCGAGCAGTTCGGGCGCCCGATCGCGGCCTTCCAGCTCGTGCAGCACCAGCTCGCCGGGATGCTCGCCGAGATCACCGCCATGCAGCTGTACTGCTTCCGCATGGCCCAGCTGCAGGAACAGGGCCGCTGGACCGGGCCCATGGCGTCGCTGGCGAAGATGCACACCGCCCGCAAGGCGCGGCAGATCTGCCTGGACGCCCGCGACATCCTCGGCGGCAACGGCCTGCTGCTGGAGTACCACGTGGCCCGCCACCTCACCGACATGGAGGTCGTGCACACCTACGAGGGCACCGACAGCATCCAGGCTCTGCTCATCGGCCGCGACATCACCGGCATCTCCGCGATCGCGTAGCGAAATCGCGGGCGGCCGGGTGTATCACGGCGACCCCCACGCCACTCTTGGGAAGGTGACCGAGTCGTCGCCGGTGGGATGCGTCCGCGCCGGAAGGGATGCATGGGCGCCCGCCGAAATCGGCATGATCGTGGCCGCTGCCGCCCGCAACGACCAGGACGCCTGGAACGTCCTCGTCAGCCGCTTCACCGGGCTGCTCTGGTCGATCGCCCGCGGGTTCCGGCTCGATGACGCGACCGCCGCCGATGCCGTCCAGACGACCTGGCTGCGCCTCGTCGACAACCTCGACCGGATCGCCGAGCCGGAGGCGATCGGCGGATGGCTCGCCACGACGATGCGCCGCGAGTGCCTGCACGTCGTGAGCCGCTCCGCCCGCGAGGTCCCCTCCACCGCCGGGCGCTGGCGCGCACGGCGTGTTCCGGGCCGACAGCCCGCTGTTCTCCGCGCTCCGCCTCGATGACGGGCCGCTCACCGGCTACGACCTGGAAGGCCTCCGCCGCGCCCCGCGGCGCGTCGTCCTGTCGAGCTGCGACTCCGCGCTGGTCGCGGTCGCGGGGGCCGACGAGCTGCTGGGGCTGGCCTCGTCGCTGATGCCGCTCGGTACCTCGGCGATCGCGGCCAGCGTCGTGCCGGTGAGCGACGCGCGGGTGGTGCCGCTGATGGTCACCCTGCACCGTCATCTCCGGCGGGGCGCGACGATGGCCGAGGCGCTCCGTCGGGCCCGCGCCGCGACCGCGGACGATCCCGTCGGGTTGGCGACGGGCTGGTCCTTCCTCGCGCTGGGCCCCGGGTAGGCGCCCCGGGTAGGCGCGCCCCGGGTAGGCGCCCCGGGTAGGCGGACGCCTCAGGAGACGGTGACCTCCGCGATCGCGCCCTTCGTGTAGTGCGGCGCGGGGTCGCCGGTGGGGTCGAGCAGGAAGTACTTGCCCGGCTTCAGGTCCAGCAGCATGCCACTGGTCTGACCCGGGTTGGCCGCCGCGCCCGCGGGCAGGATGTCGACCGACTCCTCGAACTGGTCGGGCGGCGTGGCGAGGAACTGCTGCAGCGAGATCGACTGGTCGTGCGGTCTGGCGACGATGACGACCTGGAACTCGTTCGCCGCGCTCTTGTTGGTCAGCAGCACGCTCGCCGGGCCCGCCTTGAGCGTCGACGGCGCGCCCTGCAGGGCGCTGTCGGTGTCGGTGATCTTCGCGCTCTGGTAGCCGCAGTTCGCGTTCGCCCAGACCTCGTACGCGCCGATGTCGGCGGTGAACGACGGGTCCTCGAACGAGGGCAGGACGCCGTCCGACTGGGCCTTGGTCACCACGGCCTTGAGCTGGGTGAGCGAGCCGGACAGGTCGGCGGGCGCGGCGGCGAGCGCCGCATCCAGGTAGGGCGCGATCGTCGCGGCGAACTTCTTGACCTCGTCGGGCGGCGGCTGGTCCGCGTCACCCGAGTCCGGGGTGGGCGTCAGGTCGATCTTCAAGAGGTTGGCGCAGACGGTGTCGGTGCCGCCTGCCGCCGCCGACGGGGGCGCCGCCTGCGCGGGCGCGGTCGCCGGGGCGCCGCCCGCGCCGCAGCCTGCGAGCGTCGCGACCGCACCGGCGGCGACCAGCGCCGCCAACGTTGATCGTCGGAGATTCATGGGTGTCCTTCCGGAGGGGCCTCGTCGCGGCGGTCTGTCCGGTTTCCCACCGGAGGCGACAGCGTAGTGATCTGTCTGTTCCGGCCGCGGCGGGGTGGGACGGCATCGAGGAGGCTCCGCGCCACCGCCCGGTCCGTCGTCCTACGGTGCGATCATGCCGATCGCACACCCGCCGTCCGAGACCTCGGGCGACCGTCCGGACCTCACCGTCAACCCGGTCTTCACCCGCCAGCCGGTGCACATCCCCCGCTTCCGGCTGCCGGACGGCGAGCTCGACGCCGACGTCGCGTACCAGATCGTGCACGACGAGCTGATGCTCGACGGGAACGCGCGGCTGAACCTGGCCACCTTCGTCACCACCTGGGCCGAGCCGCAGGCCCGGCTCCTGATGGCCGAGTCGCTCGACAAGAACATGATCGACAAGGACGAGTACCCGCGCACCGCCGATCTGGAGAACCGGTGCATCCGCATGCTCGCCGACCTCTGGAAAGCCCCCGACGCCGACACCGCGATCGGCTGCTCGACCACCGGCTCCAGCGAGGCGTGCATGCTCGGCGGGCTCGCGCTCAAGCGCCGCTGGCAGCACGCCCGCCGCGCGGCCGGGAAGGCCACGGATCGCCCGAACGTCGTCATGGGCGTCAACGTCCAGGTGTGCTGGGACAAGTTCGCGAACTACTTCGAGGTGGAGCCCCGCCTCGTCCCGATGGAGGGCGACCGGCTCCACCTGGGCGCCGCAGAGGCCGTCGCCGCCTGCGACGAGAACACGATCGGCGTGGTCGCCATCCTCGGGTCGACGTTCGACGGCAGCTACGAGCCGGTCGCGGAGATCTGCGCGGCCCTCGACGACCTGCAGCAGCGCACAGGGCTCGACATCCCCGTCCACGTCGACGGCGCCTCCGGCGGGATGATCGCGCCGTTCTGCGATCCCGATCTCGTCTGGGACTTCCGGCTCCCCCGGGTCGCCTCGATCAACACCTCCGGCCACAAGTTCGGCCTCGTCCACCCCGGCGTCGGCTGGGCGCTGTGGCGCGACCGCTCCGCCCTGCCCCACGACCTGATCTTCAGCGTGAACTACCTCGGCGGGCAGATGCCCACCTTCGCCCTCAACTTCTCCCGCCCCGGCGGGCAGGTCATCGCCCAGTACTACAACTTCCTGCGCCTTGGCCGCGACGGCTTCCGCCGCGTCCAGCACACGTGCCGCAGCGTCGCCACCTCGCTCGCGGCGAAGATCGCCGCGCTGGGCCCCTTCCGGCTGCTGACCGACGGCTCGCAGCTACCGGTGTTCGCCTTCGTCGTCGACGGCGACCAGCCGTTCTCCGTCTTCGACGTCTCGGCCGGGCTGCGCGAGTACGGCTGGCTCGTGCCCGCCTACACCTTCCCGGAGAAACGCCAGGACATCGAAGCGCTGCGCGTGGTCGTTCGCAACGGGTTCACCCACGACCTTGCCGACCTGCTCCTCGACGACCTGCGCCGGGTCCTGTCCCGCCTGCGCACCCAGGCCGCCCCCCAGCGCGGACGGGAGTCCACCTCCTTCACCCACGGCAGCGGCTGACCCCGCCCGCGGCGGCGATCGTCAGTGGTCCAGCGACGGGCGGTCGACCGGCCCCCACTGGTTGACCGTCGCCAGGTCGACCTGCCAGGTCTTCGGGTACATCGGGTACTCCTCGTGCCACGGGCGGGGCTCCCAGTAGCCCTTCGCCTCGTCGTGCACGACGTCGATCTGCGTGAACAGCTCGATGACGTTCCCGTCCGGGTCCCGGTGGTAGGTGAACAGGTTGTGGCCGGGGCCGTGCCGTCCCGGGCCCCAGTGCAGGCGGTAGTTGTGCTTGGCGAGGTGGTCGAGCATCGCGATGAGGTGGTTGGGGTCGCGCATCTCGTACGCGACGTGGTGCATGCCCTGGAACTTGGTGCTCGCCATGAAGTTCGCGGCGTGGTGGTCGGCGTTGCAGCGCAGGAAGACGAAGAAGTCGCCGACGGTGTCGGACCAGCGGAAGCCGAGCAGATCCTGGTAGAAGGACTGCATCGGGTCGAGCGCCGGGGTGTAGGCGGCGACGTGCCCGAGCTTGGTCGGCCGCAGCGGCGGATACCCGCCCACCCCGCTCGGGTTCTGCGCGGTCATCAGGTGCAGCGGCGTGCCGGTGCTGGGCTCCTCGAGCACCAGCACGTCGGGCGTGCCGGGGCCGACGTCGCTGCGGCGCTGGGTGTCGTAGCCCGCGTCCTTGAGGCGTTGCTGCGCGGCGTCGAGGTCCTCCCAGATCTCGTACCCGACGACGGCACGCGCCCGCGTGCCGCCGCGGGTGACGACGACGCAGTGGTGATCGGTGCCCGTCGTGAGGAACGCGCCCTCAGGCGCGGAGTCCACGAGGGCGAAGTCGAGGACCTTCGTGTAGTACTCCACGAGCCGCGCCACGTCGGGGGTCTCGAACCCGACGTAGCCGAGCTTGGACACGCGGATCGCGGGCGGCGTGCGGGTCATCGTTGTCCTTCCGCGTAGATGGCGAAGCACTTGTTGGAGTTGAACACGTCACTCTCGACGAGATCGGTGAAGCGCAGCTCCAGACCGGCCTCGGTCACTGCCCCGAGCAGGCAGAACCAGTTGAGCATCTCGTGCTGGCCCGCGTCGACGATCTGCGCCGAGGTCACCGCCCTCCAGGTGGCCACGTCGCCCGCGACGAGCGCCGCGTAGAGCCTGCGGTCCGCCTCGGTGTCGGGGCGCACGTGCCAGGTGTGGTCGCAGAGGAACGCGTGCGACCAGCTCGACGAGGCCACCATCGCGATACGCAGGTCGGTGTCGCGGTAGGCGCGGACGACGGCGGCGCCCAGGTCGATGCATCGCGACGGCTTGGGCCCGGAGGGGTCGAGCCGCTCTTCGGCGATCTCGGCGAACCGCGCCATCCCGCCGCGGCGGGCGATCGCGTGTTGCCCGTAGCAGTTCACCGTGATCGCCAGCAGCGGGTAGGGGAGCTTCTGCCCGGCGTGCTCGTAGTCGAGGAAGAGCTGGGTGTTGAGGATCGCGTGCGGGAAGTGCGCGCCCGCCCGCTTGCGGTAGGAGTAGGCCATGTCGAAGCCGTCGGCGATGAGCGCGTCGGCGAGCGAGCGGGACGCGGCCGCGTCGCCGTGCAGCACGACCGTGGTGTCGTCGGGCAGGCCCCACGCGTTCGGGTTGCCGCGATCATTCAGATACCCGAACGCGGGCACCTCGAGGTCGCCGTAGGCCAGCACGCAGAAGGGCGGCACGACCTCCTCGCGGAAGTTCTCGTACTGGTCGTCGCCCCAGACGACGACGAGGTCGGGCCGGAACGCGTCCAGCGCCGTGCGGACCCGGGCGAGGTCCGCGACGAGCGCGGCGCGATGGGCCGCCGCGGCCGCCCGGCCCTGGTCGTCGGCCCATTCCTGCTGCATCGCCTCCGGCCAGCCCGCCGGGTCCTTCGCGACGGCCGGGATGTCCGGGTCGGCCAGCGTCCAGCGCAGCAGCCCGGCCATGTGCTCGTCGGTGCCCGCCAGCAGCGGATAGTGGGTCATGCCCAGCCCCAGGAAGTGCGCCATGGCTACGAGCGCACCAGCCCGCCGTCGACGACGAGGGTCTGACCCGTGATGAAGCCGCCCTCCTCGGAGCAGAGGAACGACACCACGCCCGCGAGGTCGTTGGGCACCTGCGTCCGCTTGATCGCCTGCATCCCGGCGATCAGGTCGAACATGCCGGTCTCGTCGTGGAAGCCGGTGGACGTCCCCGGCGTCCGTACCAGGCTCGGGGCGATCGCGTTGATCGTGACGCCGTTGGGCGCCAGCTCTCCTGCCAGCGCCCTGACCAGGCCGATCACGCCGCCCTTGCTGGCCACGTAATGCGCGGCGCCGGGGACGCCCGCGTGGAACATCGTCGAGCTCATGCGCACCACCCGGCCCCAGTTCCGCTCCCGGAGGCCGGGCAGATCGGTGGCCATGACGCCGCCCTCAGTGCGCCGCGGCGGCGTCGGCGGGCACGGGCGCGAGCGCCGCGAAGACCGGCGCCATGTCGATGCAGAACCGCAGGTCGGACACGAGCTCACCGCGCCGGGTCAGCACCGTCATCACGGGCACCGTGACGGACCGGCCGTTCTGCAGCACGTAGGTCACCCTGGCGTCGACGATCCCGGCGGCGCCGGCGTCGATCTCCCAGGTGCGCACGAACGTGTGCCGCATCGCGCGCAGGAGGCTCCACAGCTGCGCGATACCCGCCCGGATCGCGTCCTTTCCGTGCAGGGTCGGGTTGTTGCCGACGGTCGCGGTGCTGTCCTCGGTGTGCTGCGCGAGCATGCCGTCCATGTCGAGCCCGTCGGCGGCCGTGTAGTAGGCGACCATCCAGTCCGGCATGTCAGGGCGGGTGGCCGCGGGCCCGGCCGTGAGCGCGTCGCCCTGCTCGCGCGCAGTGCGCCGCACCGCGGCCAGCGTGGCCGCCACCGCGTTCTCGTAGGCGGGCAGCATCGGCGCGAAGTGCTCGCGTTCGGCGTCGGAGCCTTCCTCCAGGTCCTCGTGCGTGAGCGCGAAGCTGAAGCGCAGCGTGAGCCTGCCCTCGTCGTCGGTCTCGATGACGTTCTCGATCCGTCCGAGCTCGGCGCCGCGGATCCGCTCGAACAGGACGCGGCGTCTCGGCTCGAAGGTCACCCGCTCCCGCAGCGGCACCCCCTTCAGCAGGATGTCGCGCTCCAGCCAGCCGTCGCCGCGGGTGAGGACGTGGCACGACTCCATCTGCGGCACGAACGGCAGCGCGTCGTTCGCCTTCAGCAGCAGCCCCTGCCACACCTGGTCCTGATCGAGCTGGGGCGCTTCCGGGTCGTCGTTGACCAGCACCGTACGGCTGATCTCGATCATGGCAGTACTCCCGTTCCACGGCGTCGGCGGCGAAGTCAGCAAATACTGATTCCGGACGGTAGAGCCCGGCAGTGACCGTGACAACCCTTGTGCTCGTGCGAAACGTTTGCTTCAGTACCGACCATGGCCAACCCGAGCTGGGGATTCTGCACCTACCGCGTGGCCGACGGTGCGGACGCGCTCGGCGCGCTGCGCCACAGCGACGGGGCGGTCGTCGCGGTGCCCGGTCCGCGCTACCGCGGCCTGATCGACGCGATGGCCGACTGGGACGGGCTGGAGCTCCGTCTGCGCCACTGGGACCCGTCCGACCTGCCTGCCGTACCCGACGCGGAGGTGCTCGCGCCGCTCCGGTACCCCCCGAAGCTGATCTGCGCCGGGGTGAACTACGGATCCCACATTGCCGAGATGGGCGTGGGGAGCCCGGGCCCCGACTGGGAGGCGTGGTTCTTCCTCAAGCCGCCGACCACCACGGTGATCGGCCCCGACGCGGCGATCGAGATCGACCCGGATCCGGACGAGCAGGTGGACTGGGAGGGCGAGCTCGGCATCGTGATCGGACGCCGCGGGCGCGGCATCGCGGCGGCCGACGCGGCCGCGCACGTCGCGGGCTTCACGATCGTCAACGACGTGTCCGCACGCGGCCCGCACCGTCGCTCCGACGCACCGCACGACGCGTTCCGCTACGACTGGCTGGCCTCGAAGGCGCAGGACACGTTCTGCCCGATGGGCCCGGCCGTCGCCCCGCGGTGGCTCTTGCCGGACCCGGACGAGCAACGGCTGCGGCTGTGGGTCAACGACGAGCTCAAGCAGGACGAGCGGGCGGGCGCCATGCTCGTCGGGTGGCGGGAGCTGGTGGCGGCGGCCAGCACCCGGGTCACCCTCGAGCCCGGCGACGTCATCGCGGCCGGTACCCCCGCCGGGGTCGGCGCACCGCGCGCCCAGTTCCTGCGGCCCGGTGACGTCGTCCGGGTCGAGATCGACGGCCTCGGCGCGCTGCGCAACCCCGTGGTCGCGCGCGCCCGTGCGACGGCACCGCCGCGGCTGACCGCGCGGCGCCCCGCCTGATGCGGAGGGCCGGGCCGTCAGGCCGGAGCGACCGCCTCGTCGTCCCCGGCCGTGAGGTAGTCCCACATCCGCTCGGCCCTGCGGTCCGCCCAGGTGGCCGCGGCGGCCGGGCCCGGCGCGCGTTCCGCGTCGCAGGGCCGCTGCAGCGCCGCGGCGCTCGCCTGCTCCAGGAAGACCGCGAGCGTGAGCGTTTGCGCGGGCGTCCCACCCACGACGACCGCTCCCCCGCCCGGCCGCACCAGCGCGGCACCAGAGCCGAGCGCGGCGGCCAGCACGGCGGCCCCGTCGTCGTCCTCGGGCGACGCGGGGCCGTCGTGGCGGACCGGGCCGTCCCCGAAGTACGCGGCACCTGGATCGTCCGGGCACAGCCCGCGCCCGGCCCTGGCGAGCGCGGCGACGGAAGCGGGCTCGACCGTGCCGATCGCCCCGACGTCCGGACGCGTGCGGTAGACGGCCTGGTCGAGCCGCACCTGCCGGAGGACACCCGCAGGCAGCGGCCCGGACACCGGCACGACGACGCACGCCCTGGTGGTGAGCACCCGCAGCGGATGCGGCGGGGTGACGAGAAAGCTGTCGGCGTCAACGCGCAGCGAGCAGTGCCCGAACGGACCGGCGAGCCCGGCGCGGTCCAGGGCGCGGCCGAACATCCGCAGCTCGCGGTGCAGCCGCGGGGACACCGCGCCGCCCGCTGCGCCCGGTGTCGCGCCCGGTGTCGCGCCGGGTGTCACGGCCGCCTCGGACCCCGATCCGCCGCTCTCTCCACCGTCCGCCCCGACCAGCGCGCGCCCCAGTCCGAGCAGGAACGCGTCCCAGCGGGCCTTGAACGCGGGCGACTCCGGCGCCTCCCCCGTCACGAGCAGGGTCAGCGGTCGCACGAACCATGGGTAGGCGGCCAGCGCGGTGAGCGCGATCAGCATCAGGTCGCTGTCCAGCCCGGCCGGGAGGTGGCCGCGGTCGCGGGCGGCGTCGAACAACGCGATCTCACGCCGGTAGAGCTCCTGCCGGTCCGCGGAGGAGAAGATGTCGGCCACATGGACGTCGACGTCCTCCGACAGCTCCTTCCACGCCATCAGCCGCACCCATCCCGGGTTGTCCGCGAGCACCCGCCGGAACAGCGGGAGGACCTCGGCCAGGCCGTCCGGGGTGTCGAGAAGGCCCGCCATGTCGGTGAGCAACTGCTCGTGGCGGCGGTGCACGCTGTCGCCGAGCACGGCGTCGAACAGCGCGGCCTTGCTCTCGAAGTGCTGGTAGATCGAGCGGACGTTGACCCCGGCCCGCTCGGCCACGGCGTCGATCCGCGCCCCTGCGAACCCCTTGGCGGTGAACTCCGCCATGGCGCCTTCGAGGACCATCTCGCGCGTGCGGCCCGCGTCGCGGCCACGCGGACGCTGGCCGTTCGCGCCGCTCGTGCCCACTCGTTGACACCTCCTCGCGGCGGACCCTACCATCCGAAACATCCGTTTCCAGTATCTGCTTCAGCGCTGAAGGAGTACGGATGCGCGCCATGGTGATCCGCCGTCACGGGGGCCCCGACGTGCTCGAACCAGCCGAGACCGCCCGCCCGGAGCCCGGCGGGGGCGAGGCGCTGGTCCGGGTCGACGCGGTGTCGGTGAACGCGTTCCTCGACGTGAGCAACCGCGCGGGCCGGGTGCCGTTCGCCTGCTACGACTTCCCCCACGTGCTCGGCTCGGAGCACGCGGGCACGGTGGCGGGCTACGGCGAGGGCACCGCGGGGCCGCTGCCGGTCGGCACCCCGGTCGTCGTGCGCAACACGGTGTTCTGCGGGAGCTGCGACATGTGCGTCGCGGGGAGCTCCGAGGCCTGCCGCACGCTCGGGGTCATCGGCGTGAACCGGCCCGGCGCGTACGCCGAGTACACGGTGGTCCCGGTGGAGAACCTGCGCCCGCTCCCGCCGGGCTGCGGGCCGGTCGAGGCCACAGCCATGGCCGTCAACGGCCCCCTCGGCTACGCGCAGCTGCGCGCGGCGGGCATCGACGAGACGCGCACTGTGATGATCCAGGGCGCGGGCTCGTCGTCGGGGAGCATGGCCGCCATCGTCGCCCGGGCGCTGGGCAAGACGGTGTTGGGCACCGCGCGCGGCGGCGAGCGGGTGGCCCGCCTGCGGGCCCTGCCGATGTACGACGCGATCGTCGACTCGACGGCGCCGGACGCCCGGCAACAGATCGGCGAGCTCACCGGCGGCCTCGGGGTGGACGTCGTGATCGACAACCTGGCCGCGCCCGTGCTGTGGCAGCTCGGCATGGACGTGCTGGCGCCCCGCGGGCGCGTCGTCACCTCCGGCGCGAAGTTCGGCGGCACGGTCGAGGTCGACCTCCGCACGCTCTACACGCTCAGCAAGCGCGTGATCGGGCTGCGCAGCGCGAGCGAGCACGACCACGACGCGTTCTGGAAGCTCGTCGAGACGGCCACGGTCCGGCCGTTGATCGACTCGGTGCGGCCGCTCGACGAGGTGGCCGATGCGCACCGCCGGATCGAGTCCGGGGAGAACGTCGGGCGGGTCGTGCTCACCGTCGGCGGCACCTGACGCCCACCGCCTTCGCACGGGCCATGCGCACTTCGCAGGCAACGGGCCCTGCGAGGCGCGACAAGCGGGTCTGCGAAGAGGGCCCGCGGGCCTGCCGGGAAGGTCAGCGGGCGGTCCGTTCGGCCAGCGCGCCCATCGCCACCGACACCGTGGGGAACTGCGGCAGCGCGGTGAGCCCCTGACGCTCACGCAGCGCGAGTCCGGCGACGACGCCGCCGCAGCCGGTGAGGTGCAGCGTCATGCGGGCACCGTCGGTGCTGTGGCGGGCGTGCCGCAGCAGCTCCAGTGCTCCGGGACGGACCTCTTCCACGCCGTCGAGGTCGACGAGGACATGCCGGGTGCCGGTGAACCCGAGCGCCACCATGCGGGTGCGGGCGTCGACGAGCCGGACGATCCGGGTGGCCGTGGCGCGGTCGAGCGTCCCCTCGACCCGCACGACGTAGAACGCGGGCTCGGCGGTGTCGACCGCCAGCGATCCGCGCTGGGCGAGCGTCATTGTTCCCCTCCTCCAATCGCTCAGATGGGCAGGTTCCCGGTGTCCAGGAGTTCGTGGGCGACGTCGCCGATCTTGCGGCGGTTGCCGCGGGCGGTCCTGCGGAGCAGGTCGAACGCCGCGACGGCGTCGACCCCCTTGGCCGCCATGAGGTAGCCGACGCTGCGCTCGATGATCACGCGATAGTCGAGCGCGTACTGCAGCTGCTCGGCCAGCTCCCCCGCGCGGTGCGCGGTGAGCGCGGCCTGCAGGGTCGCCTGGACGACCTCGCCGTAACGGGTGAGCGCGGCGATCTCGGCGTCCTGCCAGTCGTGCCTGTCGCCGTGGTAGACGTCGAGGGAGCCGACGACGATGCCGCCGAGCCGGACCGGGATGCCCAGGACGGCGCCGATGCCGTGCTCGACGAGCACGCCGCGCGTCTCGGGCCAGCGGGCGTCGTGCGCGAGGTCGTCGGTGACGATCACCCGGTTGTGGACGAACGCGTCGACGCACGGGCCCTCCCCCCGGTCGGTCTGCACCTTCTCCAGGATCCGCCCGGGCCCGTCGCTCGCGCTGACATAGCGCAGGCTGTTCTGCTCGTCGGCGACCATCAGCCCGGCGCCGGTGACGCCGAAGACCCCGACGCACGCCGTGACGACCTGGTCGAGCACCTCCTGCAGGTCCTGGTCTCCGGAGGTGCGGAGCCTTTGCAGGCTCGCGCCGAGCACCCGTGCATCGACGCTCATGAGTCCTCCCGACGCCGTCGCGTACCGCGGCTTCGTCTCGGTTCTACCCCGGGAGCGCCGGGGGCGAACCCCGGCAGGCTGTCTGTCATGGCACGCTCGGCTCCCGGGGTCCGCACAGCATCGTGATCGATGACGGCCGCGGACACAGGGCGGCTTCCACCAGCCCGGCGAGCATAGCCCGGTGCGCCGGCAGCCGCCGGTTCCCCGGCATGTGTCGCGGGCGATTCGGGTACCTGCGATCCATGACCGAGCCGATGCCGAAGGGGCTCGTCCGCGTCGATCCGGCCGCCGTGGGCTTGACCAGGCGCAGGCGGGGGCGCGGTTGGAGCTTCTTCGACGCGGACGGCGTCCCGATCACCGATCCCGTGGTGATCGCGCGGATCAGGGCGCTCGTCATCCCGCCCGCGTGGCAGGACGTGTGGATCTGCGCGGACGAGCACGGGCACATCCAGGCCGTCGGCACGGACGTGGCGGGACGGCGCCAGTACCGCTACCACGACGACTGGCGCACAGCGCGCGACCAGGAGAAGCACGAGCGGGTGCTCACGTTGGGCCGTCGCCTCGTGGACGTCCGCACGGAGGTCGTCAGCAGGCTCGGCGAGCGGGGCCTCGGCCGGGACCGGGTGTTGGCGGGCGGGATCCGGATGCTGGACCTGGGCGTCTTCCGGGCGGGCGGCGAGGAGTACGCGCGCGGCGACGACGACGAGGACGGCACCTTCGGCCTCGCCACCCTCCGCCGCGAGCACGTGCGGCTGCGCCGCGGCGCCGTCCTGTTCTCCTACCCGGCGAAGGGCGGCGTGCCGCGGGCGCTCGCGCTGAAGGACCCGTTGCTGCACAGGATGGTCAACGCGCTGCTGCGCCGCCGCGGCGGTGGGGACGACCTGCTGGCCTACCGCAACCTCCGCCGCGACTGGCACGACGTGCGCGCCGAGGACCTCAACGCGGCCGTCAAGGAGCTGGCGGGCGAGCAGTACACGTGCAAGGACCTGCGCACCTGGAACGCGACGGTGCTCGCCGCCGTCACACTGGCGGCGGGCACGGCCACGGGGGGCGTCCCGCGCACCGCGCGCACCCGCAAGCGGGTGGTCAGCCAGGCGGTGGCGCAGGTCTCGGAGCACCTGGGCAACACACCGACGGTGGCCAGGGCGTCCTACATCGACCCGCGGGTGCTGGAGCGGTTCGAGGAGGGCCGCACCGTGCTGCCCGCGATGCGTCGCCTCCCCGGCCCGGTGCCCGACATGACCGACGACGCCACCCGCGCGGTGGTCGAGCGCGCGGTGGTCCGCCTCATCGCGTCCTGAACGCCTACGCCGAGCGCGCGGCCGCGCCACCGCGCGTCGTGCTCTCCCCCTCGTTCCGCGGCTCCTTTCTGCGGCGTGCCCGTCGCGGCAGGCAGGTCGGCCTCGGCGACGCGGCGCGTGTCCACCTGCACGCCGTCGCGCGGGCGGCCGCCGCTGCTGCGGCCGCCCGCGCGCCGCCTCGCTGGGGTCGATCGGGCTCTGCATCGGGCTGTGGATCCGCACCGAGACCGTCGACCAGACCGAGCGGGAGCGGCGCGCCCGACGCACGGCGGCGCACGCGTCCCCCGACCCGCCGGAACCGGAATACGACGGCATCGTCCGCGCCCCCGGCGGTCACTGACCCCTGGCACGCGGGCCGCCGCACGCTGACGAATGCCGGCCCTCCCCCCGGGTACTCCTTGGCATGACCGAACGCCACTTGCACCGGCAGGAGAGCCACGACGCGCTCCAGCCCCACGCGCTGGAGCCGGAGCCGGACGATCTCGACGACGTGGGCGAGGACGAGGACGAGCCGCGGGAGCGACACGGCGACCACGCGCCCAACCCCGGCCAGGACGCCGGCCAGGACGCCGGCCAGGACGCCGCGGGCGCCCGATCCGGCCGGGCCCGGGCGCAGGGCTCCTGACGCCGGGGTCCGCCGGACTCAGGCCGCCCGCCTGCAGGACGCGCTCTGGACAACGGCCGCCGGAGGATGCAGCCGACGGATGGGCGAACCCGCGGCCGGGCGTCTGGGGACCGGGGTCCGGCGGCGTCCCGCGGTGGCGGCGCCCGCGAGCAGCAGTACGGATATCGCGATCAGCGCCACTACGGCGGCGACGTCGGCGGGGCCTGCCAGGACGGGGCTGTCCGGCCAGCCGACCAGCAGCATCGTCGCGACGGTGGCGATGGCGCCCGTCAGGGCGGGGACGAGCGCCGGGACACGGGTCGACATGCCCGAAGAGAGCCCTCCGGGCGCCGGTCTGATACGTGCGGCGCGGCCGGGTCTCTTGGCCTGGTCCCCCACGATCTTTACCATGATCACGTGACGACGGAGGTGGAGGCCACCGGGCGCAGGGCCGACCAGCGCGAGCACCGCCTGGCCAAACTGCGCGCGGCGCAGGAACGCGGCGGCGACGCCTATCCCTACCGGTGGCCGGTCGACAGCACGGCCGCCGGGATCCGGGCCACGCACGACGGCCTGCCGCCGGACACCGTGACCGAGGCCCAGGTCAGCCTGGCGGGCAGGCTGGCGCTGGTCCGCAGGCAGGGCGGCCTGACCTTCGCCCAGCTGCGCGACCGCACCGGGGCGATCCAGCTCTTCGTCGACACGGCAGTGCTGGGCCTCGACCGCCACCGGGCCTTCGACGACCTCGACCGCGGCGACTGGGTCGGCGTCGAGGGCACGGTCATGACGACGCGCCGCGGCGAGCTGTCGGTGCGGGTCGAGCGGTTCGCGCTCCTGGGCAAGGCGCTGCGCGAGCCGCCGGACAAGCACCGCGGCCTCGCCGACGTCGAGACCCGCTACCGCAGGCGCTACGTCGATCTGGAGGTCAACGAGCGCACCCGTGAGATCTTCCGCATCCGGCACACCGCGGTCCGGGCGATCCGGCGGCACCTGGAGGACCGCGGGTTCACCGAGGTCGAGGGCCCGGTGCTGCAGTCGATCCAGGGCGGTGCCACCGCGCGTCCGTTCGTCACCCACCACAACGCCCTGGACATGGACCTCTACCTGCGCATCGCGCTGGAGCTGCACCTCAAGCGGCTGATCGTCGGCGGGATGGAGCGCGTGTTCGAGATCGGGCGCGTGTTCCGCAACGAGGGCATCGACACCCGGCACAACCCCGAGTTCACGATGCTCGAGGCCTACCAGGCCTTCGCGGACTACCACGACATGATGGACCTGGTCGAGGGCATGGTGGTGGCGGCCGCCCGCGCCGCGCTCGGGGACGGGGATCTCGTCGTCCACTACGGCGGCAACGCGATCGACCTCGCCGCCACCCCGTGGGCGCGCAAGCGCTTCGCCGACATGATCACCGAGGCCACCGGAGAGACCATGCACCCCGGCATGCTCGTCGCCGAGGCGCGCGCGGTGCTCGACCGGCTCGGCCTGGCCTGGGAGAGCGGGTGGGGCGCGGGCAGGCTCATGAAGGAGGTCTACGACGAGAAGGTGCAGCACGCGATCGTCGGACCGGTCTTCTGCATCGACTACCCGCGCGAGGTGTCGCCGCTCGCCCGCGTGCACCGCGACGACCCGGACTACGTCGAGCGCTTCGAGCTGATCGTCGCCGGGTTCGAGCTGTGCAACGCCTACTCCGAACAGAACGACCCCGTCGAGCAGCTCGCCGCGTTCGAGGCCGAGGCGCGGGCCAAGGCGGGCGGTGACCCGGAGGCGGGCGACGTCGACCTCGACTACGTGCGCGCCCTCGAGCAGGGCATGCCCTGCACCGGCGGCCTGGGCATCGGGATCGACCGGCTGGTCATGCTGCTGGCGAGCGTCGACTCGATCCGCGAGGTGATCCTCTTCCCGACGCTGCGCCCCGAGTTCGCCCCACCGCCCGGGAGCGGCCCCCGGGGTGCACCCCGCCCGCTCGTGCCGCTGACGCCGGTGTCCGCGGGCGCCGTGGCCGGTCCGTCGGCGCGCGACGGAGCGGCGGCGTCGGTCGTCGCCCTCCCGGACATGGCGCCGTCCGCGCACCCCATCCCGGGCCGCCCGCCCGGCCCGCTGGGGCACCGCAGGGCGGTGCGCACGATCGCCGCGCTCACCGCCGCCGCGGGGCTGCTCCAGCTCCTGGCGCTGCTCCCGTTCGTGCACACCCGCCTCGACGGGCAGGACATCGGCATCGACCCGCTCTGGCTGCCGGTGACAGGGCACGTCGTGTCCGTCGTCGTCGGGCTGCTGCTCATGCTGCTCGCCGACCAGCTCGCCAAGCACAAGCGGCTCGCGTGGCAGGTCGCCCTCGGCCTGTTCACCATCGGCGCGGTGGCCCACCTGGTGAAGGGCCCCCACCCGGTGGCGATCGCCCTCTGCATCGGCCTGATCGCCGCGCTCCTGGTCTACCGGAACGACTTCCACGCCCCCGCCGACCCGCCGTCGCTCTTCCGGGTGGTGCGCTTCGTCCCGATCTACCTGGGCGGCGTGGTCGTCTTCGGGTTCGTCGCGCTCTGGACCCAGAGCGGCCGGACGACCCCCGACGTGACTTTCGCCGGGGCGCTGGTGACGATCTTCGGCGGCCTCGTCGGCCTGGACGGCCCCTACACCTACGCCGATCCGTTCTTCGCCGCGTTCTTCCCCGCCGCGCTGGTGGCGCTGGGCATCGCGGGGCTGGTCGTGCTGGTCGTGCTCGTCACGCGCCCGCTGGTCGGACGGCGACCGCACACCGAGGACGACTGGGGGCACGCCAGCAGGCTGGTGCACGCCTACGGGTGGGACACGCTCGCCTACTTCGCGCTGCGCGACGACAAGAGCTTCTTCTTCTCCCGCGACGGCGAGGCCTTCCTCGCCTACACCTACCTCGGCGGATACGCCCTGGTCGCGGGCGACCCGATCGGCCGTCGGGAGTCGGTCGTCGCCGTGCTCGACGAGTTCCTCGCCTTCTGCGCCGAACGCGGCTGGAACCCGGCCCTGCTCGCCGCCCGCGAGGCGAGCATGCCGCTCTACGCCTCGCGCGGCTTCAACGCCTTCTACCTCGGCGACGAGGCGGTGATCGACTGCCGGTCGTTCTCGCTGGAGGGTGGGGCGCGCAAGTCGCTGCGCTCGGCGGTGCGCCGGGTCGGGCGCACCTACCGCTTCCAGATGATCGCCGAGTCGCAGGCGTCGCCCAAGCTGGTCGCGCAGCTCAACGCGATCAGCGCCCGGTGGCGGGGCAAGAACCCGGAGCGCGGGTTCACGATGTCGCTGTCCCAGGACATCGTCGGGGCGGGCGCGAACCCGGAGTTCCTGCTGTGCATAGCAACGGCCGAGGACGGCACCCCGGGCGGGTTCCTGCGCGTGGTGCCCGCCTACGGACCGTCGTTCGGCTACACGCTCGACCTCATGCGCCACGACCCGAACGCGCCCAACGGCATGACCGAGTTCCTCATCTCCTCCACGGCGCTCGGGCTCGGGGCGCGCGGGGTCTCGCGGCTGTCCATGAACTTCGCGATGTGGGGGCGCCTCTTCGCCGACGACGTCCCGTTCAGCAGGGTCCAGCAGGCCGCGCGCTGGGCGGTGGGAGTGCTCAACCCGTTCTTCCAGATCAAGTCGTTGCACGACTTCAACGAGAAGTTCGGACCCGAGTGGCTGCCGCGCGTGCTGGCCTACCGGCACGCCGTCGACCTGCCCCGGGTCGGGTTGCTCTACGCGGGCGCGGAGGGCTTCCTCGCCGTGCCGGGGCTCGGGGAGCTGTTCGTGCCGCGGGCGGTCGGCGGCGTCGCGGCGCCGTCGGGCCCGGCGGGCGTGTGGGCGGCGTGAGCGGCTGACCGGGCCAACGCCATCGTCGCGGCGGCCATCACGACCACCAGGACCGGGAAGACGACCCACTCCGCCCCGTCGACCTGCACCCGCTCGCCGAGCACCGCCATGCCGAGCACGACGGCCACGACGGGCTCCCCCGCGGTGATGATCGGCAGCGACGCCGCGAGCCCACCCGCCTGGAACGCCGACTGCGACAGCACGGTCCCGCCCACGCCCGCCACCACCAGACCCGGCGTCTCCCAGGCGGTGAGCAGCGCGACGGGACCGTCGTCGAGCAGGCTGACCACGGCCTTGGTGAGCGCGGCCGTCACCCCGTAGGCGAGCGCGGTGGCCGCCGCGAGCAGCAGGGCCCGAGCTGTGCCCCGCCGCGCGGCCGCCACGGCGAGACAGACGGCCAGGACGACGCCGAGCACGGCCGCCGCGGGCAGCCAGGCGGCGATCGGGGCCCGGTTCACGCCCGCCGTCGGCTCGGCGACGACGACGAAGAGCGCCAGCGCGATGGCCAGCAGCACCGCCCACGTGGTGTCGACCCGGGACAGCCGCCGACCGCCCCACCAGGCCGCCAAGGGCAGGGCGAACAGCAGGGTGGTGACCAGCAGCGGCTGCACCAGCAGGAGCGACCCGACACCGAGCGCGGCCGCCTGGGCGGCGTAGCCCCCGAGGTCGCCGAACGTGCCGACCCACCAGAGCGGGCGACGCAGGAGCACGAGGATCAGCCGCAGCCCGCGGGTGTGCTCGTCGGGCACCTGCTGGGCGGCGCGCTGCTGGGCGGCCGCCGCGACGGCGAACAGCGCGGCCGACACCAGCGCGAGCCCCGCGGCGACAACGATCACCGGCCCTATGATTCCCACATCGACGCCGTCGCGAACATCCCCATCAGCACGTGGTGGCCCGTCGGCGCTGTGACCGGGCTGCTGGCGCTGCTCGCCTTCGTCGCCGCGATCCGGCTCCGGCGGCTGCCCCGGGTGATCGCGATCGTGCTGTGCGTGGTGCTCTACGTGGTCGAGGCAGGGATCATCGTCAACGCCCACTTCGAGTACTACCGCACCCTCGGCGAGGCGTTCGGGGGCTACGGGCCCGGCGAGAGCAGCCTGCAGCTGGCCGAGCAGCAGGCCGGGACGGTCCCCGCCACCGGTCAGGTGGTGCCGCTCGCCATCCCGGGCACGAAGTCCGGCTTCACCGGGCGACCCGCCCAGGCGTACCTGCCCCCGATCTGGTTCGCCCGCCCGCGGCCCGCGCTGCCGGTGGTGCTGCTCCTGCACGGCACGCCGGGGCGCCGACGGACTGGACCGAGGGCGGCCTCGCCCAGGCCACCGCCGACGCGTGGGCCGCCTTGCACGACGGCGTCGCGCCGGTGCTCGTCATGCCGGACATCAACGGCTCGCTCACCGCCGACTCCGAATGCGTCGACGGCCCGGTCGGCAACGTCGAGACCTACCTGACCGTCGACGTCCCGGCCGCGGTCCAGCAGACGCTCGGCACGCTCGCGCCCGGCCCGGCCTGGGTCGTCGCCGGGTTCTCCGAGGGCGGCACCTGTTCGATCATGTTGGCGCTGCGCCACCCCGAACTCTTCACGACGTTCGGCGACTACGGCGGCCTCGTGGGCCCGCGGGCGGGCGACACCAACGCCGACACCGCCGACACCGCCACCCAGCTCTTCGGCGGGTCACCGCAGGCGTTCGAGGCCCACGAGCCGTCGGCGCTCCTCACGGGCGCGCAGTTCCCGCAGCTCGGTGGCTGGTTCCAGGTCGGCTCGGCCGACGACCAGCCCTACCAGGCGATCCAGCAGCTCGTGCCGCTCGCCCGGGCCGCGGGCATCGCCACCTGCTACGTCGTCATGCCCGACGAAGGCCACACGTTCGCGGTGTGGTCGTCCGCGTTCCGCGACTCGCTCCCGTTCTTCGCCAAGCGTCTGGGCCTGCCACCGAGCCCCGCCGTCAACCCGGCCCCGTGCCGGGAGTGAGCTACGCGCCCTCGGTCATGACAAGCCCTCGGTCATGACAAGGATGGCGTCGCGTTCGGTCGGCCAGAACGTGAACGACTCCTCGAGGTAGAGCTGAAGCGTCTCGGCGTCGTGCGCGGTGTAGCCGATCGACCAGTCCTGGCCGACGGCGAGCTGGAAGTCCCCGCCCCGCTGGCTCAGCACCAGCGCGCCCTCGAGGCCGGGCGCCCAGACGACCTCGCCGCCGCTCAGCACGCGGATGAGGTGGTCGAGCAACAGATAGCCGCCGTGCTCCGTCGTCTCCACGATGCGTGTGTAGCGCTCCGGGCTGATCGCGAGCGCGTACGGCCCGCCGATGCCCCGCTCCCGCATGCGGTCCACGGCCTGGGCGACGACGGTCGGGTACGTGGCGCAGTCGTCTCCGAGCCCGACCGGCGGATAGGCGGAGTAGTCGGCCATGCCGGTGATGTCCGCGGCGGTCCACCCGTGGAAGACGGCGCGGTTCTCCATGATTGCCGCGACGTGCACGGCCCGGTCCAGATCGTCGAGGTCCGCGTCGCCGGCGCCGCGCTGGATGTCCTCCACCTCACGCCTGCTCACCGTGAACGGGATCTTGATCTCGGCGTAGGCCAGCACCCGCCGCTGCACCGTCCGCACGTCGGCGGCGGAGGGCCCGCCTGCCGGGCCGTCGATGTCGGCCACCCTGCCGATCGACAGCCGATCCTCCTGCCACCCGTGCGGGCCCGACCAATCGGTCAGCCTGCGCGCGGCGAGGAGCGGGGTGAGCCGTTCCCGCGCCTCGGCGTCGATGGCCTGCCACGCCGTGGTCGGAATCGGCGCGTAGCCGCGGAGGAGGTGGTCGGAGGCCGTCATGGTTGGCGCCGTCCCTTCAGACTGCCGATGCCGAGCGAGCCGTCGGCGGGCTCGACCGACGTGATCTCCCGCTCGATGTCGTCGACGTAGCGTTGCGGGTCCTTGTCCGAGACGTTCACCCCGGCCGTCGTCTCGTGCTGCTCGAAGAACCGGGCGAACTGCCGCCCCAACGCCTCGCGGAGGCCGAGGGGCGCGTGCCTGCGGAAGTCGGCGAGACCCTCGCGCTCCTCCTCGGCCATGTGCTCGTCGTTGGCCTTCCGCGCCTCCTCGACCGCGGCCCACCACGCGGGCGTGCCGACCGTCGCCGCGTCCGCCGCGTGGACGCCGTCGCGGATCTCGTTGTGGTCGCCGATCGCGTCGAGCGTCGCCTCCTGCGGGTCCTCCGCGCCGCGCCGCAGCAGCTGCGGGTAGAAGATCTCCTCTTCGGCGACGGCGTGCAGATCCAGCTGGGTGGCGAGCGGCTCCCACACCCCGCGCAGCGCGTCGACATCGGGCGGAGAGGCCGCGGCGAGGTCGTCGAGGTGTGCGAACTGCTCCCGGAACCACGTGTGGTGGGCGAGGATCAGATCGGTGATGTCGGACGGCATCGCCACCTCGCTTCTCCCATCGACATCCGTAGCCGCCCAGATGCTGTCAGGCCGATCAACACCGCGCCACCTCAGGGCGCGTCGGGGAGGCGGTCAGCGCGTCCCACGGCGCCGTCCGCACGCGCCGCGGCGAGCGCGAGCAGCCCGACCAGGAGCACCCAGAGATTGCCCGGGTAACCCCCGAGCCGCTCGGTTCCGCCCACGCCGAGGCCGAGGCCGAGCGCGGGGTCTGCGTACTGCCCCGCGCTGGAAAGCACCGTGCCCACGAGACCCAGGACGCCGAGCACGGCGCTGACCGCCGCGAAGCCGGGCGCCGTGCGCCGGATCGCCAAGGCGAAGAGGAGGATCGCAATGCTCCCCAACGGAATGTTGAGTGCGCCGAGCAGGCGGCCCCGCCCGCGGCGGTGGACGCGCGGACCCCGGCCGCCGTCGTCTGGTCGATCGTGCGCGGGGCCGGGTTGCCGCGGGCAGCGTTCATCGGTGTGCCTTCCAGGCCTCGTCGACGGGGCCGTGGGCCAGTGTGGCCGGGAGCGGGGACGCCCGCCATCGGTCATCTGACGTCGCCTGTACCGAAGCTCCGGGCGCGGAGGCAGTCGAATGACCGCCGTCCGGTGGCGATCGCCGGTCCGGCGCACGGGGTTGTGCGCCGAACCGGCGATCACCGATCGGGTCGCGTCAGCTGCCGGGCGGGGCGAACAGCTCGAGCGCGATGTTGTCGGGGTCCTTGAACGCCAGGCCGGAGCCGTAGTGCGCGTCACTGATGTCGCCGCGGGTGATGCCGAGCTCGTCCAGCCGGGTCGCCCACTGCTCCAGCTCCGCGCGGCTCGCGACGCCGAACGCGACGTGGTCGAGGCCGGGGCGGCGCGGGTCGAACTTCTCGTCACTCGTCAGCACCGAGAAGCCGTGCAGCCCCAGCAGCGTGGTGCCGAGCGCATAGACCACGTGGTGGAACGGGCCGGTGTCCTCGTCGAGAACCGGCTCCGTGCCCAGTACGCGGCTGTACCACTGCCTGCTCGCGTCCAGGTCGGACACGGTGATCGCGACGTGCGTGATCGACGGCATCGGGGCGGGGGTCGTCATGTGTGTGCTCCTCGTTGTCTTCCTGAACTGTTGACCCCCAGAGCGTGCGTCGGGCCGGGCCCGGGGTGCATCGGCAGCATCGACCCATCTCTGCGCCGCGGGCTACCTACGCGAACGGGGCGAACCGGTCGGCACGGAATGGGCAACGGCTGCCGATGCGCACACGCGGGCAGGCGGGCCATCCTCGTCGGCACCGGACCTCAGGAGCCCACGATGAAGGACATCACGCTGCTCTGCCCGTTCTGCCAGACGCATGTGCCCGTGGCCCGACCGGCCGTGCTGCTCGCCGTGGCCCGACCGATGACCGACTCGTGGTATGCCTTCCAGTGCCCGCGCTGCCGTGCGGTCGTCGACCAGCAGGCCCCGCCCAGCACCGTCGCGGTGCTGATCTGGTCGGGCTGTGTCGCGACCGCGGCGGCCGCGGGCCACACCGGCTGAGGGCCTGGTGCGGCGGCCACCAACGTTCACCGGGTCCTCGCGCGCCCAGACGACGATCACCCCGGCAACGTTCGTGGCCACCGCACTAGACCGGCTGGCGCTGGGCGCCGAGGACCATGCCGAGCTCGGCGGCGCGCCTGCCCGCGGCACGCCGGGAGTCGACGCCGAGCCGGGCCAGCACGGCCGCCACGTGGTGGTCGACGGTGCGGGTCGAGACGACCAGCCGCGCGGCGATCTCGGCGTTGGTGAGGCCCTCGGTCACCAGCGTGAGCACCTCGACCTGACGCGCGGTGAGCCCGGCCGGGTTCGCGCGGGTCTCCGGGGCAGGCCCGCGCGGGATCCGGGTGACGCCCAGGCCGCGCAGCAGCTCGCGCATCCGTTCCGCGAGCGCGGTGGCGCCGAGCCGGTCGGCGATGCCGAGCGCACGGACGACGGCGTCGGGGTCGCCCGCGGCCATGAGGGCGAGCGCATGCCGATAGGGCAGGTGGTGCTTCTCCCAGTACGTCGCGGCGCTCGACCAGTCGCCGCCGAGCAGCGCGGCGTACGGCTCGGCGACCGGCCCCTCGAGCTCGACGGGGGCGCCGAGCTGGGCGCACCACCACGCGAGCTCGCCCGTCGTCCACTGCTCGCCGATCGCGGCGACGCGCCGGTAGCCCTCCTCCGCCCGTTCCCGGGCCGACGTGAGATCGCCCGCCAACCACGCCTGCTCCACGCGGGCCGCGGCGGTCGGGCCGATGCGCTGGATGCCCCCTGCCCGCTGCGCCCACTGCCACGCGGCGTCCAGCGTGGCCTCCGCGTCCTCGTGCCCTCGGCGGGCCTGCAGCGCACCCAGGGTGAGCAGCGCGGGCGCGGCGTTGATGCCGGACTGGTCGCCCTCGCCCAACACCGCCAGGGCGTCCTGCTCGGCGGCCTCCCAGCGGCCGAGGTCGAGCTGGACCTGCGCGCGCAGGGCGAGGAGGTACTGCCGGTAGGCGGACACCTCGTGCGCGCTCGAGTAGTCCATCGCCTCGGCCAGCGCGGGCTCGGCCCGGTCGAATCGGTGGCGATAGACCCACGTCCGCGCGCGGAAGGTGAGCGCCAGCGCGGCGACGTCGTCGCGGCCCGCGCCGTCGGCAAGACGATAGGCGGTGACCAGCATCTCCACGCCTGCGTCCGGGTCGTTCGCCGCGGTCGCGACGCCGATCTGCACGAGCGCGAAGGCCAACGCGGCGTCGCTGCCGAGGCGTCGGGCGAGCCCGGCCGCGCGCTCGCCCCACTCCTGACCCTCCGGGTACGCGTCGACCATGTTGTAGAGCCCGGCCAGCGCCCCGTAGGCGACGACGAGGTCGGGTCCGGGATCGGTGCCTTCCAGCAGCTCGACGGCGGTCTTCGCGGCCGACAGCGCACCAGCGTGGTCGCCCGATCGCCACTGCACCTCGGCCATCCTGCTCAGGCCCGCGCCCGCCGCGCGCCGGTCGTCCAACGCCCGCCAGATCGCGAGCGCCTGCTCGCTCGCCGCCAGGGACTCGCGGGTGCGGTTGGTGAGGTGCGCCTCGACGGCGTACTGCTCCAGCAGCCGAGCGCGCTCGCGGTCGTCGAGCAGCCGGGCGTGTTCGAGCGCGGCGCCGAGCTGCGCGGTGGCCTCACGGTGCGACCGGGCCGCCGCGGCGCGCCTGCCCGCGGCCACGGCATGCCGCAGGATCGCCGCGGGATCGCCAGCGCTGCGGGCGTGGTGGGCCAGCCGGGCCGGGTCGACGCCGCTGTCGACCTCGGCGCGGGCCTCGAGGACCGCGAGGACCCGCCGGTGCAGCGCGTGCCGCCGCGGGACGAACATCGCGTCCTCGACGACGCGGCGGGTGAGCTCGTGGCGGAACCGCACCCCGACCTCGTCGGAGACCAGCAGCCCGGTCCGCATGGCCGCCTCCACGGCGGTCAGGCCCCCGTCGACCGCGGCTTCGAGCAGCCACCACTCGCAGGCGCCGGGCACGAGGGCGACCGCCTCGACCGCGGGGCGGGCCGCCTCCGGCGAGGCGGCGAGGCGGCCGAGCACCGACTCGCGGATGCTCAGCGGGACGTCCGCGCCGCCCGCGGCGAGCAGCTCGGTGACGAGCAGGGGGCTGCCGCCGGTCAGCGCGTACACGGTGTCCGCCCGCTGGCCCGCGAGCACCGCGACCGCGTGCCGGGACAGCACCGGCAGCGGCAGCCGCACGATGATCCGCCGCGGCAGCACGGCGAGGACCCTGGCAATCCGGGACATCACCTCGGGGTCGTCGTCCCGGTAGGTCAACACCAGCAGCGCGGGCAGGTCCGTCAGGCGCCGACCCAGGTGCACCAGCCAGTCCAGGGTCGCCTCGTCGGCCCAGTGCACGTCCTCGACGACCAGGACGCTCGGTTGGCCGCGCAGCTCCTCCACGACCATGCGGTAGAGGGTCTCCACCGGGGCGTCCCGGTCGAGGAGCGCGCCCACCGCACCGCCCATGCGCACAGCGATGTCGTGCAGCGGGCCCAGCGCGCGCGGAGCGAGCAGGTCGTCGCAGGCCCCGGAGAGGACCCGCACCCGCCCGGCCGCGGCCGCGACGAACGCCTCGACCAGGCTCGTCTTGCCGATGCCCGCGTCCCCCGAGACGGCGGCGACCCGTCCCGCTCCCGCCAGGGCCGCGTCGAGAGCCGAGTGCAACGCGGCCAGCGCCGGACCACGTTCCAGCAGCTCCACAACGGACCATGCTATCTCCGCAGGACAGCGCGCGGGCCTATCGGAAGATCCGGTGGGCCCCGACACGGCCGACGAGATCCTGTACTTGAGAAGACGGCCCACAACGCGCAATCATCTGTTGACTTGCTCAGCTGTTGGAAGCGTCTAGGTCGTCCGTCCACCTCCGAGAGGACCTCCCGTGTCAGCTCCCGCCACCTTGGCCCAGCCTCGGCCTGTCGCCATCCCGATCGCGGACACGCTGCCGTGGCTCATCGGCTCGGCGCTGTTCGGCCTGCTGCTCTACTACTTCGTCGGCATCGACCAGGGCGCGACCTCGGTCTTCGGCGACAACATGTACATCCACGAGTTCGTGCACGACGCCCGCCACCTGCTCAGCTTCCCCTGCCACTGATCATGGTCAGGGCACTCGTCCTGCGTGGAGCGGCCGTCGGCGCGCTCGGCGGCCTGCTCGCGTACCTGTTCGCCTGGGTCTTCGCCGAGCCGTCGATCCAGGCCGCCATCGACTACGAGTCCGGCCGCGACGAGGCGAAGGCCGCCCTCGCCGCCGCGGCCGGGCAGGCGGCCGGGGCCCCCGAGCCGGAGCTGTTCAGCCGGGCCGTCCAGGGCAACATCGGCCTCGGCGTCGGGGTGATCGCTTTCGGGGTCGCGATCGGGCTGTTCTTCGCGGTCGCCTTCTGCATGGCCTACGGCCGCACGGGCAACGTGCGGCCCCGGCAGCTGTCGCTGCTGGTCGCGCTCGCGGGGTTCCTCACCCTCTTCCTGGTGCCGTTCCTCAAGTACCCGAGCAACCCGCCGTCGATCGGCAACCCCGACACGATCCGCGACCGGGGCGCGTTGTGGCTGCTCATGGTGGTGGCGTCGGTCGTCTGCGCGATCGGCGCGACGTGGCTCGGAAGGCGCCTTCAGGCCCGCTTCGGCACCTGGAATGCGACCCTGCTCGCCTGCGCGGCGTTCGTCGTCGTGATGGGCGCGATCATGGCTGTGCTCCCGGCACTGGGTCAGCTCTCGGCCAACGTCGAGGTGTCCGGCAGCCTGCTGACGGAGACCCCCCAGCCGCTCCGCGACACCACGGGCGCGATCGTCTACCCGGGCTTCGACGCGGACCTGCTGTACCGGTTCCGCCTCTACTCGGTCGGGGCCCAGGTCATTCTGTGGACGGCCATCGGGCTCGCGTTCGCACCGCTCGCGGAGCGGGTGTTCCAGGCCCACGGCACACCCAGCCAGCAGGAGGTGGCGACCTCGGCGTAGTCCTTCGCCACCGTGTCGGGGGTGTCAGGACGGGACCGCGCGGCATCCCCGGTCCGCCGTGTTCGGGCCCGCGGTCGAGGGTTTTCTCACACACTCGACGATCCGCCGGTGCCGCCCCAGGCTCTCCGAGTGCGGAACGACCCGCGTCTCCCCCGCTGTTGCGGTGAGAACACCCGCGTCAATCATCGTCGACCCCATGGACGCGAGCGGCGCCGCCGCCCGAGAGACGGCCGGCCATCGGATATCCTCGTTCCCACGTGTCGACGTCCGATGACACGTCGATACGCAGCGGAGGGGGCTACCGCCGGTGGATGCGGACATGGCGTTCGACGCGCTCGCGGACCCGGTCCGCCGCGAGATCCTCGCCGTGCTCGCCGCGCGGGACGAGTGCAGCGCCGGTGAGCTTTCCGACGCCGTCCAGCGCGTGGGCCGCACGGCCGTGTCCAGCCACCTGCGGATCCTGCGCACAGCGGGCCTCATCGCGGAGCGGCGCACCGGCCGGTTCCGCTACTACTCCGTCGACGGCACCGGGCCCGCCCAGGACGTCATCCGCTTCCTGCAGGAGCTCTTCCAGAGCTCGCTCGGTGCCGCGAAGGCGGCCGCGGAGAGAGCGGCCGCGGAGACGGCCGCGGGGTCAGCGACGGAGAAGAGGACCGGCAGTGCCGCCGTCACCGAGGCAACGGACAGCCGAGCGATGTGATGGCGACCCTGGCCCTGTCGGCCGAGCAGCGTATCGACGCCCCGCCGGGGACGGTCTTCGAGCTGTTCGGGGCGGGTGCCGGAGCGGGCTGGCTGTTCGACGCCACGTGCGACCGGCTGGCCACGGGTGCCGCGGTGACCCTGCGGGCCCCGCTGGGCGGGCCTGCCGTCGACCTGCTGGGCCGCATCGCCCGCGTCCGCCCACCGGGGCGCAGCCCGGGCCGGGTCGAGATCCAGCTCCACGTGCCCTGGCGGGGACGGCTGCGCATGCTGTTCGACGCCGAGGGCGAGGGCACCCGCGTGCGGGTCGTCGCCGATCTCGACGAGGAGGGGCTGCACTGGCTGATGCGCCGCCGCGGCTACCCGGTGCGCGAGCCCGCGTCCGGGGACGACCATCCCATCGGCCTCCTGACCAGCAAGTCCGGACCCGGGAGCGTCTTCGCCACCGCCACTGAGAACCTCGTCACGATGGCCGTCGAGGAGATCAACGCCGACGGCGGCATCCGTGGCAGGCCGGTGCGCCTGGTCGTGGGCGACGACGGCACCGACCCGGCGCTGGGGGCCGTCGAGGCGAAGCGGCTCGTGCGCAGCGGTTGTCGGGTGGTCCTGGCCAGCACGACCTCGGCGACGTTCGCCCGCGTGTCGGAGGCGCTGCGGGCGGACGGGGTGCTGCTCGTGCAGGCGCTGATGAACGAGGGCGGCCTGGGCGCCGAGCTCTGTGTGCAGCTGGGTGAGCGCCCCTACCTGCAGCTGCGCGCCGCGGCCGGACCCACCATGCGGGCGGCGGGCGGGCGGCGCTGGTTCCTCGCGGGCAACGACTACGTGTGGCCGCGCGCGGTGCACACGGCCGCGCGCAGGGTCGTCGACGAGCAGCGGGGGCAGGTCGTCGGCGAGGCCTACGCCGCGCTGGGCACGCGGGACTTCACCGCGGTCGTCGAATCGGTGCTGGCGTCGGGCGCCGACGTCGTGCTGTCGTCGTTCGTGGGCGCCGACCTCGTGGCCTTCGAGCGGCAGTGTCACGCGATGGGGGTGCGCGAGGTGGCCAAGACGCTCGCGCTGGCGCTCGACGAGCCCACCCGCGAGCGCATCGGCGACACCGCGTGCGCGGGTATGCGGGGCGTCTCGGGCTACTTCGAGCAGCTGCCCGACGAGGCCAACGCGGCCTTCCTCGGCCGGTACCGCCGTGCCTTCGGGCCGCTCGCCCCGCCGGTGTCCAGCATCTCCGAGTCGGCGTACGAGGCCGTCCACCTGTACGCCGCGGCCGCCCGCAAGGCGGGCGAGGACGAGCCACGGACGGTCGCGCGCGAGCTGCGCCGCAGCCGCAGCGACTTCCCCCGTGGCCGGGTGACGGTCACCGGCCCGGAGACCGTCGACCAGCGGCTCTTCCTCGCCGAGGCCACGTCCGGCGGGTTCGCCCTCAGCCCTCCGCCTTAGCAACCGATCAAGAAACGCGTCAATGCGTCACCGCATATTGACGGTCATCCGAGGGCGTCCCTAGGGTTCCTCACAGCCGACCGCGAGGAGTACCTCATGTCCGTCGACCCACCCGAATCCGCCAGCCTGCGCAGCGTGGCCGAGCGCTACGGGCTCGGGCTCGCCGACGCCGACCTCGCCGCGTTCAGCCCGATGGTCGACGGGCTGCTCGCCTCGTGGACCGCCGTCGAGGAGCTCTACGCCGCGTCCCGCCCCGCGGCCCCCGAGCGCGCCTGGTCCCGGCCGGCGCCCGCCGACAACCCCTTCAACGCCTGGTACGTCACGACCTCGATCACCGGCTCCGGCGAGGGCCCGCTGGCGGGGAAGACCGTGGCGGTCAAGGACAACACCGCCGTCGCGGGCGTGCCGATGATGAACGGCTCGCGGACGATGGAGGGCTACACGCCGCTGCGCGACGCCACCGTCGTCACCCGCATGCTCGCCGCGGGCGCCACCATCGCGGGCAAGGCCGTCTGCGAGGACCTCTGCTTCTCCGGCGGCTCGCACACCTCCCGCACCGGCCCGGTCCGCAACCCGTGGGACGAGAGCCGGTCGGCAGGCGGGTCGTCCTCGGGCAGCGCCGCGCTCGTCATGGCGGGCATCGTCGACGTCGCGACGGGCGGCGACCAGGGCGGCTCGGTGCGCATCCCGAGCGCCTACACCGGCACGGTCGGACACAAGCCGACGTTCGGCCTCGTGCCCTACACCGGCGCGTTCCCCATCGAGCAGACGATCGACCACGTCGGCCCGATCACGCGGACGGTCGCCGACGCGGCGCTCGTGCTCAACGTGATCGCCGGGCCGGACGGCCTCGACCCGCGCCAACCCCGCGATCTCGTGCCCGACGACTACGTCGCCGCGCTCGCCCGCGGCGCCGAGGGCCTGCGGGTCGGCGTCGTCACCGAGGGCTTCGGGCACCCGAACTCGGAGCAGCCCGTCGACGACACCGTGCGCGCGGCGGCCGAGACCCTCCGCGGGGCGGGCCTCGTCGTCGAGGAGGTGTCGATCCCGTGGCACCTGCACGGCGCCCGGGTCTGGGACGTGATCGCGACGGAGGGCGCGGCCGCGCAGATGGTGGACGCCAACGGGTACGGCATGAACTGGAAGGGCCTCTACGACCCCGAGGTCGTCGACCACTACGGCGGACAGTGGCGCGCGGACGGCACGCAGTTCTCCGAGACGGTCAAGCTCGTGCTGCTCGCGGGGCGGTACACGATCGACCGCTACCACGGCAAGCACTACGCGATGGCGCAGAACCTCGCCTTCGAGCTCCGTGACGCCTACGACGAGGCCCTCGCCCGCTACGACGTGCTGGTGATGCCGACGCTCCCGCTGCAGGCCACGGTGATCCCGCCGGACGGCGCGCCGCGCGAGGAGGTCATCCCCCGTGCCCTGGAGATGATCGCCAACACGTGCGTGACCGACGTGACCGGCCACCCGGCGTGCTCCGTGCCCGCGGGCCTCGCGAACGGCCTGCCCACCGGGATGATGATCATTGGCAAGCACTGGGAAGACGCGACCGTGCTGCGGGTCGCGCACACGTTCGAGCAGGCCGTCGGGGGCTTCCCGCGGCCGACGACCGCGACCGTCGGGAGCCAGTCATGATCGGTCCTGGGCAATGAACGGCGTGCACGACCTCGGTGGCACCGACGGGCTCGGGCCCGTTCCCGTACCGGAGAGCGAGCCGGTGTTCCAGGCGGAATGGGAGAAGGCGGCGTTCGCCATGTTCTCCATGCCGTTCCGGGCGGGATTCTTCGGCGTCGACATGTTCCGCTACGGCATCGAGCGGATGCACCCCGCGGCCTATCTCCTCTCGCCGTACTACGAGCACTGGATGCACACCGCCGAGCACTACGGCGTGGCGAAAGGCGTGCTCGACGAGGACGAGATCGAGAAGCGCACGCAGTTCTACCTCGAGAACCCCGACGCGCCGCTGCCGCGGCGCGACGACCCGGACCTGATGGCCTTTGTGGACTGGGCGGTCAAGAACGGCGTGTCCGCCGCCCGCCCGTCGGACACGCCCGCCAAGTTCGCGGTGGGCGACCGCGTCATCGTCGTCGACGACTCGCCGCACGGCCACACCCGCAAGGCGCGGTACATCCGCGGCAAGACCGGCGTCGTCGAGATGGCGCACGGCACGATGATCTACCCGGACAGCGCGGGCAACGGCGGCCCCGAGGCCCCCGAGCACGTCTACACGGTCAAGTTCACGAACGAGGAGCTCTGGGGCCCTGAGGCCGCCGAGCCGAACGGCGTCGTCTACTTCGACGTCTGGGAGCCCTACATCGTCCTCGCCCCGGAATCGGCACCAGAGAAGGCAGCCTGAGCGATGACCGTGAAGATCCGTACCCAGGAGGAGATCGCCGCCCGCGTCAAGGCGTTGGAGGCCATCATGATCGAGAAGGGGATCATGACGACCGCCGCGATCGACCGGCTCGTGGAGATCTACGAGAACGAGGTCGGGCCGCAGCTTGGCGCCTCGGCCGTCGCCAAGGCGTGGACCGACCCCGAGTTCAAGTCGCGGCTCCTGGCCAACGCCACCGCGGCGTGCGCCGAGCTGGGCATCGGCGGCCTCCAGGGCGAGGACATGGTCGTCGTCGAGAACACCGACACCGTGCACAACGTCATCACGTGCACGCTGTGCTCCTGCTACCCGTGGCCGGTGCTCGGGCTGCCGCCGAACTGGTACAAGGGCCCGGAGTACCGGTCGCGGATCGTGCGCGAGCCGCGGAAGGTGCTGCGCGAGGACTTCGGCCTCGACCTGCCGGACGCGGTCGAGGTGCGCGTGTGGGACTCCTCGTCGGAGATGCGGTACTGGGTGCTCCCGCTGCGGCCCGCGGGCACGGAAGGCCTCGACGAGAAGGCCCTCGCCGCGCTCGTCACCCGCGACTCGATGATCGGCACAGGCGTGCCGAAGGCGCCCTGATGGGCTTCCGGCCCGACGCCACGGAGCTCGGCGACGCCCGGCGGCGCGTCGAGGCGCTGGTCGCGACGTTGCCTGGCGCCGCGGGCGAGCAGTCGTTCGATCAGCCCTGGGAGGTGCGGGCGTTCGCGATGGCGGTGGCGGCCTACCACGCGGGGCAGTACGAGTGGAGCGAGTTCCAGCTCTCGCTCATCGACTCGATCAGGAGGTGGGAGGCCGAAGGCGGAACCGAGCCGTGGTCGTACTACGAGCATTGGCTCACCGCACTGGAGACCGTGCTCGCGGGCAGCGGCGCCTTGTCCGACGCCGCCCTCGACGACCGCACCAAGGCCGTGCTGACCACGCCGCGGAACACGGGCCACCACGAGGCTCACCGGGAGCCCGTGGCGATCGACCCCGCCCGGTAGGCCCGCGCCGCGGAGCGCACGAAACCGATCCCGTGAAGGATCGCCCAGACGATCAGCGGATAGAGGGCGACACGCTCCGCGAGACCGCCGCCGTGACCGGTGAGGATCACGAGCGGCGGTCCGCTGAGCATGCCGACGAGCCCGAGTGACCCCAGGAGCAGCGACAGCAGGGCGGCGCGCGGCCTCGTGTCCCGCAGCGCGAGCCCGAGCAGGATCATGGCCAGGTTGCCGGAGGGGATGGTGAACGCGCCGACGGGGTGGACGACCACGTTGACGTTCTCCGGACTGAGCCCGACCAGCACCGTGCCCACCCCGCAACGGTGCGGATGGTAGGTGCGCACCCGCCGCAGTCAACGTGGCCGTCAACGGTCGCGGTCCTCCGACCTCCCGAGGTGTATCCCGAGCACGGCGAGGAAGTCGTCGCGCGCCTGGGCGTTGGCACCCGCGAAGTTCGGCGTCTTCCGCCCGCTGAGGACGCCGAGCTCGGTCCGGGCGCCGCTCGCGCCCGTCAGGTGGAGGGTCGGCGGATGGAACAGGCCGGGCGAGCGGCCCGCCACGGCGTCGACGAGCGCCTCGTCGCCGCCGGTGGCGCCCGATGGCGAACTGGACCAGGCGATGCCCGCCGCGGGGCCGTGGACGGCGAGCGGAGAGAACAGCAGCCTGCGGGTGGTGAGGACCAGGTCGCCCTCGACAGCCGCGAGCGTGCCGGGATGTCGGACGGCGGGAATGCGCGCGACCTCCCCCTCGCCGTCGCCAAGGACTACGGGGAGCGCAGGCAGTGGCGTCGGCGTGACGAAGGACCTCAGCCAGGCCCACTGCTCCATCCCCGAACCCTCTCATCGGTCGCCGTGTTCGTACAGAGAGTGATAGTCACTCCGCCTTGCGGGTGAAATCCCGGTCCCACGAGAGCCGGCTTCGCCCAATTTCGCTACGTTCCGGAATCGTTCGCAATTGCTAACACCCTTCGTGTCATCGCGGACCAGCCCATCGAGGGTTGCCAAACGGTAAGAATCCCCTTACCGCACCCGAAGGCAAATCTTCCGACGCGACCATGGCATCGCCACGCGGCCCGAGTGATGGTTGTCACGCAATTTCGCACGCATTGTCACCGTCGAGTGGCGCTAGGCGACCAGTCACTTTCCGCGCTCTGCCCTGACCGACGTCGAGGAGCCGACATGAGACGCCGCGAGATCTTCGAACATGCCGCAGAGCAGGCCTCCCGATATCTGGACGAGGTCGGTGAACGCCCGGTCAGCATCCCGTTGACCGCCGAACGCATCGCAGGCTGGCGGGCGTTGCTCGGAGGTGCACTGCGCGCCCGCGGCGCGGCGCCCACGTGGCCCGTGGATGCTCTGATGCGCTGTGCGGCCGACGGTGGCGTGGTGGGATCCACCGGCCCGCGCTACTTCCACTACGTCGTCGGCGGCGCAGTGCCCGCCGCGGTGGCCACGGACTGGCTGGTAGCCACGTTCGACCAGTTCGCCGCAACCTACGCCGCCTCACCGGCCGTGACCCTCGCCGAGGAGATCGCGCTCGACTGGACTATCGACCTCCTCGGCCTGCGCCGCACGCGCCGGCCGCTGTCCGGCGCCTGGGTGAGCGGCACGACCGAGGCGCACTTCGTCGCCCTCGCCGCGGCCCGGCACGAACTGTGCGCCCGCCGCGGCTGGGACGTGGAGGCGCGCGGCATGCGCGGAGCGCCCCCGGTCACGATCTTCGCCGGGCGGGACGCGCACCGCTCGCTGTTCGCCGCCGCGCAGTATCTCGGGTTCGGCCGCAACGAGATCATCCCGATCGACACCGACCACGAGGGCCGCATGATCCCGGCCGCCCTGGCCGCGCGGCTCGCCGCCCAGCCAGAGCCCGCAATCGTCTGCGCGGCGGGCGGTGAGATCAACACCGGGAGCTTCGACCCGTTCGAGCCGATCGCGGCGATCACCCGGCGGCACGGGAGCTGGCTGCACCTGGACCTGGCGTTCGGGGCCGCCGCCGCGGTCGCTCCCCGGCTGGCGTACCTCACCGCGGGGATCGAGCTCGCGGACAGCTGGGCCACCGACGGGCACAAGATGCTGCAGACCCCGTACGCGGTCGGGCTGGTGCTCACCGCCCACCCGGAAGCCCACCGGGCCGCGATGACCAGCCAGGCGCCCTACACCACGATCAGCGCCACCGTCCCGCGCGGGCTGCGCGACGGCATGGACTGGGCGCCGGGCATGGCGCGGCGCGGCCTCGGGGTGCCCGCGTGGGCGGCGCTGGCCACGCTGGGCCGCGACGGCCTCGCCGAACTCGTCACCCGCTGCCACGAGAACGCCATGCGCCTGGCCGCGGCCCTGGGCGCCGAGCCTGGCATCCGGATCGCCAACCGCGTCGTCTACAACCAGGTGCTGATCGACATCCGGCCCGACGCCCATCCGGCGCACGACGCCGAGCAGGTGGTCCGCGCCGTACTCGACGAGATCGTCGCCGACGGCACCTGTGTGCTGGGCGGCACCCGCTGGCACGGAAAGCCGATGCTGCGCGCCTCGGTGGCGAACCACACCACGACCGCGCGCGACATCGACCTGACCGCCGAGGCGGTCGTCCGTGCCGTGCACCGCGTCCACGCCAGACACGGTCTGGTCCCCGATGTCGTCACCATGATGGAGCCGTGGCATGGACACGTCGAAGCCGTCACCCGCTGAGCTCTGCGCCGAGTTCGCGGGCACCCTGCTCCTGATGCTGTTCGGGTTGGGCGTCGAGGCCCAGGTCGGGACGGCCGTCCCGGCGGGCAGCATGGGTGGCCACGACGCCATCACCTGGGCGTGGGGCATCGGCGTCACCATGGCCTGCTACATCGCTGCCCGGCTCTCCGGCGCCCATCTCAACCCGGCGGTCACGGTGGCGCTGGCGGTGTGCAACGGGTTCCCGTGGCGCAAGGTCACCGGCTACATCGCGGCCCAGATGGCGGGCGGGGCGGTCGCGGCGTTCATCGTCCGCGCCCTGTACAACGACCTGATCACCAAGGTCGACCCCGACACCACGAGCGCGACCCAGACGGTGTTCTCCACCTCGCCGGGGATCGGCGTGACGCTGCAGACGGCGCTGTTCGACCAGGTGCTGGGCACCGCGATCCTCGTGTTCGTCGTCTGTGCCCTCACTGCGGCCACCAACAACCCGCCGCTGGCCAACCTCGAACCGGTGGTCGTCGGACTGCTGGTGGTCGTCATCGGCATGGCCTGGGGCGCGAACGCGGGCTACGCGATCAACCCCGCGCGGGACCTGGGCCCGCGTTTCGTCTCCTGGCTGACCGGCTACGAGACGGCGTGGGTCGACCAGAACGGCACGCCCTACTGGTGGGTGCCGGTCGTGGGCCCGCTGGTCGGCGGCGTGCTCGGCGCGGCCCTGTTCAAGCTGGCCATCGCCCGGTTCCTGCCGCGCGAGAACACCGGCGTTGACCCGTTCGCGGAGGCCGACCCACACCTCTCGGTGCGCGCCCGGCTCGCCAAGCAGCTCGCCGCGGCCCGCGACGAGGCCACGGCCGCGGTCCAGCAGGCCCGCCACGCCGCCGAGCGCGCCCGCGAGCTGGAGACCGGATACACCCAGTTGGTCGCGCGGGCCGCGGCGCAGGGGTGGTCGCCGGAGCGTCTGGGAACGGGCACGGGGCCACACGCCGCGCCCGCACCGCCCCCGGCGGCCGCCGCGCCGCCCGACATGAACAACCACTGGCACAGGCCCGGACCACTCCGGGCACCGGCACCGATTCGGGGGTTCTGAGATGCAACGGACGACGCACCGGCAGGTCGAGGCGGCGCTGGACGACGTGACGGTGGCACGGCCGGGCCTGGTCGAGGAGCTGGCTGCGGCACGCACCGCACAGAAGCAGCTCTTCGCCGAGCTGCTCGAGCTGCGCAGGCGGTACAAGCACGCGCACCGCGCCTACTGCGCGGCCTACGCCGCGGTACGCGGGCACGGTGTGCGCGAGCGGGTGCTCAGCGACCTCGACTGCCCGCCGCTCGACCCCCGCCACGACCCGTTCCTGCGCGACGCGTTCGTCGGACGCGGCAAGCCGACCTGAGCCCGGACCTGGATCCACAGCGGACGGCGGAGGCTCCGATGCCTCCGCCGCCCGAGTGGTCGGCGCCCGACGTCGTCAGTACGTGCGGCGGCGGCGGCGCGGGCGGCCGAGGCCGAACGCGTCCTTGAGCTTCTCGCCCGCCTGCTTCAGGTTGCCGACCGTCTCGTCGGTCCGGCCCTCGGCCTGCATCCGCCGGTCCCCGATGACCTCGCCGGTGTTGCGCTTCACGCGCCCCCGCAGCTCACGGGCCTTGTTCTGCATCTTGTCGGCGAATCCCACGACGCCACCTCCCGAATCTCCTCTCGGGGAGTACCCGAAACGCACGCGGGGTATCCGGGCGCTGCGTACGCTCGGCTCGTTCGGACCCGCGCGTCCGCAGGCGGAGGGCGAGGTAGCGATGCACGTGGCCGTGACCGGGGCGGCCGGGATGATCGGACGCAAGCTGGTCGCACGGCTGGTGAGCGACGGCCGGATCGGCGACGCCGAGGTCGGGCGCCTCAGCCTCCTCGACGTCGCGGTGCCGGAGGCTCCCGAGGGCTGGACCGGCGAGGCGGACCGCTGGGCCGGTGACCTCGCCGAGCCCGGCGTGGCCGAGCAACTGGTGAGCGCCCGGCCGGAGGTGATCGTCCATCTGGCGGCGGTGGTGTCCGGCGAGGCCGAGGCCGATTTCGACAAGGGCTACCACGTCAACCTCGACGGCACCCGCGCGCTGCTCGAGGCGATCCGCGCGCACCCCGACGACGGCTACCGCCCGCGGCTGGTGTTCGCCTCCTCCATCGCGGTCTTCGGGGCGCCACTGCCCGACCCGATCCATGAGGACTTCGCCAGCACACCCCTGACCAGCTACGGCACCCAGAAGGCCATCGGCGAGCTGCTGCTCGCCGACTACACCCGGCGCGGCTTCGTCGACGGGATCGGCATCCGGCTGCCCACCATCTGCATCCGGCCGGGCGCGCCGAACCGCGCGGCGTCGGGGTTCTTCTCCAACATCCTGCGCGAGCCGCTGGTCGGCAGGGAAGCGGTGCTGCCGGTGCCCGAGACCGTGCGGCACTGGCACGCCTCACCCCGCTCGGCCGTCGGGTTCTGCCTGCGCGCGGCGACCATCGACTCCGAGCTGGTCGGGCCGCGGCGCACCCTGTCGATGCCGGGCCTGTCCGCGACCGTGAGCGAGCAGATCGAGGCGCTGCGCCGGGTCGGTGGCGAGGCGGCGGTGCGGCTGATCCGCCGCGAGCCCGATCCGGTGATCATGGCGATGGTGGGCGGCTGGGCGGCGGCGCTGGACGCGAGTCGGGCGGCACGGCTCGGATTCGTCGCCGAGACCTCGTTCGACGAGATCATCCGGGTGCACCTGGAGGACGAGCTGCACCGATAGCTGCGGGTTCTTCGGGGACCTTCGACCCTGCCCCCCGCGGGCGTGACGACCCGACACTGCCACCATGGCTATCCGGGCCGAGACGACGCCGGTACCGCTCCCGATCACGCCCGGTCCGGAGATGGCGGCGCTGCGCCGCTTCCACCGCGACACCACCTGGACCGGCACCATCCAGGCGGGCGGGATGGGCCTCGGCACGCCTGCGATGACGGCCCGCGGGCGCGGCACCCACCACATCATCCAGGACGGCCGGTGGATCGTGGGCGAATACGTCCAGGAGCAGGCGCTCCTCGATGGCACGCCGCTGCTCACCTGGCAGCTGCACTGGGTGGCGGGCTGGGACCCGGCCACCGCTGAGTACCGCGCGACCATCGCCGACTGCTACGGCCACGCCGAAGTGCTCACCGGCGGCATCGACGGCGACCGGATGGTGTTCACGTCGGTGGGCAACCCGACCGTGGTGATCCGCCTGACCTGGGAGCTGGTCGACGACCACACCCTGCTCTGGCGCAACGAGGCGCGCGTCGGGGACGGGCCCTGGTCGCTCGTCGAGGAATACCGCTGTCGGACGGAGCCTTGCGCAGACGAGGCAGGGGGGCTAACGCCCCCTTCCGACGCCCCGGTCGACCGACAAGACTGACGATGCCAACGACGTACCCGCCTCGGTAGGAGGCCCAGCTGATGACCGCGCCCACCGCGCAAACGCTGCGCCATTCGCCGGACAGGCGCCCGGGAATCACCGTCGTCGACGCCGGCGCCGTGCCGGACTGGGTACGAGGGTGGAGCCACCGCAGCAGGCGCACCGTGCGGAGCCGCCCTGCCGAGGCCACCTTCGCTGCCACACGCACCGGGGACAGCGTGCTCGTCCTGCGCGCCGACCACATCACAGCCGCCAACCCGCGCATCGTCACCGCGCTGCACGGCCTGCCCGATGACGCGGCCGTGCTCGCCGATGCCGTCGACGCCGCCATCCACCTCGGCGGGTCCCTCACGCTGGTCCACGGCGTGCCGCTGTCGTTCGGTGAACGCTCGATGGGGCTGCAGGACGCGCTGCGGCGCGGCGAGGAAATGCTCCACGACGCCCGCGCACTCGTCGACGCCGCCAGGGTGAACGTCCCCGTGGATACGCGGCTGGTGCGGGCCTGGCCGCACGAGCTCGTCGGTGAGCTGCTCGACGCCGACCTGCTCACCATCGGCGGCCCCCGCGTCGACGCCGAGGACGAGGTGGGGCTGGTCGCCGCCACCGCGGTACGTCACGCGCCGTGCCCGGTGCTGCTCGCACCGAGGCGCGCGCCCTGGTACCCGGGCGCCGACCCCGCCCGGACGCGTCCGGCCGTCCGATTCCCGGCCCCACGCACGTCCCGGGAGCCGCGGTCCGTGTGGCCCGAGCACTGATCTCCCGTGCGTGGATCGGCTGCGTGAGATCGGCTGCGTCAGCTCGGCTGCGTGAGATCGGCTGCGTCAGCTCGACGAGATCGTGCAGGCGGTGCCGTAGGCGCAGACCTCCGTCCACGTGTCGCCCATCTCCGTGGTGTCGAAGCGCATCGCGACGATCGCGTTCGCCCCGTGTGCCTCCGCGGCCGCCGTGAGCCGGTCGATCGCCTCCTGGCGGCTGGCCTCGAGGTTCTTGGTCATCCCCTTGAGCTCGCCGCCCGCGAGCGCCTTGAACGCCGCACCGAGCTGCGAGCCGACGTTGCGCGAGCGGACGGTCAGCCCGAAGACCTCGCCGTACACCTGCGTGATCTGGTAGCCCGGCACATCGTTCATCGTGGTGATCAGCATCGTCGCCCCCAGGTGATCAGGAGGGAGGGTAGCCCACGCGGCAGGCGCCCGGTCCGATTTCCGCCGGAAGCCCCACGGCGGAGGGACCACCGTGGTGGAGACACCGCACGTCATCGCACTTGGAGGAGATTATGGAGGACGTCGCGATCCCGGGGCTGGACGCGCTCGACTGGAGCGAGCTCGGCCACCGGCTCGACGAGGAAGGCGTCGCGGTCACGCCGCCCCTGCTCTCGACCGCGCAGTGTGCGGAGCTGTCGGCGATGTTCGACACGGACGCGCTGTTCCGCTCGACCGTGGTGATGGCCCGGCACGCCTTCGGCGAGGGCAGCTACCGCTACTTCGCCGACCCGCTGCCCGCGCTCGTGCAGGGCCTGCGCTCGCGGCTGTACCCACCGATCGCACAGGTCGCCAACGCCTGGGCGAAGCGTATCGGGGACCGGACGTATCCCGACACGCTCGACGGGCTGCTGGAGCGCTGTGCCCGCGCCGGGCAGACGCGGCCCACGCCGTTGGTGCTGCGGTACGGGCCGGGCGGCTACAACTGCCTGCACCAGGACGTCTACGGCGACCTGACGTTCCCGCTGCAGTTCCTGGTGATGCTCAGCCGTCCCGACGTCGACTTCACCGGCGGCGAGAGCGTGTTCGTCGAGCAGCGGCCGCGTCAGCAGTCGCGTCCGGTCGTCCTGCGTCCCGCCCTCGGCCAGGCAGTGATTTTCCCCGTGCACCACCGCCCGCGCCGCGGCGCCCGCGGCGACCACCGGGTGCAGATGCGGCATGGCGTCAGCGCGGTCCACAGCGGCCGCCGGGACGTGCTGGGGATCATCTTCCACAACGCCCCCTGATCCCGGGAACGTGCGCCGCCCGACGTGGCGGTTGGTGGTCGGTCGTCCGTATCTGGCTCGGCCCTGCGGCGACGCAGCCTGAGCGCGTTCGACGACCGCGCGCGGCCGCGATCGCACCTCGGGTAGCGCGTCTTCGCGGTCCGCGGGTTCGCCTCGGCAGACCTCACCGGCGCCTCGCAGGGCCGGGGCGCCTGCGCAGTACACGCCCGGCGTCCATACCCTCCACGGGCCGCCCACCAGGGGCCATGAACGTCTGCGAAGTGCACGCGGCATGCACGCGGGCCTCTCGCCCAGGGCGTCGTCGCTCAGCTCATCCTGGCGACGCTGTGGCGCACCCTCGACTTCCACGACCATCCACCCGACAGCGGACGAGTCGTCAGCGGCGAGTTCGGACCGTTGAACCTGCCCGCGCAAGGCAAAGCCTGACGACCCCGGACCACACCACCAAGGGTGCGTGACCTTACTTGTCGTCCGGCCGCTTGCCTGCGGTGCGCAGCGAGCCGAGCTTCGACAGTGCCTCGAACCAGAACGGGGCGCCGAAGGACACGGCGAAGGCGGTGACGACCATGCCCACGACCTTGAGAACCCAGTCCGGCCACGCCTGGAGGCGCGCGTCCGGCCAGCCGATCGGCACTCCGGCAACCTGCAGCGCGTCCAGTTCGTTGGTCGCGCACGTCCTGCGGGTGCCGGGATCAGACATGTCCTGGCACAGCGATCCTGAGTCGGCGGCGGCGACGACCGCTTGCTGAAGGGGCGCGTCGACGTAGAGGGAGTGCGCGACCTGCAGGGTGTCGATGTTCGCCAGCCCCGCGATGACGAGGCCGACGATCCCGAGCGCGACCCGTGACCAGCGCTTGTACCAGCCCGAGATCTTGGCCATCTGCTCGTCGTACCAGTTCTCCAACGAGGTCTCGAAGGCGGCGACGTCGGTGCCCGCGGTCGCCAGGAACACCAGCAGCTGCCTGCGCACCGGCATCTGCGGGGGCAGCTTCTCGATCGCCGTCCTGATGGTCGCGATGTCGACGACGATGGGCGGCTTGCCGTCGTCGGGCGCAGGCACCAGCAGGTCGACAAGGGCGCGCGCGAACGTCCGGCCCGACACGTACTGGGGGTTGCGCAGCGTGCCCTTCTTGAAGAATCCGACGCGGCGGCTCTGCAGCGACGAGAGCAGCGGGCTGGCGAACAGCGCCTTCGTCAGAACGGGATCGAGGTGGATCTTCGTTCCGCTGCGGCCATCCGGGACCGGGATCCAGCGCTTCGCGTTCGTGAAGCCGTCCCGGACCGTCTTGGCAGCGGCCTTCGTCGCATCCAGGTCCTTGACGGCCTCATGCAGCGCGTTGCCGTCCTTGGACGTGCCCTTCGCGCTTGCGGCCTCCGGCTCGTCGAGCATCGACCGCAGCCCGATGAGCAAGTACTTCGCCCTGAGCTCGATGTGGTTCGACACGCTCTCGGTGATGCCGGAGCAGAGCAGCGCCGTCGTCGCGAAGAGCAGGACCAGCCCGATCGCGGTGCCGAGCAGCGGTGACCCGAACATCAGACATCCCTCCAACGGGCGTGGGTGTCGACACAGAGGCCGCCACCCGCGGGCCTGATACGTCGGAGGGTCACGCCGCGAGCAGGCCGCCCGCCCGGGCTCGGCCGAGGGTGACGTCGAGCGCCGCCCGGAGCCGCGCGACGGCCCGCTCGGACGTCGCCGCCTGCCATGCCACGTACCCGTCCGGACGCACCAGCACCGCCCCATCCGGATCCAGCCCGTAGCCGCGCAGCGGCCCGTCGCCCAGCTCCCGACCGAGGCCGAGAACCGTCAGAGGCAGATCGCCGCGCAACCGGTCGGCCGCCGCCCGCCACGCCGCGCCGCGGCGACCGACGAGCAGGGTGAGCCGCCCGTCGAACAGGTCGAGGGTCGAGCGTCGGCGGCCGTCGACCGTCACCCATGCGTGCGGCGCGCGGCCACCGGGCTGCGTATCGCCTGCCGTCTCCGCGAGGACGGACGAGGCGTAGCGAACCCCGAGGTCGGCACCGAGCGGGTCGGCCTCGGGCGGGCCGCCCATCTGCAACGACCGGCGCGCCCGGTACTCGCCGACCGGGCGCCGCTCCTCCGTGTAGCTGTCCAGCAGCGCGACACCGGCCCGGCCGCGGGCCACCCAGGCGAGCTTCCAGCCCAGGTTGTGCCCCGCGGCGATCGCGGTGTTCATGCCCACCCCGCCAACGGGCGTCATGCGGTGCGCGGCGTCGCCGACGAGGAAGCCGTTGCCCGCCCGGAAGGAGTCGGCCAGCTCGGCGGCCATCGTGAACGGCAGCCGCGCGAGCACCCGCACTTCCAGGTCCGGGACACCGACGGCCACGCGGATCAGCTCGGCGCAGCGCTCCGGCGTCAGGTCAGCTGGCGACTCGCCCCGCTCGGGGAACCACTGCCGCGCGTAGCACCACCGGCCGTCGCCGACCGGGAGCAGCACACCGCCCGCGTCCGGATGCGTGATGGCGTAGAGCCCGTACCGGCGCTCGCCGATGACCGGATCGAGATCGGCCCGGAAGATCACGTTGACGTACTCGCCGATCATGCCCAGCCGGGTCACGCCGATGCCCAGCGCGCGCCGCACGTCGCCGCGTGGCCCGTCGGCCCCGACGACGAACCGCGCCTCGACCCGGGTCCGCTCCCCGGTCGCCCGGTCGCGCACCGTGGCGCGCACACCCTCGGTCCGGGCGTCCAGGTCGACCAACTCGACGCCGAACCGCACCTCCCCGCCGAGCGCACGCACGTGGTCGAGCAGCACCGGTTCGATATGATCTTGAGGCGCGCACGCAGGCAGGGTGGGGCTCTGCGCGAGCACGGCACGCGGGTCGGTCGGAAAGCCCAGCGGGAGCCCGACCGGCAGCGCCTCGCGCAGCGTCGGCGACACCGAGCACGCGGGCTGGACCGCCAGCTCGGCCGCCCGTATGGGGTCGCCGAGCCCCCAGGTGCGGAAGATCTCCATCGTCCGGGTGCTGATCCCGGTGGCCCGCGGGAAGATCGACGTGCCCGGGTGGCGCTCGACGACGAGCACCCGGGCGCCGTTGCGGACGGCGGAGATGGCGGTGGTGAGTCCGGCGGGGCCTGCCCCGACCACGAGGATGTCCTGTGTCATGGCGAGCACCTTCGCCGCTGCGGACCTCCGGCAACTCCGTGCCGCCTACGGAGTTTGTGTCACCACCCTGGCACGGAGCTCGCCGCGGTTGGTGGCACCGGTCTTGGCCAGCAGGTTCGCCACGTGCGTCTCCACCGTGCGCGGGGAGAGGAACAGCCGCTCGGCGATCTGCGCGTTCGTCCGGCCCTCTGCGACGAGCACGAGCACGTCCATCTCCCGGCTGGTCACACCTGATGCCCGCAACGCGGCGGGCACCGGCGTCGCGCCGCGGCCGCGGCGGGTCGGCGCGCCCGCGCGGCGCAGCAGGTCGCGGCAGGTGCGCGCCAGCTGGTGATCCCCGGCCCGCTCGTGGTCGGCGAGGTCGGCCCGCAGCGCGCCCACCGCGTCGACCTGTCCGGCCCAGCCGTCGGCGAGCGCCGCGTGCAGGCCGACCATCCGCAGCAGCCTGTTCCACCACGGGGCGTCGGCCCCGATCCGGACACCGGCCGCGAACCGGGCCGCGGCCTCCTCCACGGCACCCGATCGGCCCGCGGCCACGGCGTCCGCGAAGGCCACCGCGGCCTGGTTCGCCCGACGGCGGCCCGCGCCGCGGCGGGCGAGTGTGGCGGCCGGAGCATCGTCCCCGCGGACCGCCCGCAGCAACACCCACAGCCCCAGGAACGTCAGGGGTGGTGCGGCCGGATACCCGAGCATGGCCGCCATGCCGGGACGCATGAGCTCCTCGGCGCGATCGAGGTCGCCCGCCATCAGTGGCGAGAACGCGCGCGCCACCGGCGCCAGCGCGGCCACCTCCGGCGGGCGGTCCGGCCGCGAGAGGGCGGACGCGAGCAGGCGGTCGGCGGCGCCCATGTCGCCCCCCGTCACCCGGATGCCCGCCAGGAAGATCTCGCCCATCGCCTGCAGGGCGCTCAGCCGCAACGCGCCCGCCAGCGCCAGGCTCGCCTCGGCGACCGGCGCGGCCGCAGCGGGTCCTTCGGCCGTCCACACCCCGTCGGCGATCAGGAAGTCGATGCGCGCCACCTCCGCGAGCATTCCCGCCTCGACCGCCAGCTCCCGCGGCACCGCGAGGAACGTCGGCTGCCACGGCCCTTCGAGCGGTCCGAGCATCCCCCGGCCGAGTTCGGCGGTCACCCGCTGCGCCCGCAGCCCGTGCTCGCCCGCAACCGACGCGGCCCGCCCGAACACCGCACTTGCCGTCACCAGGTCGCCGTCCTGCAGGGCGCAGCGCGCGACCAGCTCGAGCGCCTCGCAGAGCGGCTCCGCGGCACCGGTCCGCTCCGCCGCGCTGACGGCGTCGGCCGCAAGCACGGCGGCCCGCGCCACATCACCGACCCCGAACGCCGCGTCGGCGGCCAGGAGCGGCGTGCGGGGGTCCGCGGGACGGCCCGCCCGCTCCACGTATCCCGACGCCCGCCCCCACTGCCCAGCCCGTATGGCGGCACGGGCCAGCCGCAGGCACAGCTCGGCGTGCGCCTCGCCGATGGCCGTGGGCAGCGCGCGCTCCCCCTCGTCCAGCGCGTCCGCCGCGCGGCCCAGCGCCGTCAGCACCAGCACCCGTTCCGCGGACACGTCAGCCGCCTGCGCTGCGGGCACCCGGTCGAGCAGCGCCGCCGCGCTCCGGAACGCCCCCCGGGCCCGATCCCGCCGGGCCAACCCCAGGAGCAGTGTGGCGGCACGGTCGTCCTCCCCTGCCACGACGAGCAGCTCGGCGGCCCGGACGCCGTCGTCCACGCCGCCGCGCGCGAGCAGCGCTTCGGCGCCCCGGCGGGCGAACGCGGCCCGCTCCGGGGGCAGCGCGGTGCCCACGACCGCGTCGCACGTCAGCGCATGGCGCCAGCGCAGCTCGCCGTCCGCCACGACCAGCAGCCCGACGTCCGTCGCGGCCCGCAGCCCCGCCAGCACCGCCGCCTCCGGCCGGGTCGTGATCGTCGACAGCAGCGCCCAGGGCGGGTCCGCGCCGAGCACGGCCGCGGCCCGCACGATCTCCGCCGCACCGTCGGGCAGCTCGGCCAATCGCTCCTCGACCAGAGCGCCGAACGTCGGCGGCACCGCGGGCGCAGGCGCATGCCGCAGCCCCTCCGCCAGCTCCTCGACCAGCAGCGGCAGGCCGTCGGCCGCGGCGACGACAAGGTCGACCCTGGCCGCGTCCAGGTCGGGCGCCCGGGCGGCGACGAGCGCGGCGGTCTCCTCGGCGGAGAGCCGATGCGGCCGCAGCACGGTCACCCCCGAGACGAGGCCCATGCGGGTGAGCGCGGCCCGGCGCCCGCCTTCGTCGCGGGCGGAGACGACCAGCAGCACGCCCGCCGACCGCGCGGCGCCCGCCAGGTACTCGACCAGGGCGAGCGTGTCGGCGTCCGCCCAGTGCAGGTCCTCCAGCAGCAGGAGGCAGCCCCGGTCGGCCGCCAACAGCCGCAGCAGCCGCAATACGCCCTCGCCCGCCACGACGATCGGGTCCGCCCCTTCGGGCTGGTCGGCGGCGTCCGGTGTCCAGGCGGGCAGCAGCCTGCGCAGGGCGGGGAGGAACGGGCGCAGGGCCTCGTCGGCCAGCAGCTTGTGGGCCGCGTCGTCCTTCGACCGCTCGCGGAGCCGCTCCGCCAGCGCCACGGCGATCGCCCGGAACGCGCCGCCGCCTGCCACGGCCCGGCCCGCAAGCACCTCCATGCCCGCCGCGCGGGCCCGCCGGGATGCCTCCCCGAGCAGCCGCGACTTGCCGATGCCCGCCTCGCCGAGCACCAGGATCGCGGCACCGGCGCCCGCTGCGGCGCGGTCCGCGGCAGAGCGCAGCACCGCGAGCTCGGACCGCCGCCCGACCATCCCGCCGTCCACGCCGCTGTTCACGCCGCTGTTCACGCCGCTGTTCACGCCGCTGTTCACGCAGCCGTCACCCGCCCCGCCGCACTCCGATCGGGCCGACGCTAGCGGTCCGGAACCTAGCCGGGGTGCGCCGACCGCACGTCGGCTGTCGTCGCGTCCAGCGGCGTCCGCGGGGACGGTATCGGCGGCATCGGGTACAGGGGAATGGTCGTGGATCGCGTGTCCCCGCCAGAAGCCTCGCGTGGGCACTCGGCCGCGGCCGCCACCGCGTCGAACGCCGCGCGGTGCTCGCGACGACGCTGCGCGGCATCGGCGGCGAGCGCGTCGTGGAGCAGGTACAGCGCACGGTCGACCGCCGCGGCGCTGAACGCGACCAGCTCGCCGAGCGCGGCCTCGCGCCGCGCGGCGACGACCCGCAGACCCGCCGCGGCGGCCTCGCAGGCCGTCTTCAGCTCGGCGTCCGCCGCCCGGCCCGCGATGGGCGGCAGCGCCACGGCGGAGAGCGTGCGCAAGGCCTCGAGTGGGGCGCCGCGCGCCAGGATCGCGGCGGCCGCCGCGATCTCCCGCTCCATCTCGGCGATGCGCAGCGCGAGCACGGTGCGGTCGCGCCCGTTCAGCGCAGGCCTGGCCCCCCGGAGGCTCCGCGCAAGCGTCATCGGCCGCAGCGCGTCGACGTAGCCCGCCACACCGCCCTCGAGCTCGCGGAAGACCGCCTCGAGGTCGGCCCGCGTCTGTGCGGTCGCCGACGGCAGCCGCCGTCGGTCCCACCGCAGGGCATGGCCGACGGCGTCGAGGCGACGCAGCACGACCCAGCGGGCAGTCTCGACCCGGCGACGTCGCTCGTCGGCGTAGCGCGCCACAGCCTTGTCGTAGGACACCAGCTCGTCCGGCCCGCGGTGCGACCGGCGCACGGCCGCCTCGACGGCGGTCAGCTCGGCCGCGTACGGGTCTTCGTGGTCGTCGAGGAGGCCACCGAGGTTCTCGATCAGCGCCGCGAACTGCGCCACCGCATGGGAGGGCGGCCTGCGCAGATACAGACGCGAGAACTCACTGAGGCGCTCAGACGCGATGGCGAAAGCCGCGGTGACGTCCTCCCGCCTGGGCGGCCCGCCGTCCCCCTGACGCGGCAGGACCACCGCGTCGACGGCCCGCTCGAGGTGAGCCGTCGCGTCGTCGATCAGGCCGATGTGGTCGAAGACCGGCCCGAACCGACCGAGCGCGGCCACCCGCGCCTGGCTCCACACCGGCCACCGGGTCGGCCGACGGCGTTGCAGCAGCACCAGCAGGCCGCCGGAGCTCATCAGAGCGCCTCCGGCCACGACGAGCCACGCCATAGGGTGCCTCCCCGGTGGTGTCGATCAGGGTGCATTCACTATGAGTGACACAGGCGACGTTTGCTACACCCCGACAGGTGACTTGGGACTTCACACGGTAGGGCTCGGCGGCCGCTGCCGCAGCGTCTAGCCTCTCGACGTCCTACCCGGCGCGCGCCGCCCGCGGTTGATCGACGGCCGCGGCCGAACCGCCCGGCGCCGCGGCGGCGAGCCTGCGCACCAACTCGGGGGTGACCCTCCGGTACGCCGCCGGGTCGACCGGGTTGAGCCAGTGGCTCGCCCGCACCCGCGACGGGATGTTGAGGTCGAGGTCGTCGAGCACCTCGTCGACGTTGTGCAGCGAGAACGGGATGATCTTCCCGCCGCGGCAGTGGTGCCCGTCGGTGGCCTCGTCCATGAACGCCAACTGCGCGGTCACGGCCCGGCGCAGCTCCTCCTGAGCGGGAAGCGGCACGGCACCGGCGAGGTCGGCCGCGGTCCACACCGCGGCCATCTCGGCGTTGAGCGGGCTGAAGAAGGACGAGTTGTACCCGTTGAAGTACAGCCCGGGGACGCCCAGCGGCAGGATCTGGCGGTAGAGGAGGAAGTTGCCGCGGGCGTCCAGCAGCCGCTTCTGGACGGCCTCGTCGAGGAAGGGCACGCCCTGGGTGAAACCGGTGGCGCAGACGACGAGGTCGGCGGGCAGCGTCGCGCCGTCGGAGAGCTCGGCCATCGGACGTCCGTCGCGCGCGAACAGCCGCGTCACCATGCGGTCGCGGCGCACGTCGATGCGGCCCGCGACGACGCCCTCGAAGAACCCCTCCGTGGCCAGGCCGATGGCGCCCCGGACGATGTCCTCCATCTGGCCCCGCGGCACCAGTTCGAGCTCCCGCAGCCCGAACTGGCGCACCGACACCGTGCCGAGCCCGTTGAGCAGCCCCCGCCGCGCCCCGTTGCCCGGGCCGTGCAGGAACCGCTCGAACCCGCGGAGGCGCAGGTAGCGGAAGAGCGCCTCGCCCATCCTGGTCAGCAGCAGCATCTTGAAGTTGAGGATGCCCGCCACCTTGCGCGGCACCTTCCACAGCATCTGCCGGGCGATCACGGAGGTGCTCGCGGCGACCTCGCTGATGGGCACCGTGATGTCGCAGGCGGACTTGCCGTACCCGACGACGAGCACGTGCTTGCCGCGGGCCTCTTCGGCGTCGTGGAACTCCGTTCCCGCGCGGACGCGCCCGCCCGCGGCGGTGTACTCGTCCAGGCCGGGGAAGACAGGCACCGCGGGCTCGCAGAACACGCCGTTGGCGACGACGAGCCGGTCGAACACCTCGGTGCCGTCGCCGGAGTCCGCCTGCAGGTCCAGCTCCCAGCCGCCCCCGATGGGTCGCGCCGCCAGCACCTCGGTCGAGAGCCGCAGGTCGAGTCGGAAGTGCGCGGCGTAGGCGGCCAGCCACGCCTGCACCTGCTCGCCGGTGGGCCACTCGGGGTAGTCCTTGGGCATCGGGAAGTCCGAGAGCGCGTACTGGGCCTTCGGGCTCTGCGTGGTCAGGCCCGGGTAGCGGCGCGTGGCGCTCCACACCCCGCCCACGTCCGGGGTGCGGTCGAAGACCTGCACGGCATGACCGGCCTGCGAGAGCACCTTGGCGGTGGCGAGCCCGGCGACGCCCGCTCCGATGACGGCGACGCGCATCGTCAGCTCACCCGGGGCGGGATGCGCAGCTCGAGGCCGAAGTCTGCCATGATCGTCTTGATGGCGGCGATGTCCGGCGGGCCTGCGGGCAGCTCGGCCAGCGCCTGGTAGTAGCGCTCGAGACCGGCCGGGGACACGACGGAGATAACCCGCGCCTCCTCGTCGGTCGAGTTGCGGAAGGTGTGCACGACGTCGCGCGGCAGGAACAGGTAGTCGCCGTGCTCGATGGTGAGGTCCTCGCCGCCGAGATGGACGTCCAGGCGCCCGGCGAGGCACACGAACGACTCGTCCTCGCGGGTGTGCACGTGCGGCGGCGGCCCGCTGGTGTGCGGCGGCACCGCGTACTCGAACATCGAGTAGGCGTCGTGGGTGGACTTGCCGTCGGTCTTCATCGTGATCCCGAGGCCGATCGCTCGGATGTCGCGTCCCTCGCGCGACGGGAGCAGGTAGCCGCCACCCAGGGTCATCGTGGTCTCCTTCGACGTGCGTTGTCGCTGGGCCCACAGAGTGCGGGGACCACGGGCGCGGGCCTACGCGCCGTCCCGTTCAGTGGGACCCCGCGTTGTCCGGCCGATCCGCCCGACCGCACGCTCAATGCGCCGCGGGAGGCGCCCGTGGCACGTGTCGGAGAGGAGATCCGCCATCACCGGACGCATCGCACTCGTCGGAGGGGGCGGCACCGGCATCGGCCGCGCCACGGCCGAGCACCTGGCCGCCTCGGGGCATCGCGTCGTCCTCGCGGGCCGCCGCGCGGACGTGCTCGACACCGCCGCGAAGCAGATCCACGACGACACCGGCGCGGAGGTCGACGCGGTCGTCGCCGACGTGTCCGCGCCGGACTCCGCCGCGGTGCTGTACGAGGTCGAGCGGCGGCACGGGTGCGTCGACGTCCTCGTCCTCAACGCGGGCGGACCGCCCCCGGGGCGGATCCTGCAGGTCACCGACGAGCAGTGGCAGCAGGCGTTCGGGCTGCTGCTGACGGGCCCGCTGCGGATGGCCCGCCGCGCGCTTCCCGGCATGGCGGAGCGGGGGTTCGGCCGCGTGGTGTTCGTGACCTCGGTGATGGTGCGCCAGCCCCAGCCCGACCTCGCGGCCTCGGTGGTGCTCCGGTCGGCGACGACGGCCGCGGCCAAGCTGCTCTCCCGGGAGTTCGCGGACCGGGGCGTGACGGTCAACTGCGTCGCGCCGGGGGCGACCGCGACCGACCGCAGGCAGGAGATCCTGGAGGCGCGCGCCCGCGCCGCGGGCGTCGACTACGCGGCGCTGGAGGCCGCCGACGCCGCCGACGTGCCCGCCGGGCGCGCCGCGCGGCCCGACGAGATCGCCGCCGCGGTGGCGTTCCTCGCGTCGGCGGCGGCGAGCTTCGTCAACGGCACGGTGATGACGGTGGACGGCGGACGGACGGAGGCGGTCTGAGGTGCGGAAAGCGATCGGGGGCCCGGCCCGCGAGGGTGCCACGGGCAGGGTCGGGGGCCGGTGATGGCCACGTCGGGGCCCGGCTTCGCGATGGGTGACTTCCTGGGCGCGATCGCGGACACGGTGCGTCCGGGCACGGCGCGCCCGGTCGTCGTGCACGCCGACGAGCTGGCGCCGCTCCCCGCGGACCAGGTCCACAACCCGAGCCATCTCGCCGTCGCGGGCAGGCTGCCGACCACCACGTTCGAGATCTTCCGGCAGACGATCCCTGCCGGGTCCAGCTCGGACATGCAGCGCCACCACCACGAGACCGTGCACTACGTGATCGCGGGCCGCGGGCACAGCGAGATCGAGGGCGCGGGGGACGTCGCGGACACGACGGTGGCGTGGTCGGAGGGCGACCTGGTCTACACCCCGCCCTGGGCGTGGCACCGGCACTACAACGACGCGGCCGACGCGACCGTCGAGTTCCTGACCATCGAGAACTCCCGGCTGCTCGGCCTGCTGGGCGTCGGCCGACGGCAGAGCGCGGGCCTCGCGACGCTGGACGAGGCGCGGGCCCGATTCAAGGAGGAGACCGCGTGACCCTGCCCGAGCACATCAGCATCTGGGGCGAGCTGGCCGACGTCGACCACGAGCTGCGGCACGTCGACGTCGGCGGCGTGCGGACGCGCGTGCTGCAGGCGGGATCGGGGCCCGATCTCGTCCTCCTGCACGGCACCGGCGGGCACCTGGAGGCCTACGCCCGCGACATCGCCGGGCTCGCCGAGGACTTCCGGGTGACCGCCTACGACATGGTCGGGCACGGGTGGTCGGACCTGCCCGACCGGCCGTACACGACCGACGTCCTCGCCGACCACCTGCTCGCCACGATGGACGCGCTGGGCATCGACGCGGCGCACCTGTCCGGCGAGTCGCTGGGTGGCTGGGTCGTCGCCTGGGCCGCCGCGCACCACCCCGACCGCGTGCGGCGGCTGGTGCTCAACACCCCGGGCAACATCGCGAACAAGCCCGCGGTCATGGCCAGGGTGCGCGACAGCACCCTGGCCGCGGTGCTGGATCCGAGCGACGCGTCCGTGCGCCCCAGGGTGGAGTTCCTGTTCCACCACAAGGAGATGGTGACCGACGAGCTCGTGAACCTGCGCCGCGCCGTCTACGGTCGTCCGGGGTTCGAGCGCGCGATCCGCAATACGCTCGTGCTGCAGGACCCCGCGGTGCGCAAGCACTTCGCGTGGGATCGGGCCTGGGTCGGTAGGGTCGCCGCCCCGACCCTGCTGCTGTGGACCGAGCACGACCCGACCGGGGGACTGGACGAGGCCGACCTGCTGCTGGGCTGGCTGCCCGACGCGCGCCTGCACGTCATCGCGGACGCCGGACACTGGCCGCAGTGGGAGAAGGTCGACGAGTACCTGCGCGCGCACCGGGACTTCCTGCTGCTCGGGAAGGACCCGTCGTGAGTGAGATCGTGGGCTTCGTCGGGATGTCGCACTCGCCGTTCGCGACGATGACGCCGCCGCGGACGCCGTCGGACCCCGGCGCGCGCTTCGTCGCCGACGTCGCCCGCGTGGCCGAGGCCGTCGCACTCCGCGCGCCCGACGCGGTCGTCGTGATCGGGCCCGACCACTTCCACGCCAACTTCTACGACGTCATGCCGCCGTTCGTGCTCGGCGTCGAGGACGTGGTGGCCTTCGGCGACTTCGGCACCCGCTCTGGCCCGCTGCCCGTCGCGTCGGACCTGGCCTGGTCGATCCGCGACGGGCTCACCGGCGACGGCTTCGACCTGTCGCTGTCGTACTCGCTCACCGTCGACCACGGCGTGGTGCAGACCTACGACATGCTCACCGGCGCGTCCGCCGTCCCGCTCGTCGCGCTGGTGGTCAACACCGCCGCGCCCCCGCTGCCCACGCTGGCGCGCTGCGTCGCGCTCGGGACCGCGCTGCGCGGGGCGATCCAGGCGTCGCCGTTCCCCGGGCGGGTGCTCGTGGCGGCCAGCGGCGGCCTGTCGCACTGGCTGCCCTCGAACGACCCGCGGGACCCGTCGATCCCGGGCGAGCGGCGGGCGTCGGTGATCCACGGCCGTCGGGACGTCCACGCCGTCGCCGCGGCCAGGGAGCCGCGGGTGCGCGCCATGGGCGGCGACCCGAACGCCCGTGTCGCCGCGGACTGGGACCGGTGGTTCCTCGACCGGCTCGCGGCGGGCGACCTGGATGCGGTGGCCGCCCTGGGCGACGAGCGTCTGCAGGCCGAGGCGGGCAGCGGCGCCCACGAGGTACGCACCTGGCTCACCGGGCTCGCGGCGGTGGGGCGACCGCTGCAATGGTCGGCCTACGAGCCGGTTCCCGAGTGGATCACGGGAATGGGCGTCGGCGCGTCGTTCGTGCCCTGACCGCGCTGTGCCCTTCAGCGGCGACCCTTCAGCGGCGACTCTTCAGCGGCGGCTCTTCAGCGGCGGCGCAGATGGACCCGCGACGCCGCGGCGGCCGCCATGCGCACCGCCGGGGCGAGGCGGTCGGGCCGCACCATCGGCGTCGGCCCCGTCACCGACAGCGCGGCGACGATCTCGCCGAGCGGGCCGAAGATCGGCGCTCCGATGCAGCTCACCCCCGCGTTGCCTTCCTCGTGGTCGAACGCGTAGCCGCGCTCGCGCACCGCGGCGATCTCCGTGCGGATCTCCTCCGGATCGGTGAGGGTGCGGCCGGTCCGGTCGGGCAGCTCGCCCGCCAGCACGGCGTCGACGACGCCTGCGGCGGAATGCGCGAGGATGGCCCGGCCGAGGCTGGAGCAGTAGGCCGGGATCTGGCCGCCGACCTGCGTCAGCATCGGCATCCGGCGATGTCCGGTGATCTTCTCGACGATCAGCACGCGGTCGTGGTCGAGCACGCCGAGCTGCACGGTCGTGCGCGTCGCCTCGTAGAGGTCCTGCAGGAACGGCAGCACCGCCTCGCGCAGCGCGTGCCGCACGGGGGCCAGGCCCGCGATCGCGAAGAGCCGGTTGCCGATCCGGTAGCGCTCCCCCGGTTTGTCCAGCCAGCCCAGTGCCACCATCTGGCCCGCCATCCGATGTGCCGTCGAGCGCGGCAGGCCGGACCGGCTGACGAGCGCGGCCAGCGTCAGCTCGCGGTGGTCGTCGTCGAACGCGTCCAGCACGGCGGCGGCACGGGCCAGCACTCCCTCGCCGTGCTCGTCGCGGGCCGCCGTCATGGCCAAGACCCTAGGGCGAGCGGTTCGCCGCGGTCGACGGCGAGCTCGAGCATCTTCAGAGGCCGACGGAGGCCGCGAACGCCCGTGTCGTGCGCCGGGCGACCGCCAGCGGGTCGGCGTCCCAGACCGCCTGGTTGAAGATCTCGACCTCCACGTCGCCCGTGTAGCCCGCCTCGCCGACGAGCCGCGTGACCGCGGGGAAGTCGACGTGGCCCTCCCCCATCATCCCGCGCGCGAGCAGCGCGTCCGGCGGCAGCGGGGTGATCCAGTCGCACACCTGGTAGGCGGCGATCCGGCCATCCCGGCCCGCCCGCCGCACCTGCTCGTCGAGCTGCGGATCCCACCAGACGTGGAAGGTGTCGACGACGACGCCGACGGTCGCGGCGGGGAACTGCTCGGCCACGTCGAGCGCCTGGCCCAGCGTCGAGATCACCCCCCGGTCCGCGGCGTAGATCGGGTGCATCGGCTCGATCGCCAGCACGACGCCCGCGGCCGCGGCGTCCTCGACGAGGGCGCCGATGGCGTCCCGGGCCCTGGCACGGGCGCCGGGGAGGTCCCGGTCGTCCTGGGGCAGCCCGCCCGCCACGAGGACGAGCACGGGCGCGGATCCGGGCGCCGCGGCGGCGACGAGCGCGGCCGTCTCGTCGATGGCGCGTCGGTTCTCGTCCAGCGCGATGCGGCGCAGCGCCGGGTCGGCCTCGGTGAAGAAGCCCCCGCGGCACAGGCTCGACACCCGCAGGCCGGAGTCGGCCACCATGGCGGCGGCGGTCGCGAGCCCGACCTCGGCGACCGGCTCGCGCCACAGGCCGATGGCGCCGATGCCCGCCGCGCGGGTGACCCGCAGCGCGGTGGCGAGGTCGGCGTACTTGATCGTCGCCTGGTTGAGCGACAGCCGGGGGTTCATGCGGGCACCGCGGTCGGCACTCGCACGCCGTGCAGGTCGAGATAGGCGTTCCAGCGCCGTGCGGCCAGGTCGGGATCCTCGAGGGCGCCCGCCGCGTCGGCCAGCCGGACCAGGGTGGACAGGTGCGGCAGGCTGCGGGCCGCGTGCAGGCCGCCGACCATGCTGAACGCCCGCTGGTGCCCGTTCAGCCAGGACAGGAACGCCACGCCGGTCTTGTAGTGGTAGGTGGGCGCGGCGAAGACGTGGCGGGCCAACGCCTCGGTCGGGCCGAGGATCCGCCGGTAGGCGGCGGGGTCGTCGGCGTCGAGGGCCTGGATCGCCGCCGACGCGTGCGGGGCGACGAGCGCGAACGCGCCGAGCAGAGCGTCGGAGTGCCGCGCGCCGTCTCCGGCGATGAGGCCGACGTAGTGGTAGTCGTCCCCGGTGAAGAGGGTGGTGCCACGGGGCAGCCGCGCCCGCACCGCGATCTCGTGGCCCGCGTCGAGCAGGCTCATCTTGATGCCGCGCACGCGGTCGGCGTTCTCGGTGATGATCCGGATGACCGTGTCGATGCAGGTCGGCACGTCGTCCGCGCCGAAGTAGCCCCGCAGGTCAGGGTCGAACGCCGCGCCGAGCCAGTGCAGGACGACCGGTGCTCCGGCCCGGGCGAGGACCTCGCGGTAGACGTGCTCGTAGTCGGCGGCCGATGTCGCGGCCCGCGCCAGGTGGCGGCTGGCCATCAGCACGGTCCCCGCGCCCTGCTCCTCGGCGAAGTGCAACTGCTCGACGTAGGCGTCGGTCACGGCCCGCAGCGGGATGATCTCGTCGGCGATGTGGTCGGTGTTCACCCCGACCACCAGCGCGCCGCCGACCGACCGGGCCGCGGCCGCGCTGCGCGCGACCAGCTCGCGGGTGGCCGCGGCGTCCAGGCCCATGTTGCGCTGGGCGGTGTCCATCGCGTCCGCGACGCCCAGGCCCCACGACCACACGTGGTGCCGGAACGCCAGGGTGGCGTCCCAGTCGACGTCGGCGGGGGCGCCCGGGACGTTCTCCGCGCCCACCCGGGGGATGACGTGCGCGGCCGCGTAGGCGGCCCGGGACCGCAGCGGGGCCGTGGGGCGGCGGAAGGCCGGAGGTGCCGACAGCGCGTGGCGGCCCGCGACGCCCGCGGCGTCGATCGTCGCGACGACGGTCATCGCCCCGCTCCCACCGCGACGGGGGGCGAGTCGGGCAGGACGAGCTCGGGCAGGTCGACGCGGGTGCCGCTCCGCGAGCTCGCCAGGCCCGCCTCGGCCAGCCGCACCCCACGGGCCCCTGCGAGGAGGTCGAATCCGTGCGGGCCGTCCTCCACGACGTGGCGGAGGAACTGCTCCCACTGGGTCTTGAAGCCGTTCCGCAGCAGGTGCTGGCGGTAGCCCATCCCGCCCGAGACGCCGTTCATGATGACGCCGATGATCTTCTGTGCCATGGGAGACTCCTCGTTGGTAAGCGCTTTCCAGACTAGACAGCAGGTGCGAGGCCGTCAAGACACGTTTCCGGGAAAGCGTTAGCATCCGCATGTGGATGTGGAGCAGCCTTCGTCGCATGCCACGCTGTCCGACGTCGCCCGCCGAGCGGGCGTTTCCCTCGCGACGGCGTCCCGCGCGCTCAACGGCAGTGCGACGCGCCAGGTCGGCGAGGCGCTGCGCGCCCGCGTGCGGCAGGCCGCCGCCGAGCTGGACTACTCGCCGAACGCCCAGGCCCAGGCGATGGCCCGCGGCACGACCGCGACCCTCGGGCTGGTCGTGCACGACATCGCCGATCCCTACTTCGCGACGATCGCCGCGGGCGTGATCGAGGCGGCGGCCGCCCGTGGCCTGCTGGTGTCGGTGGCCAGCACGCAGCGCGACCCGGGCGCGGAGCTGCGCCACATCGAACTGCTGCGCCAGGCCCGCGCGCAGGCCGTGGTGCTCGCCGGGTCGCGGCTGGACGATCCGGCGCTGCTGGACGCCGTCCGGTCGGCGCTGCGCGCGTTCACCCGCAGCGGGGGCCGGGTGGCCTGCATCGGGCAGGACGTGCTGGGGGTGAGCACCGTCGTCGTGGAGAACCGGCTGGGGGCCGCGGCGCTGGCGGGCGCCCTGCACGACGCGGGGCACCGCCGCTTCGGGGTGCTGGCCGGGCCGCCGGACCACCTCACCGCGCGGGACCGCGCCGAGGGCTTCTGCTACAGCCTCTCCGACCTCGGCGCCGAGCCGTCCGCCGAGCACGTCGTCGCCTGCGAGTTCACCCACGACGGCGCCTACGCCGCCACGGTGGACCTGCTCGCCGCCGCGGATGGCGCCCCGCCCGTCGACTGCCTCTTCGCGGTGACCGACGTGATGGCGCTCGGCGCGTTGGCGGCCCTGCGCGACGCGGGGCTGCGCGTCCCCGACGACATCGGCGTGGCGGGGTTCGACGACATCAGCACGCTGCGCGACGTCGTGCCCGCCCTCACCACAGTGCGCCTGCCGATGGCCGAGATGGGGGCGGACGTCGTCGACATCGCGCTCGACGGCGCGCCGGGCGCGGTGCGCCGCGTGCGGGTGCGTGGCGAGATCGTCCTGCGGGAGAGCACCGCGCGGCATGCGCCTGCCCGGCGCCGGGGGGACGGCGTCGGGCAGGGGTGACCGGGTCGGGTCAGGCCGCGCCGGCCCGGATCCGCTCGAACTCCGCGCGCTCCACCGGTATCGCGTGCGGCTTGCCCAGCTCGTCCAGCGGGATGCGGTGGGTCTCCTTCGCCGACCAGGCGGCGAAGGCGCCGATGACCGTCAGCGCGAACGAGATGCTCCCGATCGTCAGCGGCACGTTGGCCGACCCGGGCGGGGCGACGACCGCGAACACACTCCAGCGCGCTGCCGATCCAGCCGCTCGCGACCGCTTTCCTCGGCGTCGTGCGGGCTCCCGCGGGCCCGTGCGCCTCGTTGTGCATGGTGTCCTCCTGGCAGTGGTAAGCGCTTGCCTGTAGTGTGCAGCACACCGACATTGTCAACGCTCGGCCAGCACACATTTCACTATGAAGCGCTTTCCAACCGGTCCTATCGAGCCTTACAGTGGTCGGCATGGCCCCCACTCCGATCCCCACCGTGCTGGTGGGCGTGCACGGGCACGGCCGCTGGCACCTCGAGAACATCGAACGCCTGGCGCGCGCGGGCGCCCCCGTGCGCCTGGCCGGGATCTGCGACCCCCGGCCGTTGTCCGCGGAGGAACGGGGCCTCGCGGGCGACGTCCCGGTGCTGGCCCGGCTCGACGACCTGCTGGCCGCCGTGCGCCCGCAGGTCACGATCGTCTGCACCCCGATCCACACCCACGCGGCGCTGACGCTCGCCGCCGCGGCCGCGGGCTCGCACGTGCTGCTGGAGAAGCCGCCCACGCCCACGCTCGCGGGCTTCGACCGGCTGCTGGAGGGACTCGCGGGCACGGGGCGCGCCTGCCAGGTGGGATTCCAGAGCCTCGGATCGCACGCGGTCCCGCACATCCGCGCGCTGATGGCCGAGGGCGCGGTCGGCCGGGTCGTGGGCATCGGCGCGGCGGGCGCCTGGCAGCGCGACACCGCGTACTACGCCCGCGCGCCCTGGGCGGGCCGCCGCACGCTGGGCGGCGAGCCGGTCGTCGACGGCGCGCTCACCAACCCCTTCGCCCACGCCACGGCCACCGCGCTGGCCCTCGACGGCGTGGACGGCCGTGAGGACCTGCGGGACGTGCGCGTGGAGCTGTTCCGGGCCAACCCGATCGAGGCCGACGACACGTCCTGCCTGCGCCTGGTCACCGTGCGGGGCACGACGATCACCGTGGCCGTCACGCTGTGCGCCGACCGCGAGGTCGAGCCGTACGTCGTGGTGCGGGGCACCCGGGGCCGGATCGTGTGGCAGTACCGCACCGGCCGGGTCCGGCTCGAGCGGGGCGGATCCGCCGATATAACCCGGCACGCCGCCACCGACCTGCTGGAGAACCTGGTCGCCCACGTCCGCGCGCCGGACGTCCCCCTGATTGCCCCGCTCGCGGCCACCCGCGGCTTCATGCAGGTCGTGGAGGCCGTCCGCCTCGCCGACGAGCCGCTCGACGTGCCGCCGCCCTACCGCGCGACCGACGTGGCGGGCCCGCACCCGCGCCAGGTCGTGCCCGGGATCGCGGAAGCGGTCGTGCGCGCCGCCGAGGAGTCGGCGCTGCTGTCCGAGCTCGGCCTGCCGTGGGCGCGCCGGGCCGGGGCGATGACCGGTGGCTGACCGCACGCTCGCCACGCTGCGCACTGCGGGGCGGCCGGTGGCCGAGTACGTGGACGGGCGCGGGCTCGACCCGGTCCTCGGGCCGCGCCCGCACCTGCACCCGGTGCGCACCCTCAGCGGCACACCGGTCACCGACGCCCGTCCTAACGACCACCGGTGGCACCTGGGCCTGTCGGTCGCGCTGCAGGACGTCGACGGGTGGAACTTCTGGGGCGGACCGACCTACCTGCCCGGCAAGGGCTACACGGCGCGCGACGACCACGGTCGCATCGAGCACCTCGGCTTCGCCGCGCTCGACCCCGACGGTTTCGTCGAACGCCTGCGCTGGTGCCCGCCCCGGGGTGAGCCGCTGATCGCCGAAGACCGCAGCGTGCGCGCCCGCCTCGGCGAGCACGGATGGGAGTTGGAGATCGTCACGACGCTCACCAACATCACGGGGCGGCCGCTGCGGCTCGGCAGCCCGGCCACCAATGGCCGCGACGGAGCGGGCTACGGCGGGCTGTTCTGGCGACTGCCGCGCGCGGCAGTCGCCAGAACAGCACCCCACGTGCGCAGCGCGGACGCGCACGGCGAGCAGAACGTGCACGGCTCGGTCGCGCCGTGGCTCGCGTGGACCGACCGGGCGGCCGGGTTCACGCTGGTGCTCGCGGGCGCCGACGACGCCACCCGGGCCGATCCGTGGTTCGTCCGGGTGGCTGAGTACCCCGGCGTCGGCTCGCAGCTCGCGGCCCGCCATCCCGTGCCGCTCCCGACGGGCGGTGCGATCACGCGCGGGCTCCGCGCGCTCGTGGCCGACGGCGCGCTCGACGACCGGGCCGCGGCGGAGTGGGCGGCGGGCGCCTGACCACCTCCAGCGGCCGGTCACCCTTCGGGGAGGCGAGCCCCGGCCACGTAAGCGCCCGCCTCGTCGGTGAGCCGGACGTCCGTGGCCCCCGCCGGGTCCGGCCCGCCCCAGTGGGCGTCGCCGTTGCGCACCGTCAGCATCGCTGTGGCCGCCTGCGACCCGTCGCGGCGCAGGAACTGGCAGTTCAGATGGGCGGCCCCGGACGGGGCGTCGACGTAGAAGTAGATCCACGACGGCGCGTCGGTCTGGAAGAACAGCTGTCCCACCGGCCGGTCCCCGGCCGTCAGCGGCACGGCCAGCAGCCGGGGTTGCGCCAGCGCGGGCGCGTGCATTCCGGAGCCGCCCATCCAACCACCCGCGAACGCCACGCCGACGGCCAGGACGGCGGCCGCCACCCACGCCATCCGTCGGCGGCGCCCGCCCGCGCCGGACGGGCGCGGCTGGCCTGCGTCGGTGAAGCGGGTGAGCACCCGGGACTCGAACCCGGCAGGCGGATCCACCGGCGGAACCAGCGCACACATCCGTTCGTGGAGCGCGGTCAGTGCGGCGACGTCGTCGCGGCAACCCTCACATCCCTGCAGGTGGGCCAACGCGGCGGCGCGCTCCTCGCCTGCCAGCAGTCCCAGCGCGAGCTCGGGCGCCAGCTCGCGGCACGCGGCGCAGTCCGGCCTAACCACGATCGGCCTCCTGCTCTGCGACCGTGTCCCGCACGCTGCGCAGGGCCGCGCGGATCCGCGACTTCGCCGTGCCCACCGGGATGCCCTCCGCCGCGGCGACCTGCGCCGCCGTCATCCCCCGCAGGGCGGCCATCACCAGCGCCCTGGCCTGTGCGGGCGGCAACGCGCGGATCGCCGACCGCAGCATCGCCCAGGACTCGCCGACCAGCGCGGCCCGCTCCGGCGTGGTCGTGACGGCGTCCACCAGGGGATCGAGGCTCCGTGGATCCATCGGCGTCGGCCGCCGGGCCCGAACGGCGTCCACGGCCAGATTGTGCGTGATCGTGCCCAGCCAGGCGCGGACCGAGCCGCGTCGCGGGTCGTAGACCGTGGCGTGCCGCCACGCCCGCTCGAAGGCCTGCTGCGCGACGTCCTCGGCGAGCCGCCCGTCGCCGACCACCGCGACGGCGATGCCGAACACCGCGCCCTGGAACCGCCGCACGAACGCTACCGACGACCGGGGGTCACCCGCAGCCAGGCCGCTGAGCAGGAGGTCGTCGCTGACCTCGTCACTGCTTCGACCCCACACGGCCACACCCCCTTTACGACCGGACCGACCCGCCGGATCGCCCCCGTCAGGTCACGATCGCATCACGAAGCCCGCGCCGGTGATCCCGGGCCCGCCCGGCGCCGTACTGCTCGCACCACCCACGGACCAACGGGAGCCCCGCGATGGCCGTCCGCTCGATCCGTACGCAGGCCACCCCCGCATTATTCGCGCTGGCCTGCGCCGCCGCACTCACCGCGGCCTGCGGGTCCCCCGCCGCCTCCGGCGCCGCCCCGGCCGCGTCCGGCGGCGCGCCGCAGAGGATCACCGTGACGATGACGGAGTTCGCGTTCGCGCTCGACCACCCGCCGACCGCGGCGGGCGCCTATGTCTTCCACGCCGTCAACGCGGGCAAGTATCCCCACGCCGTCGAGCTGGACGGCGCGGGCGTCTCGGACCAGAAGAGCACGGTCGTGCAACCGGGCGCCTCGACCGACCTGCCCGTGACCCTGCAGACGGGCGACCTGGACATGTACTGCCCCGTTGACGGCCACCGTGCCAAGGGCATGGAGACCCACCTCACCATCGGCGCCGCAGGTACGGGGGGTGGCGCCGGGGGTTACTGAGCGACGGGCCTGCCGCGCGACCGATCCCCGGTCGGTCGCGCGGCAGGCGCGTTGCTCCCCAGGGCCCGCCTGGTTCAGAAGCCGATCGGGAGGCCCGGCGTAGTTCTCGGCCAGGCCGGTGCCGCCCGCCTCGCTGGAGGAGACCCACCGGAGCTGGGAGAGCTGGAGCTGGCGGTCGAAGGGGTCGCCGCTGGTGTGCAGCATGGTCGTCATCCACCAGGAGAAGTGGGTGCAGCGCCAGACCCGGCGCAGTGCGGTGTCGGAGTAGCGGTCGGCCGGGCCCGGGTCGTTGTCGCGCAGCAGGGCCACGAGCGCCGGCGCGAGCAGCGCGACGTCGGCGACGGCGAGGTTGAGGCCCTTGGCGCCGGTCGGCGGCACGATGTGGGCGGCGTCGCCGGCGAGGAACAGGCGGCCGTAGCGCATCGGCGACTGGACGAAGCTGCGCATCGGCAGCACGCTCTTGTCGGTGATCGGGCCGGGGGTGAGCGCCCAGCCGTTCTGGCCGTGGCCGAGGCGCACGGCGAGCTGCGTCCCAGATGCGCTGGTCGGACCATTCGGCGACGTCGGCGTCCGGCGGCACCTGCAGGTAGAGGCGGCTGACCGTCGCCGAACGCATGGAGTGCAGCGCGAACCCGTCGGGGTGCCAGGCGTAGATGAGCTCGTCGGTCGAGGGCGCCACGTCGGCGAGGATCCCCAGCCAGGAGTACGGGTAGATCCGCTCCCAGGTCTCGCGTGTGGCCACGGGCATGGCCGCCCGGCTCGGCCCGAACGAGCCGTCGCAGCCGACGACGACGTCGGCCGTCGATCCGCTGCTCGCGCCCGTCGGCGTCGGGAAGGTGACGGACGGGTGGTCGGTGTCCAGGTCGTGCAGCGCGGCGTCGGCGGTTCCGTAGTGGATCGTCCTGACCCGCCGCCTCGCCGGGCCCGGCCGAGGTCCTTCTGCACGTCGGTCTGCCCGTAGACCGAGACGCTGCGCCCGACGAGGTCGACGAAGTCGAGGTGGTGGCGCTCGCGCGGGCCACTGCAGGTAGATGCCGCGGTGCTCGTCGCCGACGGCCGCGAGTCCCGTCGCCGAGGCCGACCGCGGTCAGCAGGTCGACGCTGGAGCTGCTCCAGGATCCCGGCCCGGATGCGCGACTCGACGTACTCCCGGGTCCGGGACTCGACCACGACCGACTCGATCCCGTCCTGGGCGAGGAGGTGCGAGAGCAGGAGACCGGCGGGGCCTGCGCCGACGATCGCGACCTCGGTTCTCATGGGCTCATCCTCGCCGGTCAGCGGATACGCAGGCGGATCGGGATCGACGCCCAGGCGCGCAGGGTGTTGTTGTGGTGGCGCCGCGTGGGCCCGGCGAGCCCGATATCGCTGACCCGGCGGGCCAGCGCGGTGAGCAGGGCCTCGGCCTCGAGGCGGGCGACGTGCTGGCCGACGCACTGGTGCAGGCCCATGCCGAAACCCGACGTGCCCCGAGGGGTCGCGGGCGAGGTCGAACGCGTCCGGGTCGTCCCAGCGGCGGGGGTCGCGGTTGGCCGCGCCGAGGAACATCAGGATCTTCCGGCCGTCCGGGACGACGTGGTCGCCGACCCGGACGTCGGTGGTCGCGGTGCGGAAGAACGTCTGCACCGGCGACTCCCAGCGGACCGCCTCGTCGAACGCGACACGCGCCAGCGTGGGCTCGGCGCGCAGCCGCCGCCACTGGTCGGGGTGCGTCGCGAGGCCGTAGAGCACGGCGCGCGAGGCCGTGCACGGTGGTGTCGACCCCGGCCGAGAGCAGGGACCGGACGACCAGCGGGGCCTGCTGCGGGGGTGATGTCGCCGCGGTCGGACGGCGGCCCAGATCTGCGGCGCCGAACCCGTCCGGGGTCGAGCACGTCGCGCGCGCACTGGGCGTTGACCCACCCCGACGAGCTCGGCGACCCGCGGGGCACCCTTCTCGACCAGGTCGTTGGTCGGGCCGAAGGCGTTGAACAGGTGGTCGCCGTAGGGCAGCAGGTTCTCCCGGCCCGGCCTTCGGGATGCCGACCGCGTCGGGGAAGACCCGCAGCGGGAACGCCTCGGCGAGCTGCGGCACGGCGTCGAGCTCGAGCGTCCGCCGACCGCGTCGTCGAGGAGGTCGTCGACCAGGTCCTCGCGCGTCGGCGAGCCAGCCGCTCCCGCAGCCGGCGCAGCGATCGCGGGCCGAGGATCTTCGCCAGCACCCGGCGCGGCGCGTCGTGGTGCGGCGGGTCGGCCTCCAGCAGCAGGCTCGGCGGGCGCCACGGCTTCTCGTACCGGAAGTTGCGACAGGCCCGACGCCGGCGCCGGACTGGAAGCCCTGCCAGTCGACCAGCGCGGCGTGCACCTGCTCGTAGCGGGCGAACGCGTAGACGTCGTACCTGGTCAGGTAGACGACCGGCCCGGCGTCGCGCAGCTCGGCGTGGAACGGCAGCCGGGTCCTCCAGGATCTCGTGGCTGAAGGGGTCGGCGTCCGTGGGTGGGCAGCGGTCACGGTGCGGTGGTCAGGTCGGTGCGCCGCTCACAGGTCGAGGACCAGGCGGTCGGTGCAGGAGCGGGAGACGCAGATGAACATGCAGTCGCCCGCGGCGCGCTCGTCGTCGTCGAGCAGCGAGTCGCGGTGGTCGGGGACGCCGTCCAGGACGGTGGTCTCGCAGGTGCCGCAGGTGCCCTGGCGGCAGGACGACAGGACGTCGACGCCCGCCGCGCGCACGGCGTCGAGCACCGTGCGCTCCGGCGGTGACGGTCACCGTGCGCGCCGGTGCGGGCGCAGCTCGACGTCGAACGGCCCCGTCGCGCACCGGGGCGGCCTGCTCCGCGGGCGACGAACCGCTCGGTGCGCAGCGGTGCGCGCGGCCAGGGCGCGCACGCCGCCTCGATCGCGGCGAGCAGCGGGGCGGGTCCGCAGCAGTAGACGCGCGGTGTCCGGCCGCGGCTCGCCGAGGAAGGCGGCCAGCGGCAGCAGCCCGCACTCGTCCTGCGGGACGATCCGCACCCGGTCGCCGTAGGCCGCGAGCTCGTCGAGGAACGCCATCGAGGCGCGGCTGCGGCCGCCGTAGAGCAGCTCCCACTCCGCGCCGACGAGATCGGCCTGGTGCAGCATCGGCAGGAGCGGGGTGATCCCGATGCCGCCCGCGACGAACAGGTAGCGCTGCGACGGCACGAGCGGGAAGTTGTTCCGCGGGCCGCCGACCCCGACCGGTCTGACCGGTCTGCAGCTCGTCGTGTACGTAGGCCGAGCCGCCGCGCCCGACGGGCTCCCGCAGCACGCCGACCCGGTAGCGGTAGGCGTCCCACCGGTCGCCGCACAGCGAGTACTGGCGCGTCAGGCCGTTCGGCAGCACGAGGTCGACGTGCGCGCCCGGCGCCCAGTCCGGCAGCCTGCGCCCGGCCGGGTCGGCCAGCGTCAGCGTGACGACGTCGTCGGCCTCGGCGGTCTTCGCCTGCACCTGCAACGTCACGACATGGGGTGTCCCGGTCACCGCGCGCCCCTCTCTGCTCTCGGCCGTAGGACAGGAGGGTCCGGATCAGCGCGCCTCGTCGGAACCCCGGTTCTCATTCAATGGATGCCAACGGGGCGCGGCGAGGGTTCCGCTGATCCCGCGGGCCGCCATCAGCAGGGCCGGGAGGTGCTCGCGGGCGTGCTCGTCGTTGGGCACGATCACCGACAGCGCCGCGATCACCGCCCCGTCCGGGTCGCGCAGCGGCACGGCGATGCCGCACGCCGCGGGGTCGATGTGGCCGGGGCACAGGACGAACTGGCGGCGGCGGACGTCGGCCAGCACCCCGCGCAGGCGCTGGGGGGTGGTGATGGTGTCGGCCGTGTAGCGACGCATCGGCGCGGCGAGGATCCGCTCCTGCCGCTCACGGTCGGCGTGCGCGAGCAGCACCAGGCCCGACGAGGAGGCGTGCAGCGGCAGCCGCCCCGCGATCCGGGTGATGTTGATGACCGCGTCCGGCGCGGCCAGCCGCTCGACGAACAGCACCTCGTCGCCGTCCAGCACGCCGAGCTGGACGCTGTGGCCGACCACGCCGTGCAGGTCCTCCATGAACGGCATGGCCGCCTCGCGCAGCTGCAACGTCGGCGCGGCCCGCTGCGCCAGCTCCCACAGCCGCACCCCGACCCGCACCCGGCCGCCGGGCTCGCGGGACAGCAGGCCGAGCGCGACCATCTCGGCGACGAGGCGTGAGGCGGTCGCCTGCGGCAGCCCGCTGCGGCGGGCGATCGCGGTGACCGTCAGCGCCGACGTCTCCGGGGTGAACGCCGCCAGGATGCGCACGACGCGCTGGAGCACCGACTCCCCGCTCTGGGACCGCGCCACTCCCCCAGTCTCAGGGAGCAGGCACGCGGTAGTCGACCGTGGCGTGGTGGTCGCCCGTGCCGAGCTCCGCGTCGGCGACGCCGGGCAGCCGCAGGAGCGCCGTCACGCCGTCCGGGACGGCGCTTCAAGGCCCACTTCGGGCTCAGTGCCACGACCTATCGCGACCGGTTCGCCAACCGCGCCAAACGGCTCGCGGACCTACCCCTCCGACGTCCCTGGTGCGGCGGTCTCTCACTTCCACATCAGGTAGAGCCCGTAGAGGACGATCGCGGCCGCGCCGAGAAGGCAGACCGCCGCCATCACCGTGCCCGCGGCGCGGGACAGGCCGCTCCCGGTGCGAGCGATGACGAGTGCCTCGTCGGCAGGCTCGCCCGGTTGGTCGGGCTCGCGGGCGGAGAGCCCGACCAGGGCCAACGACACCAGCACCACGACCAGCACGCCGATGACGAGCGAGACCACCGCGACGACCCCGAGCGCTCCCCAGTTGATGGTCATGTGGCGTCCTCCGCTCAGGCCGCATGTCGCCGGCGGCGACGGCGCGGGCAGGTCGTTGACGTTGTCGGCGGTGACCGGGCGACGACGCGACAGGGCGTAGATGCCGCCCGCGAGGCCGATCAGCACGAGGGCCACGATGATCGTGCCGACCGGGCCGGTGTCCGCCACCCAGGCGGCGACGGCGCCGAATGACCGCGGCCGCGGGCAGCGTCAGCAGCCACGCGATGGCGATCTGGCCCGCCGATGCCCCAGTGCACGGAGGCCGGCCTCGCGAGCCGCCCCGGCGCCGAAGATCGAGCCGGTGGCGACCTGGGTGGTGGACAGCGGGAAGCCGAGGTGTGAGGAGGCGAGGATGACGGTGGCGCTGCTGGTCTCGGCGGCGAAGCCCTGCGGCGTCTCGATCGTCGCTGACGCGCTTGCCGAGGGTCTGGATGATCCGCCACCCACCCAGCATAGGTGCCGAGCGCGATCGCCAGACCCGAGGAGAGGATGACCCAGAACGGTGGGCCCGCGTCGGCGGGCAGCGCGCCGGCGGTGATCAGGGTGAGCGTGATGATGCCCATCGTCTTCTGGGCGTCGTTGGTGCCGTGGGCGAGCGAGACCATCGAGGCCGAGACGATCTGGCCGAGCTTGAAGCCCTTCTTGACGGTGCCGTCCGCGGCCGCGCGCGGTGATCCGGTAGGCGAGGTAGGTCGCGATCAGCGCGATGAGCCCGGCGATGATCGGCGACAGCACGGCGGGCAGCAGCACCTTGCCGATCACGCCGGCGAAGTTCACCGCGTCGGCGCCCGCGGCCACCCAGGTGGCGCCGATCAGGCCGCCGATCAGGGCGTGCGACGAGCTGGAGGGCAGCCCGACCAGCCAGGTCACGCAGGTTCCACACGATCGCGCCGACCAGGCCCGGCGAAGATCACCGTCGGGGTGATCTGTCGTGTCGTCCACCAGCCCGCTGGAGATCGTCTTCGCGACCTGGACCGAGAGGAACGCGCCGACGAGGTTGAGGATGCCCGCGATGAGCACCGCGTGCGTGGCTTCAGCGCCCCGGTCGCGATCGAGGTGGCCATGGCGTTGGCCGTGTCGTGGAAGCCGTTGGTGAAGTCGAACGCCAACGCGGTCACGATGACCACGACGACGATGACCGAGATATCCATGAGCCCGTCCTCGGGTCCAGATCGATACCGATGAGCCCGTCACCGGCTCCGGATGAGGATCGGACGCTACGAACGGTCGGTGAACGGCAGGTGAACAACCGGCCCTCATCTGGGAACCGATGGGCAAACGGCAGGTGAACAACCGGGCCTCCATTCGGCAACGAGCCGGCGCCGCGCCCCCGCGCCTGGTCCAGATGGGTCGTCACCCCCGACAACGCCGGGACGTCGGAGGCCGCAAGCACGGCTTTCCTCAGGGGAAACGGGGGGCGCAGTGGGGCCCGGGCGACGACGCAGGTGGCCACCTGAAGGGTCGAATCAGGACGGTCGCGTGGGCTGCCGGGCCAACAGCCAACGCAACCTACGCTCGTCGGCGTCGTCGAACTCGTCCGGCAACAGGTAGACGGTGGCGCGACCGTCGGAAACCCGGACGAAGTCTCCGCGCGCACCCGCTCGGGCGACTACGCCGAATGGGTTCATCATCAGCCAGGTCACGACCAGGGACATCATCGGTGTGCTGCCGTGGCCTTGCTCCGGGTGCGTTCGCGGAGGACGGTCGCGGTGAACAGGGGCGGTCGCCAACATCAACCCGGGGCCGCCCGGCCCGGTGGTGGACCCGGGTGCGGCGTTCTGCCCTCGGGGGGCCGACGTTGTCACGACATGCTCCTAGCCTCGGCGCGGCCGGGCGCGGTCGCGTCCGGCCGTCGCTCCCAGTGTCGAGGAGGATCGCGCCTGCCGGGATAGGCCGTCCGGTCCCGCGAGCGGGGACCTCCGGCGTAGCTTCAGACCACTCGTCCTTGTCATCGTCAAGAGCGAAGCGAGAGGGAGGCGCAGGCAAGGCGCGCGAAGGACGCGGCGGTGAGTGGTCATCACCAACCCCGTGGACCTGCGAATCGACGAAGCCGCACCCACCTGTCGGTAGCACCGCGCCCTCGTCGTGCGTGTGTCATCGCGCAGGCTCGTCGCGGTCGGCCTCCTCGTGCTCACTGGTTGTGCTCACAACGATGACCTCCGGCTCGCCGGCCTCGGCGTCGAGCTCGGCGCTGGCGTCGGGGACGTCGGCGGCAACATGGCGGAGGCCGTGCTGGTCGCGGGCGGCGCGGACGCCCTGGCTGATGCTGTGCCAGATGTGGTCCTCGCCGATCAGTTCACGGACACCGGTGCGCCGCAGCACGGCCCGGACCCGGAAGCGGACATGAACCAGGTAGAGGTCGACGCCCCGGTCGTGCAACTGATCGAGCAGGAGGCCGAGCTGGTCCGCGCTCGTCACGTCGAGCTGATCGCTGGACTCGAGATCCAGCACGATGGCCTTCCGGTCCGGATGCTGGTCGACCAGCGCCAGGATCCGGTCCTGCGCTCGGGTCGCGTTGACCCAGAACAACGACTCGTTGATCCGCAGGATCAACACTCCGGCAATGGTTCTGCGCTCCGGGTGGTTCTCCAGTGCACCCCAGGATGCCTTCTCGCCCGGGACCTTGCCCATCGTGTCGACGGTGACCCGGCTGGAGCGGAACACCAGACCGAGGATCGACAGTCCGATCGCGAAGAGCAGCCCGAGCAGCGGTCCGGCCACGAGGACTCCGACGGCGGCCGCTGAGGCGGCGATGAAGTCGTTGTGGCGCATGACGCGATAGCGGCGCATGGCGGCAATGTCGATCAGGCCCCAGACGGCGTTCACCACGATCGCGGCCAACACGGCTTTGGGCAGCCCGGCCAGCGCGGGCGCCAGGAACGCGATGACCGCCAACGACAACACCGCGGCGGTGAGCCCGACGACCTGCGTCTTGCCGCCCGCGCGGTCGGAGGCCGCGGTCTTGGAGAGGCTGCCCGCCACCGCCAACCCGCCGACCAACCCGGAGCCGAGGCAACCGACGCCCGCGGCCATCAGCTCCTGATCGGTGTCCACCCGGTAGCCGCCCTTGACGGCAAAGAGCCGGGCGGCGCTCAGGCCTTCGGCCAGCCCGACGAAGCCGAGGGCCGCTCCGGCGAACAGGACGTCGGTAATCTTGTCGACCGGGATCAGCGGCACCTGCAGGCCCGGCAGACCCGCGGGCACGGCGCCGACGACAGCGACGCCGCGCTCGGGGAGCATGAGGACGGCCGAGGCGATCAGCCCGACCAGAAGGATCACCAGCGACCAGGGCACCTTCGGCACGAACTTGGAGCCCAGCATCAAGATCGCCAGCGCTCCGAAGCCGATCGCGGCCGTCAGCGGATTGATCTCGTTCAGCCCGAAAGCCAGCGCCTCGATGCGGCCCAGCACGTCGGCGGCGCTGACCGGGATGCCGGTCAGGTTGGGCAGCTCGCCGATGATCACCAACACGGTCAGGCCGAGCACGAATCCGGTGACGATGGGCTTCGACAAGAACTCCGCGATCCAGCCGATCCGGACCTGAGCCGCGATGATCAACACAATGCCTGCCGCGACTGACACGGCCGTCGTGTAGAGAACGGCCTGGCTCACGTCGACCGGCTTCAGCGCTGCCACCAACGACCCGGACAGCACCGACACCGTCGAGACGGGGCCGAGGACCAGCTGGCGAGAGCTGCCGAAGATCGCGTACGCGACGAGGGCGACCGGCACGGCGTACAGCCCGATCTGGACCGGGACCCCGGCGATGGCCGCATAGCCCAGCGCCTGTGGAACAGCCAGCGCCGCGAGGACCATGCCTGCGGTCAGGTCAGGGCGCAACAGCTTGCGGTGATACGCGGGAAGCCAGGTGAAGATGGGAATCCGGCGCCGAAGGTAGGCCGAAATGGTAGGGAAGAGCATCAGGCGACCGCCTCTGCCGCGGTGCACGCCAGCCAGCGCATAGCGTCCTTCTCGTCGTCGGTACCCCGCGGGTGTTGCCCGACCATGGTGGTGGCCCGAAGCCGACCTGGCACGGGTCCAAGGTCGCGACCGTCATCCTCTCGCAAGCCTGCGTTCATCGGGCGTTCATCGCCCGTTCAGCACAATGGCCTGCGGTTCGCAGTGCCACCGCAGGACCGTGGTGCGCGCCGCGGCCATCCCGGTGGCCGGGGTAAGCCCGACCCGCCGTACCACCCGCCGCCCCTTCGCTCGGGCGCGCGCGAACGGGCGATCTGATGAGCAAGCCCACCGGCGCACGGATCCCCGGGGTCGCAGGGGCTGCGGCCCGGGACCCGCACGGCTACGCCGTCATCGCTGCGCACTCGCCGTGCTGGTCGGCGTCGCTCCGCCCTGTCGCAGGCCTGACGGCAGGCGCGGAGCCGACCGGGTGACCTTCGTCCGAATATCAGGGCCGGAGTCCCCGCGACCGAGGGGGGTCGGCTACCCGAGGATTGCCCCATGGAGCGAGTACCCCGGATCCGGTACGCGGTGGCGGCGCTCGGTGTCGTACTGACGATCGGGACCGCAGGCTACATGCTGCTCGGCTTCGGATTTCTCGACGCGCTCTACCAGACGGTCACCACGGTCACGACGGTCGGCTTCCGCGAGGTCCAACCGCTCGACCCGGCGGGCCAGGTCTTCACCATCGCCCTGATCCTCGTCGGGGTCGGAACCGCGCTCTACGCCCTGGGTGCGGTGTTGGAGGGATTCATCGAGGGCGACCTACGTACGCACCTAGGGAGGCGGCGCATGGACCGCGCGATCAGCCGGACGAGCGGGCACGTGATCGTGTGCGGCTGGGGTCGGGTCGGCACCTCCTGCAGGCAGTACCTGCGGGATGCAGGCCTGCCGATCGTCGCCGTGGATCGCGACCCCGCCCGGTTGGCGGGCGTCGACGAGCTGCACGTGCTCGGTGACGTCACCGATGACAAAGTCCTCGCGGCGGCCGGGATCGACCGCGCCTATGCCCTGATCACGGCCCTCGACACCGACGCCGACAACGTCTTCGTCACCCTGTCCGCGCGCGCGCTGCGCCCTGACATGGTCATCATCGCCCGTGTTCGGGATGAGTCGTCGATGGCCAAGCTGGTGCGAGCGGGGGCCGATCGGGTGGTGAATCCGCAGATGATGGGCGGACGGAGGATGGCAGCGTTCGCGCTGCAGCCCCATGTCGCCGACTTCCTCGACGTCGTGATGCACGATGACGAACTCGATTACCGGCTTGAGCAGATTGAGATCGGAGCCCGATCGCCGCTGCAAGGCCAGACGCTGCGGGACAGCGCGTTGTCCGGGCGCACAGGCGCGCTTCTGCTGGCCCTCCACACGCCGGACGGCCGCTTCCTGGCGAACCCCGATCAGGCAACGCCGATCGAGCCCGGCTCGGTGCTCATCATGCTGGGCACCCCGGCTCAGCTCGCAGGCGTGCGCAGGCTCGCCCACGCGCGGGCCCTGGCGGGCAGCTCAGCAGCGGGCCGCGCGCCAACCGGTCCCCTGAAGCCCTATCGACCGCATCGCCAGGGTGATGAGCAGATCAGGCTGGAGTCACTGGCCAGGATCGCGGCGGGCGATCGAGGCGAGCAGCAGAAGTAACGCGACTGGCGGGACAAGGAGCAGGACGCGACGCAGGCGTGGCGGCGGCCCACGCTGACGTGCTGTGCGCGGCTGTTGTCCGCAGGGTGATCAAACCGCCGTCGTTCACACATGACCGCTCGGGCGCTGTGGTGCTCGACGTGGAGTACCGGGGTCAGGCAGGCCGGGAGTCCTTCGGGGGTTCCATCGGGTCCGCAGGCGGGGTGATGCCCCGTACCCCCGGCGGCAGCGCACCGTGCCGTTCTCGATACCAGTCCAGGTAGGCCCCGACAGCAGTCGGCAGCGTGGGGAAGATCAAGTCGACGCCGATCCTGTCCACCAGGCCGGCACGGACCAGGTCGTCGCGGAGGTCCTGCTTCACCCGGGCCATCGCGAAGGTGAACCCGCGTCGCTGCAGCTCGTTGCGGAGTTCGTCGAGTGCGTCGGCTGAGGTGATGTCGATCTCCACATTGGCCTCGGCGTTCAGCACGAACCACTCGACGGGGTGCGGCAGGCCGCAGGGCTCGCCGGTACGGTTCACGGTGTCCTCGGCGTCGTCGAGCACTTTCAGGGCCCGTTCGCGGAAGTCCTCCGCGTTGGCGAAGTACAGCGGGGAGTCGTAGCGGTAGACGACCAGGCCGGGAACCTGGCGAGCCAGCGGGTAATCGTCGACGTCGTGCATCCCGGCGATTCCCGGCACGTACCCGAGGATTCCGTCGTGTGGGTGACCGAGCCTGCGCAGCAGATCGATGACCGACAGGGCCACGGCCGCCAACACGCCGTCGAGAACGCCGACACCCAGCACCGCGATAGTGGTCATGACGGCCAGCAGCAACTCGCTGCGCCGGAACCCGGCGAACCGGCGCAGCTCCCCGACATCGATCAGTCGTACCGCCGCGAAGATCACCAGGGCGCCGAGGGCAGCCTTCGGGAATCCCGCCAACAGCGGACCGGCCACCACCAGGGTCGACACCACCAGCAGCAACGCGACCAGGGAGTACAGCTGGGTCCGGCTGCCCAGCGCAGCGCCGAGTGCGGTCCGGCTACCGCTGGAGCTGACCGGAAACCCGTGGAGAAGCGACGCGGAGATGTTCGCTCCGGCGAGCGCGGTCCATTCCTGGTTGGCATCGATCGGTTGGCCTGCCTTCAGGGCAAAAGCTCTTCCGGTGAGCACGTTGTCGGTGTACGCCACAAATGAGACGCCGATTGCCGGCACGATCAACAGCTGCAGGTCGGCGATGCTCAGGGAGGGGATGGCCGGGGTCGGCAGGCCGACCGGGACGGCTCCGACCACCAGGATCCCGTAGTCCTGCAGCGAGAACAGCGCCACCACCGCGGTCGCCAGGGCGACCGTGATGAGCGGTCCTGGCAATCGGGGTACCCATCGCTGCAGGGTGAACAGCAACACCACCAGTGCCGTGGCCAGAATGACGGTGGGCCAGTGCAGCTGGTCGAGCCGACTGAGGAACGACGCGATCTGGGGGACGAACTCGTCCCCGTCGACCTTGACGCCGGTGATCTTCCCCAGCTGCCCGGAGATCATGATGACGGCGACGCCTGCCATGTAGCCGACCAGGACGGGCTTGGACAGCAGATCGGCGAGGAAGCCGAGGCGGGCCAATCTCCCCAGCAGGCAGAGCCCGCCGACCAGCAGGGCCAGCGTGGCGGCCAACCTGGCATACCGGACCGGATCGCCTGCGGCGATCGGCATCAACACCACCGCGGTCATCAGCGCGGTCGTCGACTCCGGCCCGATCGACAGCTGCCGGGACGACCCGAGCAGGGCGTAGACCGCAAGCGGTCCCATGGCGGCCCACAGCCCGACCACCGGCGACAAACCCGCCACCTCGGCGTAGGCCATCACCTGCGGGACCAGGTAGGCGGCGACGGTAAGGCCTGCCAGGAGGTCGCCACGCAACCAGCCGCGCCGGTACTCCCGGAACTGGCCGAGACCAGGAAGCACCGCGGTCAACCTGCTCCCGCTGATGCTTGTCACCTGAGGTCCCCCGTTACGCCGGACACCCTGCCGACACCGAACACGGCGCCCGCGAAGCCCTGGGTGACGTCCGTGCGCATCAGGCATACCACCAGGGCGACCGACCGGAACAGCCCCAGCGCAGCCCGATTCATTTCGATGTCTGCCCGACAGCCAAACAAGACGTCAGGAGCTGTTGCATTTCAAGGTGGACACGCATTCCTGACCAGATCGGCACTCGAATGGCCGAACTCAGACCCGATTTCGCGATTATGGCTGCCGGCGCGACGGTGAGATGGCGATAGGTGGCCGGACCTGGAGCGGGAAGCAGTAGCGGGGCATGGCGCTCAGGTCCTCGGCTGGTAGCGCTGCAGGCGCGCGGCGGCCCGGACCCGTTTCCGGAGCGCGGCGAGGTCGCCCGCGAGGACGCCGTGGGTGCGGGCCTGCACCAGCAGGTTGCCCAGCGCGGTGGCCTCGACCGGTCCGGCGACCACCGGCCGCCGGGCGGCGTCGGCGGTGAGCTGGCACAGCAGCGTGTTCTGCGCGCCGCCACCGACGATGTGGACGACCTCGACCGGCTGCCCGGAGAGCTCCTCGGCCTGGGTGACCGCCTCGGCGAAGGCCACGGCGAGGCTGTCGAGGATGCAGCGCACCACGGCCGCGGGCCGCGGATCGGTCGGCGGCCGTGTCGCGGCGCGGCAGGCCGCGGTGATCCGCGCGGGCATGTCGCCGGGCGGCAGGAACGCGGGGTCGTTCGGATCGAACGCGCGGCCCGCCCGCGGGCAGCTGCCGCCGCGGCGACGAGGACGTCGCCGAGGTCGACGTCGGTGCCGCGCAGGTCCCAGGTGCGCATCGACTCCGACAGCAGCCACAGCCCCATGACGTTGCGCAGGTAGCGGATCGTGCCGTCGACGCCGCGCTCGTTGGTGAAGTTCGCCCGCCGGCTGTCCTCGGTCAGCACCGGGCGCGTCGAGCTCGACGCCGACCAGCCCCCAGGTGCCGCAGGAGATGTAGGCGAAGTCGGTCGGTCTCGGCCGGGCACGCCGACGACGGCGGAGGCGGTGTCGTGCGAGCCGACCGTGGTCACGGGCAGCTCGTCGTCGACGCCGATCTCGGCCCGGATCGCCGGTGTCGAGCGGCGCCGAGCACCGTGCCCGGCGGGCAGGATGTCGGGCAGCAGGCCGTGCGGCAGGCCCAAGGCCGTCGATCAGCGGGTCGGGCCCAGTCGCCGGTGCGGACGTCGAGCAGGCCGGTGGTGGAGGCGTTGGTGTGCTCGGCGACCTGGCTGCCGGTCAGCCAGTAGCCGAGCAGGTCGGGGATCAGCAGCGCCGCATCCGGCTTCGACGCAGCGTCGGCCTCGGCGGCGAGCTGGTAGAGGGTGTTGAACGGCAGGAACTGCAGGCCCGTTGACGGCGTAGAGCCGGTCGGCGGTCGAGCACGCGCGTGCACGTCGTCGACCACCGGCGTCGGTGCGCGTCGTCGCGGTAGTGCCGCGGGTTGCCGAGCAGCGCCCCGCGGGCGTCGAGCAGGCCGTAGTCGACCGCCCACGAGTCGATGCCGAGCCCGACGAGCGCGCCGTCGGTCGCGCGACGGCGGCCCGCAGCCCGTCGAGGACGTCGCTGGTAGAGGCCCAGGACGTCCCAGTGCAGCCCGTCGGGCAGCGCGGACCGGGCCGTTGCGGAACCGGTGGACCTCGGTCGAGCTCGAGCTGGTCCGGGCCCGACGCGGCCGACGATGACCCGGCCGCTGGACGCGCCGAGGTCGACCGCGGCGAACGCGGCCGGCCCGGTCGCCGCGTCGAGCGTCGCCGCTCATCGCAGGAAGGCGGCGGCGACGCCGGAGTCGACCGGGATGTGCAGGCCGGTGGTCTGCGACAGGTCGCCGCCGGTCAGGGCGAACACGGCGTCGGCGACGTGCTCGGGCAGCACCTCGCGCTTGAGCAGGGTGCGCTGGGCGTAGTACGCGCCCAGGTCCTCCTCCGCGACGCCGTAGACGGCGGCGCGGTTGGCGCCCCAGCCGCCGGCGAAGATGCCGGAGCCGCGCACGACGCCGTCGGGGTTGATGCCGTTGACCCGGATGCCGTGCTCGCCGAGCTCGGCCGCGAGCAGCCGCACCTGGTGGGCCTGGTCGGCCTTGGTCGCGGAGTAGGCGATGTTGTTCGGGCCGGCGAACAGCGCGTTCTTGCTGGAGATGTAGACGATGTCGCCGCCGATGCTCCTGGTCGATCATCACCCGCGGCCGCCTCGCGGGAGACCAGGAACGAGCCCTTGGCCATCACGTCGTGCTGCAGGTCCCAGTCCTGCGACGGTGGTCTCCAGCAGCGGCTTGGAGATGCGACAGCCCGGCGTTGTTGACGACCAGGTCGACCCCGCCGAAGGCGAGCACGGCCGCGTCGCACGGCCGCCGCGACCGCGTCCTCGTCGGTCGACGTTCGCGCCGCACCGCGATCGCGACGTCCGCGTCCGCCGAGCTCGTCGGCGACCGCCTGCGGCGCTGTCCAGGTCGAGGTCGGCGACCACGACGCAGCGCGCCCTCGGCGGCGAGCCGGTGGGCGATCGCCTTGCCGATGCCCGGAGCCGGCGCCGGTGACGAGCGCGACCCGGGTGGCCAGCGGCTTGGGCTTCGGCATCCGTGCGAGCTTGGCCTCCTCCAGCGCCCAGTACTCGATGCGGAACTTCTCCGCCTCGGCGATCGGGGCGTAGGTGCGAGACCGACTCGGCGCCGCGCATCACGTTGATGGCGTTGACGTAGAACTCGCCGGCGACCCGGGCGGTCTGCTTGTCCTCGCCGAAGGAGAACATGCCGACGCCGGGGACCAGCACGATCGCCGGGTCGGCGCCGCGCATCGGCGGGCGAGTCCGGGCGTGGCGTGCGCGTCGTAGTAGGCCGCGGTAGTCGGCCCGGTAGGCCTCGTGCAGCTCCGCGCAGCCGGGCGATGATCTCCTCGACGGACGCGGTCGCCGGGCAGGTCGAGCACCAGCGGCTTGACCTTGGTGCGCAGGAAGTGGTCCGGGCAGGAGGTGCCCAGCTCGGCCAGCGCGGCGCAGCTTCTCCCGCGACGAGGAACTCCAGCACCACGTCGCGTGTCGGTGTAGTGCCCGACCTGCGGCCGGTCGGTCGAGGCGAGGCCGCGGATCGTCGGGAACGAGCGCCGCCGCCTTGGCGCGGCGCTCGCGCCTCGGGCAGCGGCTCGTAGCCCGGCACGACCGGGCCGAACGGCTCGGCGGACCCGTTCTCGGCGAGGAACTCTCGCGCGGTGCGCGATGATCTCCAGCGAGCTGCGCCTCGGCCTCGCTCGCTGGTGTCGCCCCACGCGGTGATGCCGTGCCCGCCGAGGATGCAGCCGATCGCCTGCGGGTTCGCCTCCTTGATCGCGGCGATGTCCAGGCCGAGCTGGAAGCCCGGGCCGCCGCCACGGCACCCACACCACCCGGTCGCCGAAGCACTCGCGGGTCAGCTCCTCCCCGTCGGCGGCGGTCGCGAGCGCGATCCCGGAGTCGGGGTGCAGGTGGTCGACGTGCGCGGCGTCGACCAGGCCGTGCATGGCGGTGTCGATCGACGGCGCCGCGCCGCCCTTGCCGTGCAGGCAGTAGTCGAACGCGGCGACCATCTCGTCCTCGCGCTCCACGCCGGGGTAGACGTCGACCAGCGCACGCAGCCGGTCCAGCCGCAGCACGGCCAGGCCCGGCTCGGTCAGCGTGCCCAGGTCGCCGCCGGAGCCCTTGACCCACAGCAGCTCCACCGGCTCGCCGGTGACCGGGTCGGTCTCGGTGCCCTTGGCCGAGGTGTTGCCGCCGGCGTAGTTGGTGTTGCGCGGATCGGCGCCGAGCCGGTTGGACCGGGCGATCAGCGCCTCCACGGCGGGTTGACGGTCATCGCGAAAGTCCTCATCGTCGGCGTCGGCCTGCCTCGCAGACCGGTTGTCGCCTGCAGAGCCGGCCCTGCGAGGCGCAGTGGGTCTGCGAGGCCGGTGTGCGGGCAAGCGCGGTGGAGCAGGCGCCCCAGCCGGCCTGGGTGCCGCCGACCCGTTCGGCGGCGATCTTCTGGCCGTACCCGGACTCGGCGATAGGCGGCCATCGGGTCACGCGGCAGGCCACGGCTCTCGCGCCGGTCGGCCAGCGACGGCGCGCACGTCGGTCTCGTAGGCGTCCATCAGCACGCCGTTCGCGCCGAGCACGTCGCCGGCCTGCTGCGCCGCGTCCAGCGCCGCCGCGTCGACCAGCAGCGCCTTGGCCAGTCGCCTGCTCCACGTTGAGCACCGACCGGATCTGGCCGGGGATCTTCTCCTCGATGTTGTGGCACTGGTCGAGCATGAAGTTCACCCCCGACTCCGGGCGGTGCGCGCCGACCGCGACGATCTCGACCATGATCCGGAACAGCTGGAACGGATCGGCCGAGCCGACGATCAGGTCGTCGTCGGCGTAGAAGCGGGAGTTGAAGTCGAACGCGCCGAGCCGGCCGCTGGCGCAGCAGCTGCATCACGATGAACTCGATGTTCGTGCCCGGCGCGTGGTGCCCGGTGTCGAGCACGACCTTGGCCCGCTCGCCCAGCGCCAGGCAGTGCAGCAGCGACGTGCCCCAGTCCGGGATGTCCATCGTGTAGAAGTAGGGCTCGAAGAACTTGTACTCCAGCAGCAGCCGCTGGTCCTCGTCCAGCGCCGCGTAGATCTGCGCCAGGGAGTCGGCCAGCCGGTCCTGGCGCGCCCGCAGCGAGTCCTGCCCCGCGTAGTTGGTGCCGTCGGGCAGCCAGATCTTCAGGTCGGTCGACCCGGTCGCGCGCATCACGTCGATGCAGTCGAGGTGGTGCGCGATCGCCTTGGCCCGGATCCGCCGCGTCGGCGTGGGTCAGCGAGCCGAGCTTGTAGTCCTCGTCCTGGAACAGGTTCGAGTTGATCGCCCCGATCCGCACGCCGAGCTCCTTGGCGTGCATCGGCGAGCGCGCCGTAGTCGTCGACCCGGTCCCACGGGATGTGCAGCGACACCCGGGGCGCCAGCCCGGTCAGCGCGTGCACCTGCGCGGCGTCGGCGATCTTCTCGAACGGGTTGCGCGGCACGCCCGGCGTCGAGAACACCTTGAACCGGGTGCCGGAGTTGCCGTACGCCCAGCTCGGTACCTCGATGCGTGAAGTCATCCAGGCCGCGCAGGGCCTCCGGGTGAGCGGTCATGGTGTGATCCCCAGGGTGGTCGGTAGTGGTTATCGCGTTCCGCCGTAGCGGCGGATGGTGAGCCCGTTGAGCAGCGCGGCGAACACGAGCACCGCGCCGAGGGCCAGGAGCTGGAACTGGGAGCCTTCGTTGCCGACGAAGGCCAGCAGGATCCCGGCGTTCAGCCAGACGATGAGCAGGGTGGCGAGCACGACGCCCGCGACCCGCCCGATGCCGCCGGTGATCGCCACGCCGCCGAGGACGGCGATGGTGATCGCGGGCAGCGCCATGCCGTTGCCGGACACACCCGCGTCCGGCCGGGCGGAGGCGAACTGCGCCACGGTGACCACGGCGACGAATCCGGAGATGAGGCCTGCGTAGGTGTAGGCCTTGAAACGGGTGCCGCGCACCGGGAGCCCGGCCCACCGCGCCGCCACGTCGTTCGTCCCGGTCCCGTAGAGCCTGCGCCCGTAGGTGGTGCGGGCCAGCAGCAGCCAGACCAGCACGACCGTCGGGACCAGGAACGTGAACAGGCCCAGCGGCACGTCGGGGACGTACTGCCCGAACAGCGGCAGCTCCACCGAGCGGGTGATCGAGAACAGGCTCTGGATCGGCGGGGTGCTGATCGGGCTCTGGTCGTTGATCACGATCGCCAGGGACTTGTAGGCGTAGAAGGTCGCCAGCGTGGCGATCAGCGCCGGGAACCCGACGTAGGCCACGAGGAAGCCGTTCAGGGCTCCGCAGAGCGCGCCGAACAGCGCCGTCACGACGATCGCCAGCCAGAGCGGCCATCCCCACTCGCCGTAGGCGAACCCGAAGACCATCCCCGACAGCGAGACGATCGCGCCGACGGAGAGGTCGATCCCGCCGCGACCGGACAGGATGACCAGCAGCTCCGCCAGGCCGAGCATCGCGAGCGGGACGGCGTTGATGAGGCTGGCCGACATGTAGTCGAAGTTGTAGGACGCGGTGAGGTAGCCCCCGGCGTCCAGGACGAAGAACCAGACGACGACCACGACGATCAGGACGGCGAGCAGCGCGGTCCGCTGCGTGAGCAATACGCGAAGCGCACGCGCCCCCAGGCTTTCGGTCGCCTCGCCGTTCGGCGTCTTCGTGGGCGTCGGTGCCGACACGGTGGTCACGTCGTCCTCCGGGTGCGTGCCCGCAGCAGGTCGGTGCCGACCGCCACGATGATGAAGATCCCGACGAAGAGGTCCGACAGCTGCGAGCTCCAGCCCAGCTGGGTGACCCCCGAGGTGACGGACTGGACGAGCAGCGCGCCCAGCAGCGTGCCCAGCACCGACCCGCGGCCACCCATGATCGAGGTGCCGCCGATCACGACGGCGGCGATCACCGCGAGCTCCTTCCCTGTGCCCACCGACTGGTCGAGCGTCGAGGTCCCCTGGGCGATCACGAAGCACGAGCCGAGCCCGACCAGCAGGCCGGTGGCGAGGTAGGCCAGCAGGGTGCGGCGCTGGACCCGGACCCCCGCCAGGCGCGCGGCATGGGCGTCCCCGCCGATCGCGTAGAAGTGGCGCCCGCCCGCAGTGTGCCGCAGGTACCACCACGCGAGCGCCGTGACGATCACCGTGATGGCGAACGCGTGCGGGACCCCGAACGTGCGCCCCTCGTCACCGCGGCCGAAGACCTCGAACGTCGACGGGATGCCGTTGACGGTGCGCGAGCCGAAGACCTGCAGCCCGAGGAAGAGGAACAGGTTCGCGGTGCCGAACGTGATGATGATCGCGTGTACGCGGCCGTAGGCGATCAGCAGCCCGTTCACCGCGCCGAGGACGCCGCCGACGACGACCGACAGGAGCACGGCCAGGGGCGCCGACATCCCGCCGACGAGCGCCTTGGCGGTCAGCACGGAGCAGACCATGATCGCCGCGCCGACCGAGACGTCGATGCCGCCGGTGATGATGATGATCGTCATCCCGACGCCGATCAGCGCGATCGGGGCGGTGGCGACCAGCAGCGGCTGGATCGAGCCCGCCGTGAGGAACGCGGGCGTCCTGAAGGCCAGCACGATCCAGATCGCGGCGATGACGCCGATCAGCACCAGCTCCTGACCGGTGACGGGCGACGGCAGGATGCGGCTGCGCGCGCGCACCGGCGTCGGCGGCTCGCCCGCGGGCGGGCCCGGCTCGGGACGGGTGGTCGTGATGCTCATGCGACGTCGTCCTCCTCGTGGTCGGCCCCTGCCGCCGCGGCGAGCACGTCGACCTGTGTGGCGTCCGGACCGAACTCGACGGTGGTGGTGCCGCCGCGGACGACCAGCAGCCGGTCCGCGATGCGCAGGGCCTCGGGGAGGTCCGAAGTGACGACGAGGATGGCGGTGCCGGTGTCGGCGAGCTCGGTGATGATGCGGTGGATCTCCTCCTTCGCCCCGACATCGACCCCCTGGGTCGGCTCGGCCAGTACGAGCACCTCGGGCCGCTCGACGAGCTGGCGGGCCAGGACGACCTTCTGCGCGTTGCCGCCGGACATCGCGCTGATCGGCTGCCGCTCGTGCGGGGTCCGCACCGCCAGCCGCTTGATCATGTCGGTGGCGACCGTCCGCTCCCGCGCCCTGTCCACGAGCACACCGAAGCGGGACAGCAGCTTCAGGTGGCCCGCGGAGATGTTGAACGCGATGGACTGGAAGCTGAACATCCCCTCGACCTTGCGGTTCGCGGGCAGCAGCGCGATGCCCAGCTTCTGCGCCTCCCGCGGCGACCGCGGCGCGATCCGGCGTCCGGACAGCCGCATCTCCCCGCTGGTCGGCCGGTCGATCCCGTAGACGCACGCCGCGATCTCCGAGACGCCGGAGCCGACCAGGCCGTAGAGACAGACGATCTCGCCACGGCGCACCGCGACGTCCACGTCGTGGAACTTGCCGCTGCGGCCGAGGTGGTCGAGGACGAGCACCGGCTCACCTTCGGGAACCGGGCGGTGCGGCCGCTCATCGGAGAGGATCCCGCCGACCATCAGCTCCGCGATCTTGCGGACGTCGAGGTCGGCGATCGCGATAGGTGCCGATGGTCTGGCCGTCGCGCATGACGGTCACCTCGTCGGCGATGCGGAAGAGCTCGTCGAGCCGGTGGGAGATGTAGATGACGGCGACGCCCGCGGAGGTGAGCCTCCGGACGACCGTGAACAGCACCTCGATCTCGGCATCGGTGAGGATGGCCGACGGCTCGTCGAGGATCAGCACCTTCGCGTCGCCCGCGAGGGACTTGGCGATCGACACCTGCTGCTGCTCGGCGATCGACAGCTCGCCGACCGGCACCGTGGCGTAGCGGGCGGGCAGGCCCAGCAGCTCGAGCAGCTCGACGACCTTGGCGTTCTGCTCCGCCCACGCCACCCGGCCCGCCTTGCGGATCTCGCGGCCGGTGAAGATGTTCTCCGAGACGGTGAGCTCGGGGAACAGCTGCGGTTCCTGGTAGACGGTGGCGATGCCGAGGGCGATGGCGTCACCGGTCGACGCGATGTCGACCGGCGCGCCCTCGAACGCGATCGTCCCGGTGTCCGCCTGCTCCACCCCCGAGAGGATCTTGATCATCGTGGACTTGCCTGCGCCGTTCTCGCCCACGAGGGCGTGCACGCGCCCCGCCTGGATGGTGATCTCCGCGCTGCGGATCGCGCGGACGGCGCCGAAGCTCTTGGAGATCCCCCGCATCGCAAGGCGCGGCGCGTGCTCGTCGGTCATCGGCTCAGTAGTTGAACTGGTCGACGTTGTCCTTGGTGATCGCCAGCGGCGGGCCGAGGAGCAGCATCTTGGTGGCCGGGTCGTACTTGATGGCCGACAGCGACTCGCTGACGTTGTTGGTGTCGGCAAACGGCTTGTTCTCCGCGAGCTGGGCGCCGGTCCAGGCCGTCAGGTAGCCGAGGTTCTCGACGTCCCACAGGATCGCCGCGGACGAGGAGCCCTTGGTCAGGTACGGCTTCATGGACTGCGGCGTCCCGAGGCCGACCGTGAACACCTTGCCGATCTTGTTCGCGTCCTGCACCGCCTGGGCCACACCGGGTGCGGAGGACGTGCACTCACCGACCAGGCCGGTCAGGTCCGGGTGCGCGTTCATCAGGTCCGTCGCCATCTGGGTGGCCTTGGCCTGGTCCTCACCCGCGTAGACGACGTCGACGATCTGCGCCTGCGGGTACTTCGCGGCCGTGTAGTCCTTCTGGACCTTGATCCACGAGTTGAGGTTCTCCGCCGTCTGCCCGCAGGACACGATCGCGTACTTGCCCTGTCCGCCCATCGGCTTGAGCAGCGCGTCGGTCAGCGACTGGCCGATGCCCTCGGCCGTCGCCTGGTTGACGAAGGCCTCCCGCACGGAGTTGGGCGCGTCGGTGTCGGCGGTCGCCACGTGGATCCCCTGCGCCTTGGCCTCCTGCAGCAGCGGCGCCATCGAGTCGGGGTCGTTCGGCGCCACGATCAGCGTGTTGACCTTCTGCTGGATGAACGAGCGCACGATGTCCGCCTGCGCCGCCGCGTCGGCCTGCGTCGGGCCCTGGTAGAGCCACTGGACGTTGCCCAGCGCGGCCGCGGCCTTCTGCCCACCCGCGTTCATGGCCTCGAAGTAGGGCACGCCCTGTAGCTTCGGCACGAAGGCGACCTTCACCGGGCCGCCGCCGCCCGCCGCGCCGGTTCCTTCGCCGCCCCCGCTCTGGCTCTTCTGTGTGCACGCGGTGAGCGCCAAGGTGGCCGCGACGCCGAGCACGGCGACCACCTTCACGTGACGGGCAATGCGCATGCTGACTCCTTCGTCGTGTGCGGGATCGGACTCGACTGCCCTCGAACGCCGGATGCGCAGCGAGGACGGACATGCTGTGGTACGAAACAGCCGCTCGGCCGCCGCGGCTTGAGGGAGGAACCTAGCAGGCGTTTATAACGTTTCACAAGGCCGAGATCGCACCTTGGGTGGAGTCACGACATCGCGACTCCACCCGTGGGCTTGCACGTTTCAATCCGCGCCGCCAAGATGAGGGGCCACCGGAGGGAGGGGCTGCGTGTCGGGCTCGCCGAGCATGAAGGACGTGGCCGCGCACGCGCGGGTCTCCCTGGGCACGGTCTCGAACGTGCTGAACCGTCCCGAGGTGGTGGCCGAGCGCACCCGCAAGCGGGTGCTGGCCTCGATCGCCGAGCTCGGCTTCGTGCGCAACGAGTCGGCCCGGCAGCTGCGCGGCGGCGGCAGCCGCACGCTGGCCTACGTCGTGCTGGACACGCGCAACCCGTTCTTCACCGACGTCGGTCAGGGCGTGCAGGAGGCCGCCGACGCCGTGGGGCTCGCGGTGTTCCTCTGCGACACCATGCAGGACCGGCGCCGCCAGTCGGCCTACCTCGACCTGCTGGAGCAGCAGCGGGTGGAGGGCGTGCTCATCACGCCCGTGGACCGCGGCGACCAGCGGCTCACCCTCCTGCCGCGACGGGGCACTCCTGTCGTGATGGTGGACGCGCACAGCTCCGACCACTGCTCGGTCTCCGTCGATGACCGGGCGGGCGGGGAGCTGGCCGCGACGCACCTGCACGACGCAGGCCACCGCCACATCGCGTTCGTCGGAGGGCCGTCGTCATTGCCGCAGGTCGCCGACCGGATCGCGGGCGTCCGCCGGGCCTACGCCACGAACGGCCTCGACGCCGACGACCTCGTGGTGCTCGAGACCGCGGCGCTCGACATCACCGAAGGCGGACGGGCCGGTGCGCGCCTGGCAGGCCTCCCCGCCAGCCGCCGTCCGACGGCCGCGTTCTGCGCCAACGACCTGCTGGCGCTGGGCCTGCTGCAGGAGGCCGTGCGGCTGGGCCTGCGGGTGCCCGAGGACCTGGCGATCGTCGGCTACGACGACATCGTGTTCGCCGAGGCCGCCGCCGTGCCGCTGACCTCCGTCTCCCAACCCCGCCACCGCATCGGTCGCATCGCCGCGGAGATGCTCATCGCCGAGGCGCGCGACCGCGGCGCGGCCCACGAGCACCGCCAGGTGGTGCTGACCCCGGAGCTGGTCGTGCGGGCGTCGAGCCGGCTCCGACCGTTGAACGGAGTCGCATGAGGATCGCGCTGTTCGTCACCTGCCTCGCCGACGCCGTGTTCCCCGAGGTCGGCAAGGCCACGGTGGCGCTGCTGGAGCGGTTGGGGCACGAGGTGGAGTTCCCCGCGGAGCAGACCTGCTGCGGGCAGATGCACGTCAACACCGGCTACCAGCGGGAGGCCCTGCCGTTGGTGCGCCACCACGTGGACGTGTTCGAGCCCTACGACGTGATCGTGGCGCCGTCCGGGTCGTGCGTCGGGTCGGTGCGCCACCAGCACGCGATGGTCGCGCGCGGCGCTGGCGACCCGGCGTTGGCGCGGCGCGCCGAGGCCGTCTCGGAGCGCACCTACGAGCTCTCGGAGCTGCTGGTGGACGTGCTGGGAGTGGAGGACGTGGGCGCCTACTACCCGCACCGGGTCACCTACCACCCGACCTGCCACTCGCTGCGCATGCTCCGGGTGGGCGAGAAGCCGCTGCGGCTGCTGCGCCACGTCCGCGGCATGACCCTGATCGAGCTGCCCGAGGCGGACCAGTGCTGCGGGTTCGGCGGCACGTTCGCGCTCAAGAACGCCGACACGTCCACCGCGATGCTGGCCGACAAGATGCGCCACGTGCTCTCCACCGGCGCCGAGGCGCTGCACCGCGGGCGACGCGTCCTGCCTCATGCACATCGGCGGCGGCCTGTCCCGGCTGCGCTCGGGCACCCGCACCGTGCACCTGGCCGAGATCCTGGCGAGCACGCCGTGACCGATCTCGGGATGCCCGTCGCTCGCCCCCCGGGGGTCGGGCACCTGCGCGGCGCGCGCCCGTTCCCCGGCGGCCGCGCAAGACGCGCTGGCCGACACCCAGCTGCGGCGCAACCTCGGCCACGCCACGCGCACGATCCGGGACAAGCGGGCCGCCGTCGTCGCCGAGCTGCCCGACTGGGAGGAGCTGCGCGAGGCCGGCGAGGCGATCAAGGCGGCCACCATGGCCCGCCTCGACGAGCACCTGGAGCGGCTGGAGGCGCAGGTCACCGCGCGCGGCGGCGTCGTGCACTGGGCCCGCGACGCGAACGAGGCCAACGCGATCGTCGACCGACCTCGTGCGCGCCACCGGCGCAGACCGAGGTCGTCAAGGTCAAGTCGATGGCGACCCAGGAGATCGGCCTCAACGAGGCGCTGGAGGCGGCCGGGCATCGAGGCGAACGAGACCGACCTGGCCGAGCTGATCGTCCAGCTCGGCGGCGACATGCCCTCGCACATCCTGGTGCCCGCGATCCACCGCAACCGCGCGGAGATCCGCGAGATCTTCCTGCGCGAGATGCCCGGCGTCGACCCTGCGTTGACCGACGAGCCCCGCCGGCTGGCCATGGCCGCCCGCGCGCACCTGCGGGAGCGGTTCCTGCGCGCGCAAGGTCGCGATCTCCGGCGCCAACTTCGCGGTGGCCGAGACCGGCACGCTGGTCGTCGTCGAGTCCGAGGGCAACGGCCGGATGTGCCTGACGCTGCCCGAGACGCTGATCACCGTGATGGGCATCGAGAAGATCGTGCCCACCTGGGCGGACCTCGAGGTGTTCCTGCAGCTGCTGCCCCGCTCGTCCACCGGCGAGCGGATGAACCCCTACACGTCGCCGTGGACCGGCGTCACCTCCGGCGACGGGCCGCAGGCGTTCCACCTCGTGCTGCTCGACAACGGCCGCACCGCCACCCTCGCCGACGAGGTCGGCCGCGCCGCCCTGCACTGCATCAGGTGCTCGGCCTGCCTGAACGTCTGCCCGGTCTACGAGCGCACCGGCGGCCACGCCTACGGCTCGGTCTACCCCGGCCCGATCGGCGCGGTGCTCACCCCGCAGCTGACCGGCTGTCGAGGACAACGCGTCGCTGCCCTACGCCTCGACGCTGTGCGGGGCCTGCTTCGACGCCTGCCCGGTCCGGATCGACATCCCGAGCCTGCTGGTGCAGCTGCGCGCCGCGCACGTCGACGCGCAGCCGGGCACGGCGCGTCCCGTCGCCCGAGGCCGTCGGCATGGCCGCCACCGCGTGGGTGATGGCCGACGCCGGGCGGTTCGCCGCCGCCGAGAAGGCCGCCAGGGCCGGGCGCCTGCTCGGCCGGGTCTCCGGACGGATCACCACCCTGCCGCCGCCGCTGTCGCGCTGGACGGCCAGCCGCGACGCCCCCCGCCCGCCCGCGCAGACCTTCCGCGAGTGGTGGGCCGCGAACACAACGCCCCGCCGAGCGCGCCGGGTTCAGGCGAGGCGGGCGCCGAGGCGTGGAGTTCGCACCCGGACGACGCGGGCGAGGCCGCAGGACACTTGCCGTCCGACGGTGAGGGCGCAGGCCCGGAGCCGGGGTGGACTCGATGACCGCGCGGGAGGAGCTGCTCGGCCGGATCCGGGCGGCCAACCGCGCCGCGGGCGCACCGGTGCCCCGTGCGGTTCCGCGCGCGTACCGGCGGACCGGCGAGCACCCTCCGGGGTCCCCGGCCCTCGTCGAGCTCCTGCGGGACCGGCTCGTCGACTACCGCGCCGCCGTCGTCGACGCCGCGCCCGACGCCGTTCCCACCGCGATCGCGGGGGCGCTCGCCGCGGTCACCGGGCCGGTGGTCGTGCCGCCGGGCCTGCAGACGGACTGGTGTCCCGACGGCGTCGTCGACGCGCGGTTCACGCCAGCCGAGCTGGACCGCTTCGCCGCCGTCGTCACGGCATGCGCCGCCGTCTGCGCCGAGACCGGCACCATCGCGCTCGACGGATCCCCCGACCAGGGCCGCCGCGCGATCACCCTGGTGCCCGACCTCCACGTGTGCGTCGTGCGCGCCGACCAGGTCGTGCACACCGTGCCCGAGCTCCTCGCCCGCCTCGACCCCGTGCGCCCCACGACGTTCATCAGCGGCCCGTCCGCCACCAGCGACATCGAGCTGGAGCGGGTCGAGGGCGTGCACGGCCCTCGGACCCTGGTCGTGGTCCTCGTCCACTGACCCAACCGCCCCGCAGGCGTTTCCTCGCAGAGCAGGCGTGTGCTTCACAGGGCCCAGGGACTCTGCGACGGGTCGACGCGGTCTGCGAGGTCACCTGCGCTCGCGTCCCCCGCCCAGACCCCCCCGCGCACCGCGTCCACGAGGCAGCGCGCCGGTGCTCACTCCTGCGCGCGGCAGGCTTCGAACACGTGCACACCGGACGTCGGATCGGCGGCGACCACGGCGGTGAGCCGCAGCCCGGCGTTCGCCAGCAGCGCGGCGTACTCCGCGCGCGTCCGTTCGCGGCCGCGCAGCAGGGCGAGCATGTGCAGGTCCATCCGGATCGCGGCGGGATGGTCGGCCGCACGCTCGGGCAGCTCGGCCTCCACGAGCAGCAGGCGGGCGGCTGGGCCCATCGCGCGGCGGCACGTCGCGAGGATCGCCACGGCCTCGGCGTCGTCCCAGTCGTGGATGACGCGGGACAGCACGTAGGCGTCGGCGTCGGGGGGCACATCGACGAAGAAGTCGCCCGCGACCGAGGGCAGCGTCGACCGGGCCACCACCTCCGGGCGGTCGAAGAGCACGCCGGACACCCCGGGCGCGGCGTGCAGGATCGCGGAGAGCAGCACGCCTTCACCGCCCCCGACGTCGACGAGTGCCCCGAACGCCGAGAAGTCGTAGGCGGCGACGACCGCCGCAGCCTCCCGGCTCGACCGGGCCCGCATCGACGCCTGGAACGTCGCGCCCAGCTCCGGGTGTGCCGCGAGGTGGGCGAAGAACCGCGACCCACGGGCGATCTCGAACGGCACACCGCCCGACCGGACGGCGGGCAGCAGGCCGCCCAGCGCGTCGTAGTACACCCGGCCCCTGGCCAGCGCTGCGCCGCGCTGTGACCCGGGACGGTCGGCGCACAGCAGCTCCCCGACGGGCGAGGGCGCGAACCGGCGGTCCGGGTGCTCCACGACCACCCCGTACGCGGCCAGGCCGCGCAGCACCCGCTCCAGCACCGCAGGGTCCGCGCCGACCGCAGCGGCTACCTCCGTCGCCGACCGCGGCGCGCCGTGGAGCACGTCCATGAGGCCGAGCTCCGCGGCGACGTAGAGCAACTGGGTGCCCAGGTATCCGTCGATGAGGAGGGCGAGGCGGTCGGCGGCCGCCCCCGCGGCCGCCGCCACCTCGCCCGCCGCACCCTCGCGGGTGGGCGCCGCGCCGGTCGCCCCCGCGCCGGTCGGACGCCCCGCGTTGGTCAGCCCCGCGCCGCTCGCCCCCGCGCCGGTCGACGCCCCCGCGGTCGTCGCCCTCTCCGTGGACACAGCCATGCCCCCTTCACGGCGCCGAGCTGCGCCGGGTTCAGCCGGTTGCGCCCACTCTGCACCGTTTTGCCCGATCGGTGCACCCCGGTCGGGCGCGGTGGGTCAGGCCCCGAGGGGCAGCGCGGTCCCGCGCAGCGTCCAGCGGCCCGCCCCGCCGCGCAGGACGGTTGCGGTGAGGGGCGCGATGTCGATCCGCCAGAACGCGGCGGGCGGGGCGTCGAGCGTCACGACCACCGCCGCCCGCACGACGGCCGCATGCGTCACCGCCACGACGTGCCCGCCCGCGCTGTGACCGCCACCGCTGCGACCGCCACCGCTGGGACCGCCACGCTGCGGCCCCTCCGCCATCCCTGTCGGCGTCGCGGTCGCCGTGCCGGTCGCCGGGGCCCTCCCCTTGGCCGTCGATGCTGCCGAGCCACGCCGTGACACGGGCCAGCAGTGCGGCGAGGCTCTCGCCTCCGTGCGGCGCCGCACCGGGCTCGGTCAGCCATGCGCGGACGGCAGCCGGGTCGGCGGCGGCGAGCTCGTCGAGGGTGCGGCCCCGCCACGCGCCCAGGTCCCAGTCGGCCAGGCCCAGGTCGACGGTTGCGGCCAGCCCGAGCGCGTCCGCCGTCTCTGCCGCCGCAGTGGCCGGGGAGCGCACGACCCGCGTCGGCCGCCGGAGCCCGCCCCGCGCCGCCCGGGCCGCGGCGAGCCCACGCGGCTCCAGGCCCTCGTCCGCCGGGAACCCCGCGCCTGCCGTCGCCGCGGTGGACGCGTGCGCCACCAACGTCAGACGGGCGCTCACCACCGCAGCCTATTCCGGCAAAGATCGCCACGGCAGGCGCGCGCCGCCGTATCGTCACCGTCCTCGCAGAGGCCGTGTGCACTTCGCAGACTCCCCGGGCCCGGCGAAGCGTCGGCAGGCTCTGCGCAGTGCGCCCAGTGCCCGCGCGCCGTCCCCCAATGCGCATCCCGAGGACGTCCAGACCGCCGCGCGACGCGCGACACCCGGTGCGGTGACACACCGTTCCTCTGGGGCAAGGCCGTGCCCGCCCCGGAGATGACCGGGCTGTAGGGCGCCTCGATGGTCTAGAGGTTCTGGACGTGCTGGAAGCCGAAGCGGCCCTTGATGCACAGGTGGCCGTGGGTCACCGAATGGTCGGCCGGGCTGGTGACGTTGACGATCTGCCCCTCCTGCACGTGCAGCTCCAGGTTGCAGCCCACGCCGCAGAACGAGCAGATCGTGGTGGTGACCGTCTCGCTCTCCGGCTGCCACTCGCCCGCCTCACGCAGCTCGTGCTCGCGGACGGACTTCAGCGCGCCGGTGGGACACACCCCGATGCAGTTGCCGCAGTACACGCACGCCGAATCGGGCAGCTCGACGTTCTGCTCGGTGGCGATGCGTGCGTCGAACCCGCGGCCCGCCGCGGAGATCGCGAACGTGAACTGCGCATCCGTGCCACACGCCTTGACGCACTTGTAGCAGAGGATGCAGCGGGCGTAGTCGCGCACATACAGGTCGTTGTCGACCTTCACCGGCTGCTCGACGGTCTCCGCGGTCGACCCGTCGGGGGCGTGGTGGTGCCCGGGGTGGCGGGTGTCCCGGTCGTCCGCGGGCGGCGCGGGCGGCCCGTAGCGCTGCGCGTCGACGCCGTACTCGCGCATCCACCGCTGCACGTCGGCGCTGGCCTGCGAGAGGTCGACCGACGAGGCGAGCAGCTCCAGCACCATCCGACGGCTGTGGCGCACCTTCTCCGAATCGGTGTGCACCACCATGCCGTCCTCGATCATGCGCGCGCACGACGGCACGAGCACCCGCGAACCCTCGACCTCGACCATGCACACCCGGCAGGCGTTGATCGGGGTGAGGTTGGGCGCCCAGCACAGCGTGGGGGTCTCAACGCCGCGTTCGCGCAACACGTCGAGGATCGTGGCGCCCTCGGGGTGGCGCACCCGCTCCCCGTCGACGGTCAGGGTGAGCATCCGGGAGATCGAACCCAGCATCACGGTCATAGCAGCCCCCACCGTAGTGCGGACAGGACGGCAGCGGGCGCGGTCTGACCGAGCCCACAGATCGACGCGTCCTGCATGACGCGCGCGAGATCGTCGAGCAGCTCCCGTTCGGGCTCGGGCGGGGCGCCCCGGGTGAGCCGGGCGATCGCCTCCTCCTGGCGGACGGTGCCCACCCGGCACGGCACGCACTGCCCGCACGACTCGTCGCGGAAGAACGCCGCGATCCGCCGCAGGATCGCGGGCAGGTCGGCGGCGGTGTCGAGCGCCAGCACCACGCCGGAACCGAGCGTGGCCCCGATCTCGCGGGTGCCCTCCAGGGTGAGCGGGACGTCGAGCTGGTCGGGCAACACGAACCCGCCCGCGGCGCCGCCGAGCAGGATCGCCCGCAGCTCACCCCGCACCCCGCCCGCGAGCGCCAGCAGCTCCCGCAGCGTGGTGCCGAACGGCACCTCGTAGACGCCGGGCACCGCGACCGCACCAGAGACGCAGAACAGCTTCGGGCCGGTCGAACGGCCCCCGCCGATCCCGGCGAACGTGGGGCCGCCGACCTCGAGCACCTGCAGGACGTTGTAGAGGGTCTCCACGTTGTTGATCACCGTGGGCCGCCCGAAGAGGCCGCTGACGCTGGGGAACGGCGGTTTGTTGCGCGGCTCGCCGCGGAAGCCCTCGATCGAGTTGAGCAGCGCGGTCTCCTCGCCGCAGATGTAGGCGCCCGCGCCGCGGCGCAGCTCGATGTCGAACGCGAAGCCCGCGCCCATGACGTCCGGGCCGAGCATCCCGCGCAGGCGCGCCTCCGCGATGGCGTTCTCCAGCCTGCGCGTGGCGAGCGGGTACTCGCCGCGGATGTAGAGGTAGCCGCGCTCGCACGCGGTGGCGAACCCGGCGATCGTCATCGCCTCGACCAGCCCGAACGGATCGCTCTCCATGAGTACCCGGTCCTTGAACGTGCCGGGCTCGGACTCGTCGGCGTTGCAGACCAGGTAGTGCGGCCGCTGTGGCGCGGCGGCGACCCCGGACCACTTCAGGCCGGTGGGGAACGCCGCGCCCCCGCGGCCGGTGAGCGCGGAATCGGTGACCTCGGTGATCACCCGGGCCGCGCCCAACCCGATCGCCCGACGCAGGGCCGCGTACCCGCCGTGGGCGCGGTAGTCGTCGAGGCTCTCCGGGTCGACCACACCCACCCGGCGCAGCAGCCGCAGGGACCGGTCGGGCGTCTGCGGCGCGCTCACCGTGCTGTCGGCGAAGGCCCCGTCGGCCTCCGCCGCGAGCGCACCCGCGGCAGGCCTGGCGTCGGCGGCGAGGTCGGCGGTGGCATCACCGGCGTCGGCCGCGGCCCGCAGCGCGGCCTGGACGCAGGCCGCGGTGGCCGGGGCGAGGCTCACGTCCGGTTGCCCGGCGAGCTGCAGCAGCACCGCGGGCCTGCGCTCGCACAGCCCCAGGCACGGGCTGCGCACCCAGCACGCCTCCTTGCCCTCCCCCTCGTGGCCCAGCTCCTCGGTGAGCCGCGCCGCGATCTCCTCGCCTCCCGCCCCGTCGATGACCGCGCCGCAGGCCACGTCGTCGCACACGTGCGCCACGTACGGCGCGCGCGGCTCGGTGGCGAACATCGCGTAGAACGTGGCGACGCCGTAGACGTCGGCCGGGGGTACCGACAACGTGCGCGCGACGTGGTTGAGCGCCCCCTGCGACAGGTGTCCGACCTCGGCCATCACCGCATGCAACGCCGGGAGCAGGATGTGCCGCCGACCGCGGGCGGCGTGCCCGGCGTCGGGGAGCCGCTGGTCGCCGCCCGGCACGTCGCCCGGGGCGCGGTGCGCCGCGAACACCTCATCGACCGCGCGCCGCTCGGCGTCGGTCGGCTCCGCGGTGGACAGCCGCAGGTCCACCCTTACCGCCTCCTCACGAGCCCGCTGCCGGGATATCGACTTCGATCTTCTCCACCCGCACCGCCGTGGCCTTGAACTCCGACGTGCCCGACTTCGGGTCCCATACGTCGTTGGTCAGGACGTTGATGTCGACCTCCTCGGAGAAGTGCGGCGTGAACGACGCCAGCCCCGGCCGCAGGGACGGGTCGAACGACACCGGCGCCTCCACCGCACCGCGCCGCGACACCACCCGCACCCGCTCACCATCGGCGATGCCCAGCTTGGCGCCGTCCTCGGCGTCCATGCGCAGCGCCTCCCGGCGGCGCAGCGGCGAGGCGTACCCGCCGGTCTGCACCCCGGAGTTGTACGCGTCGAGCACCCGGACGGTGGTGAGCCGGATCGGGAACTCGGGCGTGAGCGTGTCCACCGGCGGCACGTGCTCCACCGGCGTGAACGGCGCCGGTGTGCCCCGCTCGGCCGGGTCGTCGGCCCACAGCCGGGCGTGCAGCAGCGGCGTGCCGGGGTGGTCCTCGGCCGGGCAGGGCCACTGGATCCCGCCGAGCGCGTCGAGGCGGGCGTAGGACATGCCGTGGTGCCAGTTCAGGGAGAGCGAGCGCAGCTCGTCCCACACCTCCTCGGCACTCGGCTCGCCCCAGGAGTGGCCCATCCGGTCGGCGATCCCGTAGATGATGTGGGTGTCCGGGCGGGCCTGCCCCGGTGGGTCGATCGCCTTGCGGACGCGCTGCACCCGCCGCTCGGAGTTGGTGACCGTGCCCTCGTACTCACACCAATCGGCCGCCGCGGGCAGCACGACATCGGCGAGGTCGGCCGTCGCGGTGCGGAAGATGTCCTGCACCACCAGGTGGTCGAGGCCCTCCAGCAGGTGCCGCGCGTGGGTGGCGTTGGCCTCGGACTCGGCCGGGTTCTCCCCGATGCAGTACAGCGCACGCAGCGTGCCCGCGTTCATGGCGTCGAACATCTGCGAGAGGTGCATGCCCGGCTTCGGGGAGATCGACACGCCCCAGGCCCGCTCGTAGCGGGCGCGGGCCACGTCGTCGCCGAGGTCGTAGCCGCCAGGGAGCTTCGCCGGGATGGCGCCCATGTCACCGCCACCCTGCACGTTGTTCTGCCCGCGTAGCGGCACGAGGCCGGAGCCGTACCGCCCCACGTGCCCGGTGAGCAGCGCGAGGTTGATCAGCGCGAACACGTAATCGGCGGCGTTGTGGTGCTCGGTGATGCCCAGCGTCCAGCAGATCTGGGCGCGGTCGGCCCCGCCGTAGGCGTGCGCGAGATCGCGGATCATGTGCGCGTCGACACCGGTGATCTCCTGTGCGCGCTCCAGCGTGTAGGGCTCGACCGTGGCGCGGTACTCGTCGAAGCCCGAGGTGGCGCGGCGTACGAACGCCTCGTTCACCAGGCCCGCGTGGATGATCTCCCGGGCGATCGCGTTGGCGAGCGCGATGTCGGTGCCCACGTCGAGGCCCAGCCACGCGTCGGCCCACTGCGCGGTGGACGTCCGCCGCGGATCCACCGAGTACAGGCGGGTGCCCTTCTTCAGGCCCTGCAGCACGTGGTGGAAGAAGATCGGGTGCGTCTCACGCGCGTTGGAACCCCACAACACCAGCAGATCGGCGTCCTCGGCCTCGACGTAGGCCGACGTGCCGCCACCCGCTCCGAACACTGCCGTCAGACCGACGACCGAGGGAGCGTGTCAAGTGCGGTTGCAGGAGTCGACGTTGTGGCTCCCCATCACCACCCGCGCGAACTTCTGGGCGGCGAAGTTCATCTCGTTGGTGGCCTTGGAGCAGCTGAACATGCCGAACGCCTCGGGGGCGATCCCGCGGAATCCTTCCGCGGCCCGGTCGAGCGCCTCATCCCAGCTCGCCGGGCGCAACACCCCGTTCTCGCGGACCAGCGGCTCGGTGAGCCGGACGTGGCGGGGGCGGCGGCGCTTCATCTCATCCTCCCAGCTCTGCGGGACTAACCTGGATGAGCGTAACCCGCGCACCCGGTTCGGGAGGGCCGCACTCATGAGCCGTCTCACCGCACGCAGACCGGTGCTGCGCATCGAAGCCGACGGCAGGCGACGCACGCATGACACGCTCGCCGCCGAGGAACCCCTGGAGCTGCGCGTCGAGGGGCGGGCGCTGTCGGTCACGATGCGCACGCCCGGCCACGACGTCGAGTGGGCACACGGGTTCCTGCTCACCGAGGGCGTGATCGGCGACCCGTCCGACGTGCTCACCGCCCGGTACTGCGACTCCGTCGACGACACCGGGCGCAACACCTACAACGTGCTCGACGTGGCGCTCGCCCCCGGCGTCGCGAAGCCGGACGTCGGCGTGGAGCGCAACTTCTACACGACGTCCTCCTGCGGGGTGTGCGGGAAGGCGGCTCTGGACGCGGTGCGGCTGACCACCCGGTTCCCCCCCGGTGGCGACCCGGTGACCGTCACGCCCGCGACCCTCGCCAGGCTGCCCGACACCCTGCGCGCGGCGCAGCGGATCTTCGAGTCGACGGGCGGCCTGCACGCCGCGGGGCTGTTCACGGCCGATGGCGAGCTGCTGGTGGCGCGCGAGGACGTCGGGCGGCACAACGCCGTGGACAAGGCGCTGGGCTGGGCGCTGCTGGAGAGGCGGGTGCCCGCGGCGGGCACGGTGCTGATGGTGTCGGGGCGGGCGTCGTTCGAGCTGGTGCAGAAGGCGGCGATGGCCGGGGTGCCGGTGCTCGCGGCGGTGTCGGCGCCGTCGTCGCTGGCGGTGGAGCTGGCCGTCGAGGTAGGGATGACGCTGGTCGGCTTCCTCCGCGGACCGACGATGAACGTCTACGCGGGCTCGCACCGCGTGGTGTCCTGACCGGGGACTCACCCCGCACAGGTTGCGGTGTCCCCGCCCAGGTTCGACCGCGTGCGAGGCCGCCACACGGTGTGCGACGTGGGACCCGGGCGGCCTGCGGCCCTCGGCGACCCTGGGAGCGCTAGCCTCGATCACCGTGCTGGACCGCGCTCTCATCGACCCGCTCTTCCCCGCCGACCTGCCCGCCCCCGCGCACTGGGAGCGGCGCTACCCGCCGCGCGCGCTGCCCGCGGGCGCGCAGGTGACGCGGTTCGGCCCGTCCCCCACCGGGTTCGTGCACATCGGCGGCGTGTACGTCGCGACGATCGACCGCGACGTCGCGACCCACTCCGGCGGCGTCTACATCGTGCGGGTGGAGGACACCGACCAGTCGCGGGAGGTCGAAGGCGCGCTGGGCCAGTTCGCCCGCGCGTTCACCTACTTCGACCTGATCCCCGACGAGGCCGACGACCGCGGGGAATACGGGCCCTACCACCAGTCGGCCCGTGAGCAGATCTACCTCTCCTACGTGCGGGAGCTGCTGCGCACCGGGCAGGCCTACCCGTGCTTCGCGACGAAGGAGGAGCTCGCCGACATCACCGCCCGCCAGCAGGCGGCGAAGCTCCCCACCGGCTACTACGGCACCTGGGCGCTGTGGCGGGACGCCGCTCCCGAGGACGTGGCCGCGAAGCTCGCTGCGGGCGAGCCCTACGTCGTGCGCTTCCGGGCTCCCGACCAGGCCGCCGGGGCGCGGGTGAGCTTCACCGACGCCATCCGCGGTGAGCTCTCCCACGAGGCCAACCGGAACGACGCGGTGATCCTCAAGTCGTCCGACCAGAGCCCGCGGCTGCCCACCTACCACTTCGCGCACGCCGTCGACGACCACCTCATGCGGGTCACGCTCGTCATCCGGGGCGAGGAGTGGATCAGCTCGGTGCCGCTGCACCAGCAGCTGTTCGCCGCGCTGGGCCACCCGCCGATCACCTACGCGCACATCGCCCCGCTGATGAAGCAGATCTCCGGCGGCAAGCGGAAGCTGTCCAAGCGCAAGGACCCCGAGGCGAGCGTCGACTTCTACATCTCCGCGGGCTACCCCGCGGCGGCTGTCCTCTACTACCTGCGCGGCCTCGCCAACGGGCGGCTGGCCGAGATGCCGCTGGCCGAAGCGCTTGCCGAACCGATTCGGCTTGACCAGTGCGGGGTGGCGGGACCGCTCGTCGACCTGGTCAAGCTGGAGGACATCAGCGCCGACCACATCGCCACCCTCTCCGGCGCGGACGTCCTGGCGGCCGTCACGGAGTGGGCCCTGACCTACGACCCCGGGCTGGCCGCGGTGCTGGCGACCGAGCCCGACCTCGCGCTGCGCGCCATCGCCGTCGAGCGCGACGGCGTGGCCAACCCACGCAAGGACCTGCGGAAGTGGTCGGACTTCCGCAGCGCCTACGGGTTCTTCTTCCCGCAGCTGTTCCGACGCCTCGACGGCCCGACCGACGAGCGGGTCACGGGCGCGTCCGCGGTCGACGCGGCCGCGGTCGCGGCGTTCATGGGCGATCTCGTCGACTCCTACCGGCACCTCGACGACCCGAAGGAGTGGTTCGACCAGATCCGCGCGGCGAGCATCCGCAACGGCTTCGCCGCGAGCCCCAAGGACTACAAGGCCGATCCCGACGCCTACCACGGGTCCATCCGCGAGGCTTCGCAGCTCGTGCGGCTCGCGCTCACCGGCTCGACCCGCAGCCCCGACATGCACGCGATCGCCCGTGCGCTGGGGTCCGACGAGGTGCTCGGCAGGCTGGGCGTGCTCGCGGGTCGATGAGCGGCGAGCCGACCCGCACCTGGGACGAGCTGAACCGGGCCGTGCTGGCCCGGCAGCTGCTGCTGGAACGGGCTGAGCTCACGGCTGTTGAGGCCGTGGAGCGGGTGGGCGGCCTGCAGACCCAGTACGCGCCGTCGGCCTACGTCGGGCTGTGGTCCCGGCTCGCCGGGTTCCGCCGCGCCGACCTCACCGCGGCGCTGCTGGACGCGCGGATCGTGCAGGCCTGGGTGATGCGCTGCACGATCCACATGGTGTCGGCTGCCGACTACCATCCCTTGACGGAGGCGGTCCGCGAGCAGCGGCGGCAGTGGTGGCTGCGCTCGCCCCGCGGGGTCGTCGAGGACGACATGGAGGCCGCGGCCGAGGCCACCGGCCGTCGGCTCGCCGACGGTCCCCGCAAGCAGGCCGAGCTCGTCGCCGGACTGGTGGGCGACGGCTTCCCCGCGAACATCTTCCCCGGGGTGCAGCTGTGGCTCGACCTCGTGCGTGTCCCGCCCGCGGGCACGTGGGAGCTGCCCCGCGCGCACGTCTACGGCCTCGCCTCCGGCTGGGTGGGGGTGGGCGGCGCGCTCGACCGCGCGGCGGCCGAGGAGCTGCTGGTGACGCGGTACCTGGCGGGCTTCGGCCCGGCCACGCCGTCGGACGTGGCCCGGTACGCGGGCTGGAACATCACCGCGACGAAGGCGGTGCTGGCCCGGCTCGACCTGCGCACGGCCCGCGACCCCGACGGAGCCCTGCTCGTCGACCTGCCCGACGCCCCGCTCCCGGACGGCGACACCCCCGCCCCGGTGCGCTTCCTCTCGACGTTCGACGCGTTGCTCCTGCTCGGACACGCCAAGCGCGCCCGCATCGTCCCCGACGAGCACCGGGACAAGGTGTTCTCGTCGAAGATGCCGCAGTCGATCCCGACCTTCCTTGTCGACGGGCACGTGGCGGGCACCTGGCGCTACGTCGAGGACCGCGTCGTCGCGACCCCGTTCGGCCCGCTCCCGCGCACAACGCGACGCGCGGTCGAGGCGGAGGCCGAGCGCCTCACCGCCTTCCACCGCGACGGCTGACCACCCACAAGGCCCGAACCCACCCACCACCAGCTCCGCAGCCAACGCCGCGCCCGCCGTCCGATGATCGCCGGCTGGGTGCATATGCGGTCAAGAATGGCCGCGGTCTGCCCCGAGCCGACGATCAACCGGCCGATCCGCCGTGCTGCCGCGCGCCACCCGAGGGACGGCGTTCGCGCCGCCGTGTGCACGGATGCGGGACTCACCGCGGCACATCGCGGGACTCACCGCGGCACATCGCGGGACTCACCGGGGCAGATCGCGGGACTCACCGTGGCAGATCGCGGGACTCAGCGCGCCGGTTTGCTGAGGCGGGCGGCGCCTAGGCTTGTCCAGTGTCGACGGTGCACGTGCGGCTGCTCGGCCGTTTCGAGGTGACGGTCGACGGGACTGCCGTGCCCGCGGCCCGCTGGACGCGCAGGCACGCCGCCTCGCTGGTGAAGGTGCTGGCGATGGCGCCCGGCCACCGGCTGCACCGGGAGCAGGTGATCGACCTCCTCTGGCCGGAGGAAGCGGCGGCCGAGGCCTTGCCGAAGCTGCACAAGGCGGCACACTTCGCCCGACGCGCGATCGACGTCCCGGCCGCTGTCGTGCTCCGCGGTGAACAGGCGCTGCTGTGCCCGGAGGCCGAGGTGACCGTCGACGTCGAGCGGTTCGAGGCGCTCGCCCGCCGAGCATTGGCCGAGGGGGATGCCGCCGCCGCGCGGGAGGCCCTCACCGTCCACGGCGGCGAGCTCCTGCCCCTGGACCGCTACGAGCCGTGGGCGGAGGCGCGGCGCGAGCAGGTGCGGATGCGCCTCGCGGACCTGCTACGGCTCGACGGCGCCTGGGAGCGGCTCGTCGAGCTCGACGAGACCGACGAGGTCGCGCACGTCGCCCTCATGCGCCACCACGCCGCGAACGGCGATAGGCACGCCGCGCTGCGGCAGTTCGAACGGCTCGCCAGGGCGCTGCGCCGCGAGCTCGGTGTCGGCCCTGGCCGTGCGGCGCTGACGCTGCGGGACCAGCTCGTCGGCGAGCCCGCGGCACGGCGTCCCCAGCGGCTGGTCGGCCGGGACCGCGAGCTGGACCTCGTCACCCGCACCCTGCGCGAGGCGTCGGCTGGCCGCGGCCGCACCCTGGTCGTCGAGGGGGTCGCGGGCATCGGGAAGACCGCGCTGCTCGCCACCGCCGCGGCCCGGGCGCGCGAGCTCGGCATCCGGGTCGGCACGGGCACCGCGGCCGGGGTCGAGGGCGGGTGGCCCTACGCCCCGGTGCTGGAGGCGCTCGGCCAGGTCTGCCGCGACTTCCCCGACGTGCTCGACGGGCTCGCCACCGAGCACCGCTCGGCGATCGAACGCGCCGTCTCCGGAGCGGAGATCCGGTGGGACGGCGCAGGCTCGCACCAGCGGCTGTTCGTCGCCGCGGGCGAGCTGGTGCGACGCGCGGCGGCCCCGACCGGCCTGCTGCTGACCGTCGACGACCTGCACGAGGCCGACGAGGCGGCCCTGCGGCTGCTGCACTATCTCGCCCGCGGCGCGCACGACCGTCCGGTCTGCCTCCTGCTCGCCCACCGCTCCGGCGCGGTGCCCGAGGCGCTGGACACCACCCGGCGCAGCCTGCTGGGCCGCCACGGCGCGACCGGCGTCACCCTGCGCCCCTTGGCCGCCGACGACGTCGACGCCGTGGTGCGCAGGCACGTGCCCACGCCGCCGCCGGGGATCGTCGACCGCATCGCGACGCTCGCGGGCGGCGTCCCGTTCGTGGTGCACGAGCTCGCCCGTCAGGTCGCGGACGGCACCGAACGTCCGACGCTGGAGCCGGGCCTGGCAGGCGGTGTCCCGCAGGGCACCCGCGAGATCCTGGTGCTGGTAGCGCTCGCCGGTTCGGCCTTCGACACCGACACGTTCGTCGCACTCGCCGGGCTGCCCGAGCGGGAGGCGTTCGACCACCTCGACACCGCGCTCGCCGCGCGGATCGTCGAGCAGGCGGGCGCGGGCTACCGCTTCCGGCATCCCCTCGTGCGCGCGGCACTGGTGGAGGACCTGCCCCCGCACCGGCGCAGGGCGGCGCACCGCGACGTGGCCGACCGGCTGATCGCGGCGGGGGCGCCCGCGGCACGCATCGGACACCACCTCGTCGCGGCGGGGGCGCCCGCCAACGCCGTCCCGTACCTGCTGCGGGCGGCCGAGACCGACGCCGCGCTGGGCGCGTACCGGGATGCGCTGGCCCTGGTCGACCTCGCCCGGCCGCATGCCGCGGGGGCCGACCGCACCCGGGCCCTTCAGCTGCGCGGCGACCTGCTCAACGCCGTCGGCGACCCGACCGCGCCCTCGGCCTACCGCGAGGCGCTGGCAGGCGCGCTCGCCGACGACGTGCGCGGGCTGCGGATCCGGTTGGGGCGGTCCGCGCTGGTGTCCGGCGACCTCGACACGGCCGTCGCGGCGCTCGAGGGCCTGGCACCCGACGGGGGCGACGACGACGTCGACCTGCTCCTGACCCGCGGCAAGACCGCCTTCTACTCCGCGGACTTCCCGGCCGCACAGGCCGCGGCCGACGCCGCCCGGCCGCTCGTCCTCACCGGCGACCCCGGCTGGAAGATCCTCGATCTGGTGACGCTGCAGGCGCTGCTGGCCCACCGTTCCGGTGACTGGTTCTCGCGCATCGGGCCGGAGCTGGGGCGGTTGCGGGAGAGCCCGGAGATCGCCCACACGATCTTCGACGGCTATCTGTGCCCTGCCGAGTTCCTGCTCTACGGGCCTACGCCCTACGCCGAGGTCATCGCGGTCGCCCAGGACCTGCTGGCGACCGCGCAGCGGGTGGACGCGCGGCGCGCGGTCGCGTTCGCGGGCGCGGTCATCGGCGAGGCGGCGCTGCTGTCGGGCGATCTCGCGCTCGCGGCCACCGAGCTCGTCCAGGCCGCCGCGCTGCACCACGAGCTCGGCGCCGCGGGCGGGGAGGCCCACTGCCTGCAGCGGCTGGCCGAGGTGCGCCTTGCCGAAGGCGACCGCGAGGCCGCCGGACAGCTGCTGCGGCAGGCGCTGCCGATGGCGCGGGGATCGATCCTCGTCCGCCATCTCCTGCATCGCGTGTACGGGAGCCTGATCACCGCGGCGCCCGACCCGGTGTCGGCCCGCGCGCTCGTCGACGACGCCGACGCGACGCTGGCGTGGGACGACATCTGCCCGTTCTGCTCGATCATGTTCCTGGTGCCCGCGACGATCGCGTGCGCGCACGTCGCCGACCTGGACGACGCCGAGCGCCTGCTCGACCGCGCGCGGGAGTCGGCGCTGCTGTGGCAGTCGACGGCGTGGGAGGCCGGGATCGCCGAGGCGCAGGCGGCGATCGCCGCGGCCCGCGGCGACCTGGACACGGCGCGGGAGCATCTGCGCACCGCCGCCGACGGGTTTGCCCAGGCAGGCCAGCCGCTGGATGCCGCGCGGGTGCGCCGGGCCATCGCCGCGCACCCGGCTCCCGGGCGGCGGGACACGCCCGCCGCCCGGCCCTGATGTGCCTTACGCGGGCGGTGCGAACACCTCGAGCTGGATGTTGTCCGGGTCACGGAAGGCCAGACCCGAGCCGTAGCCCGCGTCCTGGATCTCGCCGCGGGCGATGCCCAGCTCGTCCAGCCGGGCCGCCCAACCCTCGAGCTCGGCGCGGCTCGCCACGCCGAACGCGATGTGGTCCAGTCCGGGGCGCCGCTCGTCGAACGGCTCCTCGCTGGTCAGCACGGGGAAGCCGTGCAGCCCGAGAAGCGTGCCGCCGACCTCGTAGACGACGTGCCGGAACGGTCCGGTGTCCTCGTCGAGCACCGGCTTCACGCCGAGCAGCCGGGTGTACCACTCGGTGCTGGTCTGCAGGTCGGTCACCGTCACCGCGACGTGGCTGATGGCGGGCATGACCGTGGGGATGGACATGGTGTTCTCCTCGAATCGATGGTCGATGCCACCGACGCTAGGAGCCGGACCTTCCCCGGACCTTCCCCGGGACTCCGCGGGTCTAGAAGGCCCGGAAGACGCCTCCGCCGACCCGGGCGCCGCCCCCACCGGCCCCGGCGCGGGGGGTGCTCGTCGCGGCCGGTCCGCCGCCCCGTTCGGGCGCGTTGGACGCGCCCGCCGCCCGCCCGACGTACACGCCCGCGAGGAACCCGACCGCGATGAGCAGGGCCACGACCAGCACCGTTGTCATCCGACTCTTGCGGCGCGGCTCTTTCCACTCGTCGTCGAAGAGGTCGGCGTCGCGAGGGTCGTCGTAGTCGTCCCTCGGTTCGGCACGGTGGCCGTTGCGGCGGTCGTCTGCCTGCGCTTCCGGGACGACGGGCAGCGCCTCGGTCGGCGGGTCGTCGATCGGGAGGGTCATCGGGCAGCTCCGGTCACTCGTAGCGGAGGGCGTCGATCGGTCGCAGCGCGGCGGCCCTGCTGGCCGGATACCAGCCGAAGAACAGGCCGATCGCCACGGACACGAAGAAGGCCAGCACAATCGAGTATGGCGCAACGACGAGCTGGAAGGTGCCGATCTTCGCCTGGCCCACTATCACCCCGATCACGACGCCGATGAGCCCGCCGGTGAGCGAGAGCAGCACCGCTTCCAGGAGGAACTGGCCGACGATGGCGCTGCGTTGCGCGCCGATGGCCTTGCGGATCCCGATCTCCCGGGTCCGCTCGGTGACGGTCACCAGCATGATGTTCATCACGCCGATGCCGCCGACGAACAAGGAGATCGCGGCGACGCCCGCCAGCAGGAGCGTGAAGGTGCCGGTCACCGTGTTGACGGTGTTCAGGATGTTGCTCGGGTTGTTGATCGTGAAATCGGCGGTGGCCGCCGTGACGTGGTGGCGGGCGGTGAGAATCGCGGCGACCTCGTTCTGCGCGGCGTCGACCTGCGCCGCGGTGACCGCCTGCGCGGCGATGCTGGAGAGGTTGCCGTAGCTGGCCAATGTGTCCTGCACGGAGGTCAGGGGCGCGATCACGACGTCGTCGCGGTCCTGGGGCCCTTGGCTGCCTTTGGCCGTGAGGAGGCCGACTACCTCGAACGACACCCCGTTGAACTGCACGGTCTGGCCGACGATCGCCGTGCCGTCGCCGCCGACGAGGTCCGTGGCGACGGTCGGGCCCACCAGCGCGGCCCTGCGGCGGCCCGTGTAGTCGGAATCGGTGAGTGTCGTGCCCGCCTGGACGGTATCGCTGTTGATCGTGAGGTAGCTGGGCGTTGTGCCGGTGAACGTGGTGACGGGGTGGGTCGCACCGTTGTACGTGGCGGTCACGTTGGACACCGACACGACCGGCGCGACGAGGCCGACGTCCGGTGCGAGCTCCGGGTCGACGAGCGCCTCGGCGTCCTCGATCGTGAGCTGCGGGTTGCGGATCTCCGTGCCGCTGGTGACGGAGGAGGTGCCGTTGGCTGCGCGGTTCTGCGCGCCCCCGAACCCGCCGCCCCCCGCGAAGGGCCCGCCGCCGCGGCGGCCGCCGGTGAGCGTCGAGTTGGGGGTGACGGTGAGCGTGTTGGCGCCCAGCGCGGTGATCTGGTCGGTGATCGACTTGTTGGCGCCGTTGCCCGCCGAGATAAGGATGATCACCGCGGCGACACCGATGAGGATGCCCGACATCGTCAGCACGGAGCGCAGCTTGTTCGCGAGCACACCGCGCAGCGCGAACATCGCGGTCTCACGGACGTTCACGGGCCCACCCCCGTCTGTGTCACGGTGTCCGTGCGGTGGTCGGCGACGATTCGTCCGTCGCGCATCCGCAGCACCCGCCGGGCGTGCGCGGCGACGTCCTCCTCGTGGGTGATCACCACCACGGTTCGACCGGCCTCGTTGAGCGCGTCGAAGAGGGCGAGCACCTCGTCGGTGCTGTGGCTGTCCAGCGCGCCGGTGGGCTCGTCGGCCAGCAGCAGCACGGGATTCGTGACGATGGCGCGGGCGATGGCGACGCGCTGCTGCTGCCCACCCGAGAGCTGGGACGGGAGATGGTGTCCCCGGTCCGAAAGGCCCACCCGTTCGAGCGCGGCGCCTGCCCGTCGCCGCCGCTCCGCCGATCGCACACCCGCGTAGGCGAGCGGCAGCTCGACGTTGCTCATGGCGGTGGTGCGCGGGATGAGGTTGAAGGACTGGAAGACGAACCCGATCTTGCGGTTGCGGATGATGGCCTGGCGCCGGTCGTCGAGGCGCCGCACGTCGACGCCGTCGAGCAGGTAGATCCCCGACGACGGCAGGTCGAGGCAGCCGATGATGTTCATCAACGTCGACTTGCCCGAGCCGGACGCACCCATGACCGCGACGTAGTCACCGCGCTGCACGACGAGGTCGACGCGGTCGACGGCGCGCACGATGGTGTCGCCGCTGCCGTAGATCTTCGACACCGTGCGCAGCTCGATGACCGGACGCGTCATCCGCCGCCACCACCTCCGCCGCCCCTCGGGAAGCCGCCGGTCGTCGCCGTCGTGACCGTGGGCAGCACGAGCTGGTCGCCTGCCTGGACCCCGGAGATGATCTCCGTTGTGGTGTCGCCGGAGAGCCCGATCTCGACGGGGACGACCGTGTCCTGGCCGTTGCGCCGCACGATGACCGTGTGCCGGTTACCGACGGTGGTGATCGCCGACGTCGGCGCGACCAGAACGCCCACCGCGCTGCCCGTGGTGATCGACATGCTGGCGGTGGATCCCACCTCGACCCCCGGAGGTGCGCTGTCCAACGAGACCTGCACGGGGAATTGCACCACGTTGTTCGTCACCGTGCTCTGCGGGGTGATCTGGGTGACCGAACCGGTGGCCGTGGCGCCCGCGCCCGGGAAGGTGATCGTCGCGGGCTGCCCGAGCCGGACCTTCGAGGCGTCGGCCTCCGCGATGTCGGACGTCACCGCGAACTTGCTGAGGTTGGCGATCACGATGAAGCCCGTTCCCGACGGCGTCGACGCCGCGGACGACGAGGTGCTCGACGCACCGCCCGTGCCGCTCGCGTTCACCGTGGTGCTGATGGAGCCGCCGCCCGTGGACACCTCCCCGACCTTGCCCGCGACCGACAGCACGACGCCGTCCTGCGGGGCGATGAGCGTCGTGTTGGTGACGCCGAGCTGGGCGGCGTCGAACGTGGCCTGGGCCTGGTCGACGTTGGCCTGGGCCTGGGCGATCTGGTCGGGCGTCGACGGGTGCAGGTCGGCCTCGGCCGCGAGCTGTGCGGCGGTGACCTGACTCTGTGCCGCGGTCACCTGCTGCTTGGCCGTCTCGATTGCCTGGGTGTCCTTCAGGATCGTGGCGTCCTGGTTCTGCTGGGCGGTGGTGACGGCCTGTTGACTGGTGGCGAGGGTGGCGGTGCGGGCCTGCTGGGCGTTGGTGACGGCCTGCTGGCTGGCCAGCAGCACGGATCGCCTGGTGTTCTCCGCGTTCGTCTTCGCCGGGCAGCTGTCGGCGCTGACGCTGCGCGACGAGCCCCTCGTGAACGAGGTGTCGCTCGCGTTGGCGGGAGTCGTGATGGGGCCGGACGCGCTCGTGCCGGAGCCTGCGAGGAGCGAGTTCACGGTGTTCTTCACGACCGAGGGCGCCGACGCCGACGACGACGGGGTCGGGCTCGTGGTCGTGGTCGTCGTCGGGGTCGTCGTCGGGGCGCAGGTCGCCTGGCTGACGAGGGCGTTCTGCGTGGTCGTGTCGGCGGCGAGCTTCGCCTTGGCCTGGTCCACGGCCGTCTGGGTCGACTTGTCGTTGTTGTTCAGCGTCGTCTTGGCGTTGGCGATCGCGGTGTCGGTCGCCGTCTGGTCCAGCGCCAACTGATCCTGGGCCTGGGTGACCGCCGCGTTCGCGTTGTCGACCCCCTGCTGCGCCTGCGTGACGGCGAGGGCGTCCTGCTGCTTCTTGACGTCGGTGGGGCCCGACGCCGTCTGCGCCAGTGCCGCCTTGGCGTTGTCCAGTTGCGCCTGCGCGGTGCGCAGGGTGGTGTCCGCAGAGGCGCCGTCGATCGTCGCGAGCACCTGACCCCGGGTGACGGAGTCGCCCGGGTTGACCGCCACCGCCGTCAGCACCCCGTTGGTCACGAAGCTCACCGGCGTCGCGAGCGACGACTCGGCGTTGCCGCTCGCGGTGACCGACGCGGTGACGGTGCCCCTGGTCACCGCCACCGTGCGTTGGACGTTCTGGTTGTTCCGCGGTGCGAATGCGGTGATCAGCGCCAGGACCAGGATGATGATCAACAGCAGCGCAAGGCCGATGTTGATGATCAGCGTCCGACGCGGCATCGACCGCAACCGCTGCCACGGCCCCGACCGTCCTGACGGCGGGGGCGGAGGTGCGGCCGCAGCGAACGGGGGAGCAGGCAGCGACATTCGACATCCTCTCGCACCGGCCTTTGTCCTCGGCCAGCGGCGCCGAATATAGGCGACGTCCCTCAGAGGAGGCTGAGAGCCTACTGAGCAACGCCAACAACCTGCGCAACCTGGGTTCTTCCAGGTCAGGGCCCCCGCGACCCACTCCGGTCGGCCTCCCCCCCGGCCCGCGACCGGCCGTCACGCTGCACCCTGGCCGCGGGAGTGATCGGATCGATACCAAAACGCGACACTTCGATTCACATCACTACCCGTGCCCGCCGCATCACGATCGAGGCAATTTACCGATGGACCATCGGGGCTGACCGACTTCCTTTTTGTCACGAATAGCGTGAATGAAGCATCTTGGCGACATACACGCGACCACAAGAGGTCCACCCTTGGCCAGGTGCGAGGACGTCGGGGTGTTCACCGCCGAGATCGGCGATATCGGTCGCTCACCTGACCCGAGCAAGTCGCGTCGGGACCGGGTTGACCCCGAGACACCACGAGTCCGACACGGCCGTGCATTGCGGCCGGCTCACGAAGATGGGATGTGGTGGCGGCGGCCCGCGGTCTCCGTACCGACGCGGTCGTGGCCGTCTCGAACCGCCCTCGGGCCGAGTGTGCCCAACGTCGCGCGAGCACCACACCGAGCAACACACCGCTCACCGTCGACCGCCCGTCGCCGAGGTCGACCAAGGACATGCGCATCGCCACGCCACAACGGCACACTCGGCAGGTGCTAATCCTGCACATGATGTTGACCGCCCGCCGCGCGAGCCAAGAGATCCGATCACACAAAGATGACCGAACGTAAGAAGCGTCTGGTGTGGGCGACCAACCTGGCGTCACCCTCTCGCCTCGCCGTATGGCAACTCCTGGCCGATCATTTCGATCTTGAGGTATGGCTACTTGCGGCCAACGAAGGGAATCGATCCCGCTCCGTACCGGATACCCAGCCCTACCCGATCAGGCGGCTCGCGGCGGCCGGGTTGCGGCGCGGCCAAGCCACTTTCTCCGCCGTCCGGGAACGACTCAAGACGTCGCTGACGTCCGTCGACGCGGTCATCCTCCCCAGCGGGGAGAATCCCGCCGCCTGGCAGATGCGTTCGGCGGCGCGACGAGCCGACATTCGGACGATGGGCTTCACTGAACGCCCGACACAAGCGTCGTGGGTTGCGTGTCGCACGCGCCGGGCGATGTGGCGTTCGGTCGACGCCAACGTCACCGTCGGCCGCCGATGCACAGAGCTGGTGGAGCGAGCCGGCGTCGACCGCTCCCGTATCTTCGAGGCCCGGGACGACAGCGACGTCGACGCCGTAGCGGGCAAGACCGACGCATGTCGATCACGCTCGACGAGTAGCGACCTCTTGTCGTCCCCGATCGCCGCCCACCACTTCGTGTTCGTCGGCGAGCTCATCGCGCGAAAGCGGCCGGAGCTTGCGATCGTGGCGTTCGCCCATCTCAGGGAGCCCGCGGCCCACCTGACCATCGTGGGGCAAGGACCCATGCTCGACCACCTGCGTTCGCTCGCCCACGACTACGGGGTGTCGGCCCAGGTGACGGTCGCCGGGCGCCGCGCATTCGACGAGGTCATGGCGACACTCGCCGTGTCACAGACGCTCGTCCTACCCTCGTTGGCGGAGGTGTGGGGCTTGGTTGCCAACGAGGCGCTGGTCGCAGGCTTGAACGTCGTCGTCGGCGATCGATGTGGAGCCGCAGGCGACCTGCCCAAGATGCCGGGACTGTGGCTCGCCGACCCCTCGATCGAAGGATTCGAGTCGGCAATGCGTTCGAGTATGGCGACCTGGGTCGACCCCCACGATCGCGACGACGATCCACACGATCGTCCCGAAGTGCTCGTATCGGCGTTCTGTGACGCCGTCGAGAGCCTCTCGACGCGATGACTCACCATGGTTGCCGTTTCAGCGGCCCCCACCAGCAGGGCGAGGCGCAAAGTCGTTTTCTGCTGGTCATGGGCGGGTTTCGAGGTGTGGCCGCAGGCCGAGGATGGTGAGTAGGAGGTGGGGATCGTTGTGGATCTTCCGTATGGTGGCGGCGATGCGGGTGTAGCCGGCTTGTCGGAGGAGACCGATCGTCAAGTTACGGAGAGTTGCCATTATCCGGAACTTGAGTCCCTTCCGGACTTGTGATGCGTCTTCACGGAGCGTGACATCACGCACCCAGTGGATCTTGTTTTCTATCGACCAGTGCCGGCGGACGTAGCCGGCCAGGTGCTCGGGTGCGGCCTCGCGGGCCGACAGGCTGGTCACGCCGAGCACGGCCACCGCACTGCGGATCTGCACCTTCTTGTAGCGGCGGGAGCCCTTGGGGCGTTTGCGGACGGTGCGGATGGTGTACCGCTCGACCAGAAACACTTGCGCCGCACCGGGGAACCCGAGATCGGCCGGGGCGTCGCGGACCCGGAGGGTGCGCTTGTCTCGCCGGCCGTGCCCGATGTCGAGGGTTTCGTGGGCGATCGAGGCGTTCGCCCAGTCCAGAGCGTCGATCTTGTCGTAGAGCGCCTTCGTGTTCTGCTTGACGATCATCACGTAGTGCGCCGGCAGTTCGGAGGTGATCAGTCGGGCGTGGGCGCGGACGGTGTGCGCGGCGTCCATGGTGAACACGCACCCGCCGACCCCGCCGACCCGACCGGCAAGCCCGCGTAGCAACGGCGCGAACTCGGGCACCTCGTTCGTTTTCGCGCCGATCAGCCGTTCGGCCAGCACCACCGACTCCTCGTGGGTGGCCGCGGCCAACAGGTAGGGCACCTGCCCGTCCTCGCCGATCGCGCCCCGCACGGCCTTGCCGTCGACCGCGATCGCCGGCAACCACCCCGGCCCGCCGGTCGGCGCGGCGACCGGGCCGACCCCGGCGCGAGCGGCCAGCCAGGTCCCGACCCCATCGGCCACCTGTTGGGCCTGTAGCAGCGCGAACACCCGCTCCACGGTGTCCGGGTGCGGCGGGGTGAAACGGCCCTCGGCGTCGCGGCGGCACCCGAACGCGGCCAACACCTGCGGGTCGGCGGCGCTGACCCACGCGGTGATGTCCTCCAACAGCAGCTGCCCCGATGTCACCGCGGCCGTGCACAGCCCCAGGATCGAGGCCAGCGAGTGGCGGATTCCGCGCCGGTCACGCGGATCGTCGATCGCCGCGAAACACTCCAACAACCCCTGCGCGCCGGCCCCCGCCAGCATCGTGTCGAGCACCCCGGCCTGCCCGACCAGGACCTCCACCGCCGCCGGCCCGGCGGCCGGCCCGGCACCTACCATCGGCGCGACGGACCCGCCGGGAATGACAGACTGCACGGGCAACGGAGCCACCGATCAAACGAAGATCCTCAGAAAGTCCTCGTCCTACGGGGCTCCGTTGCCCATTTCCCGGAGACGCGCCGACCGCGACCACTCCGTGATCATCACTGGCGGTGATCGACACCGGCCCCGCGGCCGCCCTCGGGGCAGACCCCCAACCGGTCTCCGGCTACTCATCGTCACCCCGAGCGTGGCTGATCACTCAGAACACCAGGCCACCCGTCCACCGGCCCCAACCAACTGCGCGTCAGTCAAACAGCCGCTGACCAGCAAGAACGACTTTGCGCGTCGCCCTGTCCCACCAGTCGCGGCGAGCCGGCGGGCCCGGTACCAGTTCGTCAGCTCGGCGCCGCCACCGATGTTGTAGATCCCGCCGTCGCGGTCCTTCTCGCCGATGAGCTGGATGCCGTGGCAGTAGTCATCGACCGGCAGTCGCTCCTCACACCGGCACACTCGGCGACACCGTGCGGCCGACCGTCGGACCTGCGTAACGCGCCTCGTATGGCGCCCGAGAACTGGATGGACGCGGCAGTCCGGCGCGTCGAAGGTCAACGCCCGCGATACGAGCCAACAGATCGAGACCGTAGCGAAGATGACCAAGGGCAGGAAACGGCTGGTATGGGTGACCAGTCTGGCGTCACCTTATCGCCTCCCCGTATGGCAGCTCCTGGCCGAACATTTCGACTTTCAAGTGTGGCTACTTGCGACCCACGAATGGAACCGATCCTGGTCCGTGCCGGACGACCAGCCCTACCCGATCAGGCTGCTCGACACCGCCAAGGTGCGACGCGGTGAAGCCACGTTCTACGCCGTGAAGGAACGTCTGACACCCTCGCTCGAAGCAGTCGACACCGTCATCCTGCCAAGCTGGGAGAATCCCGCCGCTTGGCAGATTCGTTTGGCGGCGCGGCGTGCCCGCATCGCGACCGTGAGCTTCAACGAGTCGACCGTGATGTCTGAACGTTCCTCGCACACTGCCCGGATGGCACATCGCGCGCGTCGCACGATGTGGCGTTCCGTCGACGCCATCGTCACCGTCGGCCGCTGTTCCACGGAGCTTGTGGAACGTGCTGGCATCGACCGCTCCCGCATCTTCGAGGGCCGCAACAGCGTCGACGTCGACGCGGTCGTGCGCATGGTCGCCGAATGCCGAGAGCGCACGCCACGCCCCGATCCGTCATCGGCTTCCACAGCACATCAGTTCGTGTTCGTCGGCCAGCTCATCGAGCGGAAGCGGCCGGAAATCGCGATCGCGGCGCTTGCCCATCTCAGAACACCCGCGGCTCACCTGACCATCGTCGGACAAGGACACATGCTCGACCACCTGCGTTCGTTCGCCCACGACTACGGGGTGTCGGCCCAGGTGACGTTCACCGGGCACCGCGACTTCGACGAAGTCATGGCGATACTGGCCGCGTCGCACACGCTCGTTCTTCCGTCATCGGCGGAAGTCTGGGGGCTGGTTGTCAACGAGGCGCTGGCCGCAGGCTTGAATGTCGTCGTCAGCGATCGATGTGGTGTAGCGGGCGACCTTCCCGAAATGCCAGGGGTGTGGGTCACCGAGCCTTCGATTGAAGGATTCGAGTCGGGAATGCGTGCGAGCATGGCAACCTGGACTGGGCCCCACTGTCGTGACGACGACCCACAGTTTCGTCCGGAGGTACTCGCGTCGGCATTCTGTGACGCAGTCGAGAGCATCTCGACGCGATGATTCACTCTGACTGCTGTTTCAGCGGTTCCCACCAGTCCCGGCGGGCCCGGTACCAGGCGACGGTGGCGGCAAGGCCTTCGTCGAACGGCACGCGCGGGGCGTAGCCCAGCTCGCCGGCGATCTTGCTCCAGTCGACGCAGTAGCGACGGTCGTGGCCCAGGCGGTCGGCCACCTGCTCGATCATGTCCTCCCCCACCCCGACCGCGGCCAACAGACGGAAGGTCAGATCCCGGTTCGTCAGCTCGGCACCGCCACCGATGTTGTAGACCTCGCCGTCGCCGCCCTTCTCGGCCACGAGCTGGATACCGCGGCAGTGGTCGTCGCGCCGTCGAGGATCTCCCGGAACGAGGCATGCACCGTCGTCTCGGTGATGCCGTACATGTTGATCAGCCGCGGGAAACCCGGGTGGGCGTCCAGCCACGTGCCAAGACGCTGGGGTTCCAGGGCCTCGCCGCCGAACACCACCGCCTCAAGCTTGAGCTGACGTCCCAACTCGGGCTGCAGACGCGTCGGCGGCCTTGCAGCGCATAAAACGCCGACGGGGTCTGGCTCAGCACGGTGACCTGTTCAGCGACCAGCAACGCGTGGAAATCCTCCGGCGAGCGCGACCACCGAATCGGGCACCACCACCAGCCGCCCACCGTAAAGCAGCGCGCCCCAGATCTCCCACACCGAGAAGTCGAACGCCAGCGAATGGCACTGCGACCACACCTGCCCCGCCAACTCCAGATCGGCATCCAGAGTCTCCAGCAGCCGCGTCACGTTGCGGTGCGGGATCGCCACCCCCTTGGGGGTTCCCGTGGTGCCCGAGGTGTAGATGAGGTAGGCGATGTCGTCGGGGGCCGGCCCCGGCAAGTGCCGTGCTGGGTTGGCTCTCGACAGCAGGATCGTCGACATCGATGACCGGCAGGTCGTGCCCGTCCAGCCGCGAGCGCAACTCGGCGGTGGTGATCGCGGCGATCGGCGCGGCATCAGTCGAGCACAAACTCCAATCCGCGCCGCCGGCACCGCCGGATCGATCGGCACATACGCCGCCCCGGTTTTCAGCACCGCCAACATCGCCACGATCGCCTCAGCCGAGCGCGGCAACAGCAACGCCACCCGCTGCCCCGGACCCACACCCTCGCGCGGCCAACAAATGCGCCAACCGGTTAGACGCCTCATCGAGCTCGCGGTACGTCCACGACACGCCCCCGCAGCTGATCGCCACCGCCTCCGGGGCGCGCGCCACCTGCGCGGCAAACACCGCCGGAATCGACACCGGCACCGGCATCGGCTCGGTCAACGCCGCCCGGTTACCCCACCCATCCAGCCGGGCATGCTCACCGTCGTCGAGCACATCCATCGACGACAACCGCCGCCCCGGATCAGCGGTCATCGCCACCAACACCCGCTCCAACCGTCTCGCTAAATCGGCGACGTCGAAATTCGCAAATGGGCCCCCGGCGCCCGCCGTGCTGAGAAAAAGCTGGTCACCGGCGCCAGAGAAGATCAACCCGAAGTCGCCGACCTGACCGGGATTGGTGAATGACGCCGATGCCGCGACGCCGGCGAAGTCCATACGTCATTTTGGACGGCATGAAGTTAATGCTCACCCTGTCGGCGGGCTGCTCTGAGCCACGGGGCTTTACGTTCGAGGGCGTGCACCGGATACCGCTGATGCTGCAGCGCTTCCCGTATTCGCGTGTCAACATGCTGGCAGAAATCGGCAACCGTAGATTCCGGCGAAACCCTCAACACCAGCGGCACCGACCCCGGAAATCATCCCGGGAAGCGTCTTTGACTCCGGACGCACTCGCCTGCTGACCGGGAAGTCGAGCACCACCTCTGAGCCCTCCGCGCACCACCCGCGCACCAAAAGTGCGCATGCCGCGGTGATGATCGACGATCGAGGCATGTTCCACGCGTCGGATAACTCTTGAACTCGTCGAAGGACCACGGGGTCCAATCGAACCGGCGCAGACGGCGAATGCGGATCACCGTCGCCCGCGGCTTGCGGCAACCGATTATGCGGTCCGCTTTCGGGCGGAAGGTTCTTAGTCCAATAGGCCTGGTCGTCCAGATAATCGGTGGACGCTTCGTATTCCGACTCGCAGCGAACCAAGTCCTGCAACGAACCGAAGAAGGCCGGAGGAATGGGTGCGTCAGAAACAATTGCGGCGTAGACAGTTGCAATCCGATGGGCGAGCAGCGTAATTCCGGTTCCGTCGATGACGATGTGGTGGAAACATCCGAACAAGTAGAATTCGTCGGCCCACGTTTGAAACAGCGCAAATGTGAACAGCGGGCCGCCCGACGGCATTGGCGTGCGTTGGATCGACGCTGCTATCTCACGGGCTTCCTGCACCGGATGGCGCGAGTCGCTCAGGTCATGGAAGGCCAGCTCGACCTCCGGATCGTCGATCGCCCTTTGGAAAACCTGGCCATCCACCTCGAAGATGGCGGCCCTGGCCGGTTCGGCCTCCCGCATCACGTGACGGATCGCCTGCTCGAGCAGATCTCGCTCCACCGCGCCGTCGAATCGCACCAGCACGCCCAGCTGCCACTCAGTACCGGAGTGACCCGTTTCCTGCGCGAGCCAAATGTCTAGCTGTCCCCGCGTCAGCGGAAGTGCACGGTCATCAAGTTCCATCCGGTTTACCTATCGAAACCCCCTGTCTCGTTGCCAACCTCTCACGCAGGCTCTTCGGCCGTATGTCAGTCCAGTTCTGTTCGATGTAGTCCAGACACGCTGCGCGATCCGCTTCGCCGTACACCACCCGCCAGCCGGCTGGAACGTCCGCGAACGCCGGCCACAGGCTGTGTTGCTCCTCGTCGTTGACCAAGACGAAAAAGCTGCCGTCGTCGTCGTCGAACGGGTTGATGCTCACCGCTTCTCCAGACCGTCTAGTCGACATGGGTATAACAAGTTCTAGACCATACTTTGTGGTGTGACCGCTGTCACGGGATTGGATGTGACCCCTGTCACGCAGAATGGTCATTTGTGCGCTCGCGCACTATTCCGTCGGTGCCTGACTGCGGTGGCTTTGACCTGCAGCGATGGGTTTGGCTTCGCGGTATTTCGCTACCGGGCGGCCGCGGACCCCCTCGAGCCTCTCGAGGACCACGCCGCGGGCATCTCGAACATGGTGAACTTCTCGACGCCTGTTAGCGCCGAGAGCTAACAAAAGCATTCGCGGTCGGCGGCGAGATCCGCGTGATTGAGCGCCTCGCTCAATGCCAGTCTCACAGCAAGTTTGGCGAAAAATTTGGCCTGCCGAAATCTGGCCTGACGCGTTGCACGGCGGTTTGACCGCGGGCTAAGCCTTGCGGAAACGCCCGCACGCGGCGATCGATCACCTCTCGAATCAGTGGTGAATTTTTCTCGAGCCCGGCGGCGATCCGATTACCCTGCGCCGAGGCAATCGGGCAGACGTGGCCAACGCCGATCATCCCGACTGCCCACCTTCGCCGGGTGTCGCCGCGACAGCACTCGGCAGCACGTGGTCGAGCATGGGTGGGCGACAGCCGCCCGGGACGGGGCGCCAGAACCGCAAACATCGAGACTTAGTGTGGCGATAGCACAATCTAGTTGAGGCGACGCGGGCCAACTTGCGTAATCGGCTCCGGCCGCTGATGCGGAGGCTTAGGCTGGCCGCTGATGCGGAAGCTTAATTCCGGCACACAGGAAGTTGGAGGTACCTGGGTTTGAGCCGCCACCTGATGCGAGCCACCCGTGCAGCATCCAGCATCATTGGACGGCATACCGCGCTGGGTAGATCCCGAATCAAAGTATCTATGAAAGAGACACCATGGTACGAACCATGGCGCATAGCAGATTTGGTTGAGGCGACATAAATGGACAACCATAGCGAATCTTCGGTGCACGCTGAAACGAAGGATAATTCAGAAGTTGCAATGTCGGCGCACCTGGCTGACGATCTTCTGTCTACGACCGCAGGTGGGTGGCGCAGCTTTTACAATAAACTCAGCCGCCGCTTAGAAGAAGTCGGAGTGGCTGATTCATCGTTCTTCCTAAATTATGGTTACCTTCCGACGGATTCTAACAATGAGTCCGCCTTCGCTATTCGCGAGGGCACCTTCAACGCTAACTCGGTCCGACTAGTTCTCGAGGTTGTCGGATCGGTTGACTTGAATGGCCGCACAATTGTCGAGATAGGATGTGGCCGCGGAGGAAACTCTGCGTTGTCGCGGAGAAATTCAGCGGTCAAGTGATTGGCATTGATATGTCCTCCGAAGCGATCGCCTTCTGCAGTAAAGCGCACGCTAAGCACGCGATAGACTTCAAGGTCGGCGATGCATTGAATCTCCCCCTGGCCGATGGGTGTTGCGATGCCGTCATTAATGTGGAGTCGTCGCATTCATATGGCAACCTTCCAAAATTCCTGAATGAAGTTCACAGGATTTGCCGCTCCGGAGCATGGTTTTTGCATACGGACTTTCTGAGTCCTGAGGACTGGGACTATGTAAGGATGCGTTTGAAGGCGCTGGGCTTTGTCACCGACAGTGACCGTGATATCACCGCTAACGTCTTGGCCTCACGCGATCAAGCGAGCAGTAATTGGGAGCAGGTTTATGGCGACGGAAATGCTCGTGTCGCTAATTTCCTCGCTCTACCTGGGTCTGCGATCTACGAGCAGCTACGGGCGGGCTTGTTGGAGTACAGAATTTTGAGATCTCAATTGCGTACCGAGGCGCCATAGGGTCCTCCCTGTTAGGCGACCGCATTGTCGCCATGCAGGACAATCCCAACAAGACACGCCCAGCACAAGCTCTTCCGGCGACTTCAACGCATCGCGGTAGACCACGAACGGGGCGTTGATCTCCACGGACTTGACCCGCCCACCCCGCTCGGCCACGCAGGGCGGGGTGGTCCTCGACGCTCCCGCACTAGAACGCGGGAGCAGCCTTCCCTCGATTTATGCGCAGGCTCGGACGCACCGACGGATTCCGCCTCCAGCTCCGGCACCTGACCGGCCAGGTACTCCGCGAGCGACCCGATGGTGGGGTAGTCGAATACCGCGGTGGCGCTGATCGTGAACGCACCGCCGAACTGGGGGAGCAACCGGTTGCTGAATTCGACCGCCATCAGCGAATCCGTGCCCAGCTCCAGGAACCGGCTGGTTGCGGCCGGCGGTTGCGCGAGCCTCAGGAAATTCTGTACTTCGTGCCGCAGGTATTCGGTGAGGAAACTGCCGCGCTCCACCTCGGGCACCTCGTGCAGTTGCCGGAGCAACTCGCTGTCGCCGCGTGTCGCCGCGACCGCACTCGGCAGCACGTGGTCGAGAATCGATGGGCGAGTGCCGCCCAGCCCCTTCGCGGCACGCTGCCAGTTGGCTTTGATGACGGTTGCCTGCCCGGTTCCGTGGGCGATCATCTCGTCGAGCGCGTTCAAGGCGGCCGAGGGATCCAGCGGAATCAGGCCTTGCGCACTGAGATTGGCGCGCGCGGCGTGCGACGTGGCCATGCCGCCCTGCGCCCACGGACCCCAGTTGATGCCGGTCGCGGGCAGGCCTTGCGCCCTGCGATCCGCAACCAGCCCGTCGAGCAGCGCATTGGCAGTCGCGTAGTTCGCCTGGCCGGGCGAACCGATCACGCTGGAGGCCGACGAGTACACGATGAAGAACTCAAGATCGTCGTTCCTGGTCAACCGATCCAGGTGATAGGCGCCGAAAGCTTTGGGCGCCAACGTCGTCCGAAAACGCTCCGGGCTCTGTTGTGAAATCAGCGCGTCGTCGAGCACGCCTGCCAGGTGTGCCACGCCGGCGAGCGGCGGCAACTCCGCCCGGATCCGCTCCACCAGGATCCTGGCCTGCGCCTCGTCGCCGACGTCGGCCGCGAAGGTGTGGATCCGGCACTTGTAGCGCTCGGTGATCTCGTCGATCGTCCGTTGTGCCTCCGCATCCGGCTCGCGCCGACTGGTCAACACGATGTCACCGGCCCCGAGTTGGGCCAGGTGGGCCGCCGTGTGCAGGCCCAGTGCACCGAGGCCGCCGGTGATCAGATAGCTCCGATCGCCGCGCGGCTGAAGCGGTTTCGGCATCTGCAGCACGATCTTGCCGATGTGTCGCGCCTGCTGCATGCGACGGAACGCGGTCTTCGCCTCCGTCAGCGGGTAGACCTCGACAGCCAGCGGCGCCAGCTCGCCGCTGGCCATGCTGTCCGCCAACTCGGCCAGCAAGCCCCCGATCCGCTCGGGTTCTCGCTCGATGCACGCGTCCAGCGCGATGATCTCGTAGTCGATGTCGGGACGGGCCGCCGCCATCTGTTCCGGAGTCCAGATGTCCCGCTTGGCGATTTCGGCGAACCGGCCGCCCTGTGCGGTCGCCCGCACGGTCGCTGCGATGAACCCCTCATTGGTCAGGCTGTTGAGCACCACGTCGACGCCCGCACCGCCGGTGTCGGCGAGGATCTGATCCGCGAAATCCGTAGTGCGCGAGTCGTAGACGTGTTCCACACCCATCTTGCGCAGCGTCGCACGCTTGTAGGTGCTGGCGGTGGCGAAGACGGTCGCACCGCGCTGCTGCGCCAATCTGGATGGCGGCCAGACCGACGCCGCCGCTGGCGGCGTGGATGAGCACCCGATCACCGGGCCGCACCTCCGCCCAGTCGAACGCAAGCCGGGTCGTCAGTGCCGCCAGCGGGTATGGTCGCCGCGCCTACCGCGCTCACCCCGTTCGGCACCGGCGACAGGAACAGGGCCGGCACGTTGACTCGGGTGGCAAACCCGCCCGGCATGAAGCCGAAGACGCGCTGACCAACCTCGAATCCGGTAACGCCGTCACCCAACTCTGTGACGATGCCGGCGAGGTCGCCGCCGATCAGTCCCGGATCGCCCGGATACAGGCCGAGCACGTTGAGCACATCCCGGAAGTTGAGACCCGCGGCCTCCACCCGGATCTGCACCTGGCCGGCCGCCGGCGGCGGCACGTGCGTCTCGGTCAGCCGAAGGTTGTCGATCGCGCCGCGTTCGGTCGGCGCCAGGATGTAGTCGGTCGCGCGCGGTACCGGGAGTTGGCCGCTGCGCGCCCATGGCAGTAGCCGCGGCACCAGGTACTTTCCTTGGCGCAGTGCGAGTTCGGGCTCCTCGACGGGCGCACCGAGCAGGCCCGCCAGCGAGTGCACGGCGTCATCGAAGCTGTCGTAGTCGACCAGCCGGCAACGCAGGGCCGGCTGCTCGGTGATGATGGTGCGTCCGAACCCCCACAGCGCCGACTGCACCGGGTCGACCGGCTCGCCGGGTTCGGTCGCCACGGCCCGTTCGGTGATGATCCACAGTCCGCCGGGAAGTTTCACCTCGCCGCCTTGCAGCGGTGTGCACGGCGCTGAGCAACTCGGCGATCTCGGTCTCCAGCCGCGCCGGCGAATTCGGCGGCCGACTCTTCTGCGCTGGGCCGCCCGGCGCTGCGCCAGACGATGCCGGAGACCGGCGCACCGCGATCCTGCAGCCTGCGCGAACGCCTGCTGCCACGCCGCCGAATCCGCCGTACGGTCCAACGAGATACCACCCGGCAGGCCGGCCGCCAGCTCGTCAAATCCGGCAATCAGCCAGGTGCCTTCCGGCAGCGTTGCCCGACTCCGGCGCCGGCATCTCCTGCCAGCCGAGGGTGTACAGGTTGCCGGGTGGCATCGCCGCCGAGCCCGCGCAACAACGCCTCTCGGGGCGCGCGTTTCACCGCGAAGTCGCGAATTTCGCCCAGCTGTCGACCATCCCGATCCACGAAATCGAGGTCGAAGACCTGGGTTTCGCTGTCGACACCGCCGGACTGCCACCGCGCGCGGCAATAGAACCGCTTAGGCATCCGCTCGCGCAGCACCACCCGCCCATACCGCAGCGGCAAGAAGAGATCGGCCACGGGTCCGCCGCCCTCGGTCGCCGCGAGCACCGCCGGGAAGGCCGGGAAGGCGACTCCGGTGCACAGGTCAAGCAGCACCGGGTGGATCGGCTCGCTACCGAGCTGTTCGGCGAGTTCGTCACCGATGGCGACATCGCCGACCGCCTCACCGTCACCGGCCCACAGCGATTTGAGCGACGTGGACCAGGTGGGTCCCCAGGTCGAGCTCCATGTCGGCGAAGGTGTCGAACAGCTGCTGCGGACGCGTGCGGCCCAACCGCTCGCATGCGGCGTCGATGGAGTCCGTCGGCTCCGGTGTCGGCTCGTCGTCGACACCGGAGACGATCCGCCCATCGGCGTTCAACGACCACTCGGCCTCGCGCTCACCGTACGGGCGGCTGTGTACCTGGAAGGTCCATCCACCGTCCTCGACCGGATGCAGGTCAGCTGTACCTCACGGGAAGCTCTTGTCGGGCAGGATGATCGGCTCGTAGAAGAAGACCTCGCGCACCTGCGCCGGCGCCCCGACCGCGGCAAGGGCCATCGCCGCGTATGTCGCGCCCGGAACGACGACGGTGCCGTAGATGACGTGATGCTCCAGCCACGGCTGAGTTTTGGTGGACCACCGGCTGGTGTAGACGGCGTCGCCGGAAGCGAGATCCTTGGCGCTACCCAGGATTCCGGATGCGGCGGGCGCCGTCGGTGCGCGATGTCGGAAGTCTTGGGCCAGATAGCGACGGCGCTGGAACGGATAGGTGGGCAGTTCGAACCTGCGCCGTGGCTGATGGTGCAGCGCAGTGAACTCGGGCCGATGCCCGGCGACATACGTCGCGGCCAGCGCTTCGGCAATCTGATGCTGGGCATCGGTGCCCTTGCGCAGCGACGCGATCGCCTTCGGAGCGGCCGAGGACTCCGGCCAGGCCTGCACCGCAGCGCCGGTCAGAACCGGTTGCGGACCGATCTCCATCAACACCGAGCAGCCCAGCTGCGCCACGGTTTGGACGCTTTCGGCGAACTGCACCGGTTGCCGGGAGTGCCGTCGCCAATACTGGGCGTCCAGCGGGGTTTCCGCGGTGAGGACTGCGCCGGTGCGGTTGCACACCAGCGGCAGGCTCGGAACGGCGAATTCGAAACCTCTTGCGTACGACTCGAATTCGTCGAGCGCCGGCTCCAGCAGCTCGGAATGGAAGGCGTGACTGGTGTCCAGCCAAGTGCAGCGGATTTCGTCATCGGTCAGCTTGGCGACGATCTGTTCCAGATCCGCGGCCGGACCCGACAGCACCGTGTTGGGGCCGTTGTAGGCGGCGACCGAGATCTGCGGGAATTCGTCGGCGACGCGCTCCACTCGCTGGGCGTCGGCGAACACCGCCACCATCCGGCCGCCCTCGGGCAGATTGCCGAACAGCCGGCCGCGTTCGGCCATCAATCGTGCACCGTCCTCGAGGCTGAACACTCCGGCCACGCACGCCGCGGCGTACTGGCCCACGCTGTGCCCGAGCACCACGTCGGGCTCGATGCCCCACGACTGCCACAACCGGGCCAGACCCATCTCGACGGCGAACAGCGCCGGCTGAGCAAACGAGGTGTGCCGCAGCGCTTTTCCAGCGTCACCGCTGTCGTCGCTGTCGGTGTCGAACATGACCTCCAGCAGCGGACGCGGCAACAGCCCGTCGACCGCTTCCGCGCATTGCTGTCACGGTGTCGGCGAATACCGGCTCGGTGTCGAACAACTCGCGCGCCATGCCCGGGTACTGACTGCCCTGCCCGGTGAACAACCACGCCGTCTTCGGCGGATCACCGCACACGCCACGCACCGCACCCGGTCCCAACCGGTTCTCGGCCAATCCGGCCAGGAGCTCGCGGGCACCCTGAACCGAATCCACCACGAGCGCGGCCCGGTGTTCGAAGTGCGAACGCCCCACTCCGGCGGTGAAGCACACATCAGCGATATCGACCTCTGGGTGCGCTTCCAACCAGGCTTCGTATCGCTGCGCCAACGCCGCCAGCGCCTCCGGCTGATCGGCCCGACAACGGCAGCACGCTGACCGACTTTTGCTCGTAGGCCTGCTCCGGCGCGCCATCGGACGCTGGCGAGACATCCTCTGCGACCGCAGATTTCGGTGGCGCTTCCTCGATGAGGACGTGCGCGTTGGTGCCGGAGAAACCGAAGGAACTTGTTCCGGCGCGGCGCGGCCTGCCGTTGGCCTGCCATGGAATCGCCTTGTCCACGACGCGGACCGGCAAGGAGTCCCACGGAATGTGCGGCGACGGGTTCTCGAAGTGCAGGTTCTGCGGCAGAACTTCGTGCTGCAAGCGACAACACGACCTTGATCAGACCGGCGATCCCCGCTGCCGATTCGAGGTGCCCGATGTTGGTCTTCGCCGATCCGATCAGCAGCGGCCGGTTCGGGTCACGGCCGACGCCGTAGGCGGCCGCGGCGGCCTGGACCTCGATCGGGTCGCCCAGCGAGGTGCCGGTGCCGTGCGCCTCGAGGTAATCGACATCCCGACCGTCGACACCGGCACGAGCCAGCGTTGCGGCGATAAGCCGTTGCTGTGCACCGCCGTTGGGCACCGTCAGACCACTGGAAGCGCCGTCCTGATTGACCGCGCTGCCCGTGATGACCGCGCAAATCGGATCGCCGTCGCGCTCCGCATCGCTGAGCCTCTTGAGCACCAGAATCCCGCATCCTTCACTGCGCGCATAGCCGTTTGCGGCGGCGTCGAAGGTCTTGCATCGGCCGTCGGCGGAAAGCATTCTGGCGCGCGAGGTGGCAACGATGGATGCCGGGCTCACCAAGACGTTCACCCCACCGGCCAGCGCCATATCGCAGTCACCGGAGTGCAAGGCCTGGCAGGCCTGATGGACGGCCACCAGCGAAGCGCTGCAGGCGGTGTCCACCGCCATCGCCGGTCCTTCCAGTCCGAGGGCGAACGCCACCCGGCCCGCGATGACGTTGAGCGCATTGCCGGTGATGAAGTGGGCTTCGATGGTCTCGACCGAGTTGGCGCCCAGCAGCTGCGAATACTCGTTGGCGGCCACGCCGACGAACACGCCGCTTCGGCTGCCGCGCAACGCCGCCGGCGAATACCCGGCACGTTCCAGGCCCTCCCACGCGATTTCCAGCATCAACCGCTGCTGGGGATCCATCCAGACGGCCTCGCGCGGGGAAATACCGAAGAACTCCGGATCGAATCCGTCGATGCTGTCGAGGTATCCGCCGTAGCGGGTGTAGATCTTGCCCGGCGCTTCGGGATCCGGGTCGTAATACTCGTCGACGTCGAAGCGGTCGTCCGGGATCTCCCGGATCGCATCGACACCGCCGGACAGCAAGTCCCAGTACGCCTCGGGATCGGGCGCGCCCGGAAAACGGCAGGCCACCGCGACGATCGCGATCGGCTCATCCGTGCGCGCCGTCACTACCGAAGCCGGCGGGGCCACGGCACTGGCAGATGCCTGTGCGCTGCCGGTGCGCCGATGCTGAGGACGTCGTCGAGCAAGTAATCCGCCACGTCGACCAGGCGTGGATAGTCCATCGCGAGGGTCGCCGGCAACTCCTTGCCCACGGCCTGCTCGAGCCGGCTGCCGCAGTTCGACGGCCATCAGCGAATCCATGCCGAGGTCGAAGAATCCGGCCTCGTCGCGGATCTCCGCCGGATCGATGCCGGGTCACCTCTGCGACGACGTCGCGCAGATAGTCGACGATGAGTTTCTTCCGCTGCTGCACCGGAGCGACGGTGAGCCGCTCGACCAATTGGGTGGTCCCAGACGCTGTCGGTGCCGGCGCCGACTCGGGCACCTCACGCTCCAACTGCGCCAGGAATGACCGCTTGCCCGCCAACTGGTAGAGCGGCAGGAAGCTGGCCCAGTCGATCCGGGCCACAATTCCTTGTGTGCGCCCTTACCGAAGCCGCCATCAGGTCGGCCAGCCCGGCCAGTGCGTCGGCGGGCGACAACGGCCGGACCCCGCGCTTATCCAGTTGGGCTCGGGCGTCTTCGTCGGCCATGCCCGGGCCCGACCACGGACCGAAGTTGACGCTGATCCCGGGAACACCCTGCTCACGCTGCTGCCAGGCCAACCCGTCGAGGAAGGCGTTGGCCGCGCTGTAAGCGGTCTGGCCGAAGCTGCCCCATACCCCGGCAATCGAGGAGGTGCTGAGGAAGAAGTCCAGCTCCATGTCCGCGGTGGCTTCGCTCAAATGCCAAGCACCCCAGACCTTCCCGGCGAACACTCGATCCACTTCGGCGTCGTCCAAGGTTTGCAGCGGGGTGGTGCCGATCTCGCCTGCGGCGTGCACGATGCCGGCCAGCGGCGGCAGTTCGGCCTGCACCGTGGCCAAGAGGCGAGCGACGTGGTGCGGGTTGGCGACATCGGCCGCGATGACCCGGACTTCGCAGTCGTACTGTTCGCGCATCGCATCGATGCGCTGTTGAGCGGCATCGCTGGGTGAGCGCCGGCTGGTCAGCACCAGATGCCGGGCGCCGTGCGCGGCCAGGTATCCGGCGATTTCCAGTCCGATCGCACCCAACCCGCCGGTCACCAGATATGTTGCGTCAGAGCGCAGTTCCAGCGGCGTCGCGATCGGCTGCCCGGTGCGTCGAGTCAGCCGGGGAACATAGACCGCTTTGTCGCGCAGCGCGATTTGGTCTTCGCCTGTCGGTGCTGCCAGCAGTTGGTCGATCAGCCGGGAGAATTCGTCGGCACCGCCTTCGGACAAGTCCGCCAAGCCGCCCCACAGTCGTGGATGTTCCAGCGCGGCGGCGCGACCGAAGCCCCACAGGCAACTTTGCTCCGGTGACACGCTGTCGGCACTGGTGACTCGTTGTGCACCGTTGGTCAACAGCCAGATCGGCGTGCGGAGTTCAGCGGCTGCCGCGGCGCGGAAGAGTCGCCGTGTCCCGCTCAGCACTCGGATTTGCATCCGCTCCAGCGACTGTGTCGATGGTGCACTGTCCGGGTTCGAAGGCCGCGAGATGCAGGATCCGTAACGCCGGTTCGTCTGCTACCGCGGCGCGCAACGCGACTTCGAGTTTCTCCTCGTCCGCGTCGGTCGCCGGCAACCCGAGAAGCTGATGCCGGTGCCCACGCGCGGTGAGCACGTCGAGCAATGGCTGAACGGCCTCGGCGTCATCGCCAATGAGAAGCCAGGCATGTCCCTCGCCGGCCTGCGCATCCGCGGCCGGTGAAACCGCAGCGGATTTCTCCCAGCGAATCTCGTAGCGGGAGTCGGTGATGGACTGCGCTTTACGCTGCTGGTTATGTTGTGCAGCAAGCTGTTCCAGCGCATCGACGGCCTGTTGATTGCCGCCCGCACCGCCGAGTAGCGCGGCGAGTTCCTCGATCCGGCCGTCCTCGAGAAGCCGGACGGTGTCGGTACGCATGGCTTGCGTCTCGTCAAAGGTCTGGGTGGGCCGGACCCGCTGTTCACGGAACCAGAACTGCCGATGCTGGAACGGATAGGTGGGCAGGTCGAGCTTGCGTGCCGGTCCCTGCTGCAGAGCATCGAAGTGGGGCAGGTGGCCGACGATGTAAGCGTTGGCAAGGGCCTCGGTGATCTGGCGGTGGTCGGCGATGTTTCGGCGCAACGACGGGATCGCCCGCGGTGCGGTGGCCGGGTCGGGCCATGCCCGCAGGGCCGCGGCGGTGAGCACCGGTTGCGGCCCGACCTCCAGCAGCATCGTGCAGTTGAGATCGGCCAGTGTGCGCACACTCTTGGCGAACTCGACCGGCTGCCGCGCGTGGCGACGCCAGTAGGCGCCGTCAAGTTTCGCACTCCTGCCCAGCGCCGCACCGGTCCGGTTGCACACCAATGTCCTTCGCGGCGAACCGAACTCGAACCGGTTCGCATACGACTCGAATTCGTCGAGGACCGGATCCAGCAGCGCCGAGTGGAAGGCGTGACTGGTGTCCAGCACGTCGCAACGCACGCCGTCGGCGGTCAGCACTTCGACCGCCCGGTCCAGGTCTTGCGCGGGTCCCGACAGCACGGTGTTGGCGCCGTTGTAGGCGGCCACCGACAGACTCGGATACTCGTCGGTCAGGCTTTCCACCCGCTCGGCGGGCGGCGAAGACCGCGGCCATCCGGCCGCCGGCGGGCAAGCTGCCGAACAGCCGGCCGCGTTCAGCCAGCAGCAAGGCGCCGTCCTCGAGACCGAACACCCCGGCGACGCAGGCCGCCGTGTATTGGCCGACGCTGTGGCCGATCACCACGTCGGGTTCGAAGCCCCATGACTGCCAGAGCCGGGCCAGGCCCATCTCCACCGCGAACAGGGCGGGCTGGGCGTAGCCGGTTTGCCGCAAGGTCGTCTTGGCTTTCCGGGCTGTCCGAATCGAAAATGACGTCCAGTAGCGGTCTTTCGAGCACGTCCGCGATCGCCGCCGCGCACCGGGCCATTGTCTCGGCGAACACCGGCTCGGTCTCGAACAACTCCCGGGCCATGCCGGCGAACTGGCTGCCTTGACCCGGGAACAACCACGCTGTCCTGGGCTTGTCGGCGCACTCTCCCCGCACCAAGCCCGGTGCCGGACGATCGTCGGCCAGCGCGCCGAGTAGCTCGCGCGCGGATTCCGTCGAATTCACCACCAACGCGGCGCGGTGCTCGAAGTGCGATCGCGCGACCCCGGCGGTCAAGCACAGATCGGCCAACGAGGCCTCTGGGTGGGCGGCAAGCCAGCCGCCGTAGCCGGCGGCGAGCTCCGCCAAGGCAGCGGGACTGCGTGCCGATAGCGGCAACAGGCTGAAGCATCTGCTCGTCGGACGGCGCCACCGGCGTCGACGCAGCCTGGCCTACCTCAGCAGGTGCTTCCTCGACGATGACGTGCGCGTTGGTCCCGGAGAAACCGAACGAGCTGATCCCGGCGATCCGGGGCCGTCCGTTGCGCTCCCAGGGCATGGCCTTGTCCACCACCCGAACCGCAAGCCGGTCCCAGGGAATGTGCGGTGATGGGTTCTGGAAGTGCAGGTGCTGCGGCAGTACTTCGTGCTCGAGGGACAGGATGACCTTGATCAGACCCGCGATCCCGGCGGCTGCCTCCAGATGCCCGATATTCGTTTTCACCGACCCGATCAGCAGCGGCTGGCTCGGCGTCGCGGCCGTTGCCGAGTGCCGCGCCGGCGGCTTGGACTTCGATCGGATCGCCCAGCGATGTCCCGGTCCCGTGCGCCTCCAGGTATTCGACGTCGGCGGCCGCGACACCGGCGCGCTCCAGCGCCTCGTTGATGACGCGCTGCTGGGCCACGCCGTTCGGCACCGTCAAACCACCCGATGCGCCGTCCTGGTTGATCGAGCTGCCCCGGATCACGGCCCGAATCCGGTCACCGTCGCGGATCGCGTCGTCGAGGCGCTTCACGACAACGACACCGCAGCCCTCGCCGCGCACGTAGCCGTCGGCGGCCGCGTCGAAGGTCTTGCACCGGCCGTCCGGAGCGAGCATGTGCGCGTGCGAGAAGGTCATCGCGGTCTTCGCGCTGAGCATGACGTTCACGCCGCCGGCCAGCGCGAGGTCACATTCTCCGAAGCGCAGCGCCTGGCACGCCTGATGGACTGCCACCAGCGACGAACTGCACGCCGTATCGACGGAGACCGCCGGGCCTTGCAGCCCCAGCCCATAGCTGATCCGGCCGGCTCCTGCGGCGGACGATGTCCCGATCGCCACGTAGGCCTCGATCTCGGCGGGACTCAGCTCCTCCGATATCAATCCCAGGTAGTCATGGGTGCCCAGGCCGATGAACACACCGGTCTGGGTGTTCGCCAAAGCCGATGGCGCGGTGCCTGAATGCTCCACCGCTCGCCACGCCGTCTCCAGCAACAGCCGATGCTGCGGGTCGATCAGCATCGTCTCGCGCTTCGACAGCCCGAAGAACGACGCGTCGAAACCCGTTACGTCATCGATGAAGCCTGCCCGGCGGGTGACGATCTTCCCGGGCGCATCGGGATCCGGGTCGTAGAACTCGTCGACGTCCCACCGATCCGGGGGCACCTCCGATATCGCATCGCGGCCTTCCCGCAGCACATCCCAGAACTCGTCCGCATCGGCAGCACCCGGAACGCGCAGTGCGTAGCCGACTATCGCAAAACTCTCGACCCATTGCGTCGGTGGCCGGCAGAGAGTGTTTCTGGAGGTCGGTCATTTCCGACCGCCCATCATCTCGTGGTGCTTCTCCTCGTTGATTAAGAGGAAAAAGCTGCCAGTACCGATCATCAAACGGATTGATGCTCAACCGCGTCTCCAGACCTTCTTAATCGACATGGGTGTAACAAGTTGTAGACCATACTTGCTGGGTGAGACGGCTGTCATAGGAATCGGTAATTGGTACGCGGAGCGCAATCTGCCCGACGTGGCCAGTGCCCGAATGATCCCGACGACCGCCGTCGCCCATCAGCGGTCCGGCCGAGGCGGCGAAATTTTCCAGGAGATCGGCGGCGGCCGTGGGCGCTTTTGGTGGGCTCGGCGATCCGGGTGGCCAGCGTGCTGGCGACTGACCGCGGGGCCAGTATCGACGAAATCCGCGACCAGCGATTTCGGTCGCGGTCGAAGCGCCTGGCGTGCCGATCTTGAGCCTCGTCCCACTGTACCTCCGTTTGC
>CAVYOT010000002.1:0-18699 GCA_963770115.1 uncultured Actinomycetota bacterium
ACCGCACGCCCGTCCACCTGACCCCGCAGGTCGTCCACCCCGAGCTCTTCGGCTCCGTCCTCTTCGACGACGACGGCATCCCCGCGATCGTCGATCTCGTGCCGTGCTGGCGGCCGAAGGAGTGGGCCGCGGCCGTCATCGTCGTGGACGCGCTCGCGTGGGGCGGCGCGGACGTCGGGCTGCTGCACCGCTGGGCCCACCTCGACGAGTGGCCGCAGATGACCCTGCGGGCCGTGCTGCACCGGCTCGCCCTGCACGCCCAGCACCCGGATTCGTCCGAGCGCACCCTCGCGGGCCTGGAACGCGCGGCAGGCCTGGTGAGCGCCCTGCTCTGACCGGCCCGTGGCGGACCGCACCGGCATCGCGGCGTTCGCACCGGCATCCGGACGGGATGCGGCCACCGCGACACCGGTGGCGTGGCGTCTTCGCGTGCCGCACCCCCGACGGTGCGGTGCACGCGCTGGGCGACCTCGACCCGTTATCGGGAGCAGCCGTCCAGTCGCGGGGCATCGTCGGTGACCGCGGCGGGGTCCGGAGCGTCGAACCCGACGTGAGGGTGCCCACGAATCCGGCCCGGATCGCGGGCGAGGCGGTCCAGGTCGGACTACCGTACGAGGCATCGTGACCGCCGCCACCGCCTCCGCGACCCACGACGTCCGCCCGCTTTCGGGCTTCACCGTGGGCGTCACCGCCGCTCGGCGCGCCGACGAGCTGGGCGCGATGCTCGAACGTCGGGGCGCCGCCGTCCAGCACGCGCCCGCCCTGCGGATCGTCCCCCTCGCCGACGACACCCAGCTGCTCGCGGCCACGCGGGAGCTGGTGGCGCGGCCGCCCGACATCACGGTCGCGACCACGGGCATCGGGTTCCGCGGCTGGGTCGACGCAGCGCGCGGCTGGGGCCTCGGCGAGGAGCTGCTGCGCGCGCTCGGCGCGGGCGAGCTGATCGCGCGCGGCCCGAAGGCGCGTGGGGCGATCCGGGCCTCGGGGCTGGCCGACACGTGGTCGCCGCCGTCGGAGTCGTCGGCCGAGGTGCTCGACCACCTGCTCGAACGGGGCGTGGAAGGCGTCCGGATCGCCGTGCAACTGCATGGCGAACCGCTGCCGGACGTCGTCGAGGCGCTGTGTGTGGCGGGGGCCGAGGTCGTCGAGGTGCCGGTGTACCGGTGGATGCCGCCTGCCGACATCGCGCCCGTCGACCGGCTCATCGACGCGGTGGTCGCGGGCGGCATCGACGTCGTCGCGTTCACCAGCGCGCCCGCCGCGGCGAGCCTGCTGGCCAGGGCGCGCGGCCGGGGGATGGCCGACGAGCTGCTGCGCGCCCTGCGCGGCCCGGTGGTGGCGCTGTGCGTCGGGCCGGTCACCGCGGCGCCGTTGGAGGCGGTCGACGTGCCGACCGTCCAGCCGCAGCGCTCCCGCCTCGGCGCGATGGTGCGGCGGCTGGAGACCGAGATGCCCGCCCGCGCGCGGCGGTTGCCCGTCGCGGGGCACTGGCTGGAGCTGCGGGGGCAGGCCGTGCTCGTCGACGGCGAGCTGCGGGTCGTCGCGCCCACGGGCATGGCGTTGTTGCGGGCGTTGGCCCGGCGGCCAGGGCGGGTGGTGACGCGCGCCGAGCTGCTGCAGGCGCTGCCCGGTTCGAGCGCCGACGAGCACGCCGTCGAGACGGCGATGACACGACTACGGGCCACCCTGGGCGAGCCGCGGCTGGTGCAGACCGTCGTCAAGCGCGGGTACCGGCTGGCGCTCGACCCCGCGGCCGGGCCGGTGCCGGTCGGCGGCCACTGCCTGCACGGGGACGCCCGGTGAGCCCGCTGATGGCAGATGGCGCCTGCACGCCGATGGCAGGCGGCGGAGCACGCACAGCGGGCGATGCCAGCGCGCCGATTGCGGGTGGCGCTTGGGCGCGGAAGGCGGACGTTGCGGGAGCGCCGATGGTGGGGGGCGCGTGGTGAGCGCCGATCTGCTGCTGGTCGCGCACGGGACGCGGGATCCGGCGGGCGCGGCCGTCACCGAGGCGGTCACGGAGCAGGTGCGCGCGCTCGCCGCGACACGGGTCGAGCGGTGCTATGTCGACGTCCGGCACCCGACGCCCGCCGAGGCGCTCGCGCGCATGCCGGGGCCGGTGGTCGCGGTGCCGATGTTCCTCGCGGCGGGTTATCACGTGCGGGTCGACGTGCCCGCCCAGCTCGCGGCCACCGGGCGCACCGACGTCCGGCTCGCGGAGACGTTCGGGCCTGATCCTGCGCTCGTCGACGCAGCGGCGTCGCGGTTGTGGGCTGCCGGGTTTCGCGACGGGGACGCGGTGGTGCTGGCCGTCGCCGGGTCGAGCGACCCGTTCGCCAAGGCCGACGGCGCCAGGGCTGCCGGTCGTCTGGCCCGGGTGCTGCGGGCGCCGGTGACGCTGGCGACGATCGCCGCAGGCCGGCCGCGGGTCCCCGGTGCGATCGCGGGGCTGCGGGCCGACGGGGTGGCGCGGGTGGCGGTCGCCTCGTGGCTCCTGGCGCCCGGGCTCTTCCAGCGTGCGCTCGCCGAGTCCGGCGCCGACGTCGTCGCCGAGCCCCTGGCCGCCCACGCCGCGGTCGCCGAGCTGGCGGTCGCGCGCTACACGGCAGTGCTGGCGGAACGGACGTCGGTGGCGTAGGCCGACTTCGCCCACAATCACGCATCCTCGCACGAGCCCGACCACGTGGCGACGAAGCACACGGGCCTGTGCGAAGTCAGCGACGGGGTCACCCCCGGCCGCGCCTTCGGGCGCGGTCCAGGAGGACGCCTTCCACGCGCAGGCGGGCCAGCTGCTCCTGCGCGATGTGCGGGGCGCAGGTGCCGTCCGCGCGCAGCACGCGGTGCCAGGGCAGGTCGTGGCCGTCCTCGGCGAGGATCCGGCCGACGAGCCGGGCCCGGCCGGGGATGCCCGCGGCCGCCGCGACCTCGCCGTAGGTCGACGTCTCACCTGACGGGATCGCCCGCACGACCGCGCGCACCCGCTCCAACACCGCCTCGTCCATCACCCGAGGAACGCCCGGATCGCGGCCGCCGTCTCGGCGGGTTGCTCCAGGTAGATCATGTGCCCGGTGTCCATCTCCTGGACGACCAGCCGCTCGCCCAGCTCGCCGCGCATCCGCTCCACCCAGCCCGGGTTGACGTAGTCGACCTTCTTCGCGGGCAGGAGGAGGGTGGGCATGTCCGGCGGCGGGGTGATCGCCGGGCGGGCCATCTCGCTCCACGCGGCGACGAGCGCGGGCGTCGCGTACCGGTAGCGCCATCGACCGCCGTCCTCGACGAGGTTGTGCTCGATCTCCGCGTCGACCAGCGCGTCGGTGATGCCCTCCCAACGCTGCGCGCGCTCTGCCCTCGCCGCCGCGCGGTCCGGGTAGGACTCGGCCGTGCATGCTTCGGTCGCCGTCTCGAGCATGTCCTGCGGGTCGAGGCCGATGGCGGGGTCGATCAGCACCAGCCGTTCGACCCGCGCCGGGGCGGTGCGGGCCAGGTGCAGCGCGATCGCGCCGCCGAAGGAGTGGCCCAACACGGGGAGCCGGTCGAGGCCGTGGGTGTCGAGCACGCCGAGGGCGTCCGCGACGTGCTGCTCGAAGCCCCACGGCGGGGTCATCGGCGAGTGCCCGTGCCCGCGCAGGTCGACGGCGAACACCCGCAGCTCGGGCAGCCGCTCGGTCAACACGGCCCAGCGCAATGCGTGCCCGGTGACGCCGTGCAGCGCCAGCACCGGGCGGCCGTCGTCGGGACCGTAGACATGGACGTTGAGGGCGCTCACCGCGACGATCCTGCCGGCCCGGACCCCGCCGCGCCGCTGGTCGTCGACGGCCGAACCTCTGCGACGGCGCGGGAAGCCTTGCGAAGTGAGCACGGGGCCGCCGACTTGTCGGGGGCCCGTGGTTGCATCCCCCTGTGACTGCTGCGCTCGCTCCCTCGCTCGTGCGCCGCGCCCGCCCGCCCGAGCCGGAGCCCGTGTGGGATGCCGCGGCGCTCCGGGTGCTCGCCCACCGGACGGGGCCGCTGCGGATCGTCGGCGGGCCCGGCACCGGCAAGACCACCCTGCTGCTCGCCGCGATCGCGCGCAGGCTGGCCGGGGGCGACGATCCAGCCCACACGCTCGTCCTGGTCGGCAGCAGGCGCGCGGCCGCCGAGCTGCGCGAGCGGCTGGTCCGTCTGGGCGCGGGCCACGGCACCACCAGCCGGGAGGCGTTGGTCCGCACGGTGCACTCGTACGCGTTCGGTGTGCTGCGGCTGCACGCCGCCCGCCACGGCGATCCGCCGCCCCGGCTGCTCGCCAGTGCCGAGCAGGATGCGCTGGTCCGGGACCTTCTGGGCGGCGAGGTCGACGGCGTCGTCCCCGGGTCGGGCTGGCCGCAGCGGATCGAGCCCGCGCTCCCGGTGCCGGGGTTCGCCGCCGAGCTCCGCGAGCTGCTGCTGCGCGCCGCCGAACGCGGCCTCGGGCCCGAGGAGCTGGCCGAGCTCGGCGCGCGTCACGACGTGGCCGAGTGGGCCGCGGCGGGCCGGTTCTTCCGCAGCTACGAGCAGGTCACGCTGCTGCGCGGGGCGGCGGGGCGGGGGGCACCCCAGGCCACGGCCCCCGCGCTCGACGCGGCCGAGCTCGTGGCGGCGGCGCTCGACGCGCTGGCCGCGGATCCCGAGCTGCTCGCGGCCGAGCGGGAGCGGGTGCGCCATCTCGTCGTGGACGACGCCCAGGATCTCGATCCCCAGCAGATGGAGCTCGTCGGGGTGCTCGGCCGCAGCGCGGGCACGGTGCTCCTCGCGGGCGATCCCGACCAGGCCGTCCTCACCTTCCGGGGCGCCGACCCGTCCGGCATGCGGGCGGTCGAGGCCGACACCGTGGTGCTCACGGTGGATCATCGCAGCGCACCCGGCGTCCGGGCGGCAGGCGCGGCGATCGCCGCCCGGCTGCCCGGGGTGGGGGAGGGGCGGCACCGGATCGCCCCGCCCGGCCCCGATCCGTCCTCGGTCGCCGGGGGCGGAGGAGCTGCGGCGGGGGGCGGCCTGCCGGTCGGGTCAGCGCCTGGCGGGGTGGCGGCCGGGTCGGTGGGGCTCGCGGTGGGTGCTTCCGCCTCGCCTGTGGAGGAGGGGCGGGTCGCCGTGCGCGTGTTCACGTCCGCCGCGCAGGAGGCAGGCTGGATCGCCGACCAGCTGCGCCGCGCCCACCTCACCGAGGGGGTGCCGTGGTCGCGGATGGCGGTGCTCGCGCGGTCGGCCCGCCGGGCGCTCCCGGCGCTCCGGCGCGCGCTGCTCGCCGCGGGCGTCCCGATCGCCGCGCCGCCCGACGAGCTGCCGCTGGCCCGGCAACCGGCGGTCGTACCCCTGCTCATGGTCCTGCGCTACGCCACGCGTCCGGCCGAGCTGGACGCCGACGCGGCGACCGCCCTGCTCACCTCGCCCCTCGGCTCCGCCGATCCTTTGCGGATGCGCCGCCTCCGCCGCGGCCTGCTCCGCCTGCACGCCGCGGGGCCGCCCGCCGACGCGGAGCCCCGGTCGACCGCCGTCCCCGCCGACGCGGCCGTCCCCGCCGCTGGGGACACCTCCGCCGCTGCGGACGTCCCTTCCGCAGCGGCAGGCGCAATGCCCGCCCCGCCGTCGGGCACCGCCGAGGCGGGGGCGGTCGCCCCGTCCGCGTCCACGTCGGCCCGCACCCCACGCGGCGCCCCCGCCCCACCCACGGCCGACGACGGGACCGCATCCGCGGAACCCGGTATGGCAGCGGGTACGACCGCCGACGGGGCGCGGCCGGCCGGGCGTGGGCCTGCCGAGGCCGAAGGCGTCGGCAGCGATCCGTTGCTGGTCGAGGCGCTCCGGGCCGCGGCAGCCGGGCGTCCGGACCCGCTGGTGGCCCTCCCGGCCCACGAGACCGCTCCGCTGCGGCGGGTCGGCAACCTGCTCGCGATCGCGGGCGAGGCCGCCCGCGCGGGCGAGAGCGCCGAGGAGGTGCTGTGGCGGGTCTGGCAGGTGTGCGGGCTCGACCGCCGCTGGACCGACGCGAGCGCGCGCGGCGGCCCGGTCGGCGCGGCCGCCGACCGCGATCTCGACGCCGTCCTCGCCCTGTTCGACGCCGCCGCGCGCTTCGCCGACCGGCTCCCCGGGGCCGATGTCGCCACGTTCACCGAGTACCTCGCCGAGCAACAGCTCCCCGGTGACTCCCTGGCCGACCGCGCCCCGCGCGCCGAGGCCGTCGCGCTCCTCACCGCGCACGCCGCCCGGGGGCGCGAGTGGGACGTCGTCGCGGTGCCCGGCGTCCAGGAGGGCTCGTGGCCCGATCTGCGGCTGCGCGGCAGCCTGCTGGGCAACGAGCGGCTGGTCGACCTGTTGGCGGGGGTCGCCGAGCCCGGGGGCGAGGCGGTGTCGCGGGTGGCGCCGCTCTTGGCCGAGGAGCGCAGGCTCTTCTACGTCGCCTGCACCCGGGCCCGGCACACCTTGCTGGTCAGCGCCATCCAGGGCGATGACGAGCAGCCCTCCCGCTTCCTCGACGAGCTCGACCCACTGCCCGCGGGCCAGGCCGACCGCCCGGTCCACCGGCCCGGCCGCTCGCTGGTGCTGGCGGAGCTGGTCGGCGAGCTGCGCCGCGCCGCCTGCGCCCCCGACGGATCCGACCCGCAGGCATCGGCGGCCCGACGGGAACGGGCCGCGGCGCAGCTGGGCCGCCTCGCCGAGGCGGGGGTGCCCGGCGCCCACCCCGACGACTGGTACGGCGCCTCCCCGGTGTCCTCCGACGCCCCCCTGCGGCCCGCGGGCGCGGTCGTGCCGATGCTGCCCTCGGACGTCGAGAAGATCCTGCGCTGCCCACTGCGCTGGGTGCTGGAGCGCCACGGCGCCGGCGACACGGGCGCGCTGGCCGCGGTCACCGGTTCGCTGGTGCACGCGCTCGTCCAGGCGGAGGCGGCGGGTGCGGCCCCCGCCGAGCTGGAGGAGGCGCTGCACTCGGCCTGGGCCCGGCTGGACGCGGGCGCACCGTGGTTCTCCCGCCGCGAGCTGGTCCGCGTGCGCGGCATGCTCGCGGCGTTCGACGGGTGGGTGCGGGCCAGCCGGGCCGAAGGCCTGCGGCTGGTCGCCGTCGAGCACCCGATGCAGCTCGACCTCGTCGACGAGGTCGCCGCCCGCCGCGGCGGGTCGGCGCTGCGCCTGCGGGGCCGGGTCGACCGGCTCGAGGTCGACGCCGAGGGCCGCCCCGTCGTCGTCGACGTCAAGACCGGTCGCACGGCGGTCAGCGCACGCACGGCGGCCGAGCACCCGCAGCTCGCGATCTATCAGCTCGCCGCCGCGCTCGGCGCGTTCGGCGACCTGGTGCGGCGTGGCGCGCCGCCGGGCGGGGCCCGGCTGGTGTACGTCGCCGACCAGCGCGCCGACGGGCAGGCCAAGGAGCCCACCCAGCCGCCGCTGGACGCCGAGGGGGTCGCGCATTGGCAGCAGGTGCTCTACACCGCCGCCGTCGAGACGTCCGGCTCCGTTTTCGTCGCCAGGGTCGGGCCCGATTGCGACCGGTGCCCGGTGCGCACCGCCTGCCCGGCCCACGGCGCCGGACGGGGGGTGCCCGGCTTGTGATCCGACGGTGACGCACCGTTGATGTCGACGGCAGCGCAGGCCCGGGCGGGTGGGGCCGTCCGAGTGGCCCGCGCACGACCGGTACCGTTCTGGCCACGCTGGCGCTCCCCCGCGCTCCCTGTCCAGCGTGCCTGGAGGCTCCTTGTCCCGCATCCAGCCCCGTCCCCGTGCCCGCGCCCTGCTCGCCTGCGCCGCCACGGCAGGTCTGCTCACGGGCTGCGGCAGTACCCCGGGTGCCCCCTCCGCGCCCGATATCCAGACGCTGCCCTCCCCGGCCGCGATCGTGCCGCTGCCCGGCCCCTCGGCCACGTCGGCGGCACCGACCGTCGCCCCCGCAGGCAAGCCGAAGCCCGCCAGCGCGCCGCCCGGGCGCCGTCCGGCGGGCGGCGCCGCGGGTGCAGCGCCGACGATCGGGGCTGGCCCGGGCTTCCGGCCCATCGGGGGCGACGAGTTCAACTCCGGCTCGCTGGACACGAAGAAGTGGGGCCCCTACGACAGCGTCGGCGGCTTCGGCAACGGCCTGCGCAGGCCGAGCGCGATCAGCGTGTCCGGGGGCAGCCTGGCGATCACGGCGACCGGCGACACGTCGGGCGGGATGGCGGACTCGTTCGGCCAGGTCTACGGCCGCTGGGAGTTCCGGGCCCGCACCGACGACGGCCGGGGTTTCGGCTCGGCGATCCTGCTGTGGCCCGACTCGGAGAAGCTGTCCGACGGCGAGATCGACATCGCCGAGGTGCCGTTCGAGCAGCGGGACCTCGTGCATTTCGTGCTGCATTCGGGCTCGGGCGGCGACACGCTCGATGGGTCGCACCTGCCGGGCGACTACTCCCAGTGGCACACGTTCGCCGTCGACTGGCTCCCCGACCACATCACCTGGTACGTCGACGGCCGCGCGCGGTTCACGGTCACCGACAGGTCCCACATCCCGGACACGCCCATGCACCTCGCGATCCAGCTGGACGAGGGGCCCGTGAAGGACTGGCTCCTCGCGCCCGACGCCACCACACCCCCCAAGATCCGGCTGCAGGTCGACTGGGTCCACACGTACGCATGGGCGGGCGCCCCGGCGGCTGCGTCGACCAAGCCGAGCACCATCAAGAAGCCCTCCGGCGACTGACCGCCCCGGCGGCGGCGGGACGGTCGGTGGCGTCCGGTAGAACGACCCCGTGGAGCTGACCCCGCGCGCGCTGGCCGTCGCGCTCGGCCTGCCCCCACCCACCGACGAGCAGGCCGCGGTGATCGCCGCCCCGGGCCGCCCGGCGCTCGTCGTCGCGGGCGCGGGGGCGGGCAAGACCGAGACGATGGCCGCCCGCGTCGTCTGGCTGGTGGCCACCGGCGCGGTGCTCCCCGAGCAGGTCCTCGGCCTCACGTTCACCCGCAAGGCCGCCCAGCAGCTCGGGGCGCGGGTGCGGTCACGGCTGCGCAGGCTGGCGGGCTCCCGAATCCTCGACGAGCTCGACCCCAGCGGGGCCCGGCAGGCCGCGGTGCTCGCGGGCGAGCCGACCATCGCCACCTACCACGCCTACGCCGGTCGGCTCGTCGGCGAGCATGCCCTGCGGCTGCCCGCCGAGCCCGCCGCGCGGCTGCTCGGGGAGACCGCGGCGTGGCAGCTCGCGCACCGGGTGGTGAGCACGTGGGCGGACGAGCTCGACGTCGACGTGCTGCCCGCCACCGTCACGAACTGGCTGCTCGCCCTCGCCGGAGAGCTCGGCGAGCACCTCGTCGAGGCCGCGGCCGTGCGCGCGCACGCCGAACGGCTGTCCGCGGCGCTTCAGGCCGCCCCGCGGGGCAAGGGCCAGCGCGCCGAGCCGTCGCAGACCTACCTCCGCTGGATCGCGACGCAGCGGCGTCGGGTCGCGCTGCTGCCGCTGGTGGAGGCGTTCGCCGCGCGGAAACGGGCCGAGCGCGCCGTCGATTTCGCCGACCAGCTCGCGATCGCCGCCCGCGTGGCCGATGCCCACCCCGAGGTCGGGGCCGCCGAGCGCGCCATCTACCGCGCCGTGCTTCTCGACGAGTACCAGGACACCGGCCACGCCCAGCGGGTGCTGCTGCGCGCCCTGTTCGGCACCCGGCCGGGCGATCCGGTAGGCCCGGAAGGGCTGACGGTCACGGCCGTCGGCGACCCGTCTCAGTCGATCTACGGCTGGCGCGGGGCCAGCGCGGGCAACCTCGCGCGATTCCGCTCCGACTTCCCCGCCGACGACGGCCCCGCGGACCAGTTCGGCCTGCTCACGAGCTTCCGCAACCCGGCAGGGGTGCTGCGTCTTGCCAACACCGCGTCGGCGCCGCTGCGCACGACCGGCGTCGATGTCGGGGAGCTGCGACCGGCCCCGGACGCCGCGGAGGGCGACGTGCGGGTGGGGCTGCTGTCCGATGTCGCCGCCGAGATCGCCTGGATGGCCGACGCGATCGCCGAGCAGTGGAGCGGTGACGGGCCGCCGCCCACGTCGGCCGTGCTCGTGCGTCGCCGTGTCGACATGGACGCGATCGCCGAGGCGCTGCGGGCCCGCGGCCTGCCCGTCGAGGTCGTCGGCCTGGGTGGGCTGCTGGATACGCCGGAGGTCCGGGACCTGGTCAGCGCCCTGCGGCTGGTCGCCGACCCGCTCGCCGGGCCTGCCGCGGTCCGCCTGCTCACCGGGGCGCGCTGGCGGCTGGGGGTCGCGGACCTCGCCGCGCTGTGGGCGCGCGCCCGTGAGCTCGTGCCCGCGCCGCCTGCCCACAACGGGTCCCGCTCGCCCAGCGAGCTCGCACTGGGCGCGCTGCCCGGCGAGCACGCCGAGCAGGCCGGGCTCGTCGACGCCCTCGACGACCCCGGCCCGGCCGCGGCCTACTCGCCCGACGGCTTCGCCCGGATCACCCGGCTGGCCCGGGAGCTGGGCTGGCTGCGCACGCGGGCCAATGCGCCGTTGACCGACCTCGTCGCCGACGTCGAGCGCGTCCTGCTGCTTGACGCCGAGACCGCCGCCCGGCCGGGCCCGGTCGGACGTGCCCACCTCGACGCGTTCGCCGACGTCGTGGCCGATTTCGCCGCGGGCGCCGAGATCGCGACGTTGCCCGCGCTGCTGGACTACCTCCAGACCGCCGAGCAGGCCGAGGACGGGTTCACCCCCGGCGAGGTCGAGGTCACGCCCGACCGCGTCCAGGTGCTCACGGTGCACGCCGCGAAGGGCCTGGAGTGGGAGATCGTGGCGGTTCCACACCTGGTGGCGCAGGTGTTCCCCGGCCGCAAGATCGGCGGGACGTGGCTCACCAGCCCGGCCGAGCTGCCCGTCGACCTGCGCGGTGACGTCCTCGACCTGCCCCGCCTCCTCCTGCCCGCGGACGGCGACCGCCGGGCGATGGAGAACGCCGTCAAAGCCCACTCCGGGGCGCTCGACGAGCGGCGGTTGGTCGAGGAGCGGCGGCTGTTCTACGTCGCGCTCACCCGAGCCGAGCGGGTGCTGCTGCTGTCCGGGCACCGGTGGCCCGCGTCGGGGGAGAAGCCGCGGCTGCCGTCGGAGTTCCTCGTCGAGGCCGCCGAGGCGCACGGCGCGCAGGTCTGGGCCGACGAACCGGACGCGGACGCCGTCAACCCGGCCACGCTGGAGCAGCCCACCGCGCAGTGGCCCGCCGACCCCCTCGGCGCCCGCGCTGCCGACGTCCGCGCGGGCGCAGAAGGGGTGCGCGCCGCGCTGCGGGCGCGCATCGACGCCCGCGATGCCCGCGCCGCCGCCGCCGACCCCGGATCGCAGCTTCCGCTGCTCGACCTGGAGCCCCCGCCCGAGCCGGACGAGGAGGATCCCGAGGGCTGGGCGGCCGACGTCGAGGTCCTGCTCGCCGAGCGTGCCGCCGCCCGGGCCCGTCCCGCGGTGGAGCTGCCGACCCAGCTCACCGTGAGCAGGCTGGTCGAGCTCGCCGCCGATCCGGCCGGGCTCGCGGCGCGGCTGCGTCGCCCGCTGCCGCTGCCGCCCAACCCGCATGCCCGCCGCGGCACCGCCTTCCACGCGTGGCTGGAGCAGCGTTTCGGCGCCGCCCAACTGCTCGACCTCGACGAGCTGCCCGGCGCGGCCGACGAGGGCGCCACCTCCGACGACGCGCTCGAGGCCCTGCAGGAGGCGTTCCTCGCCAGCGCGTGGGCCGAGCGGCGGCCCATCGAGGTGGAGGTGCCGTTCGAGACGGTGATCGCGGGCGTCGCGGTGCGCGGGCGGATGGACGCCGTGTTCGCCGATCCGGACGGCGGGTTCACCGTCGTCGACTGGAAGACCGGGCCACTGTCCGACGAGTCGCGCATCCCGACACTCGCCGTGCAGCTCGCCGCGTACCGCCTGGCCTGGGCGGACCTCGCGGGCGTCCCGCCGACGCGGGTGCGCGCGGCATTCCACTTCGTGCGCGCGGGCGTGACGCTCCGCCCCGCCGACCTCCTCGACGGCGACGGCCTGCGCGCGCTGCTCGAATCCGTCCCTACACGCTGATCAGCGCGTCCAGCTTCGCGATCGTGTTCCAGTTGCGCGCGGTCACGAACACGCCGAGCTTGTCGGTGACCGGGGGCGCCTTGAGCAGCCCGTCCGGGCACCACTGGTAGATCACGCGCGGGCCGGGTCGGGCGTTGTCCGGGTCGAGCGCGATCGCGTCGGCGAGCTTGTCCGGGTCGGGCTCCGCGCCCAGCACGTGCACCATCATCCGCGAGCCGTTCGTGGCGACGTCGGGGAACGGGTGGCCGTCGACGATCGCCCGGAGCTGTTTCGCGGTGAGCACGACGCAGCGTACGTCGAGGCCAGTGCGCTCGGTGATCGCCTGCTCGATGCGCCTGACCGGCGCGGACGTGCCGCTGAGGATCACGTTGCCGCTGTTGAGGTGCGTGCGGACGTCCGTGTAGCCCGCGTCCTCCAGCAGCCCTCTGAGATCGGCCATCGCGACGCGCTTGGCCGAACCGACGTTGATCCCGCGCAGGAGGACGGCGTACCGGGGCACGTCGGGAGGCTACTGCAGCGTCCAGCCGCGGGTGGTGCGCGTCAGCTCGCGGAAGCCGACGGCGTGCAGGAACGCCAAGGTGCCGTCCGGTGGGTCGGCGGCTGCGGCCAGCACCGCCTCGACCCGGTCGCCGGGCACGAAGCCCGCCCGGTGCAGCGCTGCCGCCAGGTGTGGCCAGCGGTCGCAGACGCCGTACTCGCCCGGCTCGCGCTCCAGCTGGCCGAGCACGGCGTTGGGCGGGACGGTCACGCCCGGCAGCACGGCCTCGACGTGGGCGTTGACCAGGTCGGTGAGCTGGTCGCGGTCGCCGCGGCGGAAGGGGCGGATCTCGATCGGTGACACGGCGCATCCCGGGGTCGTCGACGTACGGATGCCGCCACCGGTGCGGTACGGGTCCAGCCTAACCTGCGGCCATGAGCGCAAGGATCGTGCTGTTCGGGGCGTCCGGCTACACGGGCGGGCGCACCGCGGAGGCGATGGTCGCGCGCGGGCTGCGTCCTGTCCTCGCCGGAAGGGACCCAGCGAAGCTCGCGCCGCTCGCCCGGCGGTTCGGCTTGGAGAGCGCCTACGCTGACGTCGCCGACCGCACGTCCCTCATCGAGCTGGTGAGGCCCGACGACGTGCTGGTGACCACGGTCGGGCCGTTCCAGAAGGCAGGCTGGGCCGCGATCCGCACCGCCGTCGACGCGGGCGTGATCTACCTGGACTCGACGGGCGAGCCGCCGTTCATCCGCAGCGTCTACGAGTGGTGGGGGCCCGAGGCCGAGGGCACCGGCGCGGCGCTGCTCACGGCGTTCGGCCACGACTACGTGCCCGGCGTGCTCGCGGGCGCACTGGCGTTGCGGGAGGCGGGCCCGGCGGCCGCGCGCGTCGACGTCGGCTACTTCGCCACCGGCCGTGGCAGGCGGTTCTCCCGGGGCACCCTGCATTCGCTGCTCGGCATCGCGCTCGAACCCGGGTACGCGTTCCGCGACGGCGCCTTGCTGCGGGAGCCGACCGGTGCGCGGCTGCGGATGTTCGAGGTCGACGGCAGGCCACGGCAGGCGGTGAGCATCGGCGCGAGCGAGCAGTTCGCGCTGCCGAGGCAGGCGCCGCAGCTGTCCACAGTGGACGTCTACCTGGGCTGGTTCGGGACGGCCTCGGGGATGCTGCACGCCACGTCCGGCGTGGCGCCGATGGTCGGCCGCGTGCGCGGCACCCGGAGGGCGATCGGGGTGCTGGCCGACCTCGCGACGCGCCGCGTGCCCACGGCCCCGTCCGCCGCGGCGCTGGCCACCGCGGGCGTGCAGGTGGTCGCCGAGGTGTTCGACGCCACGGGCACGCTGCTCGCGCGGACCCGGCTGCGGTCACCGGAGGCGTACGCGATCACCGCCGACTTGCTGGCCTGGGGGGCGGGGCGGGCGGCCGAGCACGGGGTCGAGGGGGTCGGAGCGCTCGACGCCGTCTCCGCCTTCGGCCTCGACGAGGTGGCCAAGGGCGCGGCGGACGCGGGCATCCTCATCGAGGGTTGACCGGCTGGCGTCGATCTTCGTCCGACCCTCCGGTTACCCTCACGCTCCGTGAGACGTGGTCGGCGCACTGAGCCCTCGCCCGTGGGCGTGATCCGGATGCCCGAGTCCAGGATCTCGCCGCTCGCGTCCCTGCTGCGGCGGCTCGCGATCGCGCTGGGCGCGCTCGTCCTCACCGCGTTGATCGTGTACTTCGGGCGGGACGGCTACCGGGACGCGAACAGCGACACCCCGCTCAGCCTCGCCGACGCCTTCTACTACGCCACCGTCTCGGTCTCCACCACCGGCTACGGCGACATCGTGCCGGTCAGCGAGCCCGCCCGCCTGATCACCACGATCGTCGTCACGCCCTTGCGACTGATCTTCCTCATCACCTTCGTCGGCACGACCGTCGAGCTGCTCACCGAGCGGTCGCGGCAGTCGTTCCGGATCGAGCGCTGGAGGTCCCGCGTGCGCGACCACACCGTCGTCGTCGGCTACGGCACCAAGGGGCGCGCCGCCGTCGAGACGCTGCTCGGCGACGGCGCCGAGCCGAGCGGGATCGTGGTCGTCGACACCGACCGCACCCAGCTCGACGCCGCCTCGGCGCTCGGCCTGGTGACCGTGGCGGGCAACGGCACCCGTTCCAGCGTCCTGCGCGTCGCGGGCGTCCCGGACGCCAAGGCGATCGTGGTGGCGACCAACCGCGACGACACCGCCGTCCTCATCACGCTGACGGCCAGGGAACTGGCGCCCGAGATCCGGATCGTCGCGTCGGTGCGCGAGTCGGAGAACGTGCACCTGCTGCGGCAGTCGGGGGCCAGCTCGGTGATCGTCTCGGCGGAGACGGCGGGCAGGCTCCTCGGCGCGGCGACGACCACGCCCGCCGTCGTCGAGGTGATCGAGGACCTCCTCACCCCGGAGGCCGGCTTCGCGATCAGCGAGCGGGAGGTCGAGGACGCCGAGGTGGGGGGGTCGCCGCGGCACCTCGCCGACATCGTGCTCGGCGTGGAGCGCGGCGGCGAGCTCTACCGCGTCGATTCGTCGGTGGTCGACGCCCTGGAGGCCGGCGACCGGCTGCTCTACGTGCGCAAGGCGGGGCCGCCCGACAAGCCGTGACGCCCCGCCCTCTCGGCGCCGTGATCGCCACTTGTGGGACATGGCGGCCACATGCGGCGCGCAGGTCCCACAATCGGTGATCTCGGGTGGTAGCGGGTCAGGGAAGCTGGTTCACGGTGAGGTCGCGGGCCTCGGCGTAGCGTGCGCGCACCGCGGGGGTCGGGTCGGCGGTGAACTCCTCCTGCCCCGCGGCGGTCCACACGGGCGGTGCGGCCGCGCCCGACAGCACCCACGCCGCCTGCCGCGCCGCCCCGTCCGCGACGTACTCGCCCGGCGTCGGGCCGGAGCACCGGCTGCGCGAGCACCGCGGGCGCGATCCGCGCCACCGCCTCCGAGCGCGCCGCCCCTCCGATGAGGATCGCCCTGTCCACCGGCACGCTCGCGGCGAGCAGCGCGTCCACGGCGTCCGCCAACCCGCACAGCAGCCCTTCGACGGCGGCGCGCGCGAGGTGCGCGGGCGTGGAGGTGCCGAGGGTGAGGCCGTGCAGCGCGCCGGTCGAGTCGGGCTTGTTCGGGGTGCGCTCGCCCTCGAGGTACGGCACGAGCACCAGGCCCGCCGGCGCCTGACGGGCGCGTCGAGCGCGAGCTTGGCCAGCCCGGCGTGGTCGACGCCGAGCAGCTTCGTGGCCGCGTCGAGCACCCGCGCCGCGTTCAGCGTGCAGACGAGCGGCAGGTGCTCGCCGCTGGCCGAGGCGAAACCCGCGATGATGCCGGTGGGGTCGGCGGTCGGGGTGGGGCTCACCGCCGACACGACGCCGGAGGTCCCGAGCGACACCACGACGTCACCCGGCCCGGCCCCGAGCCCCAGCGCGGCGCCCGCGTTGTCGCCGCGTGCCCGGGCCGAGCAGCACCCCGTCGGGGGTGCGCCCGGCGGCCTCGCCCGGCCCGAGCACGCGCGGCAGCACGACGTCGCTACGGCCGAAAGCGCGTTCCAGCAGGTCGAGGCGGTAGCTGTTGGTGACGCGCGAGAAGTAGCCGGTGCCCGACGCGTCACCGCGGTCGGTCACGAGGTCGTCCAGAGCGCCGGTGCCGCGCAGCTTCCACGTGAGCCAGTCGTGCGGGAGGCAGACCGCGGCCGTCCGCGCCGCGTTCTCGGGCTCGTGGGTGGCCAGCCAGCGCAGCTTCGCCGCCGTGATCGCCGCGACCGGCACCGTGCCCGTCGCGTCGGCCCACGCCTGTGCTCCCAGCTCGGCCACCAGGTCGTCCGCCGCGGCCGCCGAACGGGTGTCGTTCCACAGCAGCGCGGGCCGTACGACCTCGCCCTCGGCGGACAGGCACACCATCCCGTGCTGCTGCCCGGCCACGGCCATCGCTCCGACGCCGTCGAGGCCGCCCGCCTCGGCCAGCGCGGCCTGCAGCGCGTCCCACCACCCCGCGGGGTCGACCTCGGTGCCCGGCGGATGCGGCGCGCGTCCCGACCGGACGAGCTCGCCCGTGGTCGCGTCCCGGACGACGACGGTGCACGACTGCGTCGACGAGTCGACTCCGACGACCAGACTCATGGCCCAACGTTATCCGCGTCCCGACCGGGATCGGTAGCCTCGCGAGGGTGCGCCTGGCGACCTGGAACGTGAACTCCGCCCTGACCCGGCTGCCCCGCCTGCTGCCGTGGCTCGACCAGCGGGCGCCCGACGTGGTGTGCCTGCAGGAGACGAAGCTCTCCGACGAGGCGTTCGCCGAGGCCTTAGCCGGACCGCTGGGCGACCGCGGGTACGAGGTCGCGCACGTCGGCGAGGGGCGGTGGAACGGGGTGGCGCTGCTGTCGCGCGTCGGCCTCGCCGACGTCGAGCGCGCGTTGCCGGGCGTGCCCGCGTTCTCCGGCACCGTCGAGGCCCGCGCCGTGACGGCGACCTGCGGCGGGCTCCGGGTCACTTCTGTCTACGTGCCCAACGGCCGCACGCCCGACGACCCGCACTACGCGTACAAGCTGGAGTGGCTGGCGGCGCTGCGCGAGTCGGTGGCGTCGCCCGCCACCGCTGTGGTCGCGGGCGACATGAACATCGCCCCGACCGACGCGGACGTGTGGGACCCGTCGCTCTTCACCGAGTCCACGCACGTCACGCCCGCCGAGCGCAAGGCGCTGACCGAGCTGCAGGGGGTCGGGCTGCACGACGTCCTGCGCGACCGCTGGCCCGGGGAGCGGATCTTCACCTACTGGGACTACCGGGCGGGCCGGTTCCACCAGGACAAGGGCATGCGGATCGACCTGGTGCTCGCGGGCGCCGACCCGGCTGGGCGGGTCGCGGCCGCCTGGGTGGACCGCCAGGCGCGCAAGGGCTCGGGGCCCAGCGACCATGCCCCGGTGATCGTCGACCTGGACGACGCGCCCGACGGCGACATCGGCCCGGTCGTCCCGCCGCCGTCGAACCCCGTGCGCTGAGCTACCCCGCGGCGCGGCCCGCCGCCGCCACGCCGAGCAACGCCAGCGCCGCGACGACGGCCACCAGCAGCGGCAGCGCGACCGCGGGCGAGGCCAGCAGCGCCAGGAACGCGCCGCCGACGCCGACCATGGTCGCGGTGGAGAGCTGGTCGGCCATCTGCGCGGCCGCCGAGTTGTACCCGACGGTGCCCTCCGGCGACTGCGCCAGCACCAGGTACGACACGGATGAGAAGCCCAGCCCCATCCCGACGCCCGCGATCATCCAGAACGGCACGGCGAGCCAGCCGACACCCCACGTCGGCGCGACGGAGCAGCATCCCTGCCGCTCCGACCGTGACGGCGACGAACCCGGCCCGCAGGCAGCCGCGCGCGGGGCAGGTCGGGGTGGCGACCCTGCCACGCCGACGCCGCCGACCACGACAGCGAGCCCGCGACCAGCGGGATCCCGGCCGCGGCCAGCGACCAGCCGTGGGTGTCGTGCAGCATCAGCGGCAGGTAGGAGCTGACGGTGAAGAAGGTGCCCGCGAGCAGCCCGCGCGACAACACGACCGTCGGGATGCCACGCGCCGCCCGGAACACCCCGTGCGGCAGCAGCACGCGCAGCGACGGGACGAGCGCCCCGATCGCGGCCACGGCGACGACCGCGCCGAGCACGTCCGGCTGTTGCCCGGCCCAGCTCAGTGCGGCCACCCCGACGGCGACGCCCACCGCCGCGGCCGCGGTGCCCCGCCGGGCAGCAGGGACCCGCTCGGGACGGCCGAGGTGACGGACGGCGGGCGCCACGAGCGCCAGCGCGACGGCCACCAGGGGGACCAGCCCGAGGAACACCCAGTGCCACGACAGCGACTCGGTGACCAGTCCCGCGACGGGCGGGCCCAGCAGCGAGGGCAGCACCCACGCCGAGGAGATCAGCCCGAACACCGCCGGTCGCACGCGCTTGGGGTAGACGGCGGCGATCAGCACGAACGCGGCAACGCTGAGCGCACCGGCCCCGAGCCCCTGCAGCATCCGCCCGACCAGCAGCTGCGGCACGGTGGTGGCCGTGCCCGCCACGAGCAGGCCCGCACCGAACAGCAGCGGGCCGACGAGAAGGGGTGGTCGGGGGCCTGCGCGGTCCGACCAGCGCCCGCCCACCACCGTCGCGAGCACGGACGCGGCCAGGAACGTCACGAACGGCCAGGAGTAGAGGGTCACCGCGCCGAG
>CAVYOT010000003.1:0-172218 GCA_963770115.1 uncultured Actinomycetota bacterium
ATGATCCCCGCAAAGGAATCCTTTCCCTGGCGGACTGCGACGAGCAATCTGACCAGCTTTTCTCGTTGGCAATAGCGCTTCGGCTATTGCCTCCTCGGAAATCGGTTCATCTTGCCCGTCTCGCTTCCCCAGCTAGGGTTGCTTTGGGGATCATTTACCTTCTTAGGGGGTGTTCATCTGGCTCCCTTAACATCACGATATCGTTGGAGGTGGGATATTTCAGATGGCTGAATTCTGGCTTTCGGGCCAGTTCCATGAGATGGATGGGGCTTTCAAATTGCTCGATTTCATATTTAAGGCGCTGGTTTTCTTCGCGTTAACAGCTTGACGTCTTTGCTTAAAACCGGAATCGCCAGGCGCAGCTCGGTGAGCTCATTCTGCTTGGCAATAAAGCGGTAGAGCGTGCACCAAGCGACAAAAATGCAGAGAAGCAGCCTGAAAACCATTTAGATCTTCTCCACGACTCGAAGTTTTGCGCTGCGGCTGCGTGGATTGTGCGCCACTTCCTGTTCGCTGGCTTCTACAGGCTTCCGTGTCAAGATTTTGACTTGGGGCACTACGTTGATAAATAGCCCGCCAATTGGCTTGTATTGGCTTTGTCGGCGGCTTTTTGAGCAAACAATTGTTTGACGATGCGATCTTCAAGACTGTGGAAGCTGATGACGGCCAGGCGTCCGCCCTTGCTAAGGCTTTTAATGGCAATGGGCAAAAGCTTCTTTAACGCATCGAGCTCGCCGTTGACAGCAATGCGCAAGCCTTGAAAAATGAGCGTCAAGGGATGGATCTTTTTTTTGCCTTTGCTTAAGAGAGGCTTTAAGAGTTCGACCAGATCCTGCGTTGTTTCAATAGGTTGGAATCGCGCGCCCTGACAATAACTTTAGCCGCAGCGCGCCACTGTTTTTCCTCGCCCAAATCGCGGAAGATCTCGCCTAGATCTCTTTCGTCCCATAAATTGACGATGTCGCGCGCTGTGAGCGTTTGAGAAGGGTCCATGGCATATCCAGGGGGGCATTAGACATAAAGCTGAAGCCGGCGCGCAGCGTTGGTCGAGCTGCATGGAAGAGACTCCCAGATCGAGTAAGAGGCCGTCGATCGCCGTGAGTTGGTGTTGTTTCAAAATGGTTTCGAGATCAGAAAAATTGGCAGTGAGAATGAAGTGCACTTTGTCTTGCCAAAGCATGAGCCTCTTTTTGGCTATTTCTAATGCATTGGGGTCTCGATCCACGGCGATCAGCATCTCAATTTCGGGGATGCGCCATCAAAAGAGCGGCGCTATGGCCGCCTGCACCGGCTGTTCCGTCAACGACCACGCGCAAGTTTCGTCCTTCAAAAAAGGAGACGATTTCTCTAAGTAATACGGAAGTATGAGGCAGATTTTCGAACATGTTTGTCACTCCTAACCCTTTCCCGGGAGGCTGCGTTCGGCAACCTGCCCAACTTCTCTCGTCGGCAATCGCGCTTCGGCGATCGCCTCCTCAGGAATTTGGCCATCTTGCCGAGCTCGCTCATCCAGGAAAGGGTTAGGAGTGGCAAACATGTACAAATTTTCTTGCGGCAATTTAGATCTGTGTTGCATGGGAAAGCTAATGTATAGATTATAATTTTACTGCCTGTGCCAATATCGGTCGAGTACAATTTTTCTTATGCAAAATTGTACAACCATTGAACTAAAATGGCATTTGTTGATACAATTTATTTAGGAAAGAGAGAGAAAAAATATGGCTACTATAGATAAGCTCGATATGAGTGTCTATAATCTTTATGCTGTGCGCACAAAGATGATCGAGCAGATCAACCAGCAAATGCAGCTCGATAAAGCGGGGAGCATACCGCCACAAACGCAAGTTTTGGATTTGTATTCCGAAGCTCACGGAGCTCTCCTTGGATATTTTGCTCGGCATTGTGCCTCTCTTTACGCCTTGGGCTTATTTTTATCCTCCTAAGAACTTCCGTTATCAGCGCCGCTCTCCCTTTTCTTTCTTCCGTGTGGCGCCTTCCTTGGTATTTCTCAAAGAGCAGGTTCAGAAGGGCCAAATTGGCGGATATCGAGTGTAGGTCTCCCGAAGAAGAACAGGAGAAAGCCGCCATTGTGCGCTGTTTTGCCCAGATTGATAAGATTAACGGCTGGCTTAGTTTCATTGTTGGACGTATCGGTCAATTCCTCCAAGGTTAAATTGTGAAACACCCTCTAAAGATGGCGCAAGGACAAATAATGGGCAGAATTAACTGGTTGGAGCAGATGGGTTGGACTGAAGACCACCTAGAAGATCTGCGCTATGCTGGCTATGCCTATATCCGACAGGGGAAGTATGACATTGCGCTTCCCTTCTTTGAGGCGCTCTCCGTTCTCGATCCAGAGAGCTCCTATGACGCCCAAACTTTAGGGGCGCTTTATCTGCAGCTCAACAATCCTGTCAAAGCGCTCAAAGCATTCGTACCGGGCGCTGAAAATCGAAACGGATCACGCCCCTACATTGCTAAATCTCACGAAGACATTCTTTATGTTGGGAAAGAAGGAAGAAGGCTTGAAACTGGCTCACATCTTGAAAAATGAGCCCGATGCAGCCGTTTCTAACATCGCCAAAGCTCTCATTTTAGCATATTCTTAATAGAACTTACCACGCGATCCACATCGGCGATCGTCATATCGTAGAAAAGCGGCAGCGTCAATGCCTCTTCCTCTGTAGTAAGTTTCGCGCTGGGAAATCAGGCATAATATCGCCTAACTCGCGACAATGAGGATGGCGGTAGAGCGGAATATAGTGGACTTGCGTACCAATACCCTCTTTTTTGAGGCGTTCCATCGCTTCCTCGCGGGTGAGCTTGTGCGCGGCAAAATCGATCTGTACAACGAAAAGGTGATAGGCAGTATAGGCATCATGCTGATCCGTTAACAACTTGACATTGGGCAGATTTTTGAGCTGTTCGCGGTAAGCTTGAACAAGGGCGCGCCTTTTGTCGATGAAACTTTCGATGCGTGTAAATTGACTCGATCCTAACGCCGCTTGGAATGAGGTCATATTCAAATTATTGCTAAATCCACGCACTTCATAATACCAAGGCTTTGCTTCCTCGAGAAAATAGTTTGGATCGCGCTCGATGCAGTTGTTCCGATAGAGCTTGAGGCTATGGAAGAGGTCGGGATCATTGGTCGCGCCCCATTCCGCCTTCTCCTGTTGTGATCGTCTTAGCAGGATGAAAGCTGAACACTGTCATCTGGCTGTACGCGCAAGAGCCAACGCGCGGACCCTCTTTGGAATAGCGGCTGCCTAAAGCATGGGCGGCATCTTCGATGATCACCGTGCCTGTTCCCGTTAGATTATCGTCTAATTTTTCGATATCTACAGGAATCCCGGCAAAATGCACGGGTATAAGCACCGCTTTTCCCCGCGAAGCAGGCCTGTTGGCCGCCGCGAGCAGCTGCTCAATTTGGGCGTTTCCTGTATCGAGGTCGATGTCTAGGCCAAGAATTGTTTGGCTTTATACGCAAATCCCCCAGTGATCGTTCCAATAAACGTGTTGCTCGACGAAATGAGGCGGTCGTTTTGGTTTAAATCAGCAGCGTAGCAGCTTGCAATAAGTGCCGAAGTGCCGCTGTTAAAGGCGACAGCATATTGAGCTCCACAGTAGCTAGCGATCTCGCGCTCAAATTCTTCCACTTCGGGGCCGCGCGTGATCAGTTCGCGTGTAAGCGCTTTTGAGACAGCGTCTATATCTTCTGCGCTGATTGATTGGTGAGCGTAGGGTAGAAAATTCATAAATTTGCAGAAAGGGTGTTGGTGGTGAACATTTACTTTCAACTTTATATCAGTTTAAGGGAAAATGTCGAGATCAGAAGTTTGGATCCCTTCCTTTCTTACATATTCAATAAAGAGGAGGGTGTTGAACACTATATTTAGGAGTATCTATGCAATCGGATTTCTTATCCTCTTCCAGCAATCAAGGAGATCAAGCTCTCACACAGCGCCTTTATTCTGAACACGCTCAAGATCATGCTAAAGAGAGCACTTCCAATTTCTCCGCTTTCGAAGAGCTGAAAAAAATCGTGCTGCCCGCGCGCCCCTTCTAGGCGGATTTTGAGAGAAATATAGACGAAGAAAACAACTGTAGTCGTGTTTTAGAAGCGCGCATCCAGGCTTTCCAAGCTGAACAAGAGGAGAAGACCCATCGCTATTTGGAAAGAGCGACAAGGCGCGACGGCAATTGCCTCTATTATTTGACAGGCTGGACGGCTGCTCTGGATGATGCGCTCTACCTGACGGAGCAATCGCGCAAAGCTACCGGCGGCATTTTTATGCTGGAATGGCAAGGGTATCGCCATTAACCCCGGGGCTAATTTTCTGAAAAATTTTCATGCCCAAGGCCTCCATATCCGCGATCTCGATTATGTGATTGTAACGAGCGATCATCCTGAATGCTACAGCGATATCAAGGCTATTTACGAACTCAACTATCAGATTAATAAACAGAGCCGCGATTTGCAGATCCTCCATTATTTCCTTAATCAAAAGGCCTATCAAGCGCTTTCGAGTATTCTCAAGCCCCATTTTAAGCAAGAGCGCAACAATTTGCATAGCCTCGAGCTTTTCGTCGATTCCCCGGAAGTGGAAAAAATTGAGATCGAAACGGGGATTGTCCTGCACTATTTTCTGGCCGCCTCGCGTGAGACCTTTCCTACAGGGTGTGGCGACAAAGGTGGACAGACTAAAGCAGGTTTAGGAATAAGGCTCGACCTATTTGACAGCAAAGAGCGCGTGCAGATTGGATATGTCGCCCATTGCGGCTGGACCGCTCCCATGGCGCATCACCTTGGAAGCTGCGATCTGTTGATCGCAGGGTTTGGCAACACCAGCGCTCAAGATTATCAAAAGCTTGCTTACAATAGCGACGCGTTAGGTTACTTTGGCACTTGCACGCTTTTGCAAGAAGTGGCCCCACGCTTAGTTCTTTGCGGCGAATTTGGAGGGCGCGAAGGCGATATCCGCCTGGAAGTAGTTCACAAGATGCGCGGCGAAAATGCGCACAGCAAAATCCGGTCCGCTATTTTACCCGCCGATCTTGGACTGATCATCAATTTGAGGTCTCTCTATGTGCGCTGCACGGTGAGCGGAGCTTGGGTAGAGGCAGATCAAGTCAACGTGGTCAAAACGTCCCAGGCTTTTGGCCCCTTGGCCTACTTAGCTAAAAGCTATGTTGTTTGATAAAGGCTCAGTATGAAAGCGATAAAACAAAATCTTCGCTATGAAAAATAAATTGCTTGCCAGCTATGATCGCTCATGGTAGATTCTTGCAAAACAGCTCCAGACTGAGTTGTGGAAACGTTGTTCATAACTTTTTAAGGACCGAAAACTATGCTAGCTTGTGATACACGCGAGGCTTGGACTCAATTCTTTGATTTGAAAAGAGCTGTTCGCCTTCTGCTTTTGGCAACTGGTTTTCCCATTCAGTTGTGGAAGCGACGACAGAAGAGATTACACTTGAAGTTCCCAATATTTTTGTGCAAGAATATCTAATCGCCAATTATAAAAAGGATCTATGTGCTTTTTTGCCTGTGACTTAGGCGATCCGCAATCCGTTTTGTCGTGGCTCCTGCTGTCAAAGCGTCACCTGTTATTCTCCAAAGTGGAAAAAGACTCATCTTGTTTAACCTAAAGCTCAATCACCTATCGCTTTGAAAGTTTTATTGAGGGAGCAGCAATCAATTTGTTAAATCAGCTGCTAATGGAGTTGCCTGCGACCTGGACAATCTTACAATCCCCTTTTTATTCACGGCGGCGTAGGCCTGGGAAAGACACATATTTTACACAGCATTGGACATTACTCATTGAAAATCACAAAAAACTGCGCATCCAATGCATTACCACTGAAGCCTTTATCAATGATCGTCGATAGTCTGCGGAACAAATCTGTCGATGAATGAAGCGCTTTTATCGTTCTGAAATTGATGTCTTACTCGTGGATGATATTCAATTTCTGCAAAATCGCCTGAATTTTGAAGAGGAGTTTGCTATACTTTTGAAGCATTGACAAAGAATAAACAAATTATCGTTACGAGTGATAAGCCACCCGCCTTGCTTAAGCTCTCCGAAAGAACGATCGCCCGGATGGAAGGCGGGCTTGTCGCTCATCTGGGAATTCCTGAACTGGAAACACGTGTGGCGATTTTGCAGCACAAAGCCGAGCAAAGCGGTTTTACCATTCCGCCTAAGGTTGCTTTTTTTATTGCAGAACATATCCACAATAACGTCCGTCAGATTAGAAGGGGCGGTTAATAGGCTCAGCGCCCAATGCCGCTTGTTGGATCTGAATATTACCGAAGAGATCGTCACAAAAACTTGCGCGAGATGTTACAACAAGCACCTCGTGAAAAGATCTCAGTAGAGCAAATTCTCAAAAGCGTTGCGGCAGTCTTCCAAGTTCGCGTCAGTGATTTGAGAGGTTCAACACGTACAAAAGACATTGCCCTGCCTCGTCAAGTTGCCATGTACCTCGCTCTGAAATTGATTAAGGAGTCCCTTCAGACTCTGGGCTCCTACTTTGGGCGCACTCATTCGACTCTTCTGCACGCCTGTAAAAACATTGAGAAGCGTCTTTCAGAAGACGAGACTCTGCGCCGTCAAGTCACGATGGTCGAACGCAATATCGGAGCATAACAGAAGTGTCAAAGTATTTTCGGCAGGAGAACGCATAAAATTGGGCTGGCGCCTGGATCTCCATACAAGGTGAGAAGGAGCTATCTGAAAAAATCTCGATTAACCTCGTCGATTTTGATGGCACCCATGTCACCGAAAACAGCCGCGCCTCGATCCAAAGACTGCTTGATTAGCCTTGAATCCCCTTCCGTAACCTGGATTAATATCCATGGCATTCATGATATTCAGACTGTGGAAACTTGGGACGCCACTTTTCACTGCACCCTCTCATGCTCGAGGATATTGTCACAACGGGCCAGCGATCAAAATTAGACGATTATAAGCAGTCCATTTTTATGGTCTTGAGCCTTCTCAAGTATAATCAGGAGAAGCAAGAGGTCGAAGATGAGCAGGTGAGCCTCATCTTGGGATCCAACTACCTGATCTCCTTCGAAGAGTCACCAGAAGATGTTTTTGAACCCGTGCGCGAGCGCATTCGCAAAAAAAACAGCCGCATCACCCAGCGTGGGGCCGATTATCTCTGTTATGCCCTCATCGACTGCATCATCGACCACGCCTTTATTATCCTAGAAAAGGTTGAGATGATTTAGAAAAGGTTGACAACAGCTGCTGCAAGATGACTCAGACAGAAGCGATTATGCGCGAAATCCAGCGGGTCAAACATGACATTATCCTATTGCGCAAAAGCGTCTGGCCCTTGCGCGAAGTGATCAACCATTTCCGTCGCCTCGAAACGCCTCTCATCACAGATGCCACGAAGCTTTATATGCAAGATGTGTACGATCACACCATTCAGGTGATCGACACGATCGAAAGCTTCCGAGATCTTTCATCGGGGTTACTCGATATTTACCTCTCAAACATCAACCTGCGCATGAATGAGATCATGAAGGTGCTCACCATCGTCGCCACCATTTTTGTACCCCTCACCTTTATTGCCAGCATCTATGGCATGAACTTTGTCAATATGCCTGAGCTGCATCATCCTTACGGCTATTTTATCTGCCTGGGATTTATGCTGTTCCTCGCGCTCATCATGCTCTACTTCTTCCGCCGCAAAAAGTGGATTTAAAGCTAAATTGCGCTTGAACTGGCCTGCACTTGGGTGCAAGTTAGGTTTAATTTTTACAGAAGACCAATCCATAAATAGCTTTAGGACGCATTTCCTCCTCTTTCAATACATCTGTGCATAAACGCAGCGTATTGCCCGTTTTCACAACGTCGTCGATCAGAAGAATCACTTTGTCGGTTGCTTTTGTACCGGTTGAAAATTTAAATCCTCCCTCATAAATTTGCTCTTGAGCACATTGTGAACAGGACGATCGAGAATTTTTCCCAACGCCTCTGCCAAAAGCTGGCTCTGATTGTAACCTCGCTCAAACCAGTGGGAAAAGGAGATAGGGACAGGAACGATAAGGTCTGGAAAAGGCCATTCGAGTTGTATGAATTGAGCGGCCATGAGAGCGGCAGCTCCTTGCGCTAGATAAGGACGGTCGCCATATTTCAATCGGTTCAATAGTGTAGCTGCCCACGTCCAGGTAGAGCCGGGCGCCGTTGCGCAGGAAGACGTTGGAGGAACGCCCCCAGGACACCACCCGGCGGAACAGGTAGCGCGCCACTTCGTCCGGGGACAGACGTCGCTGGCCGTGGAAGGTGCACGTGACCCCGAACTCGGTCTCGACACCGTAGATCCGCCGCTGCATCCCCCTAGCGTAAGCGGAGAGCGGCCCCTCATGTCACGCGTGTGACCCGTGGTTCGCCGGCGCTTCCCGCGCCGCGCCCCTAGGGTCGCACCGTGACGCATTGGTCCCGACGCCCGGCCCACGAGGTGAGCGCCGCCGACCGCTCGATCTCCCGCGCGGTCTCCGCCCTGCCTCCGACCCCGCTCGACACCCTCTTCAAGGCCATCTCGCGCACGGCGGACCACGGCGTGCTCTGGTTCGCCGTCGCCGCGCTGCTGGCCGCTCGCCGGGGGACGACGCGCAAGGCCGCTATGCGCGGCGTCCTCTCGATCGCGCTGACAAGCCCCATCGCCAACGCCGTGCTCAAGCCGCTGCTGCCGCGCAGGCGGCCCGCGGCGTCCGAGCTGCCGCACTACCAGACGATCGCCAATCCGCCGACGTCATCGTCGTTCCCGTCCGGCCACGCGGCCTCGGCCGCCGCCTTCGCGACGGCGGTGGCGATGGAGAGCCCGCGCAGCGCACTCGCCCTGGTGCCGCTGGCGGGCGCGGTCGCCTACTCGCGCATCCACGTGGGCGTGCACTGGACCTCCGACGTGGTGGTGGGCGCGGCCGTTGGCGCCGGAGTGGCCCTGGCGACACAGCGCTGGTGGCCGGTGCGTGAGCACGACGAGGCGCGGGCCCGCCCCCTCGACGCCGTTCCCGAGCTGCCCGACGGTGCAGGGCTCGTGCTCGTGTCCAACCAGCGCTCGGGCGACCCGGGGTACGACCCTGCCGACGAGCTGGAGGCCGCGTTACCGAAGGCGGTCGTCGTGCGCGCCGACGCGGACCGCGAGCTCGACGAGCAGCTCGAAGAGGCACTGGAGGCGGCAGGAGACTCCGCGCTGGCCGTCGGCGTGGCGGGCGGCGACGGCTCGGTGGCCGCGGTGGCCGCCGTCGCCGGGCGGCGCGGGCTGCCGCTCGTCGTGATCCCGACGGGAACGCTCAACCACTTCGCCCGCGACGTCGGCGTCTACGACCTTCAGGAGGCCGTCGACGCCACCGGTGCGGGGCAGGCCGTTGCCGTCGATCTCGCGATCGTCGACGTGCATCCCGGCCACGGCAGCGACCCCCAGTCGCCTGCCGTGATGCGCCTGCGCTACTTCCTCAACACCGCGAGCCTCGGCTCCTACCCGGATCTGGTGCGGCTGCGCGAGCAGTGGGAGCACCGCTGGGGCAAGTGGCCCGCGTTCGCCGCGGCCCTCCTGGCGGTGCTGCGCAAGGCCGAACCGGTGCGGGTGAAGCTGGAGGGCCGCTGGACGGAGGTCTGGTTCCTCTTCGTCGGCAACGGTCCCTACACCCCGCGCGGGATGGTGCCCGCGTGGCGGCCCTCGCTGGACTCCGGGCTGCTCGACGTGCGCTGGCTGCGTGCCGATGTGCGCTTCTCCCGGCTGCGCGCGGTGCTGGGCCTGCTCAGCGGGGCGCTCGGGCACAGCCGGGTGTACGGCGAGCGGCAGGTCAGCGAGTTCGACGTGGAGCTGGCCGTGCCCGGCATGCTCGCCACCGACGGCGAGGTGGTGGAGAAGGCGGGCCGCTTCACCTTCCGGGTGGCTCCGCGCCCGATCCCCGTGTACCGCCGCCGCGAGGACGAGTGGACCGGGCGCCCCCGGCCCTACCAGCGGGCGTAGGACCGGCTCGGGTCACTCCGTGGCGCCCGCCCCTGCAGGTGCGTCGTCGCCGCCCGCCGGGTCGGCCGAGGGCGGGGCGTCGATCACGCGGTTGGCCTCGGGGAGCAGCCCCCGCAGCGTGGCGCCGGTGATGCGGCGGAACGTGCGGCGGGTGCGGGCCCGGTCGAGCACCGCGACCTCCAGCGCGGAGACGCCCAGCACGCGCGACCCCGACGCCCCGTTGCCCGCGGGGGCCGAGCCCGCGGGGGCCGTGCCCGCCTGCAGGCCCTCGACCGCGATCCCGACCGCAGCGGCCAGGTCGAGGCCGGGGCGGTAGATGTCCTTGAGCTTGGCGCTGATCGGCTCGGTGGTGCCGCCCATCACGACGAACTGCGGCTCGTCGGTGATCGACCCGTCGTAGGTGATGCGGTAGAGCTGGTCACCCTCCGCGGTCTCGCCGACCCCCGCGAGGCACATCTCCACCTCGTAGGGCTTCTGCTGCTCGACGAACGTGCTGCCCAGCACCTGGGCGTAGAAGTTGGCCAGCATGCGGCCGGTGACGTCGCGCCGGTCGTAGGAGTAGCCGCGGACGTCGGCCATGCGGATACCGGCGTTGCGCAGGGTCTCGAACTCGTTGTAGCGCCCGACGGCCGCGAAGCCGATCCGGTCGTAGATCTCCGAGACCTTGTGCAACGTGCTGGAGCGGTTCTCGGCGACGAACAACACGCCGCCGGTGTAGGTGAGCACCACGACGCTGCGGCCGCGCGCGATGCCCTTGCGGGCGAGCTCGGAGCGATCGCGCAGGAGCTGGTCGACGGAGGAGTAGAACGGCATCGTCACGGGAGGAGCTCCTGGCGCTGGGGAAAGGCGGTGGACACGGGCTCAGCCCCCCGGGTTCTCGGTGCGGCCCGCCACGACCTCGCGGACCACGGCCTCGATCTCCTCGTCGGGATGGCGGACGGCCCCCTCGGCCCCGGTGATGCTGACGACCACGGGGTAGATCCCGCGGGTGAGGTCGGGGCCGCCGGTGGCCGTGTCGTCGTCGGCGGCGTCGTAGAGCGCCTCGATGGCGGTGCGGATGGTGGTGGCGAGATCGGCGTCGGCGCTGTGCAGCTTCTTCAGCGACGACTTGGCGAACACCGACCCCGAGCCGACGGAGTGGTAGCCCATCCACTCGTCGTAGCGGCCGCCGGTGGCATCGTAGGTGACGATCCGCCCCGCCTTGGCGGGCTCCACCTCGGTGTCGTAGCCCACGAACAGCGGGACCACGACGAAGCCCTGCAGGGCCGCGCCGAGGTTGCCTGCGACCATGCTCGCCAGCTTGTTGGCCTTGCCGTCGAGGGAGAGCGAGACGCCCTCCATCTTCTCGTAGTGCTCGAGCTCGACGGTGTAGAGGCGCACCATCTGCAGCGCGACCCCGGCCGCGCCCGCGATGCCGACCGCCGAGTAGGAGTCGGTGATGAAGACCTTCTCGATGTCGCGTTGGGCGATCACGTTGCCGGAGGTGGCGCGCCGGTCACCCGCCATGACGACACCCTCGCGGCATACGAGCGCGACGATCGTGGTGGCGTGCGGCACGCCCAGCCCGGCGACCGGCGCGACGCCCGCGGGCGCGGTCTCCCCGGGGACGCGCCCCGGGAGCAGGTGCGGGGCGTTGGCGGTGACGAAGTCGGTGAACGACGAAGGGCCGGGCGCCAAGTAGGCGCCCAGGCCGGGTGGGGGAACCGGCGGCCGGAACTCCATGGTCAGGTGCGTGCCTCTCTCCGTGCAGGGGCCCGCGTCGGGGTTTCGCGGGTGAAGCGGGACGCCGGCCGGGCCGGCGGGCGGGAGGTTACTCGCCGCCCTTCTGGACGTAGGCGCGGACGAAGTCCTCGGCGTTCTCCTCCAGGACGTCGTCGATCTCGTCGAGGATGGTGTCGACGTCCTCCCCGAGCTTCTCGCGCCGCTCCTGGCCTGCCGCCGCGGCGTCTCCCGCCTCGTCGTCGTCGCCGCCACCGCCGCCCTGACGCTTGGTCTGCTCCTGCGACATGACGCCTCCTGTCGTTGTCGTGCAGCTCAACCCTAGCTCAGCTCACCGACAGAACGCGTGCGATCAGGCCCGGACGATCCTGCTCAGCCGCGGGTGAGCGCCTCCACCAACTCCTCGGCCGTGCGCGAGTTGTCGATCAACTCGCCGACGTGCCGTCGCGTGCCGCGCAGCGGCTCCAGCGTGGGAATCCGCACGAGCGACTCGCGCCCGAGGTCGAAGATCACCGAGTCCCAGGAGGCCGCGGCGACCTCGGACGGGTAGCGCTCGAGGCAGCGGCCGCGGAAGTAGGCGCGCGTGTCCTCCGGCGGGCTCGCCATCGCCGCGGTGACATGCTCCTCGGTGACCAACCGCTTGATCGAGCCCCGCGTCGCGAGGCGGTTGTAAAGCCCCTTCGCCATGCGCACGTCGGCGTACTGGAGGTCGACCAGGTGCAGCCGCGGGGCGTCCCAGGCCAGCCCGTCCCGCTCGCGGTAGCCCTCCAGCAGCCGCAGCTTGGCCGTCCAGTCCAGGCGGTCGGCGGTGGAGAGTGGGTCGCGCGCGAGGTCGTCGAGAACCTCGCCCCACAGCGTGAGCACCTCGGCGGTGGCGTCGTCGACGTCGGCGCCGAGGGTGTTCTCGACGTGTTTGCAGGCCTTCTCGAAGTAGGCGCGCTGCACGTCGAGGGCGGTGAGCTTGCGCCCGTCGGCGGTGTCGACGAGGAGCTGCAACGACGGATCGTGGCTGATCCGGTGGACCGACCGGACGGGTTCGGCCAGGCGCAGCTCGTCGAAGCGCACCCCGGCCTCGATCATGTGGAGCACCAGCGCCGCCGTGCCGACCTTGAGCAGCGTGGAGTACTCGCTCATGTTCGCGTCGCCGATGATGACGTGCAGGCGGCGGTACTTGTCGGCGTCGGCGTGCGGCTCGTCGCGGGTGTTGATGATGCCGCGCTTGAGCGTGGTCTCCAGCCCGACCTCGACCTCGATGTAGTCGGCGCGCTGCGAGAGCTGGTAGCCCGCCTCGTCGCCGGACGCGCCGCGGCCCACCCGGCCCGCGCCGCAGACGACCTGGCGCGTCACGAAGAACGGGGTGAGGCCCGCGACGATCGAAGGGAACGTCGTCTGGCGCGCCATCAGGTAGTTCTCGTGGGAGCCGTAGCTCGCGCCCTTGCCGTCGACGTTGTTCTTGTAGAGCTGGATCCGGGGCGCGCCGGGCACCGTGGCCGCGCGCATCGCGGCCTCTTCCATCACGCGCTCCCCCGCCTTGTCCCAGATGACCACGTCGCGGGGGGTGGTGACCTCGGGCGTGGAGAACTCCGGGTGGGCGTGATCGACGTACAGGCGCGCGCCGTTGGTGAGGATGACGTTCGCGGCGCCGAGGTCATCGAGCTCCGAGTCGACCGGGTTGTGCAGCGTGGGGGCGGACAGGTCGAAGCCGCGCGCGTCGCGCAGCGGCGACTCCACCTCGTAGTCCCACCGTGCCCGCCGCGAGCGCGGGATGTCGGCGGCCGCCGCATACGCGAGCACCACCTGCGTCGAGGTGATCACCGGGTTGGCGGTGGGGTCGCCCGGCACCGAGATGCCGTATTCCACCTCGGTGCCCATGATGCGGCGCGCGGTCATACCCGGAGCCTAACCGGGGAGGATGGGCGGTGTGCGTGCCGAGGACGAGCCGATCGCGGTGTACGACGCGGCGGGGCGGGTGACGGGGGCGGCGCCCCGCGGCGTCGTGTACGGCCGTGGGCTCTGGCACGCCGCCACCGGGGTGCTGGTGCGCAGCGGCGACGGCGAACGCGCCGTCCTGCACCGGCGCGCCGCCGACAAGCTGGTGTTCCCGGACACGTGGGACTGCTGGGCGGGCGGCGTGGTAGGACCCGGCGAGGATCCTGCCGACGCCGCCGCCCGCGAGCTCGCCGAGGAGCTGGGGATCACCGGCGTGCCGCTGGAACCGCTGCCCCACGCGACGTACGACGACGGCCGGGTCCGCTACCACGCGTTCACCTACGAGACGCGCTGGGACGGTCCGCTGCGGCCGCAGCGCGACGAGATGTCCTGGGCGGGCTGGGTCGACCTGGACGAGCTGGCCGCCCGCCTCGCCGATCCCGCGCGGTGGCCGTTCGCGCCGGACGGCCGCGCGGGCATCGAGCGCTGGCTCGCCGCCCGCCGCTGAGCAGGCGTGCGTCAGTGCCCGTCAGTGGCGAGACGTGCCGTCATCGCGTCGCTGATCTCCCGCAGGGACTCCTGCTGGGCGGGCGTCAGCACGTCGAACAGGAGGGCCCGCACCTCCTCGACATGACCGCGCGCCGCGGTGTCGAGGCGCTCGAAACCCGCGTCGGTGAGCTCGGCGAACTGACCCCGCTTGTCGGTCGGGCAGGCGCGGCGACGCACCCAGCCCGCCTCCTCCATGCGCGCGATCGCGTGGCTCAGCCTGCTGCGCGAGGACAGCGAGCTCTCGGCGAGCTCGCTCATCCGCAAGGTGCGGTCGGGCGCCTCGGACAGCCGGACCAGGATCTCGAAGTAGGCGTGCGGGAGCCCGGCGTCCTGCTGCATCTGCCGCTCGATGCGGTCGAAGAACAGCCGGTGCGCCGCGAGGAAGCTGCGCCAGGTGCGCTGCTCCTCCGCGCTCAGCCAGCGGGTGTCGTTCACGTCACGCTCCCGAGGAATAGTTGAACCCTCAACTCGTTTCCACTAGTGTCACTCTCAACACCTGAGAGTTCAACAAACTAGGAGATCCACATGACCGCCGCGACCCTCATCCCCAGCTACACAGCAGGCACGTGGGACATCGACCCAGTGCACTCCGACGTCTCCTTCACCGTCCGTCACATGATGGTGAGCAAGGTACGCGGTCGCTTCGGAACCTTCAGCGGTGAGATCACGACCGGTCAGGAGGTCACCGCATCGAGCGTCACGGCCACCCTCGACGCCACCTCGATCGACACCAACAACGAGCAGCGCGACAACCACATCCGCTCGGCCGACTTCTTCGACGTCGCGAACCACCCGGAGTGGACGTTCGTCTCGACCGGTGTGCGCGAGGACGACGGCGACGTGCTTCTCGACGGCGAGCTCACGATCAAGGGTGTGACCCGGCCGGTCGTGCTGTCCCTGCAGGTCGAGGGCTTCGGGCCGGACCCCTTCGGCGGCACCCGCGCGGGCTTCTCGGCCACTACCACGATCAACCGCAACGACTTCGGCGTCGACATCTCGATGCCGCTGGATGGCGGCGGCGTGGTCGTCGGCGACAAGGTCACGATCAACCTCGAGATCGAGGCCGTGCTGCGCGCCTCCTGACGTACCTCGCGTCCAACGCTCCCCTGACGCGGCGGACCGCGCACGGCGAACCGGCCCCCGGCAGTTCCGGGGGCCGTTCCGCGTCCGGGCCCGGTGTCGCACACTGCGCTCATGCACCAACCGGCGCTCGCCGACGCGCTGCGGGCCCGCCAGCACGCCGTCAGCGACGTCATCGGCGTCACCGAACGGCCGGACCCTTCCGTGCGCACGCGGGCCTGATCCTGGCGGAGGCGGACGAGACCGACGACGCCCGTCACCTGCTGGGCGCCCGATGCTGCCCCGCCTTCCCCGCGACGGACGGCGGATCGGGACGGTGGCCAGCGCGGGCCAGCTCGCGACGCTGCTCGGCGACCTCGGGCCGAGGCCGCGGCGTGGGCGACGCGCCCGCCTGATGGGACCCGCGGGGCTCACCGGCGTGGCCGGGCCGCGGACGCGGCGCTACGGTCGAGGCATGGGCTACCGGGAGCACCGGCCGCCGCCCGCGCTGGCCGGGCTGGCCGAATGCGGCTGGGTGGACGCGGCCGCGGCAGGCGACGGGGTCCAGACCGTCTTGCCGGACGGGTGCATGGACCTCGTATGGACCGGCTCGGAGCTCGTGGTCGCGGGCCCTGACACGATCCCGCACTCCGCCCCGCGGGAGCGCGGGGCCACGGTAGCGGGCCTGCGGTTCCGGCCGGGTGCACTGCCGCCCCTGCTGGGTGTGCCCGCGGTCGAGCTGCACAACCGGCGCGTCGCGCTCGCCGAGCTCTTGCCGGTGCACGCCCGCGACGCGGTCGCCCGGCTGGAGGCGGGCGAGGAGGCGCTGGCGGTCCTCGCCGCGCTGGCCGCCCGGCTGCCGGGCGCTCCGCCCGACCGCTCGGTCGCCGCCCTGCGCCGCGCGCTCGCCCCCGATCCCGATGGCCCGTGGGCGGGAGGCTCCGCCGCCCCGGTGGGCGAGGCCGCCGACGGGTCTGCGGAACGTCGGCCCGGTTCGGTCGCCGTTCTGGCCGACGCGCTGGGTTGCACGCCGCGCTCGCTCCACCGCCGCTGTCTCGCGGTCTTCGGCTACGGCCCCGCGGTGCTGCGTCGGGTGTTGCGGTTCCGCCGGGCCGTGGCGCTGCTGCGGGCGGGGGTGTCGCCCGCCGAGGTCGCCGCCCGCGCGGGCTACGCGGACCAGCCGCACCTGTCCCGTGAGGTCAGGGCGCTGGCCGGGGCCTCGCCAGGTCAGCTCGCGAGCGGGGCGAACAGGTCCACGCCGTTCCCGTCGGGATCGTGCACCACGGCGTAGCGCTGGCCCCAGAACGCGTCGAAGGGCGCCACCGCGCTCTCGTGACCCGCCCTCACGAGCTCGGCGTGCAGGGCGTCCACCCCGGCCACGTCGGGCAGCAGGAACGCGAGGTTGGTCCGGCCGCCGCGCACCGGCGTCCAGTCCGGATGGAAGGAGCGGATGACCTCTTCGGTGTCGAAGGCCAGCCGCAGCCCGCCCGGGAGAACGACGTCGACGTGCGGCTCGGCGTCGGCCGAGGCCGGGATGTCCACGCCCAACCGCCGGTAGAAGGCCAGCGCTTTCGCCATGTCCGCCACCACGATCCCGATCATGTCCAACCGTGCCTGAGTGCTCATGGCACGAGGCTAGGCCGCGCCACGGGCACCGGTCGTGAACGGATCGGACACGCCCGCGGGCCCGGTCGGCGTGACCGGGCCCGCGGGGTGCCTTACAGGTACTGGCCGGTGTTGCTTGCCGTGTCGATCGCCCGGCCGGACTCGGCGTTCTTCCCGGTGACGAGCGTGCGGATGTAGACGATCCGCTCGCCCTTCTTGCCCGAGATCCGCGCCCAGTCGTCGGGGTTGGTGGTGTTGGGCAGGTCCTCGTTCTCGGCGAACTCGTCGACGATGGCGTCGAGCAGGTGCTGCACGCGCAGGCCGGGCTGGCCGGTCTCGAGCACCGACTTGATCGCCGCCTTCTTCGAGCGGTCGACGATGTTCTGGATCATCGCGCCGGAGTTGAAGTCCTTGAAGTAGAGCGTCTCCTTGTCGCCGTTGGCGTAGGTGACCTCCAGGAACCGGTTCTCCTCCGTCTCGTCGTACATCCGCTCGACGATCCGCTGGATCATCGCGTCGATGCACGCCTTGCGGTTGCCGCCGAACTCCGCGATGTCGTCCTCGTGGATCGGGAGGGTGTCGGTGAGGTACTTGGAGAAGATGTCCTGCGCCGCCTCGGCGTCCGGCCGCTCGATCTTGATCTTCACGTCGAGCCTGCCGGGCCGCAGGATCGCCGGGTCGATCATGTCCTCGCGGTTGGAGGCGCCGATGACGATGACGTTCTCCAGGCCCTCGACACCGTCGATCTCGGCGAGGAGCTGGGGCACGATCGTCGTCTCGACGTCGGACGACACGCCGGACCCGCGGGTGCGGAAGATCGAGTCCATCTCGTCGAAGAACACGATCACGGGGGTGCCCGCGCTCGCCTTCTCCCGGGCGCGCTGGAAGATCAGCCGGATGTGCCGCTCGGTCTCGCCGACGAACTTGTTGAGCAGCTCGGGGCCCTTGATGTTGAGGAAGAAGGCGCGGCCCTCGTTCGGGTCGTCGCCGCGCACGGCGGCCACCTTCTTGGCCAACGAGTTGGCGACGGCCTTCGCGATGAGCGTCTTGCCGCAGCCGGGCGGGCCGTAGAGCAGCACGCCCTTCGGCGGGCGCAGCTCGTACTCCTTGAACAGCTCCGCGTGCAGGAACGGCAGCTCCACCGCGTCGCGGATCTGCTCGATCTGCCGGAACAGGCCGCCGATGTCGGAGTAGTCGACGTCGGGCACCTCCTCCAGCACCAGGTCCTCGACCTCGGCCTTGGGCACGCGCTCGTACGCGTAGCCCGCCTTGGTGTCGACGAGCAGCGAATCGCCCGGCTTGAGCGGGACGAGGTCGGGGTTGTCGGTGTCGAACAGCGGCGCGGCGAGCCAGACGACCCGCTCCTCGTCGGCGTGCCCGACGACCAGCGCGCGACCCGCCAGGTCCTCCGTGGGCTCCGACAGCACCTCGCGCAGGGCGCAGACCTCGCCGATGCGCTCGTAGTCGCCCGCCTCGACGACGGTGAGCGCCTCGTTCAGGCGCACCGTCTGGCCGCTGCACAGCGTGGCCGTGTCGACCGCGGGCGACACCGCGACGCGCATGCGCCGACCCGAGGTGAAGACGTCGACCGTCTCGTCGGGGAACCGCCCGAGGTACACGCCGTAACCGCTCGGGGGCTGGGCGAGCCGGTCGACCTCCTCGCGGAGGGCGACGAGCTGGCTGCGCGCTTCCTTCAGGGTTTCGGTGAGCTTCTCGTTGCGTGCCGAGAGCTGGGCGAGGCGGCTGGCGGACTCGGCGAGCCGCTGCTCCAGCACCCGGGCGTGGCGGGGCGACTCCGTGAGCTTCCGGCGGAGCAGGGCGACCTCTTCTTCGAGGAAGCGGATCTGCGCAGCGGCCTCCGCCGGATCGTGCCCGCCGGTATCACCGCCGGTGCTTCTGCCGGGACCGTCGTAGGGGTTCACGGCATCCTCCCTCCGTGTTCCGTTTCCATACGGTACCCGGCCATCCGCGCGGTGACCGTGCGGCGAACCGGTGATCCACCACTCAGTGGAGTTGCTCGCTGCGCGAGCATCACTCATCCGGACGGCACCTTGACGGTGTCATATCCGTCCGCTCCATGACGAGCGGGTTTCGCCCACGTCACGCCCGATGTCACCGACGGTGTCATCGGCCGGTAGGGCGACGTTGCGGGCGGGGCGGGACGACGCCGTCGGCGAGCCTGCGCGCCGTGCAGAGGAACGCGGTGTGCCCCTGCATCCGGTGGTCGGGCCGCACCGCGAGCCCCACCACGTGCCAGGGCCGCATGAGGCACTCCCAGGCCTGCGGCTCGGTCCAGCACCGCTGCTCACGCAGGTCCTCGACGAGCCGGGAGAGCTGGGTGGTGGTGGCCACGTAGCCGACGAGCACGCCGCCGGGCACGAGCGACTTGGCCACGGTGTGGAGCTGCTCCCACGGCGAGAGCATGTCCAGCACGACGCGGTCGACGGGCTCGGCGACGCCGTCGTGCGTGTGGAGGTCGGCGACGCGCAGGGTCCAGTTCGACGGCACGTCGCCGAAGAAGCGTTCGACGTTGCGCACGGCGTGCTCGGCGTGGTCGGCGCGCACCTCGTAGGACAGGACGCTCCCCCCCGGCCCGACGGCGCGCAGGAGCGAGCACGTGAGCGCGCCCGATCCGGCGCCCGCCTCCAGCACCCGCGCACCGGGGAACACGTCGCCCCACATCAGGATCTGCGCGGTGTCCTTGGGGTAGATCACCTGGGCGCCGCGGGGCATGGAGAGCACGTAGTCGGCGAGGCGCGGACGCAGCGCCAGGTAGGGCGTGCCGGTGGGCGAGACGACGAGGCTGCCCTCGGGCCTGCCGATGAGGTCGTCGTGGCGCAGGCCACCCCGGTGGGTGTGATACTCGGCACCGTCCTCGAGGGTCACGGTGTAGTGGCGGCCCTTGGGGTCGGTGAGCTGGACACGGTCACCCGCGCGGAACGGTCCGCTGCGCGGCCGGGTCGGGACGTCGGACACGCCGAGGACGTTAACGGTGACCGCCCGGTGACGACGGGTCGCCCTGCACGCGGGTAGGCGGCGAGGCGCGCAGGATGCTTCGTGAGGTTCGACCAGCGGCCGCCGGACTGTCGGTGGGCTCGCCTACCCTCGCGGACGTGACGGACAGCCCGGCCCTCCCGGACACCGCGGGCGACACCGCGGGGGACGGCGAGTCCGCGCACCGGCGGCCTGCGCTGTCGCCGTCGCGGGCGGGCGATTTCAAGCAGTGCCCGCTGCTGTACCGCTTCCGGTCCATCGATCGGCTGCCGGAGCTCCCCACCCGCGCCCAGGTCCGCGGCACGCTCGTGCACGCGGTGCTGGAGCGGCTCTACGACCTGCCCGCCGACCAGCGGCGGCCCGAGCGCGCCCACGCGCTGGTCGAGCCGGAGTGGGTCCGGCTGTGCGTCGAGGCGCCGGAGCTGGCGGACGGGCTCTTCGCCGGTCCCGACGATCCCGAGCTCACCGCCTGGCTGGCCTCGGCCGGGCCGCTGCTCGACACCTACTTCCGGCTGGAGGACCCGCGCGGGCTGGAACCCGCGGGCCGCGAGCTGCTGGTCGAGACCGAGCTGCCGTCCGGGTTGCTGCTGCGGGGCTACGTCGACCGGCTCGATGTCGCGCCGAGTGGGCAGGTCCGCGTCGTGGACTACAAGACCGGCGCGGCGCCGCGCCCGGTCGCCGAGGCACGGGCGCTGTTCCAGATGAAGTTCTACGCGCTGGTGCTGCTGCACCTGCGCGGCACCGTGCCCGCCCAGCTGCGGCTGCTCTACCTCACCGACGGGGAGTCGCTCACCTACGAGCCCGACGAGGTTCAGCTGCGGCGCTTCGCACGCACGCTCGAGGCGATCTGGGCCGCCATCCTCGCCGCGGGCGCCACTGGCGACTTCCGCCCCAACCCCGGCCGGTTCTGCGAGTGGTGCAGCCACCGGGCGCTCTGCCCCGCGTGGGGCGGCACTCCCCCGGCCTATCCCGGCTGGCCGGGCGAGCCTGCCGAGGAGACCTCCGCCGATCGGGCCGGGTGACCGGGGCCTGGTGCCTGCCGAGCATGATCGGCGTGTGCCCGATCCGTTCTACCTGCCTCTCGACGGTCGTGACGGCGACCGCTTCCACGCCACGGTCGCCACCACCGGCCCGTGGTTCGCCGACGCGCAGCACGCGGGCCCACCCTCGGCACTGCTGGTGCGCGCGCTGGAGCGCTGCTCGGCTCAGCCCCATACCCAGATCGGGCGCATCACGGTCGACGTCCTCGGGCCGGTGCCTGCAGGCGAGGTCGTCGTGCGCGCGGCCGTCGAGCGGCCGGGCCGCTCCATCACGCTCCTGGCCGCTGAGCTGACCGCGGGTGGCCGGACCGCCATGCGGGCGCGGGCGTGGCGGCTCGCCGTCGGCGACACCGCCCGCGTGACGACCGGCCTCGCGGCACCGCTCGCCGCGCCCGACACCGCCCGCCTGCGCACCGAGCGACCACCGGGCTGGCTGCCCGGCTTCATCGACGCGCTCGAGTGGCGCTGGCTGCACGGCTGGATGGGCGAACCCGGTCCCGGAGCCGTGTGGACCCGCCAACGGGTGCCGCTCGTCGACGGCGAGGAGCCGAGCCCGCTGCAGCGGCTGATGCTCGTGGCCGACTCGGGCAACGGCGCCGCGGCTCCGCTCGACATCCGTGAGTGGCTGTTCGTCAACACCGAGCTGACCGTGCACCTGCACCGGCCGCCGACGGGCAGCTGGATGGGGGTCGACGCACAGACGACCGTCGGCCCGGCGGGCGCAGGCACGGTGGCGGGCCTGCTGTTCGACGAGCACGGCCACGTCGGCCGATCGGCGCAGTGCCTGACGGTGCGCAGCAGGGCCTGACCGTGTGCCGGGAGGCCCGTCAGCGCCCGTCGACCGCCCGGCAGGACCGGATCTCGGAGGTCAGGATCGCCCGCGCGCCCAGCGACGCCAGGTCGTCCATGATCCTGTTGGACTCGCGTTTGAGCACCATCGTCCGGACGCCGTACCAGCCCGGCTCCTGCAGCTTCGACACCGTGGGCGCCTGCATGCCCGGCGCGATGGCCTTGGCTCCCTCCAGCGCCGCCTCGGGGCAGTCGTAGTCGACCATGAGGAACTGGCGCGCGTAGACCACGCCGCGCAGCCGCTCGGTGAACACGACCTTTTCGTTCTTGGTCTCGACCGTCTCCTCGCGGTCGGGACGGGGTTCCCGCTCGATCAGGGTGGCCTGCGACTCGGCGATCGGCGCGCCGAACGCGACGAGGTTGTGCTGGCGCAGGGTGCGGCCGGAGGAGACGACGTCGGCGATCGCGTCGGCCAGGCCCAGCTGCACCGAGATCTCCACGGCGCCGTCGAGCTTGATGATGTCGGCCCGCACCCGGTTCCGGGCCAGGTGGGCCCGCACCAGACGCGGGTAGGACGTGGCGATCTTCTTGCCCTCGAGGTCCTCCAGCTTCCATTCGCGCCCGTCGATGCCCTTGTCCGGCGCGGCGAAGCGGAACTTGGACTGCCCGAAGCCCAGCTCGATGACCTTCTTGACCTGGCTGCCCGACTCGTCCATCAGGTCGGCGCCGGTGATGCCCAGGTGCAGGTCGCCGGAGCCGACGTACGTCGCGATGTCCTTGGGCCGCAGGTAGAAGAACTCGATGTCGTTCTCCTCGTCGAGCATCGACAGGTCCCGCGCGTCGTTGCGCTGGCGGTACCCGGCCTCCCGCATCATCGTCGCGGCGGGCTCGGCCAGAGTGCCCTTGTTGGGCAAGGCGATGCGGAGCATGCGCCCTCCTCGCTAGTACTGCATGCGGTCTCAGACCTCTACCGCGAGCAATCGTGACCTACAGGAACTTGTAAACATCCTCGAGGCCGAGGCCCCGACCCAGCATGAGGACCTGCAGCCGGTACAACAGCTGCGAGATCTCCTCGGCCAGCGCGTCATCGGGCTCGTGCTCGGCGGCGAGCCACACCTCGCCCGCCTCTTCGAGGACCTTCTTGCCCTGGGCATGGATGCCGGCATCGAGCGCGGCGACGGTGGCCGAGCCCGCAGGCCGTGTGGCGACCTTCTCGCTCAGCTCGGCGAACAGTTCGTCGAACGTCTTCACGGCTCTCCCCTCACGGCTCCATCTTGATGGGTCGCGCCCGATCGGACCGCGCGCGTCCGGGTCCCTGCTGCACCCGGTGCCCATCCTGCGCCCAGAGGACCTCCCGCGATCGAGGATAGTCCGCTCGCGGGCCGAGCGGATCACTCGACACGACCAACGGCTTCACGCGGCGCGACTGTTCCGCGCCTCTCTGTAACCAGACCGCAGGTCGTCCAAGGTGAGACCGTCCAGCGACGGCCGCAGCACCCGCCCCGGGCCGCCGGGGACGGGCACGTCACACGGCACGACGAGGACGGCCATGCCCGCCCGCTGGGCCGCCACCACGCCGTTGGGCGAGTCCTCGACGGCGAGGCACTCCTCCGGCGCGACGCCGAGCAGCTCGGCGGCCCGCAGATAGGGGTCCGGATCGGGCTTGCCGCGGGGCACCTCGTCACCGCACACCGACACCGCGAAGTGCGCACGCCCGATGCTGTCGAGCGCCGACTCGGTCAACGCACGGCCCGTGTTGGTCACCAGCCCCGTCGGCCAGCACGCGGCGTCGACCAGCCGCAGCGCCTCCTGCGCGCCCGGCCGCCAGGGCAGCCCGGCCGCGAACAGCTCGGCGGTCCGCTCCGAGAGATAGCGCTCCGCCTCCGCCATGCGGTCGACGTCATGGGGAAGGCCGAGGTCGTCGAACAGCAGCACGAGCGTCCGGACCATGTTGGAGCCGACCATCGCGTCCCGCACGGCCTGCGACAGCTCGCCGCCGAGCCGCCGCGCGGTGTCGTGCAGCGAGACGGTCCACAGCTTCTCCGAGTCCACGAGCGTGCCGTCCATGTCCCACAGGACGGCCGCGGGCTCGCTAACCCGCATTGAAGTACTTCGCCTCCGGATGGTGCGCGACCATCGCGTCGGTCGACTGCTCCGGGTGCAGTTGCAGCTCCTCCGAGAGCGTCACGCCGATGCGCTCCGGCTGCAGCAGATCGACGATCTTGACCCGGTCGTCGAGGTTCGGGCAGGCGCCGTAGCCGAGCGAGTAGCGCGCGCCGCGGTAGCCCAGGTCGAAGTACGCGCGGAAGTCCGTCGGGTCCTCGGCGGACATCGCCGCGCCGGTCGGGAACACGAGCTCCTCGCGGACCCGCCGGTGCCAGTACTCCGCCAGCGCCTCGGTGAGCTGCACGCCCAGCCCGTGCACCTCGAGGTAGTCGCGGTAGGAGTCCTTCGCGAACAGCTCGTTCGCGTAGTCGGCGATCGGCTGGCCCATCGTCACCAGGTGCAGCGGCAGCACGTCGACCTCGCCCCGCTCCCGCGCCAGCGCCCGCGGCCGCCAGAAGTCGGCCAGGCAGAGGTGCCGGTCGCGGCGTTGCCGCGGGAACGCCAGGCGGTAGCGCTCCGGCCCGTCGGCGGAGGGCCCCGCGTCGATGTTATGAGCGAGGATGACCAGCTCGTCGCCCTCGGCGACGGCCGGGAAGTAGCCGTAGACGATGGCGGCGTGGGCGAGCACCCCTTCCGTGGAGAGGCGGTCGAGCCAGTAGCGCAGCCGCGGGCGGCCTTCGGTCTCCACCAGCTCCTCGTACGAGGGGCCGGACCCCCCGCGCGACCCGCGCAGGCCCCACTGCCCCAGGAACAGCGCGCGCTCGTCGACCAGCCCGGCGTAGTCGGCCACCGCCACGCCCTTGACCACCCGGGTGCCCCAGAACGGCGGCCTGGGGATCGGGTTGTCGCTCGCGACGTCCGAACGCGTGGGCATCGGCCCGGCGACCTCGGCCTGGGCGGCCTTGCGCGAGGCGGCGATGCGCCTGCTGCGGTCGTGACGCGTCTTGCGCTCGGCCCGGGCGGCCTCCTCGCCGGGATCGAGCGCGGCCACGTCGCCGCGGCGGCGGGCCATCGTGGCGTCCATCAGGCGCAGGCCCTCGAACGCGTCCCGCGCGTAGGAGACGCGGCCTTCGTAGACGTCGGAGAGGTCGTTCTCGACGTAGGAACGGGTGAGCGCCGCGCCGCCGAGCAGAACGGGGATGTCGGCCACCCCGCGCGCGTTCATCTCCTGCAGGTTCTCCCGCATCACCACCGTGGACTTCACCAGCAGCCCGGACATGCCGATCGCGTCGGCGCGTTGCTCGGTGGCGGCGGACAGGATCGTCGAGATCGGCTGCTTGATGCCCAGGTTGACCACGCTGTAGCCGTTGTTGGTCAGGATGATGTCCACGAGGTTCTTGCCGATGTCGTGCACATCGCCCTTCACCGTGGCGAGCACGATCGTGCCCTTGCCCTCCCCGTCGGCGCGCTCCATGTGCGGCTCGAGGTGGGCCACGGCCGCCTTCATCACCTCGGCCGAGGCGAGCACGAACGGCAGCTGCATCAACCCTGCGCCGAACAGCTCGCCGACGGTCTTCATCCCGGACAGCAGCGTGTCGTTGATGATCTCCAGGGCGGGCCGGGACTCGAGCGCGGCGTCGAGGTCGGCTTCCAGGCCGAGCCGCTCACCGTCCACGATCCGCCGCTCCAGGCGCTCGAAGAGCGGCAGCGCGGCGAGCTCCTCGGCCCGACCTGCCCGCGCCGACGACGTCGAGACGCCCTCGAACAGCTCCATGAACCGGTTGAGGGGGTCGTAGCCCGCGCGGCGGCGGTCGTACACGAGGTCCAGCGCCACCGAACGCTGCTCGTCGGGGATCTTGGCCATCGGCTGGATCTTCGCGGCCGACACGATCGCGGTGTCCAGGCCCGCGTTCACGCACTCGTGCAGGAACACCGAGTTGAGCACCTGCCGCGCGGCCGGGTTGAGCCCGAACGAGACGTTGGAGACACCCAGCGTGGTCTGCACGTCGGGGTGGCGGCGCTTGAGCTCGCGGATCGCCTCGATCGTCTCGAGCGCGTCGCGGCGCACCTCGTCCTGCCCCGTGGTGATCGGGAACGTCAGCGTGTCCACCACGATGTCGGATTCGCGCATGCCGTGGTTGGCGGTGAGGTCGCCGATCAGCCGCTCGGCCACCCGCACCTTCCACTCCGCGGTGCGGGCCTGCCCCTCCTCGTCGATGCACAGCGCGACGACCGCGGCGCCATGCTCGTCGACCAGCTCCATGGCGCGCTGGTAACGCGAGCCCGGCCCGTCGCCGTCCTCGAAGTTCACCGAGTTGATGATCGAACGGCCGCCGAGGCGCTCCAGGCCCGCGCGCAGCACCTCGGGCTCGGTGGAGTCGAGCATCACCGGCAGCGTCGATGCCGTCGCGAGGCGCCCGGCCAGCTCGGCCATGTCGGCGACGCCGTCGCGGCCCACGTAGTCGATGCACAGGTCGATCAGGTGCGCGCCCTCGCGGGTCTGCTCGCGCGCGATCGCGACGCACCCCTCCCAGTCCTCGGCGAGCATGGCGTCCCGGAACTTCTTCGACCCGTTCGCGTTGGTGCGCTCGCCGACCATCAACACCGAGGTGTCCTGCCGGAACGGCACCGGGGCGTAGAGGGAGCTGACACCCGGCTCCGGGCGCGGGTGCCGCACCGGCCGCGGCAGGTCGCGCACGGCGTCGACCAGCGTGGCGATGTGCGTCGGCGTGGTGCCGCAGCAACCGCCGACCAGCGTGACGCCGTACTCCTTCACGAACGCCGTGAGCGCGGCGGCGAGCTCGTCGGGGGTCAGCGGGTACACCGCACCGTGCGGACCCAGCTCGGGCAGCCCGGCGTTGGGCATCACCGACAGCGGGATCCGGGAATGCTTGGCCAGGGTGCGCAGGTGCTCGCTCATCTCGGCGGGGCCGGTGGAGCAGTTCAGCCCGATCAGGTCGACACCGATCGCCTCCAGCGCGGTGAGCGCCGCGCCGATCTCCGAGCCCAGCAGCATCGTGCCGGTGGTCTCGACGGCGACCTGCGCCACGATCGGCACGTGGCGGCCCTCCGCGACCATCGCCCGCCGCACGCCCAGTACCGCCGCCTTGGCCTGCAGGAGGTCCTGGCAGGTCTCGACGACGATCGCGTCGACCCCGCCCGCGAGCAGGCCACGCCCGCAGTCGGCGTACGCGTCGCGGAGGCGGGCGTACGTCTCGTGGCCCAGCGTCGGCAGCTTGGTGCCGGGGCCGACCGAGCCGAGCACGAACCGCGGACCGCCACAAGAGCGTGCGAACTCGTCGGCCACCTCGCGGGCCAGCACCGTGGCCTTCTCGGCCAGCTCGCGGATCCGCTCCGGGATGCCGTACTCGGCGAGGTTGGGCAGGTTCACGCCGAACGTGTTGGTCTCCACCGCGTCCGCGCCCGCGGCGAAGTAGGCGCGGTGGACCTCCCGCACCACGTCCGGGCGGGTGTCGTTGAGGATCTCGTTGCAGCCCTCGAGGCCCGCGAAGTCGTCGAGCACGAGATCGGCAGCCTGCAACATCGTGCCCATCGCGCCGTCGGCGACGACGATCCGCTCGGCCAGAGTGTCCAGGAACGTGCTCTCGACGGGATGCCTGCCCGACCAGGCCCCGGAGCGCTCGGTCTCGGGTCCCTCGGTGCCCGTGCCTGCGGTGCCCATGCCTGCGGTGCCCTTGCCTGCGGTGCCCATGACGGTGTGCGGCTGCACAGTGTCCTCCTACGCGATGGTCGGTCCTCCACGGTAGTCGCTGCGGGGTGGCGATCCGTCACAGTCCGGCCCGCGGCCGTAGGCTGGAGCGATGACCGAACGCGACCCGGAACCCGGAGCGGAGAACGACCTCCCCCGCCTCGTCGACCCGGTGATGATCGCGGCGTTCGAAGGCTGGAACGACGCCGGGGAGGCGGCCAGTACGGCGCTCGAGCACCTCGAGCTGATGTGGGACGCCGAACCGCTGGCCGCGATCGACCCCGAGGAGTACTACGACTTCCAGGTCACCCGCCCGCACGTACGCCTCGCCGACGGCGTCACCCGCCACATCGAGTGGCAGACGACGCGGCTGTCCTGGGCGACGCTGCCGGGCACCGAACGGCACGTCGTGCTCGTCAACGGCATCGAGCCGAACCTGCGGTGGCGCGGGTTCTGCCGCGAGCTGCTCGACTACGCCGAACAACTGGGCGTGACGAAGGTCATCACGCTCGGCGCGCTGCTCACCGACACCCCGCACACCCGACCGACCCCCGTCAGCGGCACCTCCTACGACAAGACGTCGGCGGCGCAGATGGACGTCGAGCCCTCCACCTACCAGGGCCCCACCGGCATCGTCGGCGTGTTCCAGAACGCCTGCGTCGAGGCCGGGATCCCAGCGGTCTCCTTCTGGGCGTCGGTGCCGCACTACGTGTCCCAGGCCCGGGTGCCGAAGGCGGCGGTGGCGCTGCTGCACCGGGTCGAGGAGGTGCTCGACGTCGAGGTGCCGCTCGGCGCGCTCCCCGAGCAGGCCGAGGAGTGGGAACGCACGGTCTCCGAGATGGCCGAGGCCGACGACGAGGTGCGCGAGTACGTCCGGCAGCTCGAGGAGCAGGCGGAGGAGACGGAGGAGACCCCCGAGGCCGACGGCGACACGATCGCCGCGGACTTCGAGCGCTACCTCCGCAGGCGCGGCACCGGGGGCCCGGGCCACTGAGACGGCAGGGTCGACCACGGCAGGGTCGACACGGGCGGGTCGCCAGTGCAGGCCTCTACGCCGGGGCGTTCCTCGGCCCGTTCGGCGGCGGCATCACGGTGGCGATGCTGCCCGAACTGGGGGCCTCCTTCGGAGTGTCGGCGGCCGACGTCGCCGTGTCGGTCACCGCCTACCTGCTGCCGTTCGCGGCGTTCATGCTGGTCTCGGGCACGCTCGGCGAGCGGTGGGGCAGGCTGCGGACGGTCCGCGTCGCCTATGTCGCCTACCTGGCGGCGTCACTGCTGTGCGCCTTCGCCCCGACGCTGACGGTGTTCCTCGCGGCGAGGGCGCTGCAAGGGGTGGCCAACGCGTTCACGACGCCGCTGCTGTTGGCGGCGCTCGCGGGCAGCGTCGCCCCCGAACGGCTCGGGCGGGCGCTGGGCTGGTTCGGGGCGCTGCAGGCCGCGGGCCAGACCTCGGCCCCGCTCGTCGGCGGCGTCGCGGCCGAGTTCGACTGGCGCTGGGCGTTCGGCGCAACGGCGCTGGTGAGCGTCCTGCTGGCGGTGGCGGGGATCCCCGCCGCGGGGCAACGCCCCGACCGGAAGCCCGGCCTGCGCACCGCGTGGCGCGTGGATGTGATGCGCGCCGGGGTGGTGGCCGCGGTCGGCTGGGGGTGTGTCGCCGGGCTGAACTTCCTCGTGGCGCTGCGGCTGGAGGACGCGTTCGGGCTCACCTCGGGCGCGCGGGGGCTCGTGCTGACCGGGCTGGGGGTGGCCGGACTGTTGACGGCCCGCGCTGTGGGATCGGGCGTCGACCGGGTCGGTCCGCGGCGCAGCGTGCTGCTCGGCACGCTGGTCGGGGTCCTCGTGCTCGTGGGGGTCGCGCTCGCGCCGTCGGTGTGGATGATCACGGCGGCGTGGGCGGCAGGCGGGGTCGCCACCCAGCTCGTGCTCGTCGGGGTGAACGCGCTCGTGCTCCGCTCGTCCCCGGTCAACCCGGGCGGGTCGATGTCGGTGGTCCAGGCGATCCGGTTCGGCGGGGGTTCGCTCAGCCCCGTCGCGTTCACGCCCATCTACCACGCCGTCGGAGCCGCGGCCTTCCTGCTGGCCGCCGCCGTCGTCGCGGTCGTGACGCCGCTGGCGCTCCCCCGGGCCGCCGCTCAGCGCTGATGTTCGCTCCGCAAGCTCCGCTCAGCGCTGATGTTCGCTCCGCAAGCTCCGCTCAGCGCTGATGTTCGCTCCGCAAGCTCCGCTCAGCGCTGATGTTCGCTCCGCAAGCTCCGCTCAGCGCTGATGTTCGCTCCGCAAGCTCCGCTCAGCGCTGATGTTCGCTCCGCAAGCTCCGCTCAGCGCTGATGTTCGCTCCGCAAGCTCCGCTCAGCGCTGATGTTCGCTCCGCAAGCTCCGCTCAGCGCTGATGTTCGCTCCGCAAGCTCCGCTCAGGGGCCCAACACCATGAGCAGGGCGCGGGCGTAGGCGCGTTCGGCGTCCACGTCCACCTCCCGGATCTCCCGGCCGTCCCGCTCGACGGTGACGACCCAGCCCTCGCCGAGCGGCTCGAGACGGCGGAAGGCGGTGCCGAGCGCGGCACGCAGCTGCGCCTCGTGCGGGAGCCAGATGACCGCCGCCTGCTCCACGCTGTCCAACGCCCACTCGGTGGTGCCGTTGAACTGGAACATCGGGCCCGTGGGGGTGTCGCGCAGCTCGACGGTCAGCTGGCTGACGACGAACACCTCGGCGTCCATGTCGCGGTCGGCGACCACGAACCGGTCGCCGGAGGCGGGCTTCCACGGCAGCCCGACGTCCTTGAGCCGCCGGGCGAGCTCCACGGTAATCATGGCGCTTCAGAGCTCCACCCCGAGCAGCGCGTCGACCGCCGTGCGGACGAGCGCGGGCGCGTCGACGTCGGTGCCGCGGCGCTCCGCGGCCTCCCGCGACCAGGCGTCGACGGCGGCGAGCGCTCCGGGTGTGTCGAGGTCGTCGGCGAGGTGCGTGCGCAGGCGCAGGACGAGATCCGCCGCGGGTGGGCCTGCCTGCAGCGTCACGGCGTCCCGCCAGCGGGCGAGCCGCGCCTCGGCTTCGGCGAGCAGCCCTGGCGCCCACTCCCGGTCGCTGCGGTAGTGCCCGGCCAGCAGCGCGAGCCGGATGGCGCCGGGATCGACGCCCTGCGCACGCAGCTTCGAGACGAACACCAGGTTGCCCCGCGACTTGGACATCTTCTCGCCGTCCAGGCCGATCATCCCGGTGTGGGTGTAGTGGCGGGCGAAGGGGTGCACGCCGGTGAACGCCTCGGCGTGCGCCGCCCCGCACTCGTGGTGCGGGAAGATCAGGTCGGAGCCGCCGCCGTTCAGGTCGATCTGCGTGCCGAGGCGGTTCAGCGCGATCGCGGCGCACTCGACGTGCCAGCCCGGCCTGCCCGCGCCCAGGTCGGACTCCCAGGACGGCTCGCCGTCCCTGGCCATGCGCCACAGCAGCGGATCCAGCGGCGAGCGCTTGCCGGGCCGGTCGGGATCGCCGCCGCGATCGCGGGCGTGCGCCAGCATCGTGGCCTCGTCGTAGTTCGACTCGTAGCCGAACCGGCCGGTGAACGCGGCGTCGAAGTAGACGTCGGGGTACTGCGGGTCCTCGACGCGGTAGCCTGCGCCCTGCGCGAGCAGCTTGCCCACCAGCTCGGCGATCTCGCCCATCGCCTCGACGGCGCCGATGTAGTGCCGCGGCGGGAGCACCCGCAGCGCCTCCATGTCCTCCCGGAAGAGCGCGGTCTCGCGCATGCCGAGCACGACCCAGTCGTCGTGGTCGCGGGCGGCGCGTTCGAGGAGCGGATCGTCGATGTCGGTGACGTTCTGGACGTAGTGGACCTCGTGCCCGAGATCCCGCCACACGCGGTGCACCAGGTCGAACGCCAGGTAGGTCGCGGCGTGGCCGAGATGGGTGGCGTCGTAGGGCGTGATCCCACAGACGTACATGGTGGCCGTCGCACCGGGAGCCGTGGGCCGGACGCGGCCCGTGGCGGTGTCGTGCAGGCGCAGCGGCGGCCCGCTCCCGCCGAGCACGGGGACGTCGACCGGGGCCCAGGTTTGCATGTCTCCAGCCTAAATGTCGTGCGCCCACCACTCGGGTGCGAGCTTCGCCTCGATCTCACGGACGTGACGGCGCGCGCACTCCGGGCACAGCCACCGGTTCGCACCCTCACGCCCCGGCTCACACGCCCAGGCCAGCGCGGCCGGGCTCGCGGGATCACGCCAGGCCGCACAGAGAACGCAGCGGGTCATCGCCGGTTGCGCAGGTAGTCCGCCACCACCTCGGCGCCGAGACCGTCCAGCGTCGGGGCCACCACCCGGCCGCCGCAGCGCCGCGCGAGCCCGTCCATGAACGTCGCCAGGCGCGGGTCGTCGCCGAGGACGAAGAACGTGAACGCGGCGCGCAGCGCGGTGAGCCGGTCCAGCTCGGCGACCGTGGCGTGCAGCGTCGCCGGGCTGGTCGGGTAGTCGAAGACCGCGTGGCCGTCCCGCTCGAGGTGGGCGGTGGGCTCCCCGTCGGTGACGACGAGCACCACCGGCTGCGCGTCGGGGTTGCGGCGCAGGTGCTGCCCCGCGAGCGTCAGCGCGTGGTGCAGGTTCGTGCCCTGCTCCCACACGCCCTCCAGCCCGATCAGCTCGCCCAGCTCGACACCCCGGGCGTGCCGCCCGAACGTGATCAGCTTCAGGTCGTCGCCGCGGAACCGGGTGGAGATCAGTTGGTGCAGCGCGAGCGCCGTGCGCTTCATCGGCACCCAGCGCCCGTCCTGCACCATCGACCACGAGGTGTCGACGCACAGCGCCACAGCGGCCCGGGTGCGCTGCTCGGTCTCGACGATCTCCACGTCGGTGACGTCGAGCAGCCGCCGATCGCCACCCGCCCGGCGCAGCTGGGCGTTGAGCAGCGTGCGCGGCACGCTCCAGGCCTCGGTGTCCCCGAACGCCCACGGCCGCGTCGCGCCGGTGGTGTCCCCGGCGGCGCCCGAGCGGTGCGTCTCGCGCTCGCCGCGCCGGGACCCCAGCCGGTCGACGACGTCACGCAGCGCCGACTCGCCCAGCCTCCGCAACGCCTTCGGCGACAGCGACAGCGAACCGTCCGGGGCCCGCTCGAACAGGCCCTGGCGTTCCAGCTCGCGCTGCAGCTCGGCCAGCGCGCGCGCGTTGACGCGGGCCTCGTCGCCGAGATGACTGGCAAGTGAGTCGAGGTCGATGTCCTCCAGCCGGGCGCCCGGGTAGCTCTGCGCCAACTGCTCGGCCAGCGCGTCGAGCTGCCCGAGTTCCTCCATCGCCCGCGTCGCCTCGCCCATGCCCATCGGGTTGTCGCCGCGGAAGCGCCCCTGCCCCTGCCAGTCCTCGCCGGGGCGCAGGCCCTGCAGTTGCGCGTCCAACTGCGCGAGCGCCTGCGCGAGCGCCGGATCCCCGAACGCCTGCTGCGCGAGCTCCATGAGCTCGTTGCGCTGGGCCTCGGTCATCGAGTTGAGCATGCGCTGCGCGGCCGCCGCGCGGGCGGCGAGGAGGTCGATCAGCTCCTCGGTGGTCTGCGGGTTCTCCGGGAAGTACTCGCCGTGCTTGGCCATGAACTGGTCGAACTGCGCGGTGGTGTCCTGACCCGCCGCGTGGTTCGCCAGCAGCGCGTTGAGGTCGTCGAGCATCTCCCTGACCCGCTCGACGTCCTGCGGTGTGGCGTTCTGCATCGCCTGCTTCATGCCCTGGAACCGCTGGTCGAGCATCTCCCGACCGAGCAGGTCGCGGATCTCGTCATACGCCTCGCGGGCATCGGAGGAGCGCCAGTCGTACTCGGCGAGCTCCCGCACGGCGCCGCCCGTGTCCGACGGCAGGGCGTCGAGCTGCATCTCGCGGAACCGGGCGTCGTCGCCGTCGTCGCGGGCCAGCGTGTCGCGCTCGGCCTCCAACGCGCGGCGCAGCAGCTCCCGAACCTCCTGGAGGGTGCCGTCGAGCCGGTTCTCCCGCTGCAGCCGGGACCGGCGCCGCCAGATCTCGCGCGTCAGCTCGTCGAGGCCACGACGATCCCCGAGGCCGCGGCGCATCAGCTCCTGCAACGCGGTCCGGGGCGAGGAGCCCTCCATGACGTCCCGACCGATCTCGTCCAGCGCCGCGCGGATGTCGACCGGCGGGGCGAGGGGATCGGGCCCGTCGGCATAGGGGCCGTAGGCGTAACGGCGTCCGCGTCTGTCCACGCCTCCACGCTACGTCGCGGGCCGCGGCGCCGCGATCGCGCGAGCGGGCCGCTTCCTGGCCCCGGGCACCACGCTCACCGGCATGGGCCGGGCGGCACCGTCCGTACCCGCCCCGTCAGAACCCTTCGGCGACCCGGCCGTCAGGCCGTGCCGGCGAGGTTCAGGATCGTCACCGTGCCATCGGCCAGGTTCGTGACATAGGCCTGCCTGCCGTCCCGGCCGATCGCGATACTGGTCGGGCTGCGGCCCACCGGAACCCGCGCCGTGATATCCATCGTCTTGAGGCTGAAGACCTGGACGGCATTGTCGTCGACCGCGGCGATATAGAGGTGCTCGCCATCGGCGGACAACGAGATGTCCTGCGGATGACTGGCCGTGGGAATGGTCTTGATGACCTTGTTCGTATTGGTGTCGATCACCGTCATGGAACTGCTGTCGTAGTTCACGTTGAAGAGCAGCGGCTTGACCGGATGCCGAAGAATGCTATGCGGCGAGAGGCCCACCGGAATCGTCGTGAGCACCTTGTCGGTCGCGGTGTCGATGACCGAGACCACGTTCGACTCGTGGTTGGCGGCGTACAGCGTCTTCCCGTCCGCGGAGAGGTCAACCCAGTGCGGGTTGGGCGCCACCTTGATCGTGTCGACCACGGCGTTGGTGGCCGTGTCGATCACGGTGATCGACCCGGAGTCGTGGTTGGGCACGTACACGCGCTTGCCGTCCGGGGTGATGTTGAGCGCGAAGGGCCGCACGCCGACGGGGACCGTGGCGATGAAGGCGCTGGTGGTGGTGTCGAGCACGCCCACGAGGTTCACGGTGCGGTCGTTGTTGAAGATGCTGACGTAGGCGCGCTTCCCGTCGGGTGCGAACACGACGAACTGCGGGCCGCCCTGGGGCACCTTGATCGTGCCCGTCTTCTCGTTGCGGGTGGTGTCGAAGACGGTCAGCACGCCCGCCTCACGGTTGGCGATGTAGGCGTACCGCCCGTTCGGTGCGATCTGCATGTAGCCGGGCGTGGCGTTGGCGTCCACGGTCTGCCCGACGGTCGGCTTGTCGATGCTGCGTCCGACCGGCGGGGGCGCGGTGACGTCCGTGGGCCCGTTGCCCGTCGGCACGTCGGTGGCGGCCACCCCGACGCCGGAGGCGCTGGTCGATGGACCGCGCGACAGCAGCCAGACGGCGCCGCCTGCGGCCGCGACCAGCAGCAGCGCGACGACGGCCAGGAGCACCACCATCGTGCGCCGCGACCCGGGGCGCGACCCCGGTGCGGGCCCGGGCGTGCCGTACGGCAGCGGCGGAGCGGGTGGCCCGGGCGGCGGACCCGGGGAATAGGCGTGCTCGGGCTCCAGCGCCACACCGATGGTGGGCGCCGCGCCCGGGTCGTCGCGGCGCGGCTCCGGGCCGTGGGTGGGCGCGTACTGGTCCGTGACGCCCATGCCCCCCATGCCGCCCGTTGCCATGGCGGCACCGACCGCGACCGGTGCGCCCACGAGGGCACGCGCGGCCACGGTGTCGTCCTCGGCGCCGGGCTCGACGCGTCGGGTGATCTCCTCGACGTGCTCGGTCTGCTCCCCGGACGCGGCGAGGGCCGCGCGGGCGGCCGCGGCGAGCGCACCGGTGGTGGGGTAGCGGTCCGTCGGCTTCTTGGCCATCCCCTTGGCGATGACCGCGTCCAGTTCGGCACCCACGGCCGGGTTGACGGCGCTGACCCGCGGCGGCGACGCGTAGAGGTGGGCGTACATGAGCGCGGGCAGGTCGTCGCCCGCGAACGGCTTCTGCGCGGTGAGGCACTCGAACAGCACGCAGGCGAGCGAGTACACATCGGTGCGCGGGTCGACCGGGTGGCTCTCGAAGCGCTCCGGCGCCATGTAGTCGAGGGTGCCCAGCGTGGCGCCCGTCATCGTCAGGCGCGACCGGGTGTGGCCGACGGCGTGCGCGATGCCGAAGTCGACCACGTAGATGAACTCGCTGGGCGTGACGAGGACGTTGCTGGGCTTGATGTCGCGGTGCACGACGCCGTCGGCGTGGGCGGCGTCCAGCGCCTCGGCGACCTGGGAGATCAGGTTGACGGCCCGGTCGGGCGGCAGCGGACCGCCCTGCTCGATCAACGCGCCCAGGTTGGGCCCGTCGACCAGGCGCATGTCGATGAACAGCCTGCCGTCGATCTCGCCGTAGTCGTGGATCGGGATGACGTGCGGCTCCCGCAACCGCGCGACGGCGTAGGACTCACGTTGGAACCGGCGCTGGTACTCGGGGTCGTCGGAAAGCGCGGTCGGCAGCAGCTTGAGTGCCACCTGGCGGTCCCGCCGCGTGTCGTAGGCGCGGTAGACCTCGCCCATCCCGCCGGAACCGATCAGGCCCTCGATCCGGTACTGCCCGAACTCCTGCATGCCGCCCCCCACCGAGACCCCGCCGACGGTCCCGGCGGTCGGTACCGGGTTCGTGCTGGGAGTCGAACAGGTGACAGCGGATGTTACGCCAGTGACGGGAGCGTGCGAAAAAGTCCACTCGGTGCCGATTGGCGACGATTGCGGTCCGCCCATTGCGTTCAGGTCAGCACGATCGTGCCGTCGACGACGGTCACCGGCCGTGGTGTCAGCGCCCGCGGCGCCGGACCGCGGGCGACGGTGCCGTCGAGGTGGTAGCGGCTGCCGTGGCAGGGGCACTCGATCAGGCCGGCCTCGACCTTGTTCGACGATGCACCCCGTGTGCGTGCAGACCGCGGACAGGCCGTCGAACCGGCCCGCCTCCGGCTGGGTGACGACGACCTCGAGGCTCTCGTAGACGGTGCCGCCGCCGACCGGCACGTCGGCGGCGGGGCCCAGCTTCGTGCCCGCTGAGCCGGTCCCCGCGGGGGTGCTCGGCACGGACACGTCGGTCGTTGGCCCCGCGGGCGGGGCGGTGCCCGGCGGCGCGCCCCCGCCGCACCCGGCAAGGCCCGATCGTCACCAGGCCCGCGGCGCCGGCGACGACCGAGCGCCTGCCGGGCAACGGGTCCCCATCCGCTCCCATGGATCAGGAGTATGCCGTTCAGCCGTAGCGGACCGTGTCGTCGTCGTTCTCGTCCTTGGCCAGGCGCCGGGTGAGGAAGAGCAGTTCGAGGGCGAGCTCGGCGGCGCTGGCCATCGGGCCCGGCTCCTCCCGGCCCGCCGCGTCGAGCCGCTTGGCCACGTCGGTCAGCACCGCCTCGACGGCCCGACCCCTGGGCAGCGCCGCGACCACGTCCGCGGCGGGCACCCGCTCCCCCGTGCGCACCGGCGAGCGCGACACGGCGTCCGCGAGCGGGGTGAGGTCGATGCCGCGCAGCCGGGCCCGTGCGGTGTCGGCGGTGGCCCGGCGCAGCAGGTGCACGAGGTGCTCGGCCTCGCGGCCCTCCTCGCCGGAGGCGAACTCCAGCTTGCCGCGCAGCACGTCGGGCACCGACACGAGATCGACGGGGCGGGCCACGGCGCGCGACTCCCCCGTGATCGCCGAACGGCGCAGGGCGGCTGCCGCGACGGTCTCCGCGGCGGCGACCGCGAACCGGGCCGACACGCCCGAACCCTGGTCGATGGCGCTCGACTCACGCAGCGCCCTGGTGAACCGGGCGACCACCTCCCGGAGATGCCGCGGTACCTCGGCGACCAGCGTGGCCTCCTGGTCGACCAGCGCGATCTCGTCGGCCAGCTCCAACGGGTAGTGCGTGCGCACCTCGGCGCCGAACCGGTCCTTCAGCGGGGTGATGATCCGGCCGCGGTTGGTGTAGTCCTCCGGGTTGGCCGAGGCGACGAGCAGGACGTCGAGCGGCAGCCGCAGCGTGTAGCCGCGCACCTGGATGTCGCGCTCCTCCATGACGTTGAGCAGCGACACCTGGATGCGTTCGGCGAGGTCGGGCAGCTCGTTGATCGCCACGATGCCGCGGTGCGCGCGCGGGCACGAGGCCGTAGTGGATGGTCTCGGGATCGCCGAGCGAGCGGCCCTCGGCGACCTTGACCGGGTCGACGTCGCCGATGAGGTCGGCCACCGCGGTGTCCGGGGTGGCGAGCTTCTCGGTGTAGCGCTCGTCGCGGTGTCGCCAGGCGACCGGCAGGTCATCGCCGAGCTCGGCGGCCCGGCGCCGGGAGGCGGGCGTGATCGGGGCGTAGGGGTGTTCGCCCAGCTCGGATCCCGCGATGACGGGCGTCCATTCGTCGAGCAGGCCGACGATCGAGCGCAGCAGGCGGGTCTTGCCCTGGCCCCGCTCGCCGAGCAGCACGACGTCGTGACCCGCGATGAGGGCGCGTTCGAGCTGGGGCAGCACGGTGGTGTCGAAGCCGACGATGCCGGGCCACGGGTCGCGGCCCGCCCGCAGCGCGGCGATCAGGTTGTGACGGATCTCGTCCTTGACGCCACGTAGCGCGTGGCCGGACGCGCGCAGCGCGCCCAGGGTGCTGGGAAGATCGTGAGGCACGCGACCCACGCTACGCCGGGACGCGGGCGGCGGCGCGCGATGTCCGAGCGGTGCCTGCGCCGCCTTCGACCGCAGATTGGCAGGTAGCCAATGCTCGACGTCCACCGCCTTCGACTCCTGCGGGAGCTGCATCACCGGGGCACGCTGGCGGCCGTCGCCCGCGCGCTGGGCTACAGCCCGTCGACCATCTCCCATCAGCTCGACGTGCTCGAACGCGAGGCCGGTGTCGCCCTGCTCGAGCCGATCGGCCGCCGGGTGCAGCTCACCGCCGAGGCCCTGCTGTTGGTGGACCACGCGGAGGCGGTGCTCGAACGGCTGGAGCGCGCCGAGGCCGATCTCGCCGCCGCACGGGGTGAAGCGACAGGGACCTTCCGACTGGCGACCTTCCAGACCGTGGCGCACAGCCTGGTCCTCGACCTCCTCGCGCAGCTCGACGGCGGTCCCCTGCGGCTCGACGTCACCCACCTCGAGGCGCAGGGCGCGCTGCAGGCCGTGCTCGCGGGCGACTTCGACATGGTCCTGGCCGAGGAGTTCCCCGGCCTGCCCCTGCGCATGATGGAGGGGCTGGAGTTCGACGAGGTCTGCCGTGATCCGCTCCTGCTCGCCGTGCCCGACGCGTGGACCTTCGGCCGCGACGCGCCGGAGCTGCGCGATCTGGCGTCGATGCCGTGGGTCGTCGAGACCGAGGACAGCCCCGCGCACGACTGGGCGCTGCGGGTGTGCCGGGTGGCGGGCTTCGAGCCGCGCATCCGCTACCGATCCGACGACGTGCTGCTCCACGTGCGGCTGGTGGAGGCGGGGCGGGCGGCGGCGCTGCTCCCCGAGCTCGTCCGCCGCTGCGGGTTCTCGACCCTCCGGCTCCGACCGCTGCCGGGGGTGCCCCAGGCCCGACGGATCTTCACCGTGGTCAGGGCCGGAAGCAGCAGCCATCCGGCGGTACGGCGGGTGCGCAGCGGATTGCGCGCCGCGGCGATGCCCGACCGGAGCGGCCCCGCGCACCGGCGCGCGCGGACCGCGCCGCTCGATGCCTGATGGCACCGCCGTTCACAGCCTGACCACGACGTCCTCCGCCTGCCATGCCCGCCACGGCCGCCGCGGCCGCGTGCCGTGTCCGGGGTCGATGCCGATGATCCGGCCGCCGTCGAGGGTCGACGTCTCGTGGCGGGCGTCGTGGTCGAAGGTCGTGATGTCGAGGACGGCGTCGCCGCCTCGCGGGGCCCGCCCGTCGAAGACCGACGAGTGGCCGTGGATCTGGCTGAACGGCAGCGGGACGCCGAGCCACGACGCGACGAGCTCGCCGCGTGCGCTCGCCCAGAGCGGCCCGGCGCGCAGCGCGGGTCGGCGCCCGCTCAGCATCTGGCCGCCCCGGAACAGCACGTCGTCCCGGACGCCCGCGAGCCCGTTGAGGGCCGCGGCGGCCCGCGCCGCTGTCGCGGGCGCGCCGAGATCGACGCGCCAGAGGGCCGCGGTGAGCCCGGCGTGCGTGACGAGGTAGTCCTCGCGGTCACCGGTGATCGCCGCGGCGACGCGCAGCCGTCCTTCTCCCCACCACCGCCGCAGGGTGGCGACGGTGCCGGTGTCGAGCCGCTCTCCCCACGCGAACGCGGGGTCGCGCAGGTACTGCGCCTCGTGGTTGCCGACCAGCTGGATCCATTGATCCGGCCTGCGGGCCAGGAAGTGGTCGACCAGGCCGACCACGCCCGCCGAGTCGGGGCCGCGATGGACCAGGTCACCGACCTGGATCACGGTGAGATCGGCGGGCAGCGTGCCCGTGTCCGGGTCCGCGCCCAGGCGGACCAGCTCCTCGCGCAGCGCCTGCCCGTGGCCGCCGACGTCACCGATCACGGCCACCCGGCGGCGGGGCCCCGTCACGTGGGCGCCCGCGACGTCCATGCCTCGGCTGGCAGGTAGGCGGCGATGTTGTCCATGCGCCGCTGGACCGCCGCGATCTCACGGACGGCCTGGGAGACCACGCTCCGGTCGATCGGCGACATGCGGTCCCGGGTGATCACGTCGGTGGGCGGCTCGCCGCGCTGGTGCTGGATGAGCTGGTAGCGCAGACGCAGGCGCTGCAGCACCGCGAACACGTCGATCAGGTTGTGGGCCTGCTCGTCCGGCAGCATCGCCGACCCGGCCGCCGCCTGGAGCCGTTCGGTGGTGGAGAGCGCGGCCGAGCCGACGGCGAGGGCCGCCCACCGGGCCGTGTTGACGATCGGGAGCAGCGCGTGCTCCTTGAGGTCGACGGTGTCCCGGCGGGCGAGCAGGTCACGCAGCGACCGCGACTTCGCCCGCGCGGACAGCGACTCCGTCAGGAGCATCCGCATGGTGCCCGGATGGCGGCGCAGATCGCCGAAGACCTTGCTCACCTCGGGCAGGCCGGGATCTCCGTGGATGGGGCGCCCGTCGACCAGCAGCGAGGTCATGATCGCGCCTTGGTCCTTCTCGGGCTCGGCCATCCACTGCAGGGCGGCCGCATGCCACGCGGCGTTCGAGCGGGAGAACGCCGGACGGCCCGCGGTCGCGCCGTGCGCGTCGCCGGTGAGGCCCGCCGCGGTGAGGACGCTGTCCACCTCGGCGAAGGCCGCGCGGTAACGGTCGATCACGGGCGGCCCCACGCTCTTCTCCAGCGCGTCGACGAAGGCCACCGCCGAGTCCACGTCGGAGCTGAGCACCGCCTCCCGACGCCCGTTGCTGCCCAGCGACAGCCACGTGAACGCGTCGAGGGAGAGATCGGGGTGCTGTTCGAAGATCAAGTTGATCGCGCGTCTGACGATCGTGTCGAGGATCGTCGAGTAGACGGCGATGACCTTGGCCGAGGCCAGTCCCGCCGACAGCAGGTCACCGAGCATGGCAGGCACCCGCCGGGCCCGCCGATGCAGTTCCTCGACCGTCGAGGCCCGCCGGATCTGCTCGTGGACCGAGACGCCCGCGGTGGCCGCGGAGATCGTGAAGTCCCGCGGGGTGATCACGCCACGCAGCCTGCCGCTGCGGTCGGTCACCACCAGGTACTCGGCGTTGCGGTCGAGCATGAGGATCAGCGCCTCGGCCGCCGAGTCGCCGAGCGTGACCGTGGGCACCGAGGCGTCCATGACCTTCCGGGCCGGGACGGTCGTCTTCCTGCCCTCGACGAGCACCCGGCGCCGTAGCATGGCGTCGGTCACCAGCCCGAAATGGCCGTCCGGCAGCGGCACGACGGCGAACCCGACGTCGCGACGGGTCATCGCCGCGGCGACGTCCGCGACGGGATCGCCGGGGTCGACCACGAGCGGGTCGGCCTCGATGAGCTCGTCGACCAGGCTGTAGGACGTCAGCGCAACCCGGCCGCGGGCCACCACGCCCTGCGCGGCGAGGAAGCGGGCCCCGCGACGGGAGGCGAAGACGGGCTCGACCGCCGCCGCCGGGATCGCCGCCACCGTCGTCGGCTCGACGGCCACCACCCGCGGGCCGATCGACCGCTCCGACAGCATGGCGGAGAACCCGAACACCCCGCCCTGGCCGAGGTGCTCGTCGGCGGCGTCACCGATGCGGTCGGCGTCGTGCCACAGGTCGACCCGCCCCTCCATGACGACGAAGACCTCGACGCCGACGTGGGTGAAGGCGTCGAGGATCAGCTCGCCCGGCCCGAACCGCTCGATGCGCGCGGACCGGACCATGTCGTCGCGCACCGACGCGGCGACCGCGTCGAATGGCCGGGTGTCCGCCAGCACCCTGCCGAGGACGCCTGCGGCCTCGGCAGGGTGCTCGGCGGTGTCGTCCGTGGCGGGACCGGACATCGTGGCTCGTCAGGCGGCTGCGGGCGTGGGCGGATCGGGAATCGAGTAGCCCGACGGGCGCACGGTGGAGTCGAGCGCCTTGCGCCACGAACCGTCGTCGATGTACTGCTTCAGCGCGGCGTTGACCTTCGTGACCATCGCGCTGTCGCCCTTCTTGATCCCGACGCCGTAGAGCTCGTCGGAGAAGCCCTTGCCGACCACCTTGAGCTTGCCCCTGGTACTGCGGCTCGCGCCGCGAAGCCCGCCAGGATCACGTCGTCGGTGGTGACGGCGTCGACCTGGCTGTCGGCCAGCGCCTTGACGCAGTCGGAGAACCGCGGCAGCTCGAGGAGGTGGATGGTGCCCAGGTAGTGGCTGGTCGACGTAGGCCGCCGACGTCGTGCCCGGCACCGAGCACAGGTTCTTGCCGTCCAACGCCTCCGGGCCGGTGATCTCGGTGTCGTTGCGGCGGACCAGCAGGTCCTGGTGGGCCACGAAGTACGGCCCGGCGAAGTCCACCACGTTCTTGCGCTCGTCGGTGATCGAGAAGGTGGAGAAGATCAGATCGGCCTGGCCGTTCTCGAGGAGTTGCTGGCGCTGGTCGCCGGTCGCCTCCTTCCAGGTGATGTTCTCCTTCGGCACGCCGAGCGCCTGCGCGACGTAGATCGCGGTGTCCACGTCGAAGCCGGTGTAGGTGTCCCCGTCCTTGAGCCCGATGCCCGGGCTGGTCGAAGGAGATGCCGATGGTGAGCTTGCCGCCGGGCGTGGCCCCCGGGACGGGCGCCGGGCTGGGGTTGGGCTGCTCACCCGACGCGCCGCATCCGCTCAGCACGGCGATGGCGAGCCCGACCACGATGGCTGCGGCGGACGTCCGCCGCCGGTTGAGGCGCATGGTCACTCCACGGTGGGGCGCGGGTGTCGAGGGAAAAGGCGGGGAGGGACGGGGCGGCGTCATCGGACTGTGGCGTCGTCGGGATCGGGGTCGAGGTCGTCCGGGTCGACGTCCGAGCCGTAGGTCGGGCCGTCGTCGGACCAGACGGCCTTGAGCCGGCCATTGGTGTTGGCCACCACCTGCGGCTTGACGATCCGCCATCCGATCGCCAGCGCGACGACCAGGATCGGGATGCCGATCACGACGACGAGGAAGTCGGTCTTGTGCCAGAAGTACGGGGAGGACTGCCAGCCCGAGACCGCGAGACCGACGATGACCAGCCCGAGGAAGGCCAGGCCGATGTAGCTCGTCCACGGGTAGCCGGGCGCCTGGAACGGGCTCGCCGGGATGATCCCCTTGTTCACCAGCTTCCGCAGCCGCAGCTGGCAGATGAAGATCGTGCCCCAGGTGAACACGACACCGATCGCCGCCGCCTCCAGGGCGATCTCGAAGGCGTCCGGGTTCAGGGCGTTGAGCACGGCGCCGAGGACGAAGACCACCGAGGTCATCACGATGCCCGCCCACGGAACACCCGGCTGCTCATCTTGAGTGTGAACTTCGGCGCCTGCTTCGACATGCCGAGGCTGCGCAGGACGCGCCCGGTCGAGTAGAGCCCGGAGTTCAGGCTCGACATCGCCGCGACGATCAGGACGACCTGGATCACGGCGGCCATCCAGTCCATCCCGAGCTGGCCGAAGACGGTGACGAACGGGACTGTGCCCGACTTGTACTCGGTGGTGGGCAGCATGCGAGACCAGCAGCAGGATGGAGCCGCAGTAGAAGATCGCCGATGCGGAAGATGACCGCGTTGACGGCCTTGGGCACCTCGCGCTCCGGAGTCCTCCATCTCGCCCGCGGCGACGCCGACCATCTCGATCGCGGCGTAGGCGAACACGACGCCCGACATGACCAGGATCGGGCCGTACCAGAAGTAGCCGTCGCCGGTCGGCCAGAAGCCGCCGGGGTTGCTCCACAGGTTCTGGAACCCGGCCTGGTGGCCACCGATGTCGAACTTGCCGATCACCACGACCAGGCCCGACGACCAGGAAGACCACGATCGCGCCGACCTTGGCGATCGACGCCCAGAACTCGAACTCGCCGAACGCGCGCGCCGACAGCAGGTTGATCAGCAGCACGACGGCCAGCGCGATGAGCACGGTCGCCCAGGTCGGCATCAGCGGGAACCAGTACTGGACGTAGAGCCCGACCGCGGACAGCTCGGCGATGCCGGTCAGCCCCCAGTTCAGCCAGTACAGCCAGCCGGTGACGTAGGCAGCAGGCTCGCCGTAGAACTCCCGCATGTAGGACACGAACGCGCCCGAGGTCGGGACGGTGCAGCACGAGCTCGCCGAGGGCCGCGCATCAGGAAGTAGGCGATCACCCCGACGAACGCGTAGCTGAGGAGCAGCGCCGGGCCGGTGCTGTGCAGGCGGCGTCGCCGATCCAAGGAACAGACCGGTGCCGATCGCGCCGCCGATGGCGATCATCTGGACGTGTCGCCTGCTGAGCGACTGCTTGTAACCGACCTGCTCAGCGTGGAGCGATTGCTGGTGTGTCCCGGTCTGGGTCATAACCTCTTCCTCGCGGTAGGCGGTGTCCGACGCACCGGGCAAAGCGGTCGACGGCGGACATGCAGACAAGAATGTTCGGCGAGGATCGTGCAGTCCAGTGCATGTTTTCGATCAGTACCGATCGATTCCGTCGACCGCCGTGCGAGGGATCTTCGTGGACTTGTTCAGATGGGCTCTTCCGGCACGGCCGCGTGAGGCGGAGACGGGCCCGAGCGGCGGTCCCGAGTCTGACACATGCGGCGTATCCGGCGCTCGCTGAACATCGGGCGGCCGACGCGGTCATCACCGACGGCGCGCCGCCACCCTCGGACGGCCGCGCCGAGAAGGCGGTGTCTGCGCCGCTCGTCGAGCGCCGTGGCGTGGCTGCTGGGGGCGCCTACGCGTCCGCGGTGGTGGGTCCGACGACCGGCGTGCCCGAGCGGGACGGCCAGCGGCCGACCTCCCGGCACCCTCCGCTCGTGTCGACGAGGCGGGCGCCGAGCCCGCACTCGGCCAGCCACGCTCCGGCGCCGCCACCCCGCAGCAGCACTCCGGAGGCCGCGGCGCTCGCGACCGGCGCGGTGGCAGCGAGCACGACGAGGTGGCGCCAAACCGGCGGCACCGGGCGCCCCGTCGCGGCGACGACGAGCCTGCGCAGCGGCCCGCCCGTCGGCAGGCCGACCGCGCAGAGCGCGCCGCCGTCCATCGCCAGGACCGTCGGCGCCGCGTTCGGCGTCGCGGGCAGTGCGACCCGCCACCCACCCGCCGGGGCGAGGCCCGAGCAGGCCAGATCCCCGCCGAGCCCGACCAGCACGCCGCACCGCGTGGCCTCGGCCACCGCCTCGGCGCACCGCTGCACGGCCGTCCCGCTTAGGGAGGGGCCGGGGTCGAGCCGCCGTGGCCCGCGCCGTCCGCGGCCGGAGTCCAGCGGCTCGAGGGCGGTCATCCGGTGGTGCGCGACGCCGTTGGCGGGGGCGGTGGTCACGCCGTAGGGAAAGGGGGCTGCCACGGACGACGACCCGGACCACGACCCGGACGGCGGTGCGAGGTGGGCCCCGGCTCCGGGCGATCGCCTGCCGAAACGCGGCCACGGCCGAGCGGCCCGGTCCAGGGCGGTCAGCTCGTGGCGCAGCACCTGGCGCGCCTCCCGCAGCTGCCAGGGGTCGGTGAGAACGACGCGGCAGGGCACGTCCCACACGAGGAAGTCGGCGCCGATCGTGACCGTGCGCGAGCCGGTGTGCAGCCGAACCGTCATGGCGAGCCTCCGGTCATGGACCCGGCGATGGGTCCGATCATGAATGCTTGTGAGCACCATCGCAGAGCGACGCTGTGAGGAGGCTGAAGAGGGCTGGGAGCTCCTAGAGCAGGACGGCGGCGACGGGCACCGCCACGAGCACGGCCGCTACGAGCCGCACCAGCACCCGCACCGCGACCGGCAGCGGCGCGGGCGGCTCGATGATGCGGTGGAGCCTGCGGTCCAACGCCGAGGTGAACGAGCTCAGCGCCGCGGCGGGCGCCGAGCCACCCATCGCGACGAGCGCCTCCGACAGCTGTTCGGGGCTCGCCTGCCGTACGGCGACGTCGTCGGCACGCATCTCGATCAGCGCGGCGACGGCGAGCTGGGCGCACACCATCCCACGGACGAACGGCGCCGTCGCGCCCCACGCCACGAACGGCAGCACGACGAGATCATGTCGTTCCCGCAGGTGGGCGCGCTCGTGGGCGAGCACGGCCCAGACCTCACCGACATCGAGGCAGTCCAGGACGCCCGCCGAAACGACCAGCCGGGAACGCATCCCCGGCAGGCAGTAGGCGACCGGAACGGGATGGTCGAGCACGCGCGCACCAGGGGCGGCAGGCCACGGCGTACCCAGGAGGTCGAGCAGGTCGCGGTGGCGGGCGCGGACCCGCATCGTCCGGAGCGTCACCGCAGCGAGGACGCTGAGCAGACGGATCGCCAGCGCCAGCGTGAGCAGCAGCGCGACCACCTGTGGCGCACCCAGGCCCGCGGGCAGCCGCCCGTCGGCGAGCGTGCCGATCGCGGTCGCCGAGGCGGGAAGGGGGGACCCCAGCGGGGCGAGCCCGTAGACCGCTCCGGCACCGAGCAGCGCGAGGCCGCCCGCCAGCCCGATGGCCTGCCAGAGCAGCAGCGCGCCCACCGGGTCCCGCTCGGGCCACCGGGCGACGGCGAGCCTGCGGCTGATCGGTTCTGCCAGGGCGACACCGAGCACGAGCAGGCCGAGCGCGACCAGCTCCATCGGGAGGTGCGGATCAGCCGAGCAGGTCGCGCAGGGCGGCACGCTCGTCGTCGGGCATGGAGCCGAGGAAGCGGGCCAACGCCGCGCCCCGGTCGGGTGCTGCGTCGAGCGCGTCGCGCATCAGCTCGGCGACGTGGTCCTCCCGGCTGGCCACCGACCGATAGCGGTGGGCGCGGCCGTTGCGCTCCCGGCTGACGAGGCCCTTGCGCTCGAGGCGGCCCAGCACCGTGAGCACGGTGGTGGTCGCGAGCTCACGACCGGCGAGCCCATCCTGGACATCGCGCGCGGTCATGGCACCGTCGGCGGACCACAACGCCTCCATGACGGCGCGTTCCAGCTCACCCAATGTCGGCACGATCCACATTCTACCCGAAGTAGAATCGCCCGACAGGGTCAATGAACCTGAACCTCGTCACCCACCCGCAGATAGGTGAACCACGCCAACGCGTCGTCGTGGGAGAGCTTGACGCAGCCTGCCGAGTACGTGTCCTGGCGGCCCTCGTGGAAGGCCACGCCGCCGTCGGCGAAGAACACCGCGTACGGCATCTGGGTCAGGTACTGGCGGCTGGTGTACTGCTCGGCCTTCCACTGGACGTGGAACGTGCCGACCGGCGTCGGGTCGTCCGGGTCGCCGGACATGATGTGCGCCGGGCCGCGGGTCACCGCCCCGTCCTTGATCAGCCAGGCGAGCCGGTCGGCGAGGTCGACGCACGCCTTGGCCGCCGACGTGCAGGGGGTGCCGTCCACGCGGGTCGGCGAGAAGTCGATGCAGAAGTCGACGCAGAAGTCGATACAGATATCGACGTGGGCGTCGCGGCGGGCGCCGACGCCCGGACCGCCGGTGTGGCGGCGGCGCGTGGTGCGTCCTTCGCACCCGGTCCCGTCACGGTCGTGGTGTGGGCCGCGGGCGTGGTGACCGGACCGGCGGTGGCGTTCGTGGCATCCCCGGCGGCCTCCGGTGCGGCGGCGCGGGGCTGCGCGACGTCCGGCGCGGCCGCATCGACGGAGCGCGCGGCGTCGACGGAGCGCGCGGCGTCGACGGAGCGCGCGGTGGGGAGTTTCGCCGCGAGGGCGGCCTGCCCGTCGTCCGGCGACGCACCGACCGGGTTGCCCGTTCCGACGAGCATCACCGCGGCCACCGCGATGAGCGCCGCGGCCCCCGCGGCGCCGAGCACGGCGGCCCGCGCACGCCCACGGCGCGCGCTGGTTCGAGCGTGAGATCCCACTCCAGGTCCCTTCCCCGGTTCTACGCTGGGCAACGACCCGGCGACGGGAACGTGACGACCCGCGCCGCGGCAGTCGATCACCGGCATCGCCCGTGCCGCCGCGGCCGCCTACAGTGCGGCGCATGGCCGAGGCAGGCGGGCTGCGCATGGGCACGTCCGCAGGGCGGTGGGTGCTCGTCACCACCGTCCTCGGCTCGGGCATGGTGATGATCGACGGGACCGGCGTCAACGTGGCGCTGGCAAGCATCGGGCAAGAGCTCGACGCCAGCTTCAGCGAGCTGCAGTGGACGGTGAACGCCTACACGCTGGCGCTCGCGTCGCTCATCCTGCTGGGCGGCTCGCTGGGCGACCACTTCGGGCGCAAGCGGATCTTCATGATGGGCGTGGCATGGTTCGCGCTGGCGTCACTGCTGTGCGGGCTCGCGCCGAACGTGACGGTGCTCATCGCGGCGCGGGCGCTGCAGGGCGTCGGCGGCGCGCTGCTGACCCCCGGGAGCCTCGCCTTGATCTCGGCGTCGTTCCACGGGCCCGACCGTGCCGCGGCGATCGGCGCGTGGTCCGGGCTGGGCGGGATCGCGGGCGCGGTCGGGCCCTTCCTGGGCGGATGGCTGGTCGAGTGGACGTGGCGGGCTGTCTTCCTGATCAACATTCCGCTGGCGGTCCTCGTCATCGCGGTCGCGATGCGGCATGTGCCGGAGAGCCGCGACACCGAGTCCGCTCCCGGCCTCGACGTCACCGGAGCGGTGCTCGGCGCGCTCGGGCTGGGCCTGCTCACCTGGGGCCTGACGACGCTGGGCGGCGGCGGGGCGCGCCCGCTCGGGCTGGCGACGATGGTCGCCGGTGTGCTGGCGCTGGTCGTATTCGTGCTGGTGGAACGGCGCTCTTCGCACCCGCTCGTGCCGCCCGAGCTGTTCCGCAACCCGGTGTTCAGCGCGGCCAACGGGGCCACGCTGCTCATCTACGGGGCGATGGGCGTGGTGTTCGTGCTGCTGGTGCTGCAACTGCAGACAGTGGCGGGCTTCACCCCGCTGGCGGCGGGCATCGCGCTCCTGCCGCTGACGGTGATCATGCTCCTGTTCTCCGCACGGGTGGGTTTGCTCGCCGGGCGGATCGGCCCGCGGCTGCCGATGACCGTCGGGCCGCTGATCTCCGCCTGCGGGGTGCTGCTGCTCCTGCGGATCGGGCCGGGCGCGTCGTGGCTCACCGACGTCCTGCCCGCCATGGTGGTCTTCGGGATCGGCATGACGCTGACCGTCTCCCCGTTGACGGCCACCGTCCTCGACGCCGCGCCCGACCGGTTCGCCGGTGCGGCCTCCGGGGTCAACAACGCGGTGGCGCGGGCGGCGGGGCTGTTGGCGGTGGCGACGATCCCGGGGATCGCGGGGATCACGGGCGACGCCTACACCGACCCGGTCGCGCTGGACGCGGGCTTCCGGACCTCGATGATGATCGCGGCGGGGCTGTTCGTCACCGCCGCCGTGGTGTCGTTCGCCTTCGTCCGCCGCCCCCGCGCCGCTCCGGCGGCCGAGCGCGTCCGCGTCGAGGACTGCTTCCGGTGCGAGCTGACCGCCCCGGTGGCGTACCCCGCCGACGGCTGACCGCGCTCAGGTGAGCCGGAGCGCCTCGGCCAGCGTGCGCAGCGCGGGCAGCGGATCCTCCCCGGGCCCGGCGAGGATCTGCGCGCAGACGTGGTCGGCGCCCGCGTCGAGGTGCTCGGTGAGCCGCGCGGCCACGGTGTCGGCATCCCCGTGCGCGACCAGCGCGTCGACCAACCGGTCGCTGCCCTCGGCGAAGTCGGCGTCGGTGAAGCCCAGGGTCCGCAGGTTGGCGGTGTAGTTGCGCAGTCGCAGGTAGGGCCGGGCCACGGCCGGACGGCCGATGGCGCGGGCACGCTCGGGATCCGCGTCCAGCACCACCTTGTGCTCCGGTGCGAGGAGTGCGCCCGGGCCCATCAGGCCGCGGGCGGCGCGGGTGTGCTCCGGGGTGGTGAGGTAGGGATGCGCGCCCGCCGTACGCGCCGCGGCGACGGCGAGCACCTTCGGCCCGAGCGCGGCGAGCACCCGGCCTTCGACGGGCACCCGCGCGGCGTCCAACTCGTCGAGGTAGGCCACGATCGTCGCGTACGGGCTGCGGTACTCCGCGGTCGCCTCCGGGTGCCCGATGCCGACGCCGAGCAGGAAGCGCCCCGGATAGGCCCCGGCGATGCGGTGGTAGGACGCGGCCACCGCGGCGGCCGGGCTCGCCCACATGTTGACGATGCCGGTGGCCACGGCGATGTGCTCGGTGGCCGCCAGCAGCGCTTCGACGCGCTGCAGGTCGGCCGGTGGCGAGCCGCCGACCCAGATGGCGCCGTACCCCGACGCCTCGATCTCCCCCGCGAGCGCCGGGGTGAGCTCCGGCTCGCGCCTCCAGATGCCGTACCTGCCGAGCTCGACCGTCATGAGCAAGGCAACACCGGCGGGCACCGGGCGCATTCCGTCTTCCGTTCCGGACCGGCCGTAGGGTCGGCGCCGTGGACCCCAGCTCCCGTGCCGCCCCGCTGCGCATGCGCCCCCGTGTGCTCGTGGCGCCCGACCCGCGGCGGCCCTACGACGCGCCGCAGGGCACCGAGGCCGTGGTCGTCGGCGGCGGGATCGCGGGCGTGAGCGCCGCGGTCGTGCTGGCCGAGCGGGGTGTGGCGGTCACGCTGGTGGAGGCCGCGCCCACGCTCGGAGGGCGGCTCGGCGCCTGGCCGCACACGCTGCCCGACGGCACGGAGCAGGTCGTCGAGCACGGGTTCCACGCGTTCTTCCGCCACTACTACACGTGGCGCGCCGTGCTGCGCAGGGCCGATCCGGCACTGGCGTTCCTGCGCCCGGTCGGCGGCTACCCCGTGATCTCCCGGAGCTGGCCGCCCGAGGACCTCACCGGGCTGCCCGGCGCGCCGCCGCTGAACCTCGTGGCGCTGTTCGCCCGCTCCCCCAGCCTCGGCCTGCGCGACCTGCTGCGCTCCGACCAGGTGCGCGCCGCCCAGCTGCTCGCCTACGACCGGGCCGCCACCACGGCCGCGTTCGACCACGTGCCCGCCGAGCGGTTCCTGCGGGAGCTGGGCATGTCCGACCGCGCCCAGGCGATGCTGTTCGAGGCGTTCGCGCGCTCGTTCTTCGCCGACCCCGGAGCGCTGTCGGCGGCCGAGCTGATCGCGATGTTCCACTACTACTTCCTCGGGAATCCGGAGGGCATCGGGTTCGACGCGCCGGACACCGACTACCTCTCCTGCATCTGGTCGCCGTTGCGGGCCTACCTGGAGAAGCACGGGGCCCAGGTGCGCACCGGCACCCCCGCCCGCGCGATCGCGCCCGCCGACGGGGCCCGGTGGCGGGTCGAGCTCGACGACGGCTCCGCGGCCACCACGCGCCACCTGGTGCTCGCGCTCGACCCCGGCGCGCTCCGGTCCCTCCTCGACGCCTCCCCGCAGGCCGCGGCGACCGCGCCGGAGCTCGCCCGCCGCGCGGCGGCCTGCGTGGTCGCGCCGCCCTTCGCCGTCACCCGGCTGTGGCTGGACCGGGACGTCGGGCCGTCCCGCCCGACGTTCAACGCGGTGAGCCGCGAGCCGACGCTCGACTCGATCACGGTCTACTCCCGGTTGGAACGGCCCTCCGCCGAGTGGGCCGCACGCACCGGCGGGTCGGTGGTCGAGCTGCACTCCTACGCCTGCTCCGCGCCCGACGCGGCCTCGGCCACCGCCCGCATGCGCGCCGAGCTCGCGCGGCACTGGCCCGAGACCGGCGACGCCCGGGTCGTGCACCGGCACGAGCGGCTGGAGGCCACGGCGCCCGCGTTCCCGCCCGGCGGGGCGGGCACCCGCCCACGGGTGCACGGCGACGCGCCCGGGATCCGGGTGGCGGGCGACCACGTCGAGCCGCCCTTCCTGTGCGGGCTGATGGAGCGGGCGGCGCTGACCGGCGTGCTGGCGGCCAACGACGTGCTGGCCGCGGTGGGCGCGGGCCCTGAGGAGGTGCGGGGGGTGCCCCAGCGGGGCCTGCTCGCGGGCTGGGCGCGCCTCAGCTGAGCCGCGCGTGGCGCACCACGGGTCGGGGACCGGGTCGACACGCTGGTTCCCGATCACCGACCGGGCTCCGAGGCTAACAACTGGCTGTCACCACCATGTGGGCGAACTCCCGGTAAACAGAAGGCACCGCTTTGGTCGGAATGGGTGACGGGTCGCGGTGTTCGCCGGAGCGGAACGGGGCGCTTCCGCCGCCGCGGCGGGCGCTCGTACCGTCCCCGGCTCATGCGGCGCAGCACCGACCGGATCCTGACCACGCACGTCGGTAGCCTCGGCAGGCCGCACGACCTGCTCGAGATGATGCGGGAGAAGGAGCACGGCCGCCCCTACGACGCCGATGCCTACACCAAACGGGTGACGACCGCGGTCGCGGAGGTCGTGGCCGAACAGGTCAAGGCAGGGCTCGACGTCGTCACGGACGGTGAGCTCGGCAAGGTCAGCTTCCTCACCTACGTCAAGGACCGGCTCGGCGGGTTCGACGCCTCGCGGGGCGAGCGGCTGATGCCGCCGTCGTGGCAGGTCGAGATCGACGCCTTCCCCGGGTACTACGCGGGCTATCTGGGCAAGTACAAGGACCAGGTCAGCCCCATGATGACCATGGTGTGCACCGGTCCCGTGACCTACCAGGGCCACGCCCAGCTGCAGACGGACATCGCCAACCTGCGCTCGGCGCTCGCGGGCCACGACGTCGTCGAGGCGTTCCTCCCGTCGACGAGCCCCAGCGGCTTCGGGCGCAACGAGTACTACGCGGGCTACGGCGAGTACCTCGAGGCCGTGGCGGAGGCGCTGCGCGAGGAGTACCAGGCCATCGTCGAGGCGGGCTTCCTGCTGCAGGTCGACGACCCCTGGCTGATCGAGTACCTCTTGGAGAACCCGGCGACCACGCCCGAGGACCGCGTCCGCGACGCCGAGCAGCACATCGAGATCCTCAACCACGCGCTGCGCGGCATCCCGCAGGAGAAGATCCGCCTGCACACCTGCTACGGCCTCAACCACGGCCCACGCATCCACGACCTGGACTTCCGCGTCGTCGCCCCGCTCATGCTGCGGATCAACGCCGGGGCGTACTCGTTCGAGGTCGCCAACCCGCGCCACCAGCACGAGTGGAAGATCTGGCGGGACGTCCCACTGCCCGACGGCAAGATCCTCATCCCGGGCTTGCTCGGACACGCCCAGCAACTACGTGGAGCACCCCGAGCTGATCGCCGACACGATCGAGCTCTACGCCGGGATCGTCGGCCGGGAGAACGTCATCGCGGGCGCGGACTGCGGGTTCTCCTCGCGCGCCTCGTTCCATCCCGAGGTCCACCCGACCGTCGTGTGGGAGAAGTTCCGCGCCCTCGCCGAGGGCGCCCGGCTGGCGTCACAGCGCCTGTGGGCGTGAGACGGGCGGGAGCGGCTACCGTCCGGGAATGAGCGACCTTCGTCCCCAGCGGCGCGCCCGCGCCATCGCGATGACCCCGGAGGAGGTCGACGACTTCCTCGCCGACGAGCGCACCTGCCGCGTCGCCACGGTCGGCGCGGGCGGCCCGCACGCCACCCCGCTCTGGTACGTCTGGCTGGACGGCGCGCTGTGGCTGACGTCGCTCTCGCGCAGCCAGCGCTGGGCCGACCTGATGGCCGACCCGCGCATCGCCGCCGTCATCGACGCGGGCGAGGCCTACGACGAGCTCCGCGGCGTCGAGCTGCGCGGACGCGTCGAGGTGGTCGGCGAGGTGCCGCGCACGGGCGGGCCGGTGCGGGAGCTGGACGCGCCCGAGCAGGCGTTCGCCGATCGGTACACCGGCGGCACGATCATCCGCGACGGACGCCACGCCTGGCTGCGCCTCGTCCCCGAGAAGATCACCAGCTGGGACTTCCGCAAGATCGCCGATGCCCGGCCCGACCGTCAGAACAGGTCGTAGGAGGCGCGCGCCACGCGGAAGCCGTGGCCGGTCGCGCGGTTCACACAGCGCACCCCGGTCTCCTGGCTGTCACAGACGACGCCGCCGTACGAGACGGCCTGGCCGTACTGCAGCACCTCAAGGTCGGGGTCGGCGACGGTGTCGGTCGCGCAGGTCAGCTGGGCCTTCTCGGCGCCGGAGACCGTCGCGCCCGCGCCGTAGTCGCCCGCGCAGTCCGCGGGCTTCGGCGGCGCCTGCCAGCTGCGCTGGGCGACGTCGCAGCGGGCGTCGCCGTCGCTCGTCGCGGAGGTGTCGCTCATCTGGCACGAGATGTTGCCGCTCGGTGTGGTGAAGCGCGGCCCGTCGGCGCCGAAGGGGGCCGTGTCGACGAGCGTGGCGCCCGTGCCGGGGTCGACCGGGCCGGTCGCGCCGCCCGCCGCGGCCGGTGCCGCGGAGGCCGGTGCCGGGCCCACCGCCGACGGCGTGCCGCCGACCCGCGCGGTGAGCAGCACCGCGCCGACGATCCCGGCGGCCACGACGGCCGCCGCCGCGACCAGGGCGGTGATCACCGGCCCGCGATGACGCCGCGGTGGGCCGGGCCCGACCGGCGGCGTCCACGGTGCGCCCGCGCCGACCGGGGGCAGGCCGATCAGCGTCGGGGGTGGTTCCGCCGCTCCGGGCGGGGGGCCTGCCGACATCGACGACGGGCCGGGCGGCGGGCCCACTCCGGTGGGGTGCGGGCCTGCAGGCGACAACCGGTACCCGGCGGGCTCGGCGGGAGAGACGACGGTCGCCTGCCCGGCGGTCGGACCCAGCATCGCCGCGGCCTGGGCCGCGGTCGGGCGGCGCGCAGGGTCCTTGTGGAGGCAGGACAACACCACCGACCGGACGGGCTCACCCATCGGCCCGAGGTCCGGGTCACCCTCGGCGACCCGGTGGCGGGTCTCCGCCGGAGAGCCCGCCGCGAACGGGGAACGGCCGGTCGCCGCGAACCCCACCACGCAGCCCAACGCGAAGAGATCGACCGCGGGCCCCTCAGCTGTGTCGGTCGCGGGCACGGTCGGCGGCCCGGTCGTGTCGGCGGCCTGCACGCTCGGCGATGCCTGCCCGGCGTGGGCCGCCTGCTCGGGCGCCTGGAAGCCGGGCGTCCCGTAGTCCGGCCCGGCGGCGCGGGCGAGTCCGAACCCCACCAGCCGCGGTCCGTCCTCGGCGAGCACGACGGCGGACGGGGTGAGATCCCCGTGCACCAGCCCCGCGGCGTGCAACGCGACGAGGCCGCCTGCGAGCCGCTCGGCCAACGCCGCCGTGCCTGCGTCGCCCAGCGGCCCCCGCTCGTCCACGAACTCCTGCAGGGTGGTGCCCGGTACGTGCAGGGCGGCCGACCACGGCGGGTCCGCGGCGGCGTCGACGTCGACCACCGCCGCCACGAACCACGGCGGGGCCGCCGCGGCGGCGCGCACCTCCCTGGCGAACCGCTCGCGGAACCCGGCCTGCGCCGCGACGTCGGCGCGGACGACCGTGAGCACGACGGAGCGACCGGTCGCGTCGGCACCGAGCAGCGCCTGTCCCGTCGGGGTCTGCGCGAGGGGCCGCACGACGCGGTACGTCCCGAGCCGGGTCGGGTCCTCCGGGTGCACGGACCCTCCTAGAGCTCGACCCGCGATCCCATGATCACGGTGCGGTCGACGGGCAGGTAGAAGTAGGCCGCGGGCGGTGGCGGCGTTGTGCGAGAGCCCGATGAACATCCGTTTGCGCCAGCCGGACATGCCCGGCTGGCGGCCGCGTTCGATCGTCATGCGGGACAGGAAGTACGACGCCTCGTCCGGATCGATGTCGAGCTCGGCGGAGAGTCCGCACGCCTGCCGCAGCACCTCCGGGATGTCCTGCTCGTCCTGGAACCCGAACCGGGCCTCCAGGTGCAGGATCCCGTCCTCGGCGTCGCCCGAGGTCGTCGATCGCAGAGCCGCTCCTCCAGCGGCACGTGCGGCACGTTCTCCGACAGCACCGACACGATGACGACCCGCTCGTGCAGGACGTGGTTGAACGCGACGTTGGCCCGCAGCGCCAGCGGCGCGGTGAGCCTTCGTCGGATGCGGGAAGACCGCGGTGCCCGGCACCCGGGGGATCGTGCTCGGTGTTGAGCATCGCGACGAAGTCGGGCAGCGGGCCCTCGACCTCGACGCGGCGGGCGGTGATGATGCGCCGCCCGCGCTGCCAGGTCGTCATGACGGTGACGACGATCGCCGCGACGAGCAGCGGCAGCCAGCCGCCGTGGACGATCTTGGTGAGGTTGGCGGCGAGGTAGGTGAGCTCGACGCCGCCGAACACGACCCCGGCCAGGACCAGCTTCCACATCGCCCATCGCCAGGCGATGCGCCGCGTACATCAGGAACAGCGTGGTGGTGAGCAGCAGGGTGCCGGTCACCGCGAGGCCGTAGGCGGTGGCGAGCCGGTTGGAGGACCGGAAGACCAGCGATGAGCACCAGCACGCCGCCGAACAGCAGCCAGTTGACGCGCGGGCACGTAGATCTGGCCGCTCTCGACGCGTCGAGGTGTGCCGCACCGTCAGGTGCGGCAGGTAGCCCAGCCGCACGGCCTGCCGGGACACCGAGAACGCCCCGGAGATCACCGCCTGCGAGGCGATGACCGTCGCGACGGTGGCCAGCACGACCAGCGGCAGCCGCGCCCAGCCCGGGGCCAGCAGGTAGAACGGGTTGGCGATCGCCGTGGGATCGTCCAGGATCAGCGCCGCCTGGCCCAGGTAGTTGAGGATCAGCGCGGGGAAGACGACGGCGAACCAGGAGACCCGGATCGGGCGGCGCCCGAAGTGGCCCATGTCGGCGTAGAGCGCCTCGGCGCCGGTGATCACCAGCACGACCGCGCCCATCGCGATGAACGCCGTGAACGGGTGGTCGGCGACGAACGACAACGGCGTAGGTCGGCGACAAGCCCGACGCAGCACACCGGGATGCCCGACGATGTGCGGCACGCCCCAGCACGGCCAGCACGACGAACCACATCGACCATGATCGGGCCGAACAGCCGGCCCACCCGATGCGTGCCGAACCGCTGGACCGCGAACAGCACCGCGAGGATCGACGATGCCGATCGGCAGCACGACCTCGGCCAGCTCCGGGCTGCGCCACCTCCAGCCCTTCGACCGCCGACAGCACCGAGATGGCGGGCGTGATGAGCGAGTCGCCGTAGAACAGCGACGCCCCGAGCACGCCGAGCGCCAGCGCGAACGCCGCCCGGCGGGCCGGTCGCGCCCGCCACCCCGCGCACCAGGGCGGCCAGCGCCATGATCCCGCCCTCGCCGTCGTTGTCGGCGCGCAGGATGAACGACACGTACTTGATCGACACGACGATCGTGATCGACCAGAAGATCAGCGACACCACGCCGTACACGTCGGCGACGGTGGGCTTGACCGCGCCGTCGTCGATCGAGAACACGGTCTGCACCGCGTAGAGCGGGCTGGTGCCGATGTCGCCGAAGACGACGCCCAGCGCGCCGAGCGCGAGCCCGTACAGGCCCGAGCTGTGCGCGGCCGGGTGGTCGGGATTGCCACCTGCCGTCCGCGTCCGGGCGGCCTGCGCATCCGCGCGAGCGGCCGCGTCAGGGACGGCGGCCTGGGCATCGGTCACGGCGCCAGTGTGCACCGCACGTGTATGGGCGGCGTACCACGGCGCGCGGCCGAGCGGGTGAGGCCTACGGCGTGCCGGTGACCAGGGGCCACAGCCCCTCGGGGCCCGCCGCCAGCGCGGCCGCCCCGATCACCGCCTGCCACTGCGCCTCGGAGCCGTCCTCGTCGCGCCACGCCCACAGCCGGGTGGTGGCGAGGCGCAGGTCGTGCTCGCGGGTGAACCCGATACGCGCCGTGCACCTGGTGCGCGATCCCGGCGACCACCCCGCGCCGCCTCCGAGGCCCGTGCCTTCGCCATCGCGATCGGCAGCTCGGCGCCGAGCACTCCGTCCGTGTCGGCGGCGCGGGCAGCGGCCGTCCGCCGCGGCCGATGCCGCGGCGACCTCGGCGGCGGCCAGTGCCAACTGCTGCTGGACGGCCTGGAACCGTCCGATCGGACGGCCGAACTGCACCCGCTCCCCCGCGTAACGCACCGAGGCGGCGAGTGCGGCGCGCAGGGCGCCCGACCAGGAGCTGGCTCCGGCCGAGCGCGGCCCGCAGCCGCAGTTGCGTTCCGACGTGCTCCTCGACCGAGGACGCCGTGACCGGGCCATCGACGACGACCGTGTCGCGGGGCTCCTCGGCCAGGTTCGCCCCGTCGGTGATCGTCGTGTCGGCGGGGTCGATCAGGAGCGCGTGATCGCCTGCGAGCACGACGATCCCGGCGGCCGCACGCGCCCACGGCACGCGGTGCAGGATGCCCGCCGCCCGGCGCACGGTGCGCGCGACGTCGAGGTCGCCCGTGGCCAGCGTCAGCGGCCCTTCGGGCAGGGGGATGCCCGCGGCCTGCAGCAGCCAGCCTGCGAGCAGGTCGGTCTCGACCAACGGGACACGCGCGGCGTGCGCGCCCGCCGCGGCCAGCACGACGGCCGCGTCGGCGAAGCTCGCCTCGCTCCCCCCGACGTCGGCGGGCAGGGTGAGCCGGGCGAGGCCGGTGTCCTCCAGAGTGACCCAGAGCGCGGCGTCGAACCCGGTGCCCGGGGCGCCGCTCCCGAGCACCTCGTCGGCGAGCTGGACGAGCTCGGCGTTGATCGCGACGGTCATGAGCGCGGCTCCTTCACGGGCGCGGCATCGTCACTACCACGACGTCCGTCGACGCTGCCGTCCTCGACGCGGCCCTCCCCGACGCGGCCTGCACGATCACGGCTCTTCATCAGCGCAGCCCCAGCCCGCGCGCGACGATGCCGCGCAGTACCTCGTTGGTGCCCGCCGCGCAGCGTGAAGCCGGGGGCGTGCAGGACGGCGTCGGCGAGCAACCGGGCGAACCCCGGCTCAGCACCCGGGTCGGGCGGGATGGCGACGAGCAGCCGCGCCACGTCGATGACCTCGTTCTCGAAGCGGGTGCCGAGGTCCTTGACGACAGCAGCCGCGAGCTCGGGCGCCGCGCCGGAATCGAGGGCACCGGCAATGGCCAGCGACATCCGCCGCAGCGACCACAGCCGCGCCACCAGCGCGCCGACGGCGCGGCGCGCGCCTTCGTCCGCCGACCGGCCCAGCTCCCCGACGAGCGAGGCGAGCAGCGGGTACGTCGAGAGGAACCGCTCGGGCCCGCTGCGCTCGAAGGCGAGCTCGCTCGTGACCTGGTGCCATCCGGTCGCCGATCTCGCCGAGCACCATCGCGTCGGGCACGAACACGCGGTCGAACACGACCTCGTTGAAGTGGTGCGCGCCGGTGAGCAGTGGGATCGGCCGGATCGTCACGCCGGGGCTGCGCAGCTCCACGATGAACTGGCGAGAGACCCGCGTGGCGGTGGTCCTCGTCGCGGGGGGCGGTGCGGGCCAGGGCGAAGAAGGCGTGCGCGCGGTGCGCGCCGGACGTCCACACCTTGGTGCCGGTGAGCTCCCACCCGCCGTCGACCTTCTCGGCCTTCGTGCGCACGCTCGCCAGATCGGAGCCCGAGTCGGGCTCGCTCATCCCGATGCCGAAGTAGACCTCCCCCGCGCGCGATCCCCGGCAGGAACCGCCGCCGCTGCTCCTCGGTGCCGAAGCGCAGCAGGGTGGGGCCGATCTGGCGGTCCGCCACCCAGTGCGCCGCGACCGGCGCGCCCGCCGCCAGCAGTTCCTCGGTGACGACGTACCGGTCGAGCGGCGACGCGCCATGCCCGCCGTACTCGACCGGGATGGTCATCCCGAGCCAACCGCGACGGGCCAGCTCCTTGGTGAACCGCTCGTCCCACCCCGACAGCCAGACGTCCGCCCGCGGCGCCCACGCCCCGGCGGCACGCTCGGCGGCGAGGAACTCCCGCACCTGCGCGCGCAGCGCGGCGGCCCGGGGCGGCAGCTCGGCCGGGGGCGGGACCAACGCGGGCAGCCGCGCAACCGTCGACGTCACGCCACCATCCTTGTCCATCCCCGGTGCCGCGGCACCCCTCAGCCGACCGGCGCCATCTCCGGCGCTGCCTCCGGCGCCGGGGTGCGCATCCCGAGCGAGACGACGATCGCGACCAACGAGAGCACCGCCGCCACGAGGAACGCGGCGTGCACGCCGCCCGCGGTGGCGACCTCAGGCGGGGCCCCGGCGGCGGTGAGCCGGGCAGCCCCGACGCTCAGCACGCTGACCAGCAGTGCCACGCCTGCGGCACCCGCGAGCTGCTGGGTGGACCCGAAGATCGCGCTGCCGTACGAGTACAGCCGCGGCTCGACCGCGCCCAGGCCTGCCGTGAAGAGCGGCGTGAAGACGAACGCGAGCCCCACCGAGAGCAGCACGTGGAAGCCCAGGACGAACCACGCCGGGCTCGTGGCGTCGAACAGCGTGCTCCACCACAGCGCCAGGCTGGTGACGACCGTGCCCGGCAGCAGCAGCGTGCGCGCGCCGAACCGGTCGTAGAGCCGTCCGACGACCGGGCCGAGCAACCCCATGACCAGGCCGCCCGGCAGCAGCAGCAGGCCGGTGGCGAGCGGGCTGAGGTGCAGGACGTTCTGCATGTAGATCGGCAGCAGCGTGAGCGAACCGAGCAGCGTGGCCATCATCAGCATCATGATCACCGACGCCGTGGTGAACGTGCGGGAGCGGAACGTGCGCAGATCCAGCAGGGCCCGGTCGGTGCGCTGAAGCACCAGCTGACGGATGACGAACGCCGCGATCCCGACGCCGCCGAGGACGAACGGCACCCAGGTGGGCACGAAGGACTCCGCCGACCCGGCCCCGATGGAGCTCAGCGCGTAGACGAGCCCGCCGAACCCGACGACCGACAGCAGAACCGACAGCGCGTCGATCGGCGACCGCGTGGGCTCCCCGACATTGACCATCCGCCGCAGGCCCAACCACATCGTGACCAGCGCGATCGGCAGCACGACCAGGAACATCGCGCGCCAGCCCAGGAACGACAGCACGACCCCCGACACCGTGGGCCCGATCGCGGGCGCTACCGAGATGACGATCGAGAGGTTGCCCATGACCGCGCCGCGACGCGCCGGCGGCACGAGCGTCATCACCGTGGTCATCAGCAGCGGCAGCATGATCGCCGTGCCGCTCGCCTGGACGACACGGGCGGCGAGCAGCACCGGGAAGCCGGGCGCGAGCGCCGCGATGAGGGTGCCCGCGCTGAACAGGCCCATCGCCGTGCCGAACAGCAGCCGCGTCGGGATGCGCCGGATCAGGAACCCGGTGATCGGGATGATGACCGACATCGTCAGCAGGAAGCCCGCGGTGAGCCACTGGCCCACGCTCGGCGACACGCCGAGGTCGGTCATCAGCACCGGCAGGGCCACCGCCATGATCGTCTCGTTGAGGATCACGACGAACGTCGCGACCAGCAGGACGCCGATCACCGTGCGGTCGCGCGCACTCAGCTCCGCCGGGGCGGCGGCCGCCGCGCCCGGGCGGACGTCGATACTCTCGGTCACGGAATTCCTCTTCGTCTCGTTCGCGATCCCAGCCTATGAGTGACGACCGACAGAACGCTTCCGGTTAATCGGTCGATCGAGGACGCGGACGAGTTTCGGATCACACTCCCGCCTCGGGCGGGGGGTCAGTTCTGCGCGGGAGCCGCGGGCCGCGGGGCGGCAGGCTGGGGCGCGGCGGGTTGGGGCGCGGCAGGCTGCTGGGGGGCGGCGGGTGCGGGGTTCGCGGGCTGGTTCGGGTCGAGCACGACGTTCGGGATCTTGGAGGGGTCCGTGTGGTGCACGATCGAGGAGAACAGCAGCGTGCCACCCTGCATCGCGAGCAGGCCGCCCAGCGCGACGACGGAGAGCACGATCGCCGCGGTGAGCACGCGCGCCAGGGTGGGGGTGCGCCCGAGGCGCACCTGACCCGTCTCCACCACGTACGCCCGCGCCCCCATGAGCAGCAGAAACACGACGGCAGTGCCCCACACCCACACGTCGAACGCCGGATTGATCATGTCAGCCGTTCGGGTTGGGGATCTTGCGGACGACCCAGTTGAAGCCGTCCTGGTAGGTCAGCGTGTAACGGCCCGTCGCGATGATCTGCTGCAGCGCCCGCAGCGACCAGCCGGGCTGCATGCCGTTGAGGTACACGCCCTCCTTCTCGACAGAGGTGAACGACACCAGGACGTCGGGGTCCACCTCACCGATGCACGTCGCGGGGTCTTGGGCGACCGCCCCGCAGCCGGGGGGCGCATCACCGCGCGGGTGGTCGCCGATGCCCACGAGGCCCGCCGGGCCGACCCCGCTCAGGTTCACGATGCTCTGGCCCTTGGGGGTCTCCGCGACGACCTGCCGGTACATCGCCACCTCCTGCGGGTAGACGACCTGGAAGGAGTCGTTGCCCCCCCGGATGACGACGAGCAGGCCGAACAGCACGACCATGCCGACCGCCAGCACCCACTCCGTCCACCGGCGCCTGCGCACCATCGCGCGCAGGGCGTCGACGCCGAGGACCGCCATGATGGGCAGGCCGTAGAGCACGATGCGCAGGATCAGCTCGCCGCCGTAGCTCTGCACCGCGGCGAAGAACATCGGCACGACGGCGAGCCCGATCGGCACGAGGTCGCGGCGGCGCTTCCAGTACACCCACGCGCCCGCCATGCCCAACAGCCACGTCAGCACGGGCATGGCCACCCGCATGTACTTCACCGCGATCTGGCCGGTGTCGCCGGTGAGCCGGTCGGCCACGCCCTCCTGCAGCGCGCCCTGGTCGCCCGAGCCGACGATGAGGCCGAGCTGGTTGATCCAGAACTCGCGGCCCGCGATGAGGATGAACACCGCCGACGACAGCACGGCGACCAGGATCAGGCCGCGGCCCCGGAACCGGCCGACGACGGCGAGCAGGGTCAGCTGGCCGATGATCGCGAACGGGGTGATCTGGTGCTCCGGCGCCGCGGCCATCAGGCACAGCGCGGCGCAGAAGTAGATCAGCAGCAGCTGCCGCGGCGGCAGGGTGGGGCGGTTGGGCGGCGTCATCGCCGCCACGATCCATCGGCGGACCAGCGAGTTCCTCCGCGCGCCCGCATGCGGGTACGGCCAGCCCGGCACCCCCGCCGCGTCGGTGCGCCGGGTGGCCAGCGGTCCGAGCGCGAAGGTCAGCACGGTGAGCATGAGGACGATGCCGGTGGCCTGCGGGGAGAAGTAGTCCTGCTCGATCCAGTTCAGGCCGACGAACAGCCACGCGGCCACCCACGGCGCCCGCGACCCGCCGAGCATCGAGCGGGCGAGCGCGTAGATGCCGATCGTCCACACGGCGACGATCGCAGGCGGGAACCAGCGCAGGACCGTGTCGAGCTGGGTGGCGCCGCCCGCGTCCCGGAAGAACGCCCACTGGGCGAAGAACGCGGGCCAGTAGAAGCGGGCGTCGACGCCGTCGGGGGTGTGTCCGGTGATCGCGATGGCGTCGGTGAAGCCCGCGATCAGCCACGCGGTGGCGAACCGGGCGACCGGCTCCACCACCGAGGGCATGCCCGTGGTGCAGAGGATGAGCACGCCGGTGGCGGTGCCCAGCATCGGGATGCGGGGGCGGGGCGACTTCAGTTCGGCGACGCACGCCGCCACCGCGCAGACGATGGCGGCCCAACCCGCGGGCTGAGCACCCGGCCGAAGCCCCACCCGTCGAGCGCGTCGAGGTTCGTGGTGGCCGCGGCGACGGGCAGCAGCGCCACCGCCATCAACGCGAAGATCGGCGACAGCCAGCGGAAGATGCCGACGTAGGGCCGCGCGGGCTTGCTCGGGGCGGGCGGGCGCGGCGGGCCGGGAACCGGCGGAAGGGCGGTGGTCGGCGGTTCCGCCACGTCGCCGACCACGGGGATCAGCGTGGTGACGGGCTCCGGTCCCGCCTCGCTGCTCCCGGCCTCGCCCGAGGAGCGGGTGTCCGTCGACGTCACGGCGAGACCACCTCCACATCGATCGGGGGACGACGGGCCGGGGACAAGAGTACGGCGGCCGCGCAGACGACCTGAATCGCGATGTAGCCGATCGCCACCGGGACGAGCGCCGCGACGTCCGACGCGCCCACCGGGACGACCGCGACCACGACGATGACGGCGATGGTGCTGATCAACTGGAGGCGCGCGTACGCGATCGCCCGCCCGACCGCCTGCCGCACCCCCAGCTCGTGCAACACGACCATGCGGAAGGCCAGCCCGACCAGCAGGAGCCGCAGCACGTCGGCCGCCTCCGCGTACTCCGGGCCGAACACGAGGTCGAGCGCCGGGCCCGCGACGAGGCAGCCCACCGCGAGCAGCGGCAGGAAGATCAGCAACAGCCGCTTGCGTGCCGCGGCGGCCAGCTCGGCCGCCCGGAGTGGTTCGCGGGCCACGGAGACGGCGAGGGCGTCCATGAAGAACGCGGCGGCGAGGTCGATGACGGTGACGGCCTGCCAGACCATGAAGAACTTCGCCCCGGTCGCGTCGCCGAACCGCTCGGTGGCGAGCACGGTCACCTCGTTGTAGAGCAGCGAGCTGCTCACCTGGGCCAGCGCCGTGGGCCCGAGAAACGCCACCGCCGCACGGCGCCCCGGCAGCGTGCCGCCCTGCGCCGTGCGGCTGATCGAGCGGGTCAGCAGCGCGATGACCAGCGAGCCCAGGACGAACCACACGACGATGGGCAGCACCCAGGACAGCACGATGCCGTGGGCCCCGAGGCCTGCCAGACACAGCGCGATGAGCAGTCCGAGCCGGACGGCGGCGAACAGCCCGTTGCGCCACACCACCCACGACGATCTGCCGAACGCCACGAGGATGAAGTCGTGGACGACGAAGACGGTGTACCCGGTGGCCGCCAGCACGACCAGGACGACCCCGACCCAGAACGGCATGTCCCCGGCGGCCGTACGCCCGATCTCCGGCAGCAGCAGCACGTACGCCAGCCCGAGGAGCGCGCCCAGCGGCATGATCAACAGCAGGCTCGACCAGACCAGCCTGCCGGTGAACCGGCCTGCGGCCGGGATCCAGCGCATCAGCCCGACGTTCAGGTTCAGCTGGGCGACGCCCGAGACCAGGATGAAGGCCGACACCACCTGCGCGGCCTGTCCGATCTGCGCGGGATCGACCAGCCGCGTCGCGATGATCCAGCTGGCGAGGCCTGCCACCGATCCGATCGCCGAGCTGAGCGAGAGCGCCAGGCCGTCGCCGAGCCCCTCGGACCGTCCACGGCGTGGCGTCTCGGCGGCGGGAGCGCTCACCCTCACTGGGCGACCACCGCGTGGCGCAACAGGAAGGGAACACTCACGGTGGTGAGGATGTAGAGCGCCGTGGCGGGCTGCCACACCGTGTCGACCATGATCTGGCCTGCGAGCAGGGTGGTGGCCACCCCCGTGCCGAGGGTGAGCAGCCACACGTGCGCGGCAGGCGCGCGGCGCAGGAACCCGGCGGCGGCCCAGCCCGGCCCGAGGACCAGGAACGCGAGGGTCACCGTGAACCGGATGTCGCCCAGGACGCCCCCGGTGACGCTGAGCACGCTCATCACGCAGGCGGCCAGTCCGGCGACCACGAGCAGGAGCGCGACCGCCCGGCGCGCAACCCGGGCGCGCGTCAGCACCGCGTTCGAGGGGACGCTCACCGTACAGCTCCGTTCGTTGCCGGATCGTCACCGGATCGTTGCCACCGGGCAGGCCGCGGCCACTGCGGGATTCTCGTCGGGTGAGCGTCGGGCCTCGTTTCGGTCAGGACGCCTCTTCCTCCAGCGCGAGGCGCAGATGCGAGGCGTCCCGACGCCCGTCGGTGGGCCGCGGCGGTGTCGCGGGCGGCCGGTTCACCTGCGGCGTCGCGGGATCGGCCTGCGGGACCACGGGGAGCCCACCGGGTGGGGTGAGCGCCCGCGACTGCTCCTCCATGTGTGCCCGCTCGACGCGCTTGCGCGCGGCCCGGCGATGCTCGGCGGCGAGCGTGCGCAGCACACGGGAGCCATCGGCGAAGGTGCGCAGGTTGGTCTGGCCGAAGATGCGCTCGCGCTCCATCGACGGCACCTCGGTGATCTTCATGGCCGCCGCGGCGACGCGGCAGTTCAGCACGGTCTCGATCTCGAACCCGTCGCCCCAGAGCATGCCCTGCGGCGGTGCGGGCAGGCTGATGTCTGGCAGGTCGAGATCCGGGAGGATGTCCGCCCAGAACGCGTTGTACCCGTAGCACAGGTCCGTGTACGAGGTGCCGAACAGCGCGTTCGCGACCCCGTTGAGCCCGGCGTTGCCCGTCTTGCGCAGCAGGGTGATGTCGTCGCTTCCGCCCCCCCGGACGAATCGACTCCCCTTGGCGAAATCGGCGCCCGCGACCAAGGCGCGGACGAAGGCCGGGATCTCGGCGGGATCGGCGGACCCGTCGGCATCGAACATGACGATCACGTCGCCGGTGGCCGCGGCGAACCCGCAGGCCATGGCGTTGCCCTTGCCCCGGCGGGTCTGCGTGATGACCTTGACCCAGGGCAGGACCCGCTGCGCGGTCTCGATCGTTCCGTCGACCGAGTTGCCGTCGACGACGATGATCTCGTGGACGGCGGGCCGGATCGCGGCGACCGCCGGGAGGACGACCTCCAGGTTCCGGGCCTCGTTGCGGGTCGGCACCACCACGGACACCCGCGGGTTGCCGTTGCGCTGCATCGATAGTCTCCCCCCCACCGCCGCTCTGGCGGTGTTTCCGCAACCTCATGCCCGTCCGGCCTATGCCCGCAGTCGCGCCGCCCGGACAGCGGTCCTCGCCTGGCTTATCTGTGCCGACCCCCTACGCGTTACGTAGCGTACTCGATCTCTAGTTAGGCCGAATGGAGTATGGAAATTGCTCCTATCGGCCGCGCTGGCCCAGCGTCCGCCGCACGGCACTCTACGGATCACACCGATCGACTGATCGTCGGCCCCTGCCGACGGCCGCCCCCACGGCGCGGCGCAGGCAGGCCCGCCGGCTACGATCGGGTGGTGCTGCTGGCCACACCGAGCGTCTCCGTCTGCGTTCCCGTTTACAACGGGGAGCCGTTCCTCGGCGAGACCATCCGCAGCGTGTTGGACCAGACCTATCGCGACTTCGAGCTGGTGGTGCTGGACAACGCCAGCGACGACCAGAGCGGCGCCATCGCCCGCTCCTTCCGCGACCGGCGGATCCGCATCGAGCGCAACTCCAGCCTTCTGGAACTGCCGGACAACTGGAACCGGGCCGTCCAGCTGTGCCGGGCGCCGCTCATCAAGCTCGTCTGCGCCGACGACCTCCTCCATCCCCGCTGCCTCGAGATGCAGGTGGGTCCGATGGAAGCCGACCCGGGGCTGGCGGTCGTCGCCGCCCGCCGGCACATGATCGACGAGCAGAGCCGCGTGATCGTGCCGCGCCGTGGCCTGGGCGGACTGGTGGGCGTGCACAGCGGCGTGGAGGTGGCCCGGCGCGTGGTGCGCAACGGCGCCAACCCCATCGGGGAGCCGGGCGGCGTGCTGTTCCGCCGGGAGGACTTCATGGCGGCGGGCGGCTGGCGCCCCGACCGCTACTTCATCATCGACCTCGACCTCTGGATGCGGCTGCTCCAGTACGGCGAGTTCCTCGGACTGCCCGAGACGCTCGCCGCCTTCCGCATCGGGCGCGGATCGGTCTCGGCGGGGAACGAAGAGGGTATCTACCGCGATCAGCGGATCCTCACCGGCGAGCTCGGCGATTCCTCGATGTTCCAGGTGCGCGGCATCGACCTCGCGGTCGGGCGCATGCTGGCCCCGGCAGGGCGGGCCAGGCGGCGCGCCCTGTTCGCGATCTCGCGGCAGGCCGCGAAGCGCGCGGAGCGGTCCCCGGCCACCGCCTGACCACCTCGGGCGAGGCCCGCCTTCATCGAGCTCTGCCCTCTTGACGGCGTGGGGGCTCGGCGCTGCGGGGCCTCTTAGCTCCGGGGCGACCGCGGCGGGGAGGGGTAACCGGGCCGGGCGGGGCTGAGGCGATCGACGGCCTCGGCCTCGTCGTCCACCTGCGGCACGCCCCGGGGCGGCGTCGGCACCGCGCTCTCCCGGCCCGGGGACGGCGGCAGCGGCGGCATCGCGTGCTTCGCCGACGGCGAGCCCTCGGAGGTATCGGGCGCGTCGTCCCCGGCCGAGGACGACGCGCCCCGCGGCGCGGACCGCGCCCCTGGACGGGCTCCGGACGGCGATCCCGGACGCGGGCCTGCCGGGGCGCCCGACGCGGAGGGCGACGGCGCGTCCGATCGGGGCGCGGACCCCGTGGCGCCCTGGCGGGTGACGGGCCGGGTGGGTGCCCCCGGCTCGAACCGGGACGGTCCCGGCGCGGGCGGCGCCGACGGTGCCGGGGTGGCGCCTGAGGGCGGCTGCGGCGCGGCGGGGAGCCCGACGCGCGGTCCGCCCGCGGACGGCAGCTGGTTGGGCGGCTGCTGGGTCGCCTGCAGCGGCGTGGTCGGCGCGAAGCCCGGGATCCCGGCGCGGGCCTGGGCCTCGGCGTCCGCCACCACGCGCGCGATCTCGGGGTCCGGCGACGTGTCGAACCAGTCCTTGATCGCCTCGTCGTCGTCCTCCGGCCGCGACGGCGACTCGTCGACCGGCGACGGCTCGAACCGGAACACCCCGTCCCCACCGGGGGCGCCGAGCATCTTGGTGAAGCCCTCCAGCGCCTTCCCGAAGTCCGAGGGCACGATCCACACCTTGTTCGCGTCGCCCTGGGCCATCTGCGGGAGCGTCTGCAGGTACTGGTAGGCGAGCAGCTCCGGAGTCGGCCGCCCCGACTTGATCGCCGCGAAGACCTTCTCGATGGCCTTCGCCTCCCCCTGCGCCTGCAGGTAGGCCGCCGCCCGCTCACCCTGCGCCCGCAGGATGCGGGACTGCCGCTCGGCCTCGGCGGTGAGGATCGCCGCCTGCTTCGCACCCTCGGCCGTGAGGATCTGGCTCTGCTTCTGGCCCTCCGCGCTGCGGATCGCCGACTCGCGCTGTCCCTCGGCGGTGAGGATCATCGCGCGCTTCTCCCGGTCGGCCTTCATCTGCCGCTCCATGGAGTCCTGGATCGACCCGGGCGGCTCGATCGCCTTGATCTCCACCCGCGCGATGCGGATGCCCCAGTTCCCGGTGACCTTGTCCAGCTCACCGCGCAGCTGCGAGTTGATCTCGTCGCGCGCGGTGAGCGTCTCCTCGAGGCTCATGCCGCCGACGACGTTGCGCAGCGTGGTGGTGGTGGTCTGCTCGACGCCGTTGATGTAGTCGGCGATCTCGTAGACCGCCGACTTCGGGTCGGTGACCTGGTAGTAGACGACGGTGTCGATGTTGACGGTCAGGTTGTCCTTCGTGATCACCGGCTGCGGCGGGAAGGAGCGCACCTGCTCGCGCAGGTCGATCCGCTCACGGATCTTGTCCACGAACGGCACGAGGAACACGAGGCCGGGCTCCTCGACCGCCTTGAAGCGGCCCACCCGCTCGACGACCGCGGCGGTGGCCTGCGGGATGATCTGGACCGCGCGGACGATCGCCGTCACCACCAGCACCACCAGCAGCAACACCACGATGACCAGCAGCGTGTTCGGGTCCACCGACGTCCACTCCCTCGATCTAGCCCGCGGTGACGACGAGCGCCGTCGCCCCGCTGATCTGCATGACGGTGACCGCCGTGCCTTCCTCGATCACGTCGTGGTCGTCGAGCGCCCGCGCCGACCACAGCTCACCGCCGATCCGCACCTGGCCGCCGTGCCCGTCGACGCGGGTGACGACGACCGCGCCGCGTCCCACCAGCGCGCGGGAGTGCAGCGGCGCCTGGTCGGACAGCCCGCGCTCCAGACGGTGGCGCAACGCGGGCCGGGCGGCGAACAGCAGGAGCACCGCGGCGATCGCGAAGGTCACGCCGCCGACCACCGGCGTGTCCGGGACGAGGAACGACGCGCCCGCGGCCGCGAGCGCGCCGCCGCCGAGCATCAGCAGGACGAACTGCCCGGACAGCAGCTCCGCGGCGACCAGGAGGACGCCCACGATCAGCCAGAGCGCTGCCGGCCACATACCCCGATCCTGCCACGACCCCGTGCGCGGTGTGATCAGGCCGTCACGAAGTCGATGAGCTGCTCGACGGCGCCGATCAGCGGGGTCTCCAGGTCCCGGAAACTGCGGACGGCACCCAGCACCCGCCGCGCACCGTCGGCGGGCTCGCCCCAGCCCAGTGCCGCGGCGACCCCCGTCTTCCAGTCCGTCCCCCGCGGCACGTCGGGCCAGGCCCGGATGCCGACCGTCGCGGGCTTCACCGCCGCCCAGACGTCGACGTAGGGGTGGCCGGTGACCAGCACGTACGGGCCCGCCACCTGTTGCGCGGCCCGGGTCTCCTTGGTGCCCGCCACGAGGTGGTCGACCAGTACCCCCAGCCGCCGCTGCGGCCCCGGGCCGAAGTCGGCGACCGCCGCGGCGAGGTCGTCCATGCCGTGCATCGGCTCGACGACCACACCCTCGACGCGCAGGTCGTGGCCCCACACGCGCTCCACCAGCTCCGCGTCGTGCAGGCCCTCCACCCAGATGCGCGCGGCCCGCGCGGTGCGGGCGGTATGGCCTACGACCTTCACCGAGCCCGACGCCGAGCGCACCGGACCCTGCGGCGCCCTGCGCGCGACGACGAGCGTCGCCACGGCCCCCTCGACGAGGAAGGCCGCGGGGCGCAGCGGGAAGACCCGGCGCTGACCGTGGCGGTCCTCCAGCGTCACCTCACGGACGTCGGCGGTGACGACGGCGCCGCAGAACCCGCTCGCCGGGTCCTCGACCACCAGCCCGGCCTCGGCGGGCACCTCCGGGATCACCTTTCGGGTGACCCGGCGGGTGCCGTCGGCGGTGAACACACCCCGGTAGTCCTGGCCTCGCACAGCCGGTGTTCTTACCGGTACTCGCCGCCGCGGCGGGGCTGCGACACGCGCTCTCGTCACGACCTGCGGTGACACGCCCGGGCAAGCCTCACCCGCACGGCAGGCGTGCTCGGCGCTGCCGTCGTGGCTAGCCTTGCTGCGTGCCCTGCCCCTCCGCGACGTTCACCGTGTGGGCCTCGGCGTGGCTTGTCGGAGCCGCGGCCCCCGACGACGTCCTCGACGCGCTCGCGCCGTGGGCCGACGCGCACGACGTCCAGGCGGCCGACGACGCCGCCGCGGCCGCCACCGCCCTGCCGCCGCCGGGCGCCCCGGTGAGCTCGCTGCCGTTCCTGATGGCCGCCTTGCGGCGGGCGGCGCCCCGCTGCCCCGCCCGCCTCGTGCTGCCCGCACCCGGCGACGTCCGCGGCCTCCCCGGGCCTGGCCTGTTCAGCCGCGAGGCCACCGCGGCGGGCGAAGGCGTGCTCTTCGCCGACGTCGGGCTGGGTGTGGTGCCCGCGCCGATCGCCGACGGCGTCGTGCGCTGGACCGTCTACCGCGTGCCGGAGCCGGGGCCCACACCTGAGTTCGTCGCGCTGACGCACGCCGAGCGGGACCTGCGCGACCAGGTGCGCCAGTCGGCGTCCGTGCTGACCGACCTGGGCGTCGCCCGACACCGGCCGGGCGTCCGGGAGGAGATCGCGGCGTCCCTGCGCGCCCGACCGGCGACGCTCTGGCCTGCCGGGATGCCCGCCCAGGCGCTGCGGGTGCTGCAGCACGCCGACGAGGTCGAGGCGATCCTCTCGGCGGCGTCGGTCGACGAGCCCGGCGGCGCGCTGTCGGCCTCGGCGGCCAGGGCCCGGCGCGAGGCGCTGCGCCCCCTCGGGATGGCCGTCCGCGTGGCGCGCCGCGCGGCGGTGGCCGAGGCCGTGCGGGTGCTCGCGACCAGCCCGCTCGTGTAGCCCCCGCCCGGCATCGCAGGAATGACAGCCTGCCGCGACCCCGTCGCGGGAATGCCACCCTGCTGCGGTCAGCTGGGCTTAAGCGGCGAAGGCCGTCGAGAGGGAGAGGTCCGTCGTCGCGTCCAGGTCGGCCAGCTGGCGCTCCAGCTTCGCGCGGATGCGGGCCACCGCCTCCTTGCCCAGCGGCAGCCGCAGCGGCGCCTCGGGGGCGCGGACCGTCGCGATGATCGCCGCGGCGCCCTTCGCCGGGTCGTTCGGCTGCACGCCGTCCTGGTCGCGGAACCGGTCGCGGGTCGCCCGCGCCGGGGTGCCCGCGTAGGCGTCCATCGGCGTCGAGGGCCGCATCGACCGGCCCGCGTAGTCGGTGCGGAACGGCCCCGGTTCCACGATCGTCACGCGGACGCCGAACGGCGCCACCTCCCCTGCCAACGCCTCGGACGCCCCTTCCAGCGCGAACTTCGACGTGGCGTACACCGCGTGCCCCGGGTTGGCGCTCACCCCGCCCATCGAGCTCATCTGCACGATGTGCCCGCTGCCACGCTCCCGCATGTGCGGCAGGACCGCGCGGGTCACGGCCAGCGCGCCGAACAGGTTGGTCTCCAGCACCCCGCGGAACTCGGCGTCGGTCAGCTCCTCCAGCGCGCCGACCAGGCCGTGGCCCGCATTGTTGACGAGCACGTCGACGCCGCCCGTGGCGATCGCCTCGGCGACGGCGGCGCGCACCTGGGCGTCGTCGGTGACGTCCAGCGCGCAGATCGTCGCCGCCGGACGGGCGGCAAGGTCGGCCAGCGTGTCGGGCTTGCGAGCGGTCGCGAACACGGCGTCGCCCGCGGCGAGCACGGCCTCGGCCAGCGCGCGGCCGAAGCCGGTGGACGCGCCGGTGATCAGCCAGCGGCGCGGTGTCCCGGTGGTTTCCGTCATGGCTCCCACCCTGCGCCCCTTCATTGCGTGTGTCCAAGACATGATTCCTCTGACACTCATAACATTGCGGCATGGAACTGCGGCAGCTCGCCTACCTCGACGCGGTCGTCCGGGAGGGCGGTTTCGGGCGCGCCGCCGAGCTCCTGCACGTCGCGCAGCCCGCGGTGTCGGTGCAGGTCCGCAAGCTGGAACGGGAGCTGGGGGTGACGCTGCTCGCGCGCACCACCCGACGCGTGGAGCTGACCCACGCGGGCGAGCTGTTCCTGGCCCGCGCCCGGCGCGCGCTGGCCGAGCTGGACGCGGCGCGCGCGGACCTCGGCCGCCTGTCCGGCGCGGTGATCGGGCGCGTGCGCATCGGCGCCATCCAGGCGCTGGACCCGTTCGACCTCTCCGGCGCCCTCGCCGCCTTCCATGCCCGCCACCCCGGCGTCGAGCTGGGCCTGCGCTCCGGCGGGGTGCGCGTGCTGCTCGACGACCTCGCCCACGACCGGATCGACCTCGCGCTGGGCCCCGTGCCCGGGGAGGTCCCGCCCGACGTTGTCGTCGCGCCGCTCTTCACCGACGAGCTGGTGCTGGTCACGGCGCCCGGCCACGCCACGGCGCAGGCCTCGACGCTCAGCGTGGACGCCCTGCGCGACGACCCCTTCGTCTGCCTGCCCGCGGGAACCGGGCTGCGCGCGATCCTCGACCGGCACGCAGGCACTGCGGGCTTCACCCCGCACGTCCCCTTCGAGACGACGAGCCTCCCGCGGCTGCGCGACCTCGTCGCCCACGGGCTGGGCGTCGCACTCGTCGCGCGGTCGGTGGCGGAGGCGCCCGGGCCGCCGGTGGTCGTCCACGAGGTGGCGCCCGAGCGGATCTGGCGCCCCGTCGGCCTCATGCACCGGGCGCCGCTGGGCCCGGCGGCCGCGGCGTGCCGGACCTTCCTCCTGGAGCGCGCCCGTTAGCGGCGCCCCGTCCGGGTCAGCGCAGGAACCCGGCGAGCAGGCCGAGCACCTCCGCCGGACGTTCCTCGACGAGGAAGTGCCCGGCGTCGACCGCGGTGCCCCGCACGTCCGCCGCCCACCCGCGCCAGACCGTGAGCGGATCCTCAGGGCGCGAGCCGACCACGCCGCGTCCGCCCCACACGACCAACATCGGGGCCTCGACCGGGCGGTCCCGGTCGGCGCGGTCGTGCTCCAGGTCGATCGACGCGCCCGCGCGGTAGTCCTCCATCATCGCGTGCCGCGTCTGGGCGTCGGCGAAACAGCGCTCGTACTCCGCGAGCGCCTCCGGGGCGAACACCGCGATCCCGCTGCTGCCCCACCCGCCGAGCAGGGCGTGCAGGTAGCCGATCGGGTCACCCTCGATGAGCCGCTCGGGCAGCGGGGCGGGCTGGATGAACAGGAACCAGTGGTAGTAGGCCGTGGCCAGGGCCCGGTCGACGGTCTCGTAGACGTGCAGGGTCGGCACGATGTCCAGCACAGCGAGCCGCGTCACGGCGTCGGGGTGGTCGAGCGCCATGCGGTGGGCGACCCGCCCGCCCCGGTCGTGCCCGACCACGGCGAAGCGCTCGTGACCCAGGGCGCGCATCAGCGCCACCTGGTCGGCCGCCATCGCGCGGAACGAGTAGGCGGCGTGGTCGTCGTCGGAAGGGGGGCGGGAGGAGTCGCCGTAGCCGCGCAGGTCCGCGGCGACGACCGTGTGCTCCCTCGCCAGCGCGGGCCCCACCCGGTGCCACATGGCGTGGGTCTGCGGGAACCCGTGCAGCAGCAGGACCGGCGGCCCCGACCCGCCGTGCACGGCGTTGATCGTGGCCGCACCGGTGTCGACGCGCGTCGTCGTGAACTCCTCGAACACGACGCGCACGGTAACCCGACCGCGGTGCGCGGGCAGCCCTGCGTCAGGCGAGCGTGGCGCGGCGGCGTTCGAGGAAGCGGCGCTCGGCGTCGGTGGTGGTCAGCGCGAGGGCGCGGTCGTAGGCGGCGCAGGCGGCGGCGGTGTCGCCGAGCCTGCGCAGCAGTTCGGCTCGGGTGGAGTGGAAGTAGCGGTAGTCCCCCAGGTCGAGGACGTCGACGAGGGCCAGTGCCCTGGCCGGACCCTCGGCCTCCGCCACGGCGACCGCCCGGTTGAGCGCGACCACCGCCGAGCCGGTCTGCGCTACCAGGCGGTCGTAGAGCGCCACCACCGCGGCCCAGTCGATCGGGTCCTCGGTCTGCAGCGCGGCGATGGCGGCCTGCACGGTGTAGGGGTCGCGGGCGCCGACGGCGAGCGCCTGGTCGAGCAGCCTGCGGCCTTCGGCGATCTTCCCGTGATCCCACCGGCCGCGGTCCTGATCGGCGAGCGGGACGAGCTCGCCGCCTGCCCAGCGCGCGTCGCGGCGGGAGTCGTGCAGCAGCATGAGGGCCAGCAGCGCGGTGACCCGCGGTTGGTCGGGCAGGAGCCCGCCGAGCGTCCGGGTGAGCCGGATCGCCTCGGCGGCGAGGTCGACCCGGCCGTCGCCGTAACCCTGGTTGAAGATCAGGTAGAGCACGGCGAGGACGGCGTCGAGCCGGGCGGGCAGCGCCTCGGCGTCCGGCATGGCGAACGGGATGCCCGCGTCACGGATCTTGGTCCGGGCCCGGGTGAGCCTGCGCTTCATGGTCTCCTCGCCGACCAGGAACGCCCGGGCGATCTCCGGGGTGGAGAGCCCGCCGAGCGCACGCAGGGTCAGCGCCACCCTGGCCTCCGCAGCCAAGGCCGGATGGCAGCAGAGGAACACCAGTTCGAGCCGTTCGTCGGGGATGACGGTCTCGGTCACACGGATCTCCACGGGGGTGTCCGCCGGTCTCGCCTGCTCCAGGAGCCGGGTCTTCGCGGCCAGGCTGCGGTCGCGGCGGAGACGGTCGATGGCCCGGTTGCGGCCGGTGGCGACCAGCCAGGCCCGCGGATGGTCCGGGGTGCCGTCCCGGGGCCAGCGCCGCGCCGCGATCGTGAACGCCTCCTGTGCGGCGTCCTCGGCGATGTCGATGTCGCCGCAGAAGCCCACCAGCGAGGCCACGACGCGGGCCCATTCGGCGCGGAAGACCTCCTCGAGCAACGGGCTATCCGTACGCCAACGGCCGGATCTCGACCGAACCGCCCATCCGCAGGGCGGGGATGCGGGCGGCGATCGCGCACGCCACGTCCAGGTCGGGCGCCTCGACGAGGTAGAAGCCGCCGAAGATCTCCTTGGTGTCGGCGAACGGGCCGTCGGTGAGCAGCAGCTCACCGTCCACCGCGCGGAGGGTGGTGGCGGTCTCGACGGGCGCCAGCCGCTCGCCGCCGGTCACCCGCTCGTCGTCGCGCAGCGCGAGGTACTCCCCGGTGATCGCGGCCCGTTCCGCCGCGCCGAGGCCCGCGTAGGCACCGGGCCGTTCGTTGATCAGCAACGCGTAGCGCATCCCGACCTCCTCTCCGTGCGGAGCCTAGGACCGTCGCCGGTCGTAGATCTGGCGGAGCACCCCGCCGCCCACGTCCTGCGACGACACCAGGTCGAGCTCGACCGCCGCGCCCGCCCCTTCGAAGAGCCTGCGCCCTTTGCCGAGCACGGTCGGGATGACCAGCAGGCGGTACTGGTCGACCAGGTCCTGCGCGACGAGCGCGTCGACGACGCCGCCACTGCCCGCGACGATCACGTCCTGGGTCGCGAGCCGCCTGCGCACCTCCGCGACCAGGTCGCCGCGCAGCAGGGTGGAGTTGGCCCAGGCGTCGACCCGGTCCAGCGACCGGGAGGCGACGAGCTTCTCCATGGCGTTCAGCCTGCGTGAGAACGCGTCGTCGCGGCCGGGGAACAGCTGCGCGAACAGCTGCCAGGTGGTGCGGCCCAGCAGCATCACCCCGGTGTCGAGGACGTCGCCGAGCTGGAACTTGTCCCCGGCCACGGCCTCGGCGTTGCGGCGGAAGGCCCAGCCCCCGTTCGGCGTGCCCTGCGAGCCGTCCGGGTCCTCGACGACGCCGTCGAGCGTGACGAACTGGATCACGATGACCTTGCCCATGTTTCCTCCTCGGGTTGGCGGACCGTCGCGGCTGAGACGAGCGGTCCGGTCCCGGGGGACACCGGGTCATCTGTGACCTGCATCACGTGACCATGGGCGCCGTCCCGCCTGGTGGATGCGGCGGTCGTCGCCGGACGCGGTGCGAGGGATCGGGTGCGCCGGTCAGGCGCCAGATCCGCCGCGCGCGGCCGTCAGCAACGCGCGGATCTCCGACGATGTCGGCCGCACCGCCGCGAGCTCGGCGCGCAGACGCTCGACCTCCGCGTCCGCCCTGGCGCGCAGCGCGGACGCGACCGACGCCCCCTCCGCCGCGTCCCGCAGCTCGGCCGCCGCCGCTTGGTGGGCCGCCGCCTGCCGCAACGCCTCGTCGCGCTCCGCCGTCACCTCGCCCAGCCGCTCGGCGGCCGCGTCCGCGAGCCGTGACACGGCGGCGTCCCACTCGTCCCGCAGCCCCGCCACCTGCGCGACCGCGGCATCCCGCTCGGCCGTCACGTCCGCGAGCCGCCCGGCGGCGGCGGCGCGCTCCTCCCGCAGCCCCGCCACCTGCGCGACCGCAGCGTCGCGCTCGTCCGTCGCCTCGGCCAGCCGGGCCGCCGCCGCCTCCTGCGCGGCGGTGGCCGCCGCCGCGCGCTCGAGCGCCCGGTCCCGCTCGCCCTCCGCCAGGGTCGCGGCGCGTCGTGCCGCGGTCAGGTCCGCGTCCAACGCGCGGGCGCGGTCCCGTTCGGCGGCGAGCGCGGCCCCGGCCTGGGCCGCGACGAGCTGCGCCGCCCGCGCTTCCCGATCGACCTCGGCCGCGCGCCGGACCGCGTCCGCGGCGATCCGCCCTTCCTGCTCCGCCCGCGCTCGCGCGGCCCCGAGCTCCTCGGTCGCCTCCAACGCCTGTCGGGCCGCGGCGGTGGCCCGCTCGACGGCGTCGGCCCGCTCCCGCCCGGCCCGCTCCGCCGCCTCCTTCGCGCGCCGCGCCAGCTGCTCGGCCCGCTCCCGCCCCTCCTGCGCCGCGACCCGCTGCGCCTCGGCGTCGGCGGCCCGGCGGTTGGCCGCCTCGACGGCCGCGACCGGCATGTTCCTCGACCTCCTCCAGCCGGGCCCCGACCCCGGCCAGCGCGGCCACGAGCGCGTCGACCGGCCCGCGCACCGCGTCCACGTGCTCGCGCAGCCGCTCGGCGTCGAGCGCGAACGCCGTGCGCGAGGAGTCGAGGCCCAACGCGTCGAGCGCGTCCCGCTCCGCCCGCGCCATCTGCGCACAGGTGCGCCCGCCCTCCCACCGGGTGTCGCGGCAGAACGTGCGACGGCGTCCGCCCTGCGGCCCGGGTGGGGGCGATCGTGGCCCGGCAGCGGCTGTATCCGCAGCGTGGGGCCGCGTCGTCCATGACGATCATGCTAACAGTTCATCGTTTCGTAACTCAACCACGACTAGCAAGGTTTGATGATAACTGATCTATTCACCAACGAAACCTGGCGTTTCGTTGGCGTGCCTCACGACCGCGGTGATCCGGACGCCGTTAGAGTCGGACCCATGCGTGGGCGGATCATCCAGCTCGTCGCGCGGCTGTCGATGCGCTTTCAGGCGCGGACGGGGTGGCTCGGCCGCGCTGCTGTCGCTGCTGCCCGACGAGGCCTTGCTGCCGCTCAAGCGCACCGGCCTCGACCCCGTGGCCGATATGGGCGAGCTGCGCGACCGTGAGCCGGTGAGCCTGCTCAAGCTGCCCTTCGGCATCCGGGGCTGGCTGGTCAGCGGCTACGACGAGGCGCAAGGCCGTACTCGGCGCGGCAGGCGCGTTCAGCAGCGACTTCACCCACCTCGTCGGCAAGGCGGGCATCACCGCCGAGCAGGATCCCGGCGGCCTCGGCTTCGCGGACCCGCCGCAGCACACTCGCCTGCGCAAGATGCTCACGGCGGAGTTCACCGGACACCGCCTGCGCAGGCTCGCCCCCCGCATCGACGCGATCGTCGCGAGCCAGCTCGACGAGATGGCGCGGATAGCCGCCGAGGAAGGGCAGGTGGATCTCGTCCAGAGCTTCGCGCTGCCGATCCCGTCGCTGGCGATCTGCGAGCTGCTGGGCGTCCCGTACGAGGACCGCGCCGACTTCCAGCGCCTGCTCCACCACCCGCTTCGACTTCCTCGGCGGCATCGAGGGCTCGCTCGGCGCGATCTCGGAGTCGCTGACCTACCTGCTGGACATGGTCAAGCGCCAGCGCGCGGAGCCGGGCGACGGGATGCTCGGCATGCTGGTGCGCCAGCACGGCGACGACATCTCCGACCGCGAGCTGGCGGGCCTCGCCGACGGGCTGCTCACCGGCGGCCTGGAGACCACCACGAGCATGCTCGCGCTCGGCGGGATCGTCCTGCTGCGCGACCCGGAGCTGCGCCGCAGGCTGATCGAGGACGAGGCCGCGGTCGACCCGTTCGTCGACGAGCTGCTGCGCTACCTCACCGTCGTCCAGGTCGCGTTCCCGCGCGTCGCCCGCGAGGACGTCACCGTCGGGAACCGCCGCATCGAGGCGGGCGACCTCGTGTTCTGCTCCCTCTCGGCGGCCAACCGCGGCGGCGATCCCGATCTCGACCGGTTCGACCCCGCCCGCGCAACCCGTCCGCACCTGGCGTTCGGGCACGGCATCCACCGGTGCGTCGGCGCCGAGCTGGCCCGCATGGAGCTGCGCACCGCCTACCCCGCGCTGCTGCGCCGGTTCCCGGACATTGCCGCCGCGAGCGACCTCGAGGCGCTGGAGTACCGCAAGCTGTCATTCGTGTTCGGGGTCGAGTCGCTGCCGGTGACGCTCTGAGCCCGACGGGCCGGGACGCGCTCGCGGTCGTCGAGTCGCTCCCGCGGGAGTGGCCGGGCGTCGCCGATCCCGAGGGGCTGCGCGCCCAGCTCGCCGACTGGCTCTCCCAGTACGCCAACGCGGGCACCCGCCGCACGTACGCCTACGCACTGGGGCTGCCGATCGCGTGGGTCGACCCGACGGACGAGCGAGCAGCGGGCGCCCGCCCGCCCGCCGCCGCCCCCGGGCCCCTGCACCACCTCGCCTGGTTGCGGTGGTGCGCCGCGCGCGGGATCGACCCACGGGCGGCCACGGCGGCCCACGTCAAGGCCTGGCTGCACGCCCTCGACGCCGCGGGCGCCCGGCCCCGCACCCGACGCCGGATGCTCTCGACGCTCTCCGCGCTCTACGGGCACCTCGCCGAGGCCGGGGTGATCGCGGCCAACCCGGCCGCGCTCAACCGGGCCCGGCTCGGGCTCGCCGCGAGCGCGCGGGATGCGTCTCCGACGGTCCGGCTCACCGCCCGACAGGTCGCCGCGCTGCTCTCCGCCGCCGCCCGGCCCACCGTCCGCGGCCGCTACGCCCGCCTGCTCGCCACCCGCGCCGTCGCGTTCCTCGCTCTGCTCACCCTCGGCCTGCGGATCTCCGAGATCACGGGACTGGACCGCGCCGACCGCTACCGGTCCGGCGGCGAGGACGTGCTCCGCGTGCTCGGCAAGGGCGGGCTGCACCGGGAGGTGTACGTCACCGCCCTCGTCCGCGACGCCCTCGACGCCTACCTCGCCGAGCGCGACCGCCTCTCCGGAACGGCGGCACCGGCCCGCCGCGGGCGAACCGGCGTGGCGGAGTCCCCGCTCCTCGCGACACGGGCGGGCGGGCGCTGCTCGCGGATCGACCTCTACACCCAGCTCCGCCGCATCGCCGCCGACGCCGGGCCCGCGCTCGACGGCGTGGCCGACCGGGTGCATCCCCACGCCCTGCGCCACGCCTACGTGACGATCGCCCTTGAGCACGACGCCCCGATCCAGGACGTCCGCGCCGACGTCGGGCACGCCACGATCGCCACCACCCAGCACTACGACCGCGGCCTGCGCCGCCGGGCCGCCAGCGCTGCCGACGTCGTCGCCAATGCACTTGACTTATACAAGCCGTAGCTTATATTCGCTGCGTGCACGCGTTCGACGTCCTGGGCGATCCGGTGCGTCGGCGGATCCTGGAGCTCCTCGCCGCCGGCGAGGTGTCCTCGGGCGACCTCACCTCGACCGTCCGCGCCGAGTTCGGGATCTCGCAACCCGCGGTCTCCCAGCATCTGCGCGTGCTGCGTGAGCACGGCTTCGCCTCGGTGCGTCCGGACGGGGCACGGCGGCTCTATGCCGTGCGCCCCGAGCCGTTCCAGGACGTCGACGCCTGGCTCGACGCGTTCCGCCACTTCTGGACCCCACCGCTCGACGCGCTGGCCACCGAGCTGGCGCGTGGCCGACGAAAGGACCGTTCATGATCGACGTCACCCACCGGATCAGCGCCGTGGCGCGCACGGTCGGCAAGCGCACGCTCGAGGCCGGGGAGGCCCGCGTCGTCACGGTGAGCCGTCACTACGGCGACGCCGTCGACGACGTGTGGGACGCCTGCACGACCGCCGAGCGCATCAACCGCTGGCTCATGCCGATCACCGGCGAGCTGCGGCTCGGCGGCCGCTACCAGCTACAGGGCAACGCGGGCGGCGTGGTCGAGCGGTGCGATCCGCCGCGCTCGTTCGCCGCGACCTGGGAGTTCGGCGGGGAGGTGAGCTGGATCGAGCTCCACCTGGACCCCGAGGACGGGGGCACCCGCTTCACGCTGGAGCACATCGCGCACGTCGACGACGCGCGGTGGACCGAGTTCGGCCCCGGCGCGGTCGGCGTCGGCTGGGACACGATGCTGCTCGGGCTGACCATGCACCTCGAGTCCGGCACCGGGATCGACCCGGCCGACGCCGCGGCGTGGGTCGCGAGCCCCGAGGGGGTGCGGTTCATCACCGAGTCGAGCGCGGCCTGGTGTGCGGCCGCCGTCGCCGGGGGCGACGAGCCGGAGGCCGCCGAGGCCGCCGCGAAGCGCACGACGGCCGCGTACACCGGGACGGCCTGAGGCCCGCGGCCTGTCCCTGACTTGCCAGGCACAGCCGGTCCGCCCCCGCCCCGCTCCGCCCCGGCCCGGCCCTCGCAGGCCGCGGCCCGGTCGATGATCGCCGGTTGTGGGACACGGCGGCCATATGTGGCGCCCATGTCCCACGGACCGCGATCACGACGCGCGGCGGCGGCAGGTGGGCCAGGCCGGGTCGCGCCGGTGGCGGGGCCGCGGCCGCGGTGGCGGTGGCGGGCGGGTGGTCAGGGGGGTCGCGGCGGGAGCGGGGCGGCGCGGGTTGCGCAGTTGTCAGGGGCGCGGGGCGGCGCGGAGGCGCGCAGCAGTCGGGGGCGCACAGGGCGCCGCGGGGGCGCGCAATCGTCAGGGGTGCGCGGGGCGGCGCGGGGGCGCGCAGCAGTCAGGGGCGCACAGGGCGCCGTTGACCGCGCAGCCGCCGCTGGGGACCGTGCTCAGCCGCCGGGGCGGCGCACCGGCGGTGTGCTCGGCCATCAGCTCGACGACCATGTCCGCGAACCGGGGGTCCGGCCCCGCCGTCATGGCCCGGGCGAAGCCGATGCCCAGCTCGGCGGCCCGGTTCCGGGCCTCGGTGTCGAGGTCCCACACGACCTCGACGTGGTCGGACACGAACCCGACCGGCGCGACGACCACGGCGGGCGCACCGGCGGCAGCCACCGCGTCGAGGTGGTCGAGGACGTCCGGCTCCAGCCACGGCACCTGGGGCGGGCCCGACCGCGACTGCCACACCACGTCGTACTCACCCACCCCGACCTCGGCCGCGACGAGCCGGGCGGCCTCGGCGACCTGGCGGGAGTACCGGTGCCCGCCCTCGCCGGGCGGACCGGCCGTCGCGTCGGCCGTGCTCGGGCATGGAGTGCGCCGTGAACACCAGCCGCGCACCCGGGCCGACCTGCCCGAACGCGGCCCGCACGGCATCGGCGTTCGCCGCGACGAACCCCGGGTGGTCGAAGAAGTGCCGCAGCCGCACCAGCTCCGGCGCGCTCTCCCCCACGGCCTTGCGGGCGCGCGCGATGTCCTCGTGGTACTGGCGGCACGCCGAGTAGCCGCCGTACGCGCTCGTCGCGAACACCAGCGCGCGCCGCACCCCGTCCCGCGTCATCTGCGCGACGGCGTCCTCGACCATCGGGTGCCAGTTGCGGTTGCCGAAGTACACCGGCACGTCGATGCGGTCCCGTATCGCGGCGATCAGCTCGCGGTTGCGGGCGTTCAGCGGACTGATCCCGCCGAAATGCCGGTAGTGTTCCTCCACCGCGTCCAACCGCTCCGGCGGCACCCCCCGGCCCCGCGTGACGTTCTCCAGGAACGGTCGGACGTCCGCAGTCCCCTCCGGGCCCCCGAACGACAGGACGAGCAGCGCGTCAGACACCGATCGCATGGAAGCCGCCATCCGCCCACACCATCGAGCCCGTGGTGACCGGCAGCCAGTCCGAGAGCAGGGCGCACACCGTCTTCGCGACCGGCACCGGGTCGTTGACGTCCCAGCCCAACGGGGCGCGCCCGTCCCAGGCGTCCTCGAACGCGGCGAAGCCGGGGATCGACTTGGCCGCCATCGTGCGCACCGGCCCGGCCGCACACAGGTTCACCCGCACGCCCTGTGGACCCAGGTCACGGGCGAGGTAGCGGGTAACCGACTCCAATGTGGACTTCGCGACGCCCATCCAGTCGTATGCGGGCCACGCCTGCCGGTTGTCGAAGTCCATGCCCACGATCGACGACCCGGACGAGAGCAGCGGCAGCACCGCGGCGGCCAGCGACTTGAACGAGTACGCGCTGACCTGGATCGTCGTGGCCACGTCTTCCCACGGCGCGCTCAGGAAGGCGCCCTCCCCCAGGCACGACGCCGGGGCGAAGCCGATCGAGTGCAGCACGCCGTCGAGGCCGGGCTCCTCCCCCAGATGCGGCGAGACCCGCTCGACGAGGCTGTCCAGCTGCGCCTGGTCGGAGACGTCCAGCTCGACGACGGGCGCGGCCTGCGGGAGCCGCTGCGCGATCCGCTCGACCAGGCGCATCCGGCCGAAGCCGGTGAGCACGACCTGCGCGCCCTGCTCCTGCGCGATCTTCGCGGCGTGGAAGGCCAGCGAGGCGTCGGTGATCACGCCGGTGACCAGCAGGCGTTTGCCGTCCAGAAGTCCCATGGAGCGGCAGCCTAGTGACCCATGCCGAGGCCGCCGTCGACCGGAATCACCGCGCCTGTCACGTAGGACGCCGCGTCCGAGGCCAGCCACGCGACGGCCGACGCGATCTCCTCGACCGTGCCGTAGCGGCCCAGCGGCACCTGCGCGAGGTACTCTGCGCGTTTGGCGTCGGGCAGGGCGCGGGTCATGTCGGTGTCGACGAACCCCGGCGCCACGACGTTGGCCGTGATGCCCCGCGAGCCGAGCTCCCGGGTGATCGACCGCGCGAGCCCCACCAGCCCCGCCTTCGACGCGGCGTAGTTCACCTGGCCCGCCGAACCGAGCAGCCCGACGACCGACGAGATGAAGATCATGCGGCCTGCGCGGGCCTTGAGCATTGCGCGGCTGGCCCGTTTCGCCACCCGGTACGCCCCGGTGAGATTGGCGTCGAGCACCCGGGTGAACGACTCCTCGCTCATCCGCATGAGCAGCCCGTCGTCGGTGATGCCCGCGTTGGACACGAGCACCTGTACGGGCCCGTGCTTCTCCTCGACCGTGGTGAAAGCGGCGTCGACGGCCGCGGCGTCGGTCACGTCGCAGCGCACGGGCAGGAGCTCGTCGGGAAGATCGTCGGCCGCACTGCGGTGGGTCACCGCCACCCGGTCCCCCGCCGCCGCGAACGCCTTCGCGATGGCCAGGCCGATCCCGCGGTTCCCGCCCGTCACGAGCACGCTGCGTCCCGCCTGATGTGCCGCATCCACGCGCGCACCCTACGGCAGCCGCCTGCCCAGACCGATCCCCGCGCCGACGCCGATGAAGAGCATCAGCGCGCCGCCCGCGAGCCACGGCCTGCTGACGTCGACCTTGCGCAGCTCGTAGCCGATCTGCTCGCCGAGCTGGGCGTAGACCTGGCGCAGCTCGGACTCGCTCGCCGCGGTGAAGAACTGCCCGCCGGACAGCTCGGCGATGCGGCGCATCGCCTCGTCGTCGACGGCGACGGACACCGGCGGCTTGTCCGGGTCGAGCTCGATCGTGCCGTAGTCGGTGCCGAACGAGATCGTCGACACCGGAACGTGCGCCTCGGCGGCCTTGCGCGCCGCGGTGTAGGCGCCGCGGGGCTGGTCCTCGGCGCCGGGGCCGCCGGGCACGGTCTGGCCGCCGTCGGACATCAGCACGATCCGCGCGGGCGGCGGCCCGTCCCCCGAGGCGCCCGCGACCGCCTGGGAGAACGTCTCGATCGACTGCAGGCCCGCCAGGATCGCGTCGCCGGTGGCCGTGGACTCGGCGAGCTTCAGACCGTCGACGGCCCGCTTGACCGGCTCACGGTCGGTGGTCGGCGACACCAGCACCGCCGCGGTGCCCGCGAACGACACGAGCCCGAGGTTGACACCGGGGGTGAGCTGGTCGGCGAACGCCTTCGCGGCCACCTGCGCCGCGGCCAGCCTGCTCGGCGTGACGTCGGTGGCCTGCATCGAGAGCGAGACGTCGATCACCAGGACGACGGTCGCCCGGTTGCGTGGCACCTTCGCCTCGGCCTGGGGGCCCGCGAGCGCGATGGTCAGGAGCGCCAGCGCCACGATCAACGCGGCGGCGGGAACGTGCCGGTACCAGCCGGGCCGATGCGGAGCGATCCGCTCCAGCAGCTCCAGGTTGGTGAACAGCATCGTGTCCCGGCGGCGGCGGCGCAGCAGCACGACGTAGGCCGCCACGAGCAGGGCGACGACGAGCAGCCCTGCGAGCCACAACGGGTCGGTGAAGATGCCGCTCACCGCCCTCCGCCCGACCAGGCCCGCTTGCGGGCGAGCGTGAAGCGGACGATGTCGGCGATCCAGTCGGAGTCCGTGCGCAGCCGCAGGTGCGCGGCGCCCGCCCGGCGCACGGCGGCGGCCACCCGCTCGCGGTGCTCGGCGGCCGCGGCGGCGAACTCCCGGCACAGCAGCGGGGTGGTGACCACCTCGCGCTGGCGGCCCGTCTCCGGGTCGGCGAGCACGACCGTGCCGACCTCGGGCAGCTCCAGCTCACGCGGGTCCAGCACCTCGACGGCGAGCAGCTCGTGGCGGGCCGAGAGGGCGCGCAGCGTGGCCTCCCATTCGGGCTCGCCGAGGAAATCGGAGATGACGACGGCCAGACCGCGCCGCCGGGGGGGTCGGCGCAGCTGCTCGATGGCGGCGGTGAGATCGCCGCGGGTGCCGCCCGGGGCTGCGGGCACCTGCGCGACCTGCCGCACCAGCCCCCGCGCGTAGGCGAGGCCGCCGCGGGCGGGCAGCCGCACGAGCCGCTCGCCGGTGGCGACGAGCGCGCCGATCCGGTTCCCGCCCCCGCGGGTGAGGTGGGCGACGGCGGCCAGCGCCGCGATCGCCAGGTCGCGCTTCTCGCACGAGGCCGTGCCGAAGTCGAGGCTGGGCGAGAGGTCCACGACGACCCACGTCTCCAGCTCCCGGTCGGCGACCGTCTGCCGCACGTGCGGCACCGCCGTGCGGGCGGTGACCGACCAGTCGATGCGCCGCACGTCGTCGCCCGGCTGGTAGGTCCGCGCCTCCCCCAGCTCGGTGCCAGGGCCGGGCACGAGGCCGAGGTGGTTGCCCTGCAGCAGCCCGTCGAGCCGGATCCGCACCGACAGCTCCAACGCCTTCAGCGCGGCCTCCATCCGACCGTCGCGCAGGGACGGCGGCGCGGTGGCGACCCGGCTCACGGGGATACGCCTCCAAGGGACGCGCCTGCCGGGGCCGGTGGCACCTGCGGACGGGCCGTCACCTGCGGCAGCGGGACGGTGGCGAGCACCCGCGAGATGATGTGGTCGATCGGCACCTGGTCGGCCACGGCGTCGTAGGAGAGCACCAGGCGGTGCCGCAGCACGTCCGGGGCGACGTCCAGCACGTCCTGGGGAAGGACGTAGTCGCGGCCGCGGATCAGCGCGAGCGCGCGGGCACCCGCCACGATGCCCAGGGTGGCGCGCGGCGACGCGCCGTAGGCCACCCAGCCCGCGACGTCGGCGAGGCCGTGGTCGGCGGGCGTGCGGGTGGCGACGACGAGCCGGACGACGTAGTCGACGAGGGCGTGGTGCACGAACACCCGCGTGGCCACGCCCTGCAGCCGGGACAGCTCGGCGGGATTCAGCACCTGCTGCGCGGCGGGCGGCTCCCCGCCCATCCGGTAGACGATCTCGCGTTCCTCCTCGACGCCAGGGTACTCGACGATGATCTTGAAGAGGAACCGGTCGCGCTGGGCCTCCGGCAGCGGGTAGACGCCCTCGTTCTCGATCGGGTTCTGAGTGGCGAGCACGAGGAACGGATCGGGCATCGGGAAGGTCTGGCCGCCGATCGACAGGTGCCGCTCGGCCATCACCTCCAGCAGCGCGGACTGCACCTTCGCGGGTGCGCGGTTGATCTCGTCGGCGAGCACGAAGTTGGCGACGACGGGCCCGAGCTCGACGTCGAACTCCTCGCGGCCCTGCCGGTAGATGCGGGTGCCCAGGATGTCGGAGGGCACGAGGTCCGGGGTGAACTGCAGACGGGCGAACGTGCCGCCGACGACCTTCGCGACCGTCTCGACGGCCAGCGTCTTCGCCACGCCCGGCACGCCCTCCAGCAACAGATGCCCCCTGGCCAGGAGGCCCACCAGCATCCGTTCGACGAGCCGGTCCTGACCGACGATCACCTTCTTGATCTCGAAGACGGCGCGCTCCAGGCGCTCGCCCTCGGCGGCCGGGCTGGGGACGGCATCCTGCACGCTCACGCCGGCATCCAACACGGGTCGCGGTGAGACGAGGGTGAGCCCCCCGGTCAGATCACGCGGGTGACGTAGGGCATCAGGCCGCCGAAACGCATCGGCACCAGCCGGACGGCCGCGCCCGAGTACGGCGCCTCGATCATCATCCCGTTGCCGACGTACAGCGCGACGTGCCCGATCGCGCCGCCCTCGGAGTAGAAGAGCATGTCGCCGGGCTGCCGGGCCGCGACCGGAACCTGGCGGCCGGAGGTGTACTGGTAGCCGCTGTAGTGCGGCAGCCCGACCCCGACACCGGCGAACGCGTAGATCATCAGTCCGGAGCAGTCGAACCCGACGCGACGGTAGTCGCCGAACACATCGGCGATGCCGCCGTCGCGCACGCCGAGCGACGGCCCGCGCCCGTTGCCGCCGCCCCAGGCGTACTGCACCCCCAACTGCGACATCGCCCGGTCGATGACGGTCCGCACCGCGCCCGCGCCGCGGACGGGCCCGCGCTCGCCCGCGACCCGGCCCGCGGCGGCCAGCTGCGCGGCCCGCTGGGCCGCGGCCTGCTGCTGTTGCCAGGCCGCGAACCGGTCGCGCTGGGCGCGCAGGCCCGCGTCGGCCGCGACGGCCGCGGCGAGCTGGGTGTTCACCTGGTCACGCTGGGCCTGCACCTGCGCGAGCTGCGCGGCCTGCGCCTTCGCCTGGGACTGCACCTGCGCGACGGCGCCCGCCGCAGCGGCGCTGGCCTGCTGCGCGAGCGCGGCCTTGGCCTGCGCGTCGTCCTCGGCCTTGCGGGCGAGCGAGTCCGCGTTCACCCGCGCCACGAGCGCGCGCTGCAGACTGTCGAGCGCCTGCTGCTGCTGTTCGGCGATGAGGTCGGCGAACGCGGATCGGTCCAGCACGCCCTGCGGTCCACCCGGGGCCGTGAGCAGGCCGAGCGGGCCGATGTCGAGGCCCTGCTGGTAGCTCGCGGACAGGAACTCGTCGACCCGCGCGCGCAGCGCGTCGACGTCGGCCGAGGCGGCGGTGGTCGCCTGACGGGCCGCTTCGGCCGCCTGGCTCGCCGCTTCGGCCGCCGACTTCGCGTTCTGCTGGTCGACAAGCGCGCGGTTGGCCTGCTCCTGGCGGGCGGTCACTTCCAGAGCGATCGCCGCGGCCTTGTCGTCGAGGTCCGAGAGCCTGCCGGTGAGCGCCGCCACCTGCGCCGTACGCTGTGTCACCGCGACCCGGCCCGCGGCGAGCTGGCTGTCCGAGGGGTTGGGCGGCGGGGTGGGCGGCGGGGCGGCCAGCGCGGTGCCGGGCAACCCGACCAACAGCGCGACGGCGACGACGTGGACGAGCACGGCCAGCACGGCAACGGGTCGACCGAGGCGCCGCACGCAACCCTCCCGAATGATCCACCGATCCCAGCGGCCCGCACTCTGGCATCACGGCGGCCGACGTCACGGAAGCGACGCGCGCGATCGGCCCAACTTCCCCCACATGGGCTAGTCGGAGCATCGACGGGTGGGCCTGCACAGGGCCTCGCCAAGTTAACAGGACAAGCGTACTGTTAGCGCCGGGCGGGGTCCGCCGAGCCCGGGACGACCGGGTGCGCGAGACTCGCGACAGCCCACTGCCGTTATCCGAGGAGTAGCCCAGTGACCAGCACCGACAGCTTCGGCGCGAAGGGCACCCTCACGGCGGGCGATGCCGACTACGAGATCTTCCGACTCTCCGCCGTCGAGGGATCGCAGAAGCTGCCGTTCAGCCTCAAGGTGCTGCTGGAGAACCTGCTGCGCACCGAGGACGGCGCCAACGTCACGGCCGACCACGTGCGGGCGCTCGCAGGTGGGACCCGAGCGCCCAGCCCGACACCGAGATCCAGTTCACGCCCGCGCGCGTGATCATGCAGGACTTCACGGGGGTGCCGTGCATCGTCGACCTCGCCACGATGCGCGAGGCCGTCACCGACCTCGGCGGCGACCCCGACCAAGATCAACCCGCTCGCGCCCGGCCGAGCTCGTCATCGACCACTCGGTCATCATCGACGTGTTCGGCACCGCGGACGCGTTCGAGCGCAACGTCGAGATCGAGTACGAGCGCAACGGCGAGCGCTACCAGTTCCTGCGCTGGGGCCAGACGCGCGTTCGACGACTTCAAGGTCGTCCCGCCGGGCACCGGCATCGTGCACCAGGTCAACATCGAGCACCTGGCCCGCGTCGTCATGACGAGGAACGGACAGGCCTACCCCGACACGCTGCGTCGGCACCGACTCGCACACCACGATGGTCAACGGTCTCGGCGTGCTCGGCTGGGGCGTCGGCGGCATCGAGGCCGAGGCGGCGATGCTCGGCCAGCCCGTCTCGATGCTCATCCCGCGGGTCGTCGGCTTCAAGCTCACCGGCGCGATCCCGACCGGCGTGACCGCGACCGACGTCGTGCTGACGATCACCGAGATGCTGCGCCAGCACGGCGTCGTCGGCAAGTTCGTCGAGTTCTACGGCGAGGGCGTCGGCGCCGTCCCGCTGGCCAACCGCGCGACGATCGGCAACATGAGCCCCGAGTTCGGCTCGACCGCGGCGATGTTCCCGATCGACGACGTCACGGTCGACTACCTGCGCCTCACCGGCCGCTCCGCCGAGCAGATCGCGCTCGTCGAGGCGTACGCCAAGGAGCAGGGGCTGTGGCACGACCCCGCCCGCGAGCCCGTCTTCTCCGAGTACCTGGAGCTGGATCTGTCGCACGGTCGTCCCCTCGATCGCCGGGCCGAAGCGCCCGCAGGACCGCATCGTGCTCACCGACGCCAAGGTGCCGTTCCGCAAGGCGATCCGCGACTACACCGACGACCCGGAGTCGAGCGGCGTCGACGAGGCGGGCAAGGAGTCGTTCCCGGCCACCGACTCCCCCGCGCCTGGAGCAGGCGCCGACGAGGCCGCGCCGCGTCGTGTTCTCGGCCGCGAACGGCGGCGAGGGCCGTCCGTCGAAGCCGACGCCGGTGCGCTCGGCGAGCCGCGGCGAGTTCGTGCTCGACCACGGCGCCGTCGCCATCGCCTCGATCACCAGCTGCACGAACACGTCGAACCCCTCGGTCATGCTCGGCGCCGCGTCTGCTCGCGAAGAACGCCGTCGAGAAGGGCCTGACGGCCAAGCCGTGGGTCAAGACGTCGATGGCGCCCGGCTCGCAAGGTCGTCACCGACTACTACGAGAAGGCCGGCCTGTGGCCCTACCTCGAGAAGCTCGGCTTCCACCTCGGTCGGCTACGGCTGCACGACGTGCATCGGCAACTCGGGTCCCCTGTCGACGAGATCTCCGCCGTCGTCAACGAGAACGACCTCGCCGTCGTCGCGGTGCTCTCGGGCAACCGCAACTTCGAGGGTCGCATCAACCCCGACGTGAAGATGAACTACCTCGCGTCGCCGCCCGCTGGTGATCGCCTACGCGCTCGCCGGCACGATGGACTTCGACTTCGAGACCGAGCCGCTGGGCACCGGGCCCGACGACCAGCCGGTGTTCCTGCGCGACATCTGGCCCGACGCCGCCGAGGTGCAGGCCACGATCGACTCGTCGATCAACAAGGACATGTTCGCCAAGGACTACGCCGACGTCTTCGCGGGCGACGAGCGGTGGCGGTCACTGCCGACGCCGAAGGGCTAGACGTTCGAGTGGGACCCCGAGTCGACCTACGTGCGCAAGCCCCCGTACTTCGACGGCATGACCATGGAGCCGTCGCCGGTGCAGGACATCGCGGGCGCACGCGTGCTCGCCCTGCTCGGCGACTCGGTGACCACCGACCACATCTCGCCCGGCGGGCTCGATCAAGGCCGACAGCCCCGGCCGGGCAGTACCTCGCCGAGCACGGCGTGCGACCGCAAGGACTTCAACTCCTACGGCTCGCGCCGCGGCAACCACGAGGTGATGATCCGCGGCACGTTCGCCAACATCCGGCTGCGCAACCAGCTCCTCAGCCGAACGAGGGCCGAGGCGTGTAGGGTGGCTACACCCGCGACTTCACGCAAGATGGCGCGCCGCAGTCGTTCATCTACGACGCCGCGCCGGAACTACGCCGCGGAGGGCACCCCGCTGGTCGTGCTCGGCGGCAAGGAGTACGGCTCGGGCTCGTCGCGCGACTGGGCGGCCAAGGGCACGAGCCTGCTGGGCGTCAAGGCGGTCATCGCCGAGAGCTACGAGCGGATCCACCGCTCCAACCTCATCGGGATGGGCGTCCTGCCGCTGCAGTTCCCGGCAGGCGAGACGGCCGCGTCGCTCGGGCTGGACGGCACCGAGACGTTCTCGATCTCCGGGGTGACGGCGCTCAACGACGGCTCGACGCCCCGCACGGTGCACGTCAGCGCGGCCAAGGACGGCACGGCGAGACCGTCGAGTTCGACGCCGTCGTGCGCATCGACACCCCCGGTGAGGCCGACTACTACCGCAACGGCGGCATCCTGCAGTACGTGCTGCGCACGATGCTGCGGGACTGACCCCGCGGGTGGTGCCCCCGGGGCACCACCCGGCCCGACTCCGCACAGCTTTCGGCGTCCTCGCCCCAGTTCGACGTTCTGCGAGGACGCCGCGCGGTGTGCGAGGTCGTCGAATGGTTGGCGGAACGCTGGCGTCAATGTTTCGTTGACCGGGGGTTGAGGGAAGATAAGGCCAGGAGCTGCCGCCCGGCGGCGGCGTCGGCTACGCGCCGCGCAGCGCGCCTGCCATCCGGCTGCGCACCGCGTCGATGGCCGCCATGACCCGCCTGCCGATGCGGCCGATGCTGGAGCGCCAGTTCGCGAAGGCGGGCGACATCACGCTGCCGGACTACGCGCCCGCGGGACCGACCCCGGTGGGGTGAGCCGGGTCGACCCACGGCACGTGCTCGGGCTCGACGTCGGAGCCGTCGATGTCGAGGTTGACCACCACCGGGTCCTGGCCGCTGCGGGCGAGCACGCACTCGAGCGGCTCGTCGTCCAGCGCGTTGATCTCCTGGTGGGGGACGTAGGGCGGCACGAAGATGAACCCGCCCGGCCCGGCCTCCGCGGTGAACTCCAGCCGCTCGCCCCAGCGCATCCGGGCCCGCCCGCGCACGACGTAGATCACGCTCTCCAGCTCGCCGTGGTGGTGGGCGCCGGTGCGGGCGCCGGGGTGGATGGTCACCGTGCCCGCCCAGAGCTTCGCCGCCCCCGCCCTGGCCAGGGTGACCGCCGCTGCGCGGTGCATGCCGGGCGTCTGGGGGGTGGTGGAGTCGAGTGCGTCGCCGGGGATCACGCGCACCCCGTCCGTGCGCCAGTCGGGCGTCATGGGCTCGACGCTAGCGCGGCCGACGCCTCGTGCAACCGGGCGCGGGTCGCCGCGTCGGACGGGAAGAACGACTCGACGGCCAGCTCGGCCAGCGTGACGTCGTGCGGACCGCCGAAGGTCGTCACCGCGGTGTGCAGGCTGAGGTCGCCGGACGGCCCCGCGAGGGTCACCGTGAGCAACAGCTCCTGGGTGACGGGATCGGGACGGGTGTCGAGCACCTCGGCGACGCCGGGGTAGGAGCGGACCTCGCGGAGCAGATCGGCCAGGCGGGGGTCGCCGCTCCAGCGCAACGCCCGCGTGAGCCGCTGCCCGAGGTGGGCGATCCAGGCAACGGGCTCGCGCACCCGGGGCAGCAGGCCACCGGGGTGCAGCCCGATGCGGTAGGCGTTCGGCGCGGCCAACAGGCTCGGGTGCACCTCGCAGAGCAGCGGCGCGGTGCCGCCGTTGGTCATGAGCACGTCGCCCCAGCGGTCGAGGACGAGCGCGGGGTAGGGCTCGTGGCCCGCGAGCAGGTGCGCCAGCGCCTCGCGGGCCGAGCGCAGGTGCTCGGCGCCGAGGTCCGACTCGGCGTAGGCGGGCGCGTAGCCCGCCGCGAGGACGAGCGCGTTGCGCTCCCGCAGCGGCATCTCCAGATGCTCGGCCAGGTGCAGGAGCAGGGCCCGGCTGGGCCGGGCGCGCCCGGTCTCGACGAAGCTCAGGTGGCGCGCGGAGACCCCGGTCGCGGAGGCCAGGTCGAGCTGGCTGCGCCGGGCCGCGAGACGCCAGTGTCGGAGCATGTCACCGACCGTCGGCGCCCTCTGTGCGGTGGTCACCCGGCCGACCGTAGCCCTCGCCGCGCGGCGCAACGACTACCTAAGAGGTAATCGACGCGGTGACCCGCGGCGGAGAGTCTGGACGTCGTCAGGAAGACCCATTCAACCGAGGAGGACCATCATGACGACGTTCGACGACAGCGCCCGCGGCTACATCGCCGCCTGGAACGCCCGTGACGCGGCGGAGCGCGCGGAAGCCGTGGCGGCGGCCTTCGCCCCGGACGCGACCTACACCGACCCGCTCGCCACCGTCACCGGCCGCGACGCGATCGCCACGCTGATCGCGGGCGCGCAGGAGCAGTTCGCGGGATGCACGTTCCGGCTCGCGGGACCGGTCGACGGCCACCACGACCAGGCCCGGTTCGTCTGGACGCTCGGACCGGGCGAGGACGAGCTGGTGGTCGGGTTCGACGTGGTCACGCTCGACGGCGCCGGACAGATCACCAGCGTGCTGGGCTTCCTGGACCGGGTGCCCGCCGCCGCCTGACGGGGGTTCAGGCGGCGGTGGCCAGGGTCAGGGCGTGGCGGCCCTCCTCGTCGGTCCAGATGCGGGTGACCTCGTAGCCGGTGGCCTCGAGCCAGCCGCGCACCCCGCCGGGCCGGAACTTCGCCGAGGTCTCGGTGGTGAGCTCCTCCCCCTCGGCGAAGCGGACGGTCAGGTCGAGGGCCGCCACCCGCACGGTCATCGCGCGCCGCGCCCGCAGCCGCATCTCGATCCACTCGTGCCGCGGGTCCCACAGCGCGTGGTGGTCGAACGCGTCGACGGCGAAGTCGGCCGCGAGCTCGCGGTTGAGCACGCGCAGGACGTTGCGGTTGAACGCCGCCGTGACGCCCTGCGCGTCGTCGTAGGCCGCCACCATCGTCGGCTCGTCGATGACCATGCTCGTGCCGAGCAGGAGCTGCTCCCCCGGCCGCAGCACCGCGCGGAGCTCGGTGAGGAACGCCGCCCGGTCACGGGGCCGCAGGTTGCCGATCGTCCCGCCGAGGAACGCCACCGTGCGCCTGCCGCCGCGGGGCAGCCGGTCCAGGTGCCGGGTGAAGTCCCCGACCACGCCGTGCAGCGCGAGCCCCGGGTAGTCGGGGGCGAGCGCGTCCATCGCCGCCCGCAGCGCCGACGCGCTGACGTCCTGCGGCACGTAGGTCGCGAGGGTGCCCGCGCGTCGGAAGGCGTCGAGCAGCAGGCGCGTCTTCGCCGACGAGCCGGAGCCCAGCTCGACGAAGGTGTCCGGGGCGGAGAGCGCCGCGATCTCGTCGACGTTCGCGTCCAGGAGGGCGCGCTCGGTGCGCGTCGGGTAGTACTCGGGCAGCTGGGTGATCTCCTCGAACAGCTCGCTCCCCCGGGCGTCGTAGAACCACTTCGGCGGCAGGCACTTCGGGCTCGCGCTGAGACCTGCTCGGGCGTCCGCGGCCAGCGCGGCCTCGGCGTCGTCGCCGGTGAAATGGATGTCGAGTACGCCCGCGTTCATGTGCTCCCCAGAGGGGTCAGGTGGTGCCCGCCCGGGCGGGCCACCACGAGGTGTCGGTCGGGGACCCCGGACCATCCGGGATCGGAGTCGAGTGGTTCGGAGGCGAGGAACGCGAGGTCGGGCGCGGTGCGCACGGACAGGGCGTGGCCCCACGCGGTGGCCCATGCCGTGGCGCCGTCGGTGAGCAGCAGGTTGAGGCGCGAGCCCGGCGCGGCCGCTGCGACCTCGCCCGTCACGTCGGCCAGCGCGTCGGCGCCGTCCTTCCCCGCCAGCAGGCGGTGGCGCACCAGGGCCCACAGCAGCGCGCTGTCGGTGGGGGCGTCGAGCGTGATCAGGTCGGTCACCGGCAGCGCCGACGCGAGCCCCGCCAGGGCGTCCGGCCAGCCGCGCACCACCCCGTTGTGGCTGAACAACCATCGACCCCCGCCGAACGGGGCCGACGCACCGGCGGTGACGGGCATGCCGACCGTGGCCGAGCGGACCGCGCCCAGCGCCGCCGCCGTGTGGGTCACCCGGGCCAGGTCGGCGAAGGCGGCGTCGGACCAGAGCGGCGCCGCGCTGCGGTAGCGGGCGGCGTCGGCGCCTGCCCGCGGATACCAGCCCACGCCGAACCCGTCGGCGTTGATCGTGCCGCCACCGCGCATGTCCACGGGCGCGTAGGACTGCCGCAGCAGCCCGTGCGGCGGCTCCAGCGCGAGCGCCGACAGCGTCGTGGGCGGCCCCAGGTAGGCCAGGTGGCGGCACACCGCTCAGGCGTCCCAGGCCAGCCGGAAGCCCGCGAAGATCTGGCGGCGGACGGGGCGGTCCCAGTTGCGGAACGTGGCGCGGATCGCGGCCGGGTCGGTGCCGAAGGAGCCGCCGCGCAGTACGCGGTAGTCGCCGCCGAAGAACACCTCCGAGTACTCCCGGTACGGGAACGCGGCGAAGCCCGGGTAGGGGTGCCAGCCCGAGGACGTCCACTCCCACACGTCGCCGATCAGCTGCTCGACGCCCAGCGCCGACGCGCCCGCCGGGTAGGCGCCGACCGGGGCGGCCTGCAGGTGGCGCTGCCCGAGGTTGGCGTGCGCGGGGGTGGGGTCGGCCTCGCCCCACGGGTAGCGGCGCGAGGTGCCGGTGGCCGGGTCGTGGCGCGCCGCCTTCTCCCACTCGGCTTCGGTCGGCAGCCGGGCACCCGCCCACGCCGCGTAGGCGTCGGCCTCGTGCGCGCACACGTGCACGACGGGCTCGTCGAGCGGGACGGGCTCGACGACGCCGAACCGCCGCCGCCACCACGTGCCCCCCGCGTCGCGCGCCCAGAACTGCGGCGCGGCGAGGTCCGCGTCGAGCCGGTGCCGCCAGCCCGTCTCGGTCCACCAGCGGGGATCGCGGTAGCCGCCCGCGTCGACGAACGCGGCGTACTCGCCGCCCGTGACCGGCACGCTCGCGATCCGGAACGCCTGCAGGTCCACGACGTGCGCGGGCCGTTCGTTGTCCAACGCCCACGGCTCGGCCGACGTGCCCATCGTGAACGGGCCCGCGGGCACCAGCACGTCCCGCGCGGGCAGCGGGCGGCCGGGCGGCGGCGGTTCCGCGGCGAGGACGGGTGCGCCGGTGCGGAGCTGGTGGGTGGCGAGCATGGTCTCGTCGTGCTGCTGCTCGTGCTGGACGATCATGCCGAACGCGAACGCGTCGGCCTCCAGCCGTCGCCCGGACAGCGGGCTGTGCTCCAGCGCATCGAGCGCCTTGTCGCGCACCTCGGCGACGTAGACCCGCGTCTCGGACGGCGTGAGCAGCGGCAGCTCGATCCGGCGGGACCGCGGGTGCTGGAACGCGTCGTACAGCCCGTCGATCTCCGGCCGCAGCGGCGCGCGTCCACCGACGTCGCGCACGAGCCACAGCTCCTCCTGGCTGCCGATGTGCGCGAGGTCCCAGACCAGCGGCGACATCAGCGGCGAGTGCTGGGTCACAAGGTCGGCCTCGTCGACGGCGTCGGTGAGGGCCGTACTGCGCGCCCGCGACGCGGTGAGCTGGTCCACCACGTGCGCGCGGAGCTCCTCGGTGGTCTCGGGGGTCATAGGGGGGCTCCTTCCGGCTCGTCGGCGGGGCACAGGCCGTGCCGGACGAGCCGTTCGTTCATGGCGACGAGCTCGTCGACGAGCCACGTCGGGGCGGCGAGGTCGGGCAGCCGCGCACACGCCAGTTCGAAGACCGCGGCGGCCGCTTGGGCGAGCACCCGGTCGGCGAGCCCGTGGCGGGCGGCCGACACCCATCTGGTGCGCGCGGGCGCGCAGACGTTACGCACGACGTCGATCACGCCTGCGTCGGAGAGCAGGGCCGAAAGGACGGCGACGGGGAGTGCCCACCGCTTGCCGGGCTGCATGTCGACGTAGCGGATCTCGAGGTGGCCGCGCGGGCGCACGGGCGGGAACAGGGTCGAGATGTGGTACTCGAGGTCGGCGATGGTCGGCGGCCGCGGCTGCCCGCCGTGGATCCAGTCGGCGAAGGTCAGCCCGTCGGGCACCACCCAGGTGCCCGGCCCGCGCACGCACAGCACCGGGGCCTCCACGACGCGCCGCGCCCAGGCGGGCGCGGGGTCGACGGGATCCGGATCGGCGGGTGGCGCGGTGCGCGCGGGATCGGCGCGGAGCCAGGCCGCCCAGCGGGCGGATTTCCACCCCGTGCGCCTGCCGTGCATTCGCGGGGAGTTCGCGAACGCCGCCAGGAGGACGGGCCCGAGGGCATGCACGGCCGCCCAGCGGGCGGCGGCCGTGGAGCGCTCGCCCGCGTCGACGCAGACCTGGACGGCGGCCGTCGAGCACATGGCGCTGCGGCCGTGCGGGCCGATGCGGTCGAAGGACTGCTCCATCGCGCGGTAGCGGGGCAGATCCAGGAGGCGAACCGGCGGGCGCTCCGCGGCGGCGGCCCGTCCTTCCACCGCGAGGCCCGCGGCGGACACGGCGCGGTGGAGGGCATCGGCGTCAGCGGAGGCGGTGCTCAGCAGCCCGGGAAGGTCGGGAAGCGCCGGGCTGGCGAGCTCGATCTGGCCACCGGGCTCCACTGTGACCAGGGAGCCGCCGGGCAGCGGATCGGCGGGGGACGACGGGTCGAGCGTTGTCGGACAGTGTCGGCCCAGCGCGGCGGCGAGCGCCGCGGCCGTGAGCCGGTCGGAAGAGCAGGGGCGTACCAGCCACTCCAGCTCCACACCGGTGAGCAGCGGGGGGCCGTGCTTGAAACAGACTGAGGCGACATACGCCTCGGCATCGCCGCGGTCACGCACAACCGCGGCGCTGCCGTCGTCGTCCGGCTCCCCCGTAGTGACGGCCGTGCTGCCGGAGGGGCCCGCCTGCTGGGTCACGGGCATCGACGCTACCCGCGCGCCGCGCGGTTTGCATGAGTGTTCAGCGTTCGGCCATCGACCGCGCACCAGGGCTAAGATCGCGACCGTGCCCCGCGTCAGCACCGACCAGCTCGCGGCGCGACGCCAGCAGATCCTCGACGGGGCACGGGCCTGCTTCGCCGCGTACGGCTATGAGGGCGCCACCGTCCGGAGGCTGGAGCAGGGCATCGGCCTGTCCCGGGGCGCGATCTTCCACCACTTCGGCGACAAGGACACGCTGTTCCTCGCGCTCGCCGAGCAGGATGCCCGTCGCATGGCCGACGTGGTCGCCGAGCAGGGTCTCGTCCAGGTGATGCGGGAGCTGTTGACCGATCCGGCGAACGAGCGGAGCTGGCTGGGGACCCGGCTGGAGGTCTCGCGGCGGCTGCGGACCGACCCGCAGTTCCGGGAACGCTGGAGCGCGCACTCGGCGGAGCTCACGCGGGCGACGCGGGAGCGGCTGGAGCGGCAGGCGCGGGCCGGGTCGTTGCGCGACGACGTGCCGGTCGCCGTGCTCGCCCAGTACCTGGAGCTCGTGCTGGAGGGCCTCATCTCGCACCTCGCGATGGGCCTGCCCGCCGACGACCTCGGCCCGGTGCTGGATGTCGTGGAGGCGTCGGTCCGGCGGACCTCGGCAGCACGCCCGGTCTAGGAGGGCATGAGGAGCCCCTCACACGGATTCGGGCACCAGATGCACCGCACGCAGCCGGGACGCCAGCCTCTGCAGATCGTCGCGCAACGTCGCCAGCTCGGTGGGACGCAGGCCCGTCACCTCCTGCACCCTGGCCTGGATCGCGACCGCCTCGTCCCGCAGCCCCCGGCCCCGCTCGGTGAGCGTGAGCTGCACCGTGCGCTCATCCTCGGCGCGCCTGCGTCGCACCAGCAGACCCTCGGCCTCCAGACGCTTGAGCAGCGGGGAGAGCGTGCCCGTGTCGAGCTGCAGCCGAGCGCAGAGCAGGCCGAGGGTGACGCTCTCCCGCTCCCAGAGCACGAGCATCACGGCGTACTGGCTGTAGGTGAGCCCGATGCTGTCGAGCAGCGGCCGGTAGCAGCCGGTCATCGCACGCGACGCGGTGTGCAGCGCGAAGCAGAGCTGCTCGTCCAGGACGAAGTCCTGCCGGGATGCTGGGGGCATCCCGGCAGCTTATGCCGCCGGCGCCCCGCCGACGAGACGTTCGTCATCCGCATATTGCGTCCGATAGAGCGCGGCGTAGCGGCCACCGAAAGCGAGCAGGTCGTCGTGGGCGCCTCGTTCGACGATCCGGCCGTGCTCGACGACGGCGATCTCGTCGGCCGCCCTGATCGTCGACAGGCGGTGGGCGATGACGATCGCCGTACGGCCCTCGAGGGCCTCGACCAGCGCCTCCTGCACCGCGACCTCGGACTCGGAGTCCAGATGCGCGGTCGCCTCGTCGAGGATCACCACCCGCGGCTTCGCCAGGAGCAGCCGCGCGATGGTGAGGCGCTGCCGCTCGCCGCCGGAGAGCCGGTAGCCGCGCTCCCCGACGACGGTGTCGAGACCGTCGGGGAGGGTCGCGAGCACCTCGCCGAGCCGGGCGCGGTGCAGTGCTTCGACGAGCTCCGCGTGGGTGGCGTCCGGCGCCGCGTAGCGCAGGTTGGCCGCGATCGTGTCGTGGAACAGGTGCCCGTCCTGGGTGACGACGCCGACCGCGCCCCGCACCGCGGCGAACGTCAGGTCGCGCACGTCGATGCCTGCCAGCTGCACGGCGCCCTCGTCGACGTCGTAGAGGCGCGGGAGCAGCGCCGCGATCGTCGACTTGCCCGCGCCCGACGGGCCGACGAGCGCGAGCAGCTGCCCGGGACCCACGTCCAGGTCGATGCCGTGCAGCACCTCCTCCCCGCCGCGGTGGTCGAGCACCGCGACCTCCTCCAGTGAGGCGAGCGACACCTGGTCGGCCCGGGGGTAGGTGAACCGCACGTCGGAGAGCCGCACCCCGACGGGCCCGTCAGGGAGCGCACGGGCTCCCGGGCGCTCGGCGATCATCGGCGGGAGGTCGAGCACCTCGAAGACCCGCTCGAACGACACGAGCGCGGTCATGACGTCCACGCGGGCGTTCGCGAGGGCGGTCATCGGCGAGTAGAGCCGGGTGAGCAGCAGCGCGAGCGTGACGACGGTGCCCGCCTCGATCCGCCCGGTCACCGCGAGCCAGCCGCCCAGACCGTAGATCAGGGCCTGTGCCAGCGCGGACACCAGCGACAGCGCGGTGACGAACACGCGCGACACCATCGCGGTGCGCACACCGATGTCGCGGATCCGCTCGGCGCGGTCGGCGAACTCGGCGATCTCGTCGTCGGGGCGGCCGAACAGCTTCACCAGCGTCGCGCCCGGCGCGGAGAAGCGCTCGGTCATCTGGTTGGACAGGCCCGCGTTGAGGTCGGCGGCCTCGCGGCGCAGGTCCGCGATGCGCCTGCCCATGCGGCGCGCCGGGATCACGAAGATCGGCAGCAGCAGGAGCGCCAGCACCGTGACCTGCCAGGCCAGTGTGATCATCACGACGACGGCGAGGGTCAGCTGGATGACGTTGGACACCACGCTGGCCAACGTCGACGTGATCGCCGACTGCGCGCCGATCACGTCGTTGTTCAGCCTGCTGACCAGGGCGCCCGTGCGGGTACGGGTGAAGAACGCGACGGGCATGGTCTGCACGTGCGCGTACACGGCACGGCGCAGATCGGCGATCAGGCCCTCGCCGATGCTCGACGAGAACCACCGCGTCCCGAGCCCGTTCACCGCCTCGACGACAGCCAACACGGCGATCCCGCAGGCCAGCCCGATCACGGTGGCGGCGGCGACCGCGGTGGAATCGCGCGCCACGATCGCGTCGACGACCCGGCCCGCGAGGATCGGGGTGATCACACCGACCACCGACGAGACGACGGTGAGCAGCAGGAAGGCGGTCAGGCCGCGACGGTACGAGGCGGCGAAGCGCCAGATCCGCGGGATCGTCCCCTTCTTGATCGAGCGGGGCGCGTCGACCCCGTGGGTGACGCTACGCAGCATCCCGAACGGCCTGTCCACACGTGCTCCTCCCAGCCGCAACCATCGTGGCTGAGGTGCAACGCGCGCCTTCCGGCCATGCTTCCCGGGCGGGCCCGCGCCCGCCCGGCGCTCCTACTTCTTCTTGGTGCGCGTCGCTCCGCCACGGCCACGCAGCGTCACACCGGTCTCGGAGAGCACACGGTGCACGAACCCGTAGGAGCGGCCCGTCTGCTCGGCGAGCGCGCGGATGCTGGCGCCCTTCTCGTACTTCTTCTTCAGGTCGGTGGCAAGCTTGTCCCGCTGGGCGCCGGTGATGCGCGCGCCCTTCTTCAGATCGGCCACAGCCTGTTCCCCTCCAGACTCGTCGGAACTCCCTGGTCCGGGCCGGTCGGCGCCCGGGTGCGGCAATGATCGTCCACCGACGGAGTCGGGACCAGGAGATCTTTTCGAAGATCGGTGAGCGGTTCGGCCGAATGGATCACGCACACGGGTGATCATTGCCGCCGTTTGATCACCTGGCCGTCACCCCCTCGGCACTCCCCGGTCACTCCGGAAGTGGATCGAGCCGTCGCACGCTCCCTCACCTGGCGCGCTGTGACCCAGGACACGCCACCGGGACGGTGGCGATCGGGTGGCGACCGTCCCGCCCGGATCGTCCGATCAGGCCAGCTGGACGAGGTCGAGGTAGTCGGGCGACCACAGGTCCTCGGTGCCGTCGGGCAGCACGATGACCTTGTCCGGCGAGAGCGCCTCGACCGCGCCGGGGTCGTGGGTGACGAGCACGACCGAGCCCGTGAACCGCCGCAGCGCGTCGAGCACCTGCTCCCGGCTGACCGGGTCGAGGTTGTTGGTGGGCTCGTCGAGCAGCAGCACGTTGGCCGAGCTGGACACGAGCCCGGCGAGCGCGAGCCGGGTGCGCTCGCCGCCGGAAAGGGTGCCCGCGACCTGCTCGAGCTGGTCGCCCGAGAACAGGAACGAGCCCAGCAGGTTGCGCAGCTGCTGCTCGGGCGCGTCCGGGGCGGCGTGGCGGACGTTCTCCCAGACGGTGGCGTCCATGTCGAGCGTGTCGTGCTCCTGGGCGAAGTAGCCGCTGCGCAGGCCGTGACCGGCGACGACCTGGCCCGCGTCAGGCGTCTCCTGGCCCGCGAGCAGCCGCAGCAGCGTGGTCTTGCCCGCCCCGTTCAGCCCGAGCACGACGACCTTCGCGCCCCGGTCGATGGCCAGGTCGACGCCGGTGAAGACCTCCAGCGAGCCGAACGCCTTCGACAGCCCCTCCGCGGTGAGCGGGGTGCGCCCGCACGGCGCCGGATCGGGGAAGCGGATCCGGGCCACGCGGTCGCGCTTGTGCTCCGGCTCCAGCGCGGCGAGCATCTGGTCGGCGCGGCGGGCCATGTTCTTGGCCGCCACCGCCTTGGTGGCCTTCGCGCCCATCTTCGCCGCCTGCAACTGCAGCGCGGCGGCCTTCTTCTCGGCGTTGGCCCGCTCGCGGCGGCGGCGCTTCTCGTCGGTCGCCCTGGCCTCCTGGTAGCGGCGCCAGTCCATGTTGTAGACGTCGGCCTCGCCGCGGACGGCGTCGAGGTACCAGACCTTGTTGACCACGGCCGCCAGCAGCTCGGTGTCGTGGCTGATCACCACGAGGCCGCCGCCGTGCGCGGAGAGGAACGTCCGCAGCCAGGTGACCGAGTCGGCGTCGAGGTGGTTGGTGGGCTCGTCGAGCAGCAGCGTGGTGGCGCTCGGCGCGCCCCCGCCGCCCCCGTCGGAGGCGGCGAAGAGGATGCGCGCCAGCTCGACCCGCCTGCGCTGACCGCCCGAGAGCGTGGCGATCTGCTGGCCGAGCACCCGCTCGGGCAGGCCGAGGTGGGCGCAGATGCGGGCGGCGTCGCTCTCCGCGGCGTAACCGCCGAGCGCGGCGAAGCGCTCCTCGATCCGCCCGTACTCGCGCACGGCGCGCTCGTTCTGCGCGCCGTCCACGAGCTCGGCCATCGCCGTCTGCGCCTTCTCCATCTTCCGCAGCATCTCGTCGAGCCCGCGCGCGGAGAGGACGCGGTCCTTGGCGGAGACGGTGAGGTCTCCCTCGCGGGGGTCCTGTGGCAGGTAGCCGACGCCGCCGGCGACGCTCACCGCGCCCGCGTACGGCTCGCCCTCCCCGGCGAGCACGCGCATCGTCGTGGTCTTGCCCGCGCCGTTGCGGCCGACGAGGCCGATGCGGTCGCCCGCCTGGACGCGCAGGGTGGCGTCGGACAGCAGGATGCGGGACCCGGCCCGCAGCTCCAGGTCGGTGGCGGTGATCAAAGGGGTTCTCCGGGGGGACGAGGGCAGGCGAGGGCGCTGGACGGAGCGCGGCCTACCCGATCCCGATCACAGATCCAGAGTACCGGTCGGCGCGACCGGGTTTGCGCCGTAGGGTCGCCGCCATGACGGATCTCACGGGGCGCGCTGCCCTCATCACCGGGGCCAGCCGCGGCATCGGACACGCCATCGCCGCGGAGTTGCTCACCCGCGGCGCGTCGGTGACGATCACCGCCCGCAAGCCGGACCAGCTGGCCGCCGCGGCGAAGGAACTGGTGGAGGGCCCGGCGGCCGGAGCGTCCGAGCGGGTGCTGGCCGTCGCCGCCAACGCGGGGTCCGCCGAGTCCCGCGAGGAGTCGGTGACCCGCACGGTCGAGGCCTTCGGCCGCCTGGACATCCTGGTCAACAACACCGGGATCAACCCGGTCTACGGCCCCCTCATGGACGCCGACCTCGACGCCGTCCGCAAGATCTTCGACGTGAACGTCGTCGCGGCGCTGGGCTACATCCAGCTGGCCTACCGGGCCTGGATGCGCGATCACGGCGGGTCGGTGGTCAACCTCGCGTCGGTGGGCGGCCTGCGCTCCACCGGCGTGATCGCCTGCTACGGCGCGTCGAAGGCGGCGCTGATCCGGTTCACCGAGGAGCTGGCCTGGGAGCTGGGCCCTTCGATCCGGGTCAACGCGGTCGCGCCCGCCGTCGTGAAGACCAGGTTCGCCGAGGCGCTCTACGCCGAGGGCGAGGAGAAGGTCAGCGCCGCCTACCCGATGAAGCGGCTCGGCAGGCCCGCGGACGTGGCCTCGTTGGTCGGCTTCCTGGTGTCCGACGCGGCGAGCTGGATCACCGGCGAGACCGTCCGTGTGGACGGCGGCGTACTCGCGACCGGGACCCTGGGCTGACCTCGCACACAAGTAGGGCGTCCTCGCCGATGTCCGACCTTGTGGGGACGCCCGGGAATGTGCGGAGCGGGTCAGAGGACCGGCGCGTCGGTCCACAGGCGGGTCGACCGGCCCGTCAGGACGTCCAGCAGGGCCGCGGCCTGGCCGTCGGTGAGCGAGGCCACGTAATCGATCACCGCGCGCCCCCTGGCCAGGGCGGTCGAGCCCAGCTCGGCCCGCGAGAGCTCGACGAGGTCGTGCAGGCGCGGCGGAAGGCGCGGACCGTCGCCGTCCTCGGCGAGCCACTCGGTGAGGGCCTGCACCAGCGCGGCGAGGACGCTCGCCTGGCCGCGCTGGTGGGAGGCCAGGTCGGCGCGGCGCAGCACGAAGCGCTGGTGCACGAACTTGAGCACGACCACCTCGTGCCACTGCGCGGTGGCAAGGGTGACATGCGCCGCGCGCACCGGCGGATCACGCTGCACGGTCACGCCCGCCGCCAGCCGCGAGGTCCACCGCGCCGAGAACTCCGCCACCGCCCGCTCCCCCGCCATCGAACCGTCGAAGGGCACGGCGAGCAGCCCGTCCACCAGGTCGTCGCTGACGCGGGCGACGGCGGCGCCGAACGCGTCGTCGTCGTAGGCCCAGGCGTCCTTGTCCCGCAGCCGCCTGCGCAGCCGTTCGAGGTCGGAACCCGGACCGGACGGCCCGGCACCCTTCCGCCAGCCCGACAGCTCGGTGGCCACCCCGGCCTGCTGCAGTACGCCGACCCGGTGGAAGTCCTCGAGATCGTGGATGGCGTAGGCGATGTCGTCGGCGGTGTCCATGACCGCGGCCTCGACCGTCTGCTGCCACAAGCCGACCGGGAACGCGGCACGGCAGTCGACGAGGTCGTCCAGCTCCGTCGAGTACGCCGAGAACTTCGCCGATCCCGCGTCGGGCGCGCCGGGCATCGGGCCGCCGCCGCGCGGCGGGAGCAGCGCGTCGGACGGATGTGGGTCCGGGTATCCGCGCCGGGTCCAGGGGTACTTGAGGACGGCCGCCCGTACGGCCGCGGTGAGGTCGAGACCCGTGCCACCCGGGCCGTGCAGGTCGATCGTGGTGAGGATCCGGAAGCTCTGCGCGTTGCCCTCGAACCCGTCGGGCAGGCCCAGACGCTCGCGGGACACGCGGTCGAGCACCTGCTCGCCGAGGTGCCCGAACGGCGGGTGGCCGAGGTCGTGGGCCAGCGCCGCGGCCTCGACGACGTCGGGGTCGCAGCCGCCCAGCCCGTCGACGACGGGGTCGGTCGCCGCGCGCTCGGCGATCGCCCGCGCGACCTGCGCGACCTGCAGGCTGTGCGTCAGCCGGTTGTGCACCAGCAGCCCCGCGCCCGCCGGGCTGACGACCTGGGTGACGCCCGCCAGGCGGGCGAAGAAGGGCGACGCGGCGATGCGGTCGCGGTCGACCCGGAACGGGCTGGTCGCGAGGCCCACCCCCGACTCGGCGACCCATGACCGCCGCGCCGCCCGCGCCCCGTGATCCACGCCGCGCAGGCTATCCCCGACCGCGCCCGGCGTGACCCGCCCGCGCCTGCCTGCACCCGCCCGCCCGCGGGCACCCGACCGAGCCCGCCCACCGCGGCTTTCGCAGACCCAGCCATCACTTCGCAGGCTCCCCGCGCCCTCCGCGGTGCACAGGGCCCTGCGAGACGGGGACGACGCGGCGGGGCGGCGCCGAAACAGCGATCTCGGTGGGGGCGCGGCACCGGGGACCGGTCCCCGCGACGGCGCGGCCCTCCAGGACGGGGGCCGCCGCGGCAGCAGCGGGCTGAACCCGCACCCGGACCGCCGCTCACCGGCGCGGCATCTCTCGCAGGCCGCACCGAGCGGCGCCTCGCCGACCGCAGCCGCACCACGCCGTCGACCACGGACAGCGCGCGCATACTGGCGGCCGTGATCGACCTGGTCGTCGTCGGCGGCGGGCCTGCTGGACGGGCGCTGGCCGCCGAGTGCGCGGCGCGCGGCCTGGCCACGGCGCTCGTCGACCGTAACCCGGACGCACCGTGGCGGGCCACCTACGGCGCCTGGCTCGACGAGCTGCCCGACGGTCTCCCCGCGCCCGCCGCGACCGTAGAGGGGTGGGTGATCGCGGCCACCCCGCATCCTCTCGAGCGCACGTACGCCGTGCTCGACGTCGCCGCGCTGCGCGCCCACCTCGACGCCCGCCTCGCGGCGAGCGGGGTGCGGGTCGTCGCAGGCAGGGTCGTCGCTCGCGCCGGGTCGGCCGTCCTCCTCGCCGACGGCGCCCGCCTGGCCGCGCACGCGATCGTCGACGCGGGCGGCCACTACTCCCCGCTCCGGGACGCAGCGGGGAGGCGCAGCGAGGGTCCGGTCGCCATCGATCCGACAGACGGCAGCGGACGCGACCGCGACGGTCACACCAGCAGCGGGAGCGCGATCCCCCGCCGCCGGGCACCGTCAGGCGCCTCCGACAACGACGAGAACTCCGCTCACAGGAGCCCGGTCCCCCGCGGCTGGGCGTCACCGGAGGACTCCGGCAGCAGCAGGCGCGCCAGTGGCGCCTGCCTGACCCCCCGCGACACAGCGGCCCCTGACCGCAGCGGGCGCGCAGGCAGCCGAGTGTGGCCCGACCGGGCACTCCGACGGCTCACGACGGGCCGCGAAGCGGCCCGGGAGCGGGTGGCCGCCGAGCAGACCGCGTATGGCGTGGTGGTCGACGCCGCCACCGCGGCACCCCTCCTCGGCTACGGGGAAGCGCTGTTCATGGACTGGCGGCCCGACCACGGCGACGCGGGCTGGCCCACCTTCCTCTACGCCGTCCCGCTCGGCGGGGGCGAGGTGCTGCTGGAGGAGACCTCGCTCGCCCGACGGCCCGGCGTGCCCCTGCCCGTCCTGCGCCGCCGCCTGCGCGCCCGGCTCGCCCACCACGGGATCACGCCGCCCGCCGACGCCAGGGTCGAGCGCGTCCGCTTCCCCGTGGACCGCCCCCGCCACGCCACCCCCGGCGTGCTCGGATTCGGCGCGGCCGCCCCCCTCGTGCACCCCGCCACGGGTTTCAGCGTGGCCGACGCCTTGCGGCTCGCGCCCGAGGTCGCCGAAGCACTGGCCGTGGGCGGGCTGCGGGCCGCGCGCCGAGTCGTGTGGTCGCCGCAGGCCAGAGCCGTACACCGGCTGCGCCGCGTCGGGCTGGAAGCCCTGCTGCGCATGCCGCCCGAGGCGGTCCCGGCCTTCTTCGAGACGTTCTTCGCCCTCCCCGAACGGCATCGCCGCGCCTACCTGTCCGGGCGCGACGACCTCGGCGCGATGCTGGCGGCCATGGGCGCGTTGTTCGTCCGCGCCGATGGGCGGCTCCGCGGCCGACTCCTGGGACCGGCGTTCCGCCCACCGGCGCCCGCCGTTCTCGACTCTGAGCCGATCAGGCTATAGGCCTACCGCCGAACGGCGGTACTACTGGCGATAACCTCCGCCCATGCCCGCCTATCGCACCATCGTCGTCGGCTCCGACGGCTCGGCCACGTCCCTCGCCGCGGTGGACCGCGCCGCCGAGGTGGCCGCCGACAGCGACGCCGAGCTCGTCATCGTCTGCGCCTACACCCCCGCGAGCCGCGAGGCGACCGCGGGCGCCGAGGACGTCCTCAAGGACGAGGCCTTCCTCGTGGTCGGCTGGACCCCCGCCGAGGAGACCCTGCGCACCGCCGAGGACCGCGCCACCGCGGCGGGTGCGGCGAAGATCCGGACGTCGGCCGTCGACGGCCCGCCGGTCGACGTCCTGCGCGCCGCCGTCGCCGAGACCGGCGCCGACCTGCTCGTCGTGGGGAACAAGGGCCTGAACACGCTCTCCGGGCGACTGCTCGGCTCCGTCCCGTCCGACGTCGCCCGCCGCTCGGGTGTCGACGTCCTGATCGTGCGCACCACCTGAGCGTGCGCCGCGAACCAGGAGGCTGGCTCGCCGGGCTGGGACGCCTGCTCGGCGCGGCGACCGCCCAGCCCGACCCGGACCGTCCGCTCGACGAGGCGCTCGAGGAGGTCGTGCTCGGCGCGTGCAGGCGCTATACCCGCGGGCAGCTCGCCGAGGCGGCGGGCCTCGACCTCGACGAGGGCAGCCGGCTGTGGCGTTCGATGGGTTTTCCCGAGGCACCCGACGACGCGGCGCTGTTCAACGACCGCGACCTCGCCGCCGCCAAGCTCATGGCAGGCCTCACCGATGCGGGCTTCCTCGACCCGGACGTCCGCGAGGCGGTCGCGCGCGCCACGGCGCAGTCGATGTCGCGGCTGGCCGAGTGGCAGGTGGGCATGCTCAAACGGCTCATCGAGGCCGAGGGCGCGCCGCTGACCCCCCAGCAGGCCCTGCAGGTGGCGGGCGCGGTGCTCCCGGCGCTGGAGGAGCTGCAGAGCTACGTCTGGCGACGCCATCTCGCGGCGGCCGTCTCCCGGATGCTGGTGACCGCAGGCCCCGACGGCACCGAGCGCCTCGTCGTCGGCTTCGCCGACATGGTGGGCTTCACGCGGACCACGCGCCGCCGCTCCACGGCCGAGCTGGCCGAGATGATCGAGCGCTTCGGATCGAGCACCACGGAGGTGATCGCCGAGGGCCGGGGCCGGGTCGTCAAGACCATCGGGGACGAGGTCCTCTTCGTGGCCGACGACATCGGCGACGGCGCGCAGATCGCGCTCGCGCTGCAGGACCGGGTGCGGACCGAGGTCGTGCTGCCGCCGCTGCGCATCGGGCTGGCCGCCGGTCCCGTGCTCATGCGCTACGGCGACGTCTACGGCGAGGTCGTCAACATCGCGGCCCGGCTGACCGGCCACGCGCGACCCGACACCGTGCTCGTCGACCGCGAGGTGGCCGAGGGGCTGGCCGTCGACCCGCGCTGCGCCCTCCGCCCGCTCCGCCCGCTCGCGGTGCCGGGCTACCGGCACCTGCACCCGTGGGTGCTGGAACGGGCGGACTAGACGTGGATCAGACCTGGATCAGACGTTGAAGCCGAGGGCGCGCAGCTGCTCGCGGCCGTCGTCGGTGATCTTGTCCGGGCCCCACGGCGGCATCCAGACCCAGTTGATCCGGAAGTCGTCGACGAGGCCGAGGCCCGTCGACGAGCGCGGCGCGGGTCTGGTCCTCGATCACGTCGGTCAGCGGGCAGGCCGCGCTGGTGAGCGTCATGTCGATGACGGCGATGCGCGTCGCTGGCCGATGGTCACGCCGTAGACCAGGCCGAGGTCGACGACGTTGATGCCCAGCTCGGGGTCGACGACGTCGCGCATCGCCTCTTCGACGTCGTCGATCGAGGCCGCCTCGGCTCGCTGCGCCGGGGCTCGGGCATGCGTCGCCGTCCCGCGCACGACCGTCTCCTCGTCGCCATGTCCTCCTTCGCTCGTCACGGCAACGCCGGTCGGGCTGCGCCGAGCGCGTCCTTGCAGGCCGATCCAGCCCAGCAGCGCGCACTTCACGCGCGCCGGGTACTGCGCGACGCCCGCGAACGCGACCGCGTCGCCGAGCACGTCCTCGTCCGGCTCGATCTCGGCCGCGCCCCTGCGCACATCTCCTGGAACGCGCGCAGCACGACGAGGCTGTCCTCGATCGATCTCCCGACGACGAGGTCGGTCAGCACCGAGGCCGACGCCTGGCTGATCGAGCAGCCCGAGCGTCTCGTACGAGACGTCGCGGACGGGTCGCCGTCCGAGCTTGCACCCGCAGGGTGACCTCGTCGCCGCACGTCGGGTTGACCTGGAACGACTCGGCGTCGAACGGCTCACGCAGCCCCGCGCGGTGCGGGTGCGGAGTGGTCGAGGATGATCTCCTGGTACATCGTTCGAGCTGCACTAACCCACCCCTCGCGGACCGCCTGCGGAGAGGGCATCGACGCCGAAGAACTCGCGGGCCCGACGTACGCGCCCGACGCAACGCGTCGACCTCGTCGGGCGTGGTGTAGACGTGGAACGACGCCCGGGTCGTGGCGGCCACGCCGAAGCGACGGTGCAGCGGCCACGCGCAGTGGTGACCCACCCGCACGGCGACGCCCAGGTCGTCGAGCACCTGGCCGACGTCGTGGGCGTGGATGCCGTCGACGACGAACGCGACGGCCCCGCCCCGGCTCGAAGCGTGCGTCGGGCCGAGGATGCGCACGCCCGGCACGGCGGCCAGCCCCTCGAGCGCGAGGCCGGTGAGCTCCGAGCTCGTGCTCGTGCACCGCGTCCATGCCGATGTCGGTGAGGTAGTCGACGGCGGCGCCCAACCCGACGGCCTGCGACGTCATCGGCACGCCGGCCTCGAACCGCTGCGGCGGCGGCGCGTACGTCGAGCCCTCCATCCTCACCATCTCGATCATCGAGCCGCCGGTGAGGAACGGCGGCATCGCGGCCAGCAGCTCGGCCCGCCCGTAGAGCACGCCGACCCCGATCGGCCCGAGCATCTTGTGGCCCGGAGAACGCGACGAAGTCGACGCCGAGCTGCCCGAGGTCCACGGCATGTGCGGCACCGACTGGCAGGCGTCGAGCAGCGTCAGCGCGCCGACCGCGCGCGCCCGCGCGACGAGCTCGGCGACCGGCAGGATCGTGCCGAGCACGTTGGACTGGTGCGTGAACGCCGACCAGCTTGGTGCGCTCGGTGAGCGTGATCGAGTCGAGGTCGAGCCGGCCCTCGTCGGTGACGGAGTACCAGCGCAACGTCGCCCCGGTGCGGCGGCACAGCTCCTGCCACGGCATGAGGTTGGCGTGGTGCTCCATCTCGGTGACGACGATCTCGTCCCCTGGCCCGACCGCGAACCGGCGCCGCGTCCCCGCCGAACGACGCGGCGTTGCTGAACGCGTACGCCACGAGGTTGATCCCTTCGGTGGCGTTCTTGGTGAACACGACCTCGCCGGGATCGGCGCCGACGAACGCGGCGATGCGCGCGCGGGCCGACTCGAACGCGTCGGTGGCCTCCTCGGCGAGCTGGTGCGCGCCGCGGTGGACGGCGGCGTTGTGCTGCTCGTAGGAACTCGCGCTCGGCGTCGAGCACCTGGCGCGGACTTCTGCGAGGTCGCCCCCGAGTCGAGGTAGACGAGCGGCCGACCGTCGCGGACCGTGCGGGACAGGATCGGGAAGTCCGCCCGGATCTTCGCGCGACGTCGCATCAGACCGCTGCAGTGCCGATGGTCGGCTTCGCCTCCGCGGAGAACCGCTCGTAGCCGTCGGCGCTCGAGCTCGTCGGCCAGCTCGGGGCCGCCGTACTCGACCACGCGCCCGCCCGCGAAGACGTGCACGAAGTCCGGGCTTGATGTAGCGCAGGATGCGGGTGTAGTGCGTGATCAGCAGGACGCCGACGTCGCCGGACGCCCGGTACCGGTTGACGCCCTCGGAGACGACCCGCAGCGCGTCGACGTCCAGGCCCGAGTCGGTCTCGTCGAGGATCGCGAAGCTGGGCTTGAGCAGCTCCAGCTGCAGGATCTCGTGGCGCTTCTTCTCGCCGCCGGAGAAGCCCTCGTTGACGCTGCGCTCGGCGAAGTCGGCGTCGATGTCGCAGGTCGCCCATCGCGGCCTTGACCTCCTTGACCCACGTGCGCAGCTTCGGCGCCTCGCCGCGGACGGCGGTGGCCGCCGAGCGCAGGAAGTTGGACATCGAGACGCCGGGCACCTCGACCGGGTACTGCATCGCGAGGAACAGGCCCGCGCGGGCGCGCTCGTCGACGGTCATGGCGAGCACGTCCTCCCCGTCGAGCGTGACGGAGCCGGAGGTGACCTCGTACTTCGGGTGGCCCGCGATCGCGTAGGCGAGCGTGGACTTGCCCGAGCCGTTGGGGCCCATGATCGCGTGGGTCTGGCCGGACTCGACGGTGAGGTCGACGCCCTTGAGGATCTCCTTCGGGCCGTCCTCCGTGGCCACGGAGACGTGCAGGTCCTGGATTTCCAAGGTGGACATGGGGTGTGCGTGCTCCGTTCAGGCGTCGGTGACGGCGAGCTCGGCCTCGATGGCCGCGTCCAGCCGCTTCCGCAGCTCGGGGATGGTGATCTTGCTGAGGATCTCGCCGAAGAACCCGCGGACGACCAACCGCCGCGCGACCGCCTCCGGGATGCCGCGGCTCTGCAGATAGAAGAGCTGCTCGTCGTCGAATCGGCCGGTGGCGCTGGCGTGCCCCGCCCCGGCGATCTCGCCGGTCTCGATCTCCAGGTTCGGCACCGAGTCGGCACGTGCACCCGGGGTGAGGACGAGGTTGCGGTTGAGCTCGAACGTGTCGGTGGCCTCCGCGGTATTGCGGATCAGCACGTCGCCGATCCACACGGTGCGCGCCCCCTGGCCCTGCAGCGCGTTCTTGTACGTCACCCTGGAGCGACAGTGCGGCTCGCCGTGGTCGACGAGCAGCCGCTGCTCCAGGTGCTGCCCCGCATCGGCGAAGCCGAGGCCGACGAGCTCGGCGTCGCCACCCGGACCGCGGTAGTTGACGGTGGGGCTCACGCGCACCAGATCGCCGCCCAGCGCGACGGACGTGGCCCGCAGCGTGGCGTCGCGGCCCAGCGCGAGGTGGTGCGCGCCGACGTGCACCGCGTCGTCGGCCCACTCCTCGGTGACGACGAGCGTGAGGCGCGAGGCGTCGGCCAGCACGATCTCGAGGTTGTCGGCGACCGTGCCCGAACCCCGCTGCACGAGCACGACCGTGGCCTCGGCCTGGGGCGTGGTGCGGATCTGGAGATGGGACGCCGCGACGGCCCCCTCCCCCGGACCCGTGACGGTGACCGTGACGGCGGCGGCGCTCGATGTTCCCGCGTCGAGCGTGACGATCGTGGCCTCGCGGAACGCCGACCATGCCGCGGCGGCGATCCGGTCGGCGGGCACGCCGCCCTCGCCGAGGCGGGGGTCGTCGCGGCCGACCGTCTCGGCGCGCGCGCCCTCGACCGTCGACCGCGACCGTGCCGTCGAACGCCGCGGAGCCGTTGTGCAGCCCGCGCAGGCGACGCATCGGCGTGAACCGCCAGTTCTCCTCGCGACCGCCGGGCACCTCGAAGGCCTCGACGTCGTAGGAGGTGAACCGCTCGCGCGCCGACACGATCGGCGCTTCGCCCTGCCCTTTCTTGGCGCCCTTCAGCTCAGGTGCCAGTCCTGCGACTTCCGTGCCGATCGCGCGGTCCTCCTCCGCAAGCTCCGAAGATCTCGGGGCGGTCATCCGACGCTGCCCTCCATCTGCAGCTCGATGAGCCGGTTCAGCTCGAGCGCGTACTCCATGGGCAGCTCGCGCGCGATGGGCTCGACGAACCCGCGCACGACCATCGCCATGGCCTCGTCCTCGGTGAGCCCGCGGCTCATGAGGTAGAACAGCTGGTCGTCGCTGACCCTGGAGACCGTGGCCTCGTGCCCCATGGTGACGTCGTCGGTGCGGACGTCGACGTAGGGGTAGGTGTCCGAGCGGCTGATCGTGTCGACCAGCAGCGCGTCGCACTTCACCGTGGACCGCGAGTGCTTCGCCCGGGGTTGACCTGCACGAGCCCGCGGTAGGAGGTGCGGCCCCCGCCCCTGGCGACCGACTTGGAGATGATCGTCGAGGACGTGTTCGGCGCCAGGTGCACCATCTTCGCGCCCGCGTCCTGGTGCTGGCCCTCGCCCGCGAACGCGATCGAGAGCACCTCGCCCTTGGCGTGCTCGCCCATCAGCCAGACCGCCGGGTACTTCATCGTGACCTTGGAGCCGAGGTTGCCGTCCACCCACTCCATGGTGGCGCCCTCTTCGGCCTTGGCGCGCTTCGTCACCAGGTTGTAGACGTTGTTCGACCAGTTCTGGATCGTCGTGTAGCGGCAGCGGCCGCCCTTCTTCACGATGATCTCGACGACCGCGGAGTGCAGCGAGTCCGACGAGTAGATCGGCGCGGTGCAACCCTCGACGTAGTGCACGTACGCACCCTCGTCCACGATGATCAGCGTGCGCTCGAACTGGCCCATGTTCTCGGTGTTGATCCGGAAGTAGGCCTGCAGCGGGATGTCGACGTGCACGCCCGGCGGCACGTAGATGAAGGACCCGCCCGACCAGACGGCCGAGTTGAGCGCGGAGAACTTGTTGTCCCCGGCCGGGATGACCGAGCCGAAGTACTCGCGGAAGAGCTCGGGCTTCTCGCGCAGCCCGGTGTCGGTGTCCAGGAAGATGACGCCCTGCTCCTCGAGGTCCTCGCGGATCTGGTGGTAGACGACCTCGCTCTCGTACTGCGCGGCGACACCGGCGACCAGGCGGGCCTTCTCCGCCTCGGGGATGCCCAGCCTGTCGTAGGTGTTCTTGATGTCGGGCGGCAGGTCCTCCCAGGAGGCAGCCTGCTTCTCCGTGGACCGCACGAAGTACTTGATGTTGTCGAAGTCGATGCCCGACAGGTCGGCGCCCCAGCGCGGCATGGGCTTGCGCTCGAAGAGGTCCAGTGCCTTGAGGCGGAACTCGAGCATCCACTGCGGCTCGTTCTTGAGCGCGGAGATGTCGGCGACGACGTCGGCGGAGAGGCCGCGTCGCGCGGTGGCACCGGCGGCGTCCGGATCGGCCCAACCGAAGTCGTACCGGCCGAGCGTCGCGAGCGTCTCCTCCTGGGTGAGTGACTCAGGAGTGGTCGTCATACGGACTGCCTCCCATTTTCGGGACTGTTACTGATCGTTGCGGGCACATCGAGGGGAACGTGGGTGGTGCACACGGCGTCGCCGCGGGCGATGGTGGCGAGGCGCTGCACGTGCGTGCCCAGCAGCTGCGCGAACGCCTGTGTCTCCGCCTCACACAGCGCGGGGAACTCGGCCGCGACGTGCGCGACCGGGCAGTGGTGCTGGCACAGCTGCACCCCGGCGCCCGCCTCGCGCATCTGCGCCGCGTAGCCGCGCGCGGTGAGTACGCCCGCGAGCACGGTGGCGCGGGCGTCGGTGCCCTTCGCGGCGGCGACCCGCCCGGCCCCTTCGCCCAGCAGCTCCTCGACGCGGTGCGTCGCGAACTCCTGCACGGCGTCGGGACCGGCATGCTCGGCGAGGTAGTGCAGGGCGGCGACGGCCAGGTCGTCGTACCCGTGGCCGAACCGGGCCCTCCCCGAGTCGGTGAGCAGGTAGAGCCGGGCGGGACGGCCGCGGCCCCTCCTGGCCCGGCGCGACGCGGCCCGCGCCTCGGCCTCACCGTCGGCGATCAGGGCGTCGAGGTGGCGGCGGACGGCGGGCGCGGAGAGCTCCAGCGCGGACGCGACAGACGCAGCGGTGACCGGCCCCTGCTCCAGGAGCAGGCGGGCCACCGCCTTCCGCGTGCCGAGCTCGCCGCTTTTCACAACACCAGTGTTGCGTATTTATCCGGGGCAGGCAAAGGCGGGGTCGACGGAGGTGAGCGCGGTCACTCTGCCGTCCCCCGTCACCTCGGCCGATGCGGGACGAGCGACTCGTCGCGGCGCTGTCGGTCGCGCTCGCTACCCTTCCACCATGGTGGCACCGCAGCTCTCCGGGTCGCCGCCCTCCGTGCTCCCGGAGCCCGCGCGCGATCCCAGCCGACGGGCGCGGCGGCTCGGCCTCGTCGCCGCCCTCCTCATGGCCGTGGGCGGCCTGGGCGCGGGCGCGCTCCCCGTGCCGAACCCGGCGTTCGGGCTGCGGCTCATCGGACTGCCCAGCCGCAACGTCACCCTCGCGATCGCCGTCACGTACGCCGGAATCGTGCTGATGGTGCTCGCGTGGCTGTGGGTGGCGAAGATGCTCCGCGCCCACGGCGCCACCGCGCCCGCACCCACCATCGCCCAGCTCGCCCGCACCACCGCGACCTGGGCGATGCCGCTGGCCCTGGCGCCGCCGCTGTTCTCCCGCGACGTCTACAGCTACCTCGCGCAGAGCGCCGAGCTCGCGCGCGGCATCGACCCCTACGTGTTCGGCCCCGCGGGCGGCCTGGGCATCGACGACCCGCTCGTGCGCTCCATCCCCACCATCTGGCGCGACACCCCCGCGCCGTACGGTCCGCTCTTCCTCGTCGTCGGCCGCGGAATCACCGCCCTCACCGGCGACGGCGTGGTGCTGGGCATCTTCGCGTACCGGCTGCTCGCGCTGGCGGGCCTCGCGCTGATCATCTGGACGCTGCCGCGGCTGGCCCGGCGCTGCGGCGTCGATGTCGGGCTGGCGCTCTGGCTCGGCGTCGGCAACCCGCTCGTGCTCTTCCATCTCATCAGCGGCGTCCACAACGAGGCGCTCATGATCGGGCTGCTGCTCGCGGGCGTGGAGGTGGGGCTGCGCGCAGGCACGCGCGTGCTGGACCCGTACCTGCTGGGCGGGGCGTTCCTCATCGTGTGCGCCTCGGCGGTGAAGCTGCCCGCGCTGCTCGTGCTCGGCTTCCTCGGCCTGCACTGGGCGCGCCTGCGGGGCGGCCGAGTGCGGGACGTCGCCGCCGCCGCCGCCGTCCTCACCGCCGTCGCCGTCGTGGTCTACACACCGCTCTCGGTGGGCACCGGGGTCGGGCTCGGCTGGACCACCACCCTCGCGGTGCCCACGCTGATCCTGTCCTGGATGTCGGTCACGACCGATCTCGGCCTCATCGGCGGCCAGGTGGGCATCCTCGGCGGGCTCGGCGACCACACCGACGCCGTCCTGTCGCTGTTCCGCGGGGTCGGGCTGGCGATCGCGGCCGTGCTCTGCGTGCGGCTGCTGTGGACCGTCTTCCGCGGCAGGCTCGACCCGATCACCGGCATGGCGGCAGGCCTGGGCGCGGTCGTGCTGCTCGGGCCCGTCGTCCACCCGTGGTACGTCCTGTGGGGCCTGATCCCGCTCGCCGCCACCCGGGCGCTGCCGCGCTACCGGCGGGCACTGCTCGCGGCGTCGGCCGTCCTCGCCGTCGTCGTCCCGCCCACCGGGGCGGACTTCAACTTCAGGGCCTTCCAACTGCCCCTCGCGATCGCCGCGTCGCTGGTGATGGTCGCCGTGCTCGTCCTCGTGCAGCGCAGACAGATCCAGGGCGCCACCGGCGTGGACATCGACGCACTGCCGGGGCACGCCCCCGTTCCCGAATAGGCCCTGTTCCCCGATGAGGCCTGTCCCGCGGATCACGGGACAGGGCCTGCCTGCGGCTACCGCCCGGTCGGCGCGTGCGCGGCCCAGTGGCGCAGCAGGGCCTCCGCGAGCTCGTCGGGCCGCTCGTCGGGGAAGAAGAGGCGGGCGCCGTCGAGCTCCACCACGTCGCAGGCGCCCGGGATCGTGTCGCGCAGCCAGTACGCGTCGCTCAGCGGGAAGAAGACGTCGTCGGTGCCCCACACGATCAGGGTCGGGACCTGGAGCCGGGCCAGCTGCGGCTCGACGGCCAGCAGGTCGTCCGGGCGCAGGCCCGCCACGAAGCGCTGGAACTGCCGGGCCGCCTCCGGCGTGGCCAGGGTCTGCACCCACGCCCGGAGCTGGTCGTCCGGCGGCCGGGCGGGGTCCTGGTAGGCCGTTCCGAACAGCCGCTTGCGGGCCCGGCCCAGGTCGCGCGCCAGCACCCGGCCGATGGGGGCGAACAGACCCGCCCTGGCCAGCAGCACCGCGGGCAGGAACGCCTTGGGCGGGACCCGGTCGTGGGTGTCGCAGTCGGTCAGCGTCAGGCTGCGCAGGCGTTCCGGATCGCGCGCGGCGACGATCTGCGCCACGGCGCCACCCGTGTCGTTGGCGACCAGGTCCAGCTCGCCAAGGCCGAGCGCGACGCACACGTCGGCGACGAACCGGGCCAGGGCACCGAGCCTGAAGTCCTGCTCCGGCGCCGCAGGCGTGAAGCCGTGCAACGGCAGGTCGACAGCGATGCAGCGGCGATGGGCGGCGACCCGGTCGATCACCTCCCGCCACAGGTAGCTGCTGGTCCCCACCCCGTGCACGAACAGCGCCGTCGCCCCGTCGCCGACGTCGACGTAGCTGGCCGGACCCGATGGGGTGTCCACCCGGTGGCGGTGGCGGTCGAACTCGGCGAGTGTTGTGAGTGTCATTCCGTCCCCCCGATAGCCTGCGGAAGACCGACTGTCGGTCTGCACTGGAGTAGACCGACGGTCGGTCTGTTTTGTCAAGGGAGTAACGAACCCGTGAACCGCAATGCCAGCCGTGGGCAGGCCACCCGCGAGCACATCGTCGGGGCGGCCACCGACCTGTTCGCGACCGCGGGTTACGACGGCACCTCGATCGACGCGGTGATGCGCGCGGCAGGGGTCAGCAAAGGCGCCCTCTACCACCACTTCCCCGGCAAGGACGCACTGTTCGAGGCGGTGCTGGACCGCATCACCGAGCAGATCGAGACCGCACTGGCCGAGGCGGCGGTCGGCGTGGACGACCCCGCGGCCCTCCTGCGGGCAGGGTGCGCGGCCTGGATCCGGCTGGCCGTCGACCCGGTCGTGCAGCAGATCATGCTCATCGACGCGCCCGCGGTGCTCGGGTGGCAACGCTGGCGCGAGCGCGACGAGGCCAACACCCTCGGCGCGGTCCGCGCGGCGCTCACCGCAGCGTCCGCGCAGGGCGTGCTCGACCCCCGGCACGTCGACGCGTTCGCGCACGCGCTGCTGGCCATGGTGAACGAGTTGGCGCTCGTGATCGCCCGGGCCGACCGCCCCGCCGACGCGCTCGCCGACACCGAGAGCGCCCTGCACGAGTTGCTCGATCGGCTGCTGCGCGCGGACCCGGCATGACCCCGACGTACCCCGGACCCGCCCACCCGGCCCGACCACGGCGTGGCTCGTCGGGGTGCGGCGGAGCCCGGTTAGAGTTCGGGGCGTGAGTGGCGCTGCCGTGACGGTCTGCGGGCTGGTCAAGCGCTTTGGTGCCACCACCGCGGTCGACGGGCTCGACCTGGAGCTGTCCGGCGCGTCGGTCCTCGCGCTCCTGGGCCCCAACGGCGCGGGCAAGACGACGACCGTCGAGATCTGCGAGGGGTTCCTCACCGCCGACGCCGGTGAGGTGCGCGTGCTCGGCACCGACCCCGCGGGCGCCCCGGACGCCCTACGCGCCCGGATCGGCGTCATGCCCCAGGGCGGGGGTGCCTACCCGGGTGTGCGCGCAGCCGAGATGCTGCGCCTGGTCGCGACCTGCTCCGCGCATCCGCTCGACGTGGCCTGGCTGCTCGAGGTGCTCGGCCTGAACGGCTGCGCGCGCACCCCGTACAAGCGGCTCTCCGGCGGCCAGCAGCAGCGGCTCGCGCTGGCCTGCGCCGTCGTCGGACGCCCCGAGCTGGTGTTCCTCGACGAGCCGACGGCGGGCCTCGATCCCCAGGGGCGGCGGCTGGTGTGGGAGCTGATCGACGCCCTGCGCCGCGACGGGGTGGCGGTGCTGCTCACGACGCATCTGATGGAGGAGGCCGAGGCGTTGGCCGACGACGTGGTGATCGTCGACCACGGCCGGGTCGTCGCCCACGGCAGCCCGGCCGCCCTGACCTCGACCGGCGCGGTGCAGGAGCTGCGGTTCCGCGCGAAGCCGGGCATGGATCTCAGCGGGCTCAACCTGGCCCTCCCGCCGCAGTACCGGGCGGCGGAGCCGATCGCGGGCCGCTACCTGGTGCAGGGGCGGATCGACCCGTCGGTGCTCTCGACGATCACGGCGTGGTGCGCGGAGCAGGGCGCCCTCGCCGACGACGTCCAGGTGGCCCGGCGCAGCCTCGAGGACGTGTTCCTCGAGCTCACCGGACGGGAGCTGCGCTCGTGACCCAGGCACGGTTCACGCCGGGCACGTTCACCCCGGCCCCTGGCGCAGGCAGGCCGCTGCGGATGCTGGCCGCGCAGTCCGGGGTCGAGCTGCGCCTGGCCCTGCGGGGCGGCGAGCAGCTGCTGTTGACGATGCTCATCCCCGTCGTGCTGCTGGTCGGGCTCACACTGGTGACGATCATCCCGCTGCCGACCCCGCGCGTCGCCGCCGTCACGCCGGGTGTCCTGGCGCTGGCCGTGATGTCCACGGCCTTCACCGGCCAGGCCATCGCGCTCGGCTTCGACCGGCGCTACGGCGTCATCCGGCGGCTCGCCGCCACCGCGCTCCCCCGCTGGCTGCTGGTGGCCGGACGGCTGGTCGCGGTGCTCGGGGTCGTCGCGATCCAGGTCGTCGTGCTCGCCGCGATCGCGTTCGCCCTGGGCTGGCGGCCTGCCCCGGCCGGGCTGGGCTGGGCGCTGTTTCTCCTGCTGCTGGGCTGCGCCGCGTTCGGCGCGCTGGGGATCCTCGTCGGCGGCACCCTGCGCGCGGAGGTCACGCTCGCGGTCGCCAACCTCATCTGGCTGGTGCTGGTGCTGGTCGGGGGGATCGTGGTGCCGATCGACGAGATGCCGGGGGCGGCGGGCGCTGTCGCGGCCTGGCTGCCCTCCGCGGCGCTGGCCGAGGGCCTGCGCGACGCCCTCTCGACCGGCACGGCCCCGTCGGCCTTCGCGGTGCTGGTGCTGCTCGGCTGGGCGGCCGTTGTGGGCGGCGTCGCCGTTCGCCTGGTCCGCTGGCGCTGACGGCGCGCAAGCCGACTTCGCACAGGCTGCGGCTTCCTCGCCAACGGTCGAACCCGTGCGACGACCCCACGACGTGGGCGAGGTCGCCCCAGGCGCCCACGGTCGGCGGCCGCACTAGCATCAGCCCGTGGCCCTGGTCGACCGCTTGCCGCCCACCTCCCCCCGCGCCATGCGCGCGCTGGCGATCGCCGCCGTCCTCGCGCAGGCCGGGATCGCCGTCACCGGATCGGTGGTCCGGGTCACCGGGTCCGGGCTGGGCTGCCCCACCTGGCCGCAGTGCTTCCCGGGCAGCCTGGTGCCGATCGCCCACCCCGAGACGCAGGCGATCACGCAGTGGATCGAGTTCGGCAACCGGCTGCTGACCGTCGCCGTCGTCGTCGTGGCGGCCGCGTGCCTGGTCGCGGCGCTGGCCACGCGCCCGCGGCGCCCCCGGCTCACCCGGCTGGCGCTCGTCCAGCCGCTCGGCGTCGTGGCGCAGGCCGTCATCGGCGGGATGACCGTGCTGCTGCAGCTCGTGTGGTGGTCGGTCGCCGTCCACTTCGTGGTCTCGATGGTCATGGTCTGGCTCGCGGTCCAGCTCGCCGCCGCGGCGACCGCAGGGGACGGACCGCCGCGGCCCGCCGTCCCGGGCGCCGTACGCGGATTGGTGGCGACGAGCGCCGCGGTGCTCGCCGGACTGCTGGTCGCGGGCACCCTGGTCACCGCGGCCGGACCGCACGCGGGCGACGCGCGCACCCCGAGGCTGGACCTCCCGGTCGCCTCGCTCGCGCAGCTGCACGCCGACCTGCTCTTCGCCTACCTGGGCATGCTCGTCGCGCTCGGCTTCACCCTGCGCGCCGTGGGGGCGCCCCGCGCGCTCCTGCGCCGCTACGGGCTGCTCGTCGCCACCGTGGTCGCGCAGGCGGCGCTCGGCCTCACCCAGTACGCCCTCGGGGTGCCGGAGGCGCTGGTCTCGCTGCACGTGCTCGGCGCGGCGCTCGTGACCGTCGGCGCCGCCGCGCTGTGGGCGGGCACCGTCGAGCGGCCGCGCGACGCCCTCGTCCCGCCCGCGCCTGCGGAGCTGGCCCCGACGGGGGCATGATCCCGGGGTGCGCGCGATCCAGATCACCGAGACCGGTGGCCCCGAGGTCCTGACCGTCGTCGATCTCCCCGCTCCGGAGGCAGGGCCGGGTGAGGTACTCGTCGAGGTGGGCGCCGCAGGCGTCAACTTCATCGACACCTACCAGCGGGCGGGGGTCTACTCGATGCCGCTGCCGTTCGTGCCGGGGCTCGAGGGCAGCGGGCGGGTCGCGGCCGTCGGGGAGGGCGTGACCGATGTCGGCGTGGGCGACCGCGTCGCCTGGTCGGACACCCTAGGCAGCTACGCCGAGCATGTCGCGGTGCCCGCGGCCAAGGCCGTGCCCGTGCCCGACGCCGTCTCGGACGAGCTGGCCGTCGGCGCGCTGCTGCAGGGCATGACCGCCTGGATGCTGGTCCACCAGACCTACCCGGTACAGCCGGGCGACGACGTGCTCGTGCACGCCGCGGCGGGGGGTGTGGGGCTGCTGCTGACCCAGTTGGCGACCGCGCGCGGCGCCCGGGTGATCGGCACCGTCTCCACCGACGAGAAGGAGCAGCTGGCCAGGGCCGCGGGCGCGGCCGAGGTGCTCCGCTACTCCGACGACCTGGCCGAGCAGGTGCGCGACCTCACCGGCGGCGTCGGCGTGGCCGTCGCGTACGACGGCGTCGGCGCCAGTACGTTCGACGCGAGCATGGACTCCCTGCGCCGACGCGGCATGCTCGTCCTCTTCGGCGCGGCGAGCGGCCCGGTGCCCCCGGTCGATCCGCAGCGGCTCAACACGGGCGGCTCTCTCTACCTCACCCGACCGACGCTGTTCCACCACATCGCGACCCGCGAGGAGCTGCTCGCCACCTCCGGCGCCGTCTATGCGGCGGTCGCCGACGGCGACCTGGACGTGCGCATCGGGCACCGCTACCCGCTCCACGAGGCCCGGGCGGCGCACGAGGACCTGCATGCCCGCCGCACGACCGGCAAGGTCGTCCTCACGCTCATGCCCTGACCGGGCCCGCCCGGCGTCAGAGGAAGACGGGCCAGCCCAGCACCGGGAGGCCGATCGCGGCGTCGACCGCGATCGCCACGAACAGCCCGCACAGGTAGGCGTTCGACCGGTGGAACAGCGCCATCGGGCTGACCTCGCGGCCCGCGACGACCCCCGCGTGCAGGCGGTGGGCCTGCGCGAGGAACCACGCGCCACCCAGCAGGGCGGCAGGCGCGTAGATCCACGACGTGGCCGGGAGCAGCAGGAGGGTGGTGGCCACCATCACCCACGCGTACGCGACGATCCGCCGCGACACCTGTGCGGGCGTCGCGACCACCGGCAGCATCGGCACCCCGGCGGCGGCGTAGTCGTCGCGGTAGCGCATCGCGAGCGCCCAGAAGTGCGGCGGCGTCCAGAAGAAGATCACGGCGAACATGACGAACGCGGGCCAGCCCACCGAGCCGGTGACCGCCGCCCACCCGATGACCACCGGCATACACCCCGCGGCGCCACCCCACACGATGTTCTGTGCGGTGCGGCGCTTGAGCAGGAGCGTGTAGACCAGGACGTAGAACGCGATCGCCGCCACCGACAGCGCCGCGGCCAGGAGGTTCGTGGTGAGGGCCAGCCACACCGCGCTGAGCACGCCGAGAACGAGCCCGAACACCAGCGCGTTCCGGGGCGGCACCTGGCCGCGGGCGAGCGGGCGGCGCGCGGTGCGCTTCATCTTCACGTCGATGTCGGCGTCGACCACGCAGTTGAGCGCATGCGCGCTCGCCGCCGCCATCGCCCCACCGACGAGCGTGGCGAGGACCAGCCACACCGAGGGCACTCCGCGGTGCGCGAGGAACATCGCAGGCACGGTGACGACGAGCAGTTGCTCGATGATGCGCGTCTTCGTCAGGCCGAGGTAGGCGGCCACCGTGGTGCGCGCACGCCGCAGGCCTGCCCGCACGGGCGGGGCGACCGACAGGGAGGCGGGCAGGGCCACCGGCAACCTCGCCTTCCGCGTGTCGGGGGATCAGCTTCAGTGTCAATCAGCTTCTACGGCTTGTCGATCCTAACGCCGTGTGTGCCCGCGTGGCCGGTCGGGTAGACCCCGGAAGTGCCGGTGAAGTCTTCTCCGGAGATCACCACACGACTCGCCGGGCGGACTACGCTCGCGGCGTTGCCTCCCGCCCCACCAGAACTCGAAGGAGTGCGCTGTGGCCGACATCGACATCAATGCGCTGACCGCGGTCAGCGTGCCCGATGACTGGACCGACCTCGACCGCCGCGCCGTCGACACGATCCGCGTGCTCGCCGCGGATGCGGTGCAGAAGGTCGGCAACGGCCACCCCGGCACCGCGATGAGCCTCGCCCCCGCTGGCCTACCTCGCTGTTCCAGCAGGTGATGCGGCACGACCCGACGGACACCGACTGGGTCGGTCGCGACCGGTTCGTCCTCTCCTGCGGGCCACTCGTCGCCTCACGCTGTACATCCAGCTGTACCTCGGCGGCTACGGCCTCGAGCTCGACGACCTGAAGGCGCTGCGCACCTGGGGCTCGAAGACCCCTGGCCACCCGGAGTACGGGCACACCCACGGCGTCGAGATCACCACCGGCCCGCTGGGCCAGGGGTCTGGCCTCGGCCGTCGGCATGGCGATGGCGTCCCGTCGCGAGCGCGGCCTGCTTCGATCCCGATGCCGCCCCGGGCGAGAGCCCGTTCGACCACTACATCTACGTGATCGCCTCCGACGGCGACCTCGAGGAGGGCGTCACGTCCGAGGCGTCCTCGCTCGCCGGGCACGCAGGAGCTCGGCAACCTCATCCTCGTCTACGACGACAACCAGATCTCGATCGAGGACGACACCGACGATCGCGTTCACCGAGGACGTCGGCGAAGCGCTACGAGGCCTACGGCTGGCACGTGCAGGTCGTCGACTGAGCCGGCGAGTACGTCGACCGGCATCCTCGACGCGCTCGCCGCGGCCAAGGCCGAGACGTCCCGGCCGTCGATCATCGTGCTGAAGACGATCATCGGGTGGCCCGCGCCCGAAGAAGAAGAACACCGTCCAGGCGCACGGCTCGGCGCTGGGCGCCGACGAGGTCGCCGCGGTCAAGAAGGTGCTCGGGTTCGACCCCGAGCAGTTCTTCGAGGTGGATCCCGCGCGTCCTCGAGCACACCCGCGGAGGTCGTGGAGCGCGGCCAGGAGGCGCACGCCGAGTGGCAGAAGTCGTTCGACGACGTGGGCCGCCCGCGAGCCCGAGCGCAAGGAGCTGTTCGACCGCCTGAAGACCCGCGACCCTGCCCGAGGGCGTGGGAGAAGGCGCTGCCGAGCTGGGAGCCCGACCGCAAGGAGGTATCCACCCGCAAGGCCTCCGGCGAGGTGCTCAACGCGCTCGCCGACGTGCTGCCCGAGCTGTGGGGCGGCTCGGCCGACCTCGCCGAGATCAACAACACCACGATGGAGGGCGCAGCCCTCGTTCGGCCCCGCGCGCACGGTCGACGCACGCTGTGGAAGGCCACGCCGTACGGCCGCACGCTGCACTTCGGCATCCGTGAGCACGCGATGGGCGCGATCCTGTCGGGCATCGCGCTGCACGGCCCGACCCGCCCCTACGGCGGCACGTTCCTGATCTTCCGCGACTACATGCGCGGCGCCGTGCGGCTCGCGTCGCTGATGCAGGTCCCGGTCGTCTACGTGTGGACGCACGACTCGATCGGGCTCGGCGAGGACGGGCCGACCCACCAGCCGATCGAGCACATGGCCGCCGCTGCGGGCGATCCCGGGCCTTTCGATGGTGCGCCCCGGCGACGCCACCGAGACCGCGGGTGCCTGGAAGGCGATCCTGGAGCGCAGCGGGGGGCCGTGCGGGATCGCGCTGACCCGCCAGAACATCCCGGTGCTCGCAGGCGACGTCGCACGAGGGCGTCGCGAAGGGCGGCTACGTCGTGGCCGACGCGTCGTCGGGGCTCCCGCAGGTGATCCTCATCGCCACCGGTTCGGAGCTGCAGATGGCCGTCGCGGCCCGCGACGCGCTGGAGGCCGACGGGGTTCGCCACGCGGGTCGTGTCGATGCCGTGCGTCGAGTGGTTCGACGAGCAGGACGCCGCCTACCGCGAGACGGTGCTGCCCGACACGGTCAAGGCCCGCGTCAGCGTGGAGGCCGGGATCGCGCAGCCGTGGCACCGGTTCATCGGCGACCGAGGCGAAAACGTTTCCATCGAACACTTCGGTGCGAGCGCGGATTATCAGACACTGTTCCGTGAGTTCGGGTTCACCACCGAGAACGTGGTCGCGGCCGCCCAGCGCAGCCTCGCGAAGACCACCTAGGGGAAGGGGCACGAGATGACCAACGAACGGCTGGCAGAACTCGCCGCGGCGGGCGTCTCCATCTGGCTCGACGACCTGTCGCGCGAGCGGCTGCAGAGCGGCAACCTGCAGTCGCTGATCACCGAGTACAGCGTCGTCGGGGTGACGACCAACCCGACGATCTTCGCCGCGGCGCTGGCGCACGGCGAGATCTACGACAAGCAGGTGCGCGAGCTGGCCGCGCGCGGCGCCTCCGTGGACGACGCCGTCCGCGAGATCACGGTGGCGGACGTCGCGCACGGCTGCGACGTGTTCCGCACGACGTTCGAGGGCTCCGGCGGGGTGGACGGGCGCGTCTCCCTCGAAGTGGACCCGCGGCTGGCCCACGACACCGATGCGACGTTCGCCGAGGCCGTCGACCTGTGGAAGGCCGTCGACCGGCCCAACCTCCTGGTCAAGATCCCGGCCACCGAGGCGGGCCTGCCCGCGATCACCCGCACCCTCGCCGAGGGCGTCAGCGTGAACGTCACGCTGATCTTCTCGGTCGAGCGCTACCGCCTCGTGATGGGCGCCTTCCTGGACGGGCTGGAGCAGGCCGCCGCCAACGGCCACAACCTGGCGAGCATCACGTCGGTGGCGAGCTTCTTCGTCTCCCGCGTCGACACCGAGATCGACAAGCGGCTGGAGAAGATCGGCACGGACGCGGCGCTGGCCCTGCGTGGCCAGTCGGGCGTGGCCAACTCGCGGCTGGCGTACGCGGCGTTCCAGGAGGTGTTCACCGGGCCCCGCTGGGACGCGCTGGTCGCCAAGGGTGCGAAGGCCCAGCGGCCGCTGTGGGCCTCCACCGGCGTGAAGAACCCGGAGTACTCCGACACGCTCTACATCACGGAGCTGGTCGTCGCCGACACCGTCAACACGATGCCGGAGAAGACCCTCAAGGCGTACGCCGACCACGGCGAACACCACGGCGACGCCGTCACCGGCACCGCGGAGCAGGCGCAGGGCGTCTTCGACGCGGTCGCCGCACAGGGCGTCGACCTCGAGGACGTCTTCCGTGTGCTGGAGGAAGAGGGCGTCGACAAGTTCGACAAGTCCTGGTCGGAGCTGCTGGACACCGTCAAGGGCCAGCTCGACGGCGCCAAGGCCTGAATCCACCGCCGCCCGACCGGGGCCCGCCCACCCGGGCCCCGGCAGGGCGGTCCGTTCTTCGGTTGCGGTGCGCCCGGCGGCAGGAGCGGACATCGCCCTGCAATGATCGCGTCCGTGACCGTCGACGGCACCCGTCAGGAGAGCTCATGACCGGCGCGCAGGCATGGACCAACCCGCTCCGGGATCCGCGGGACAAGCGACTCCCCCGGATCGCCGGTCCCTGCGGCCTGGTGATCTTCGGAGTCACCGGCGACCTCTCGCGCAAGAAGCTGATGCCCGCCGTCTACGACCTGGCCAACCGCGGGCTCCTCCCGCCGGGCTTCGCGCTCACCGGGTTCGCCCGCCGCGACTGGGCGACCGAGGACTTCGGCCAGGTCGTGCACGACGCCGTCAAGGCGCACGCGCGGACGCCGTTCAACCAGACGGTGTGGGACCGCCTCGCCGAGGGTATCCGGTTCGTCCAGGGCAGCTTCGACGACGACGACTCGTTCGACCGCCTGGAGCTGACCGTCGCCGACCTGGACCGGGTCCGCGGCACCGGCGGCAACCACGCGTTCTACCTCTCGATCCCGCCCGGCGCGTTCCCCGTGGTGTGCAAGCAGCTCGCCCGGTCCGGACTCTCCGCGCAGGACGGCCACCAGTGGCGCCGCGTCGTCATCGAGAAGCCGTTCGGGCACGACCTCTCGTCGGCGATCGAGCTCAACGACATCGTCAACGACGTCTTCCCCGAGGACTCGGTGTTCCGCATCGACCACTACCTCGGCAAGGAGACGGTGCAGAACATCCTGGCGTTGCGCTTCGCCAACCAGCTGTTCGAGCCGATCTGGAACGCGAACTACGTCGACCACGTGCAGATCACGATGGCCGAGGACATCGGCCTCGGCGGCCGGGCAGGCTACTACGACGGCATCGGCGCCGCCCGCGACGTGATCCAGAACCACCTCCTGCAGCTGCTCGCGTTCACGGCGATGGAGGAGCCGGTCTCGTTCTCGTCGACGGAGCTGCGCGACGAGAAGATCAAGGTCCTCAACGCGACCCAGCTCGTCGGGCCCCTGTCCGAGACCACCGCGCGCGGGCAGTACACCGGCGGCTGGCAGGGCGGCGAGCTGGTGCCCGCGCTGAACGAGGAGGAGGGCTTCAACCCCAGGTCGCGCACCGAGACGTTCGCGGCGATCACCTGCGAGGTCAACAGCCGCCGTTGGGCGGGAGTGCCCTTCTACCTGCGCACCGGCAAGCGGCTGGGACGGCGCGTCACCGAGATCGCGGTCGTCTTCAAGCGCGCGCCGCACCTGCCGTTCGACGCGACGATGACCGAGGAGCTCGGCCAGAACGCCTTCGTCATCCGCGTGCAGCCCGACGAGGGCGTCACGATGCGGTTCGGCTCCAAGGTGCCGGGCAACCAGATGGAGGTCCGCGACGTCACGATGGACTTCGGCTACGGCACGGCGTTCACCGAGGCCTCCCCGGAGGCCTACGAGCGGCTGATCCTCGACGTGCTGCTCGGCGAGCCGTCGCTGTTCCCCGTCAACGCGGAGGTCGAGCGGTCCTGGGAGATCCTCGACCCGGTGCTGGAGCACTGGGCGGCGCAGGCGCACGGCCCCGACCCCTATCCGGCGGGCTCGTGGGGCCCGGATTCGGCCAAGGCCATGCTCGCTCGTACGGGACGCACGTGGAGGCGGCCATGATCGTCGATCTTCCCTCCAGCACCGTCTCGGACATCAACAAGGCCCTCGTGCGGCTGCGGTCCGAGGGCGGGGTGCAGGCGTTGGGCCGGGTCCTCACCCTCGTGATCGTGACCGGCGACGGCAGCGCCATCGAGTCCGCGATCGCGGCGGGCAACTCGGCCAGCCGGGAGCACCCGTGCCGGGTGATCGTGCTCGCGCGGGGCCAGAAGAAGGCCGCGCCGCGGCTCGACGCGCAGATCCGCGTCGGCGGCGACGCAGGCGCGTCCGACGTGATCGTCCTGCGCGGCTACGGCAAGCTGGCCGACGACGAGGCGGGCGCGGGCATGGTCATGCCCCTGCTCCTTCCGGACGCGCCGGTCGTGGCGTGGTGGCCCGGCGAGGCGCCCGCGGAGCCGTCAGCCGACCCGGTGGGCCTGCTGGCGCAGCGGCGGATCACCGACGCGCTGTCGGCGAAGAACCCGACGAGGGCCTTCGAGCAGCGCCGCGCGAGCTACGTCGCCGGGGACACCGACCTCACGTGGACGCGGCTCACGCCGTGGCGGGCGCTGCTGGCCACCGCGCTGGACGCACCGCCGCACGACCCGGTGACCAGCGCGGTCGTCGCGGGCGAATCGGTCTCACCGTCCACCGACCTGATGGCGGGCTGGCTGGCCGAGCGACTGGGGGTCAAGGTGAAGCGGTCGCCGTCGAAGTCCGGGCCGGGCCTGGGGTCGGTGAGCCTCGAGCGCATGGGCGGGCCGGTCGAGCTGGTGCGACCGGATGGCAAGGTCGGGCGGCTGCGCCAGCCCGGCCAGCCCGACCGGCTGGTCGCGCTGGCGCGCCGCGAGGTGCGCGACTGCCTCGCGGAGGAGCTGCGCCGCCTCGATCCCGACGAGATCTACGGTGCCGCGCTGGAAGGCATCGGTAAGATCAGCAAGGGCCGGACGCCGATCCCGATCCCGGTCGTGAACGGGGCGGCGTCGTGAGCGCCCCCGAGATCGTCGTCCATGCGCAGTCGAACATCCTTGCGGGGGCCGCGGCGGCCCGGCTCATCACCCGGCTCGTGGACCTCCAGGCCGGGGGCACCGTGCCAAAGCTCGTCCTGACCGGCGGCGGCGTCGGCATCGCGATGTTGGAGCAGGTGCGGGCCACCGTCGCGCGCGATGCCGTCGACTGGGGCGAGGTCGAGTTCTACTGGGGCGACGAGCGGTTCCTCCCGCCCGGTGACCCCGAGCGGAACGAGACACAGGCGCGCGCCGCGCTGCTCGACCACGTCCGGGTCGACCCGGCGAAGGTCCACCCGATGGGCGCCGACACCGGCACGGGGCCGTCCGGGGCCGAGGCCGCCGCCGAGGAGTACGCGGCGCTGCTCGCGAGCAAGGCCCAGCCGGAGGACCACGGCCCGGTCCCGGCGTTCGACGTGCTGCTGCTCGGCATGGGCGGCGAGGGGCACACGGCGTCGGTGTTCCCGCACTCCCCCGCGGCATACGAGACCGAGCGCGCGGTGGTTGCGGTGCACGGCTGCCCGAAGCCGCCTCCCACGCGCGTGTCGCTCACGCTTCCGGCGATACGCAAGGCCGCCGAGGTGTGGATCCTCACGACGGGCGACTCCAAGGCGGGCGCGGTCGCGCTCGCGTTGGGCGGGGCGGGCGAGGTGGCGATCCCGGTCGCCGGGGCCCGCGGCAAGCGGCGCACCCTCTGGCTGCTCGACCGGGCCGCGGCGGCGAAGCTCCCCCGCGACCTGGTCCCGCCGATCGCCTGAGTGCCCGTGGCACGTCATCTCGTCGTGGACGGGGCGAACGTCGTCGGCTCCCGGCCGGACGGCTGGTGGCGCGACCGCGCGGGCGCCGCCGCACGGCTGGCGGCGAAGCTCGTCGCGGCGTTGGACGCGGGTGCGCTCGACGCCGACCGGGTGCACCTCGTGCTGGAGGGCGCGGCGCGTGCCGCCGAGCAGCCCGAGCACGAGCGCCTGAGCGTGGTGCGGGCGGCCGCCGACGGCGACAGCGCGATCGTCGCCCTCGCCGCGGATCTGGCCGCCGACCCCGACAACGACGTGACGGTGGTGACCGCCGACCGCGGCCTGCGCGCCCGCCTCACCGCCCGCGCGGTCGGGCCCGGCACGCTGCTGTCCCGCCTGCCGTGAGGGCGCTCCGCTCGACCTCGCACACCCTGCGGTGCGCGCGCGTCGTGATGTCGCGCCCGGTCCGGCCGTGACCACCGGGCGACGCTCGGGCGTGTACGCCGTGACGCTTCCCGACGGCGTGGTCGTGCTGGCGCGCGGGCGGCGTGCCGAGCGCCCGCCGGGCACGCCGCCGACGTTCGGCCTGTGCCTGGGGAGCGACCGGGGCGACTTCCGGCGGGAGTGGCCGCTGGAGTGGGTGGACTGGCCGGACTTCCGTACCCCGCGCGACCCTTTGCTCGCGGCGGCCGCGATCCGCCGCGCCTACGCGAAGGCCCGCGCGGGCGAGCGGGTCGAGGTCACCTGCGGCGGTGGCACCGGCCGCACCGGCACCGTCATCGCCTGCATGGCGGTGCTCGCCGGGGTGCCCGCCGACGAAGCGGTGGCATGGGTCCGCGCGCACTATCGCCGCCACGCCGTGGAGACCCCCGCCCAACGGCGGTGGATCCGGTGGTTCGCCACCTCGTCGCCGGACTGACCTCGCACAGGTTCGCGCGTTCTCGCAGAGCGTCGAACGCGTGCGAAGACGACACGAGCTGTGCGCGGTGCGATGAGTTTCGGCCCTTGCCCGGGTCATCCACCGTATGAAGCAGATCACGCCATGCCTCTGGTTCGACGGCAACGCCGAGGAGGCCGCCGCCCTGTACACGTCGATCTTCCCTGACTCGGCCGTCACCGGCGTCCAGCGCTACGGGCCCGACTCACCGGGCGTCGAGGGAAGCGTCATGGTGGTCGAGTTCCGACTGCGCGGCCAGGACTACGTCGGCCTCAACGGCGGCCCGCAGTTCCCGTTCACCGAGGCCGTCTCGTTCCAGGTGCGCTGCGAGAGCCAGGCCGAGGTCGACGAGTACTGGGACAAGCTCGTCGACGGCGGCGAGCCGGGCCCCTGCGGCTGGCTCAAGGACCGCTTCGGCCTGTCGTGGCAGGTCATCCCCGTGGAGCTGTTCACGCTGATCAGCGACCCCGACCCGGCGGCGGCAGGGCGCGCGACCCAGGCGATGCTCGCCACCCGCGGGAAGATCGACCTGGCCGTCATCGGCGCCGCACACGCCGGGGCGTGACCCGGCGGCTGGCGCCACTATGCACGCGTCGCGGTGTCCTCACACCCGGCCGGTCCGGAGGGGTTGTGCAACACGCGGCATCAGCACCTCAGGGGTGGTTGGCGGCGAGCCGGTCGTTGTTGCCCTCGTGGAACGGGGCAACCCGGGAATCCGTTACTGCAGCACCTCGCGCTGGGTCGGCAGCTCCCGATCCGCGGCGACGGACTCAGGCGGGACATCCGGGCTGTCCGGCTCTTCCGCTGTGGTCTCCAGTCGGGCCCCGTGGGGGCGGTGGTCAGGGGGCGATGAAGAGGGTCGTGCAGGGGCGGTACAGCTTGTTCAGGCCGGGTTCGAAGGGCCAGTCCCGCGGTGGGCGCAGGATCTGGCGGTGCACGGGACCCGGCCTAGATCTCGGTCTTCAGGATGCAAATGGCGAGATGCGCGTCAAGCACGGCGTTCCGGGCCGCCTCCCCCAGGCTCGGATCAGCCTCGGCCGCCGCCTTTGCACTGTCCCCAGCCTGTTCCAGCTCGATGACGGCATCGCGGGCTGAGCCGCCTCCATCGGCCATGCGGTTCGCCTTGTCGGCCTTGGAGTCGAACTCCCGCACGACGGCGACGAGTACGACGGATGCTCCGTCGTCGGCCTCAGATGCACGCAGCGCCTCGGCCGTCTTCTCCTTGACGCCGCCGAGCCTGCTCATCACATCGATCATGAGATTTCCCCAAATCCTGCAAGATGTGGCCGGGACTGACGTGATGATCGGGCATGAGCATCACGGGTGATCACCAACGAGGTCTCAGGGCGGCGCGCTTCTCTGCCGCCCGCCGCGTGAGCAGAGACAACTCGCCTGACCGGGTACAGGCTCATCCACTGTGGCGCTCCCGGGAACCGGCAGCAATCGACCATCCGCCACAAAACAGGCGGCTTCTGTAGTCCGTTCACCGAGGTGGGTAGCGATCCCAACGGATCGCAGCTCGACCTGTAGGCGTCGGGCTCTTCGTCTCGGCGCGTGGCGCCGCCGTGGAACACGATCTTCAACCTGGGGCCAGAACATGGGCCTCCCTCAGCGCCCGACTCGACGCAGCTCCGGACACGGGCGAGGACACCACATCCGTCGCGAAGTCGCCCCGGCGCAGGCGGCGGGCGCCGTACCCTGGCGCCGTGCCCGACTGGCTCGCCGTCCACGCGGACCTCTGCGCGGCCGACCGCGACCACGGCCTGCCCCCCGAGGACCTCGAGCACCTCGCCGTGGCCGCGTTCCTCCTCGGCCGCGAGGGCGACGTCGTGCCGCTCCGCGAGCGCGCCCTCCAGCTCTACCTGGGCCGCGGTGAGGTCGACCGGGCGGTCCGCTGCGGCTTCTGGTGCGGCTACCACCTGCAGACCCGCGGCGAGCTCGCCCAGGCGCAGGGCTGGGAGCGGCGGCTGACGCGCCTGGTGGGCGACCGGATGTCGAGCACCTTCGAAGGCATGGCCATGCAGGCGATGGCGGCCCGCATGATGGTCGGGGGCGACGGGGCGGGCGCGCTCCCGCTGTTCGAGCGGGGCGCCGAGATCGCGGCCAAGGAGGACGACCTCGACCTCTTCACGCTCGCCGGGCTCGGCCGCGGGCGGTGCCTGCAGCTGACCGGCCGGGACGACGAGTCGACGGCGGCGCTCGACGAGGTGATGGTGCACGTCGTCGCGGGCCGGGTGGCCCCGCAGGTCATCGGGTTCGCCTACTGCTCGGTGATCGAGATGTGTATGGGGCGCTTCGACCTTGCCCGGGCCAGGGAGTGGACGGCCGCCCTCGGCGGATGGGTGGACGAGCAGCTCGGCATGGTCCCCTACCGCGGCACATGCCTGGTGCACCGCGCGGAGATCCTGCAGCTGCAGGGCGCCTGGCCCGACGCGTCGCGACAGGCCGAGCAGGCCTTCGGGCATCTCGTCCGCTCGGAACAGGCCTTGGCGGCGGCGCACTATCGGAGCGCCGAGCTGGCGCGCCTCCGCGGCAGGCTGGACGTCGCGGAGGCCGCCTACGCCCGCGCCGCGTCACACGGCTACGAGGTGCAGCCGGGTCTCGCCTTGCTCCGCCTCGCCCAGAGCCGTCCGGACGCTGCGATGGCGGGACTGCGGCGGGTGCTCGACGAGCCCACCCGCGACCCCCGCGGCAGACCGCTGCAGCTCGCGGCCCAGGTGGAGATCGGCCTGGCGACCGGTGACCGCGACAGCGCACGGGCCGCCGCCGCCGATCTCGCCGCTCTCGTCGGCCCGCAGCCCCCGCCGTTCCTCGCCGCGCTCCTGGAGCACGCCGCGGGCGCCACCCTCCTCGCCGACGGCGACGCCCACGGCGCCCTCGCCCGGCTGCGCCGCGCCGGGACGCTCTGGCGGGAGCTGGAGGTGCCCTACGAGGCGGCGCGCACCCGGCTGCTGGTCGCGGACGCCTGTGCCGCGCTCGGCGACCGCGACGCGGCCGCGATGGAAACCGCCGCAGCGCAGGCGACGCTCGCGCACCTGGGTGCCGCGACCGCCTGCCCCGACCCGGCAGGTCCGCTGTCGCCGCGCGAATGCGAGGTGCTGCGGCTGGTCGCCACCGGCGTGACGAACCGGGTGATCGCGCACCGGCTGGTGCTGTCGGAGAAGACGGTCGCGCGGCACGTCAGCAACATCCTCGCGAAGCTCGGCCTCGCCAGCCGGGCCGCCGCCACGGCCTGGGCGTTCGAGCACGGGCTCGTCTGAACGGGCTACGCAGATCTTCCGCTCCGCGCAGGATCGCAATGGGTGGTCCGACCGAAGCGGCCGCGGCCGATCGGCTTCTAGCGTGCGGTCCATGAAGAGGACGATCGACACCGTTGTCATCGGCGGCGGTCCCGCCGGGCTGGTCGCGGCCTACCACCTGCGGCGGGCGGGCACTCCCTTCGTCGTCCTGGAGGAGCGGTCCCGGGTCGGCGACAGCTGGCGCAGGCACTACGACGGCCTGCGGCTGTTCAGCCTCGCCCGCTACGCGAGCCTGCCCGGCTGGCGGATCCCGGTGCGCGGCTTCCCGACCCGCGACGAGCTGGCCGACTACCTCGAGGCCTACACCGGGCGGTTCGACCTCCCGGTGCGCACCGGCGTGCGGGTCGATCGGGTCGCAGGCGCTGGCGCGGATCTCGTGGTCGAGGCGGAGGGCGACACCTACACCTGCGCCAACGTCGTGGTGGCCACGGGCGCGCACACCCGGCCCGTCGTGCCCGCGCTCTCCCGTGACCTTGACGCGGGCCTCACCCAGCTGCACTCCCTGGACTACCGCAACCCCGGTCAGCTCGCACCCGGCGGCGTGCTGGTGGTCGGCGCGGCCAACTCCGGCACCGACATCGCGCTCGAGAGCGCCGCGGCCGGGCATCCGACGTGGCTGGCCGGGCGGCATCCGGGCCAGGTGCCCGTGGACATCGACGGGCCGTTCGCGCGCGCCATGCTGCCCGTCGTGATGTTCGTGCAGCGGCACGTGCTGACGCTCGCCACGCCGATGGGGCGTCGGATGGCGGAGCAGTTCCGCGGGCACGGCGTCAATCTCATCCGCAACAAGCTCGCCGACCTGGACGCGGCGGGCGTCGTGCGAACCGGTCGGATCACCGAGGTCAGGGCGGGCCGCCCGGTCGCCGACGATGGCACCGCACCCCACGTCGCGACCGTCGTCTGGTGCACCGGCTCGACGCCCGACCACGCCTTTCTCGACCTGCCGGTGTTCGGGCCCGACGGCGCGCCCATCCACGACCGCGGGATCGCGGCCGAGCCCGGCGTCTACTTCCTCGGCCTCGACTTCCAGTACGCCCTGGCCTCGGGGACGCTGCAGGGTCTCGACCGCGACGCCCGGCACGTCGTCCGGCACCTGCTGCGGCGCCGGACGCCGACCCCCGCTGCTAGCCCTGTTCGTCCGGGAGCCTGCCGTTGAGGTAGTCGTCGTAGGCGGACAGGTCCAGGAATCCGTGGCCGCAGAAGTTGAAGAGGATCACCTTCTCCTCGCCGGACTCCTTCGCCGCGAGGGCTTCGTCGATCACGGCCCGGATGGCGTGCCCGGCCTCGGGGGCCGGGATCTTGCCCTCGGTGCGCGCGAACTGCACCGCGGCGTCGAAGACCTTGCCCTGCGGGTAGGCCACCGCCTCCATCCGCCCGTCGCGCACGAGCTGGGAGATCAACGGCGAGTCGCCGTGGTAGCGCAGGCCGCCCGCGTGGATCGACGGCGGTATGAAGTCGTGGCCGAGCGTGTACATCTTGATCAGCGGGGTCAGCCCGGCGGTGTCGCCGAAGTCGTACTCGAACCGGCCCTGGGTGAGCGTCGGGCACGACAGCGGCTCGACGGCCATCAGCCGCACCCCCGCGTCGGGCACGAACGGGAACGCGATCCCGCCGAGGTTGGAGCCGCCGCCGCAGGGCGCGATGACGACGTCGGGCAGCCGCTCTCCCGCCATGGCCAGCTGCTCCTTGGCCTCCAGCCCGATCACGGTCTGGTGCAGCAGCACGTGGTTGAGCACCGAACCGAGCGCGTAGTGCGTGTCGGCCCGGCCGATGCAGTCGCGCACCGCGTCGGAGATCGCGGAGCCCAGCGAGCCGGGGTGGTCGGGCTCGTCGACCGGCGAGGGCACGACGGACCCACCCCACGTCTCGATCGCGATCCGCCGGTACGGCTTCTGGTCGTAGGAGGCGCGCACCATGTAGACCTTCAGTTCGAGGTCGAACTGCGCGCAGGCGAACGCGAGCGCGGTGCCCCACTGCCCCGCGCCTGTCTCGGTGGACAGCCGCGCGATGCCCTCCTTGGCGTTGTAGAACGCCTGCGGCACAGCGGTGTTGGGCTTGTGGCTCCCCGCGGGCGACACCGACTCGTCCTTGAAGTAGATCCGCGCCGGGGTGCCGAGCGCCTTCTCCAGCCGGACCGCGCGGACGAGCGGGGTGGGCCGCCACAGCCGCAGGATGTCGAGCACCTCGCCCGGCACGTCGATCCACGGCTCGGCGCTCACCTCCTGGCCGATCAACGCCATCGGGAAGAGCGGGGCGAGGTCGTCGGGCCCGATCGGCTCACGCGTGCCGGGGTGCAGCGGCGGCTGCGGCGGCGAGGTGAGGTGCGGCGCCACGTTGAACCACGCCGTGGGGATCTTGTCGGGGGGCAGCGTCCAGCGCGTCATGTCCGGACGCTAGCGCCGCCGATCATCCGGCACCAGAGCAGCGCTCCCCATCCATGGTCTGCTCCAGGCGGGCGATGCGCTCCTCGTAGTAGGCGATGGCCGCGAGACCTGCCTGCGCGCGGCCGTGCTCGACGCGCACCTCGTCGATCAGCGAACGGGCCTCGCGGCGGTCGGCGTCGTCGGCGGCGAGGTCGACGGCGGGCCGCTCCAGGTCGCCGACGCGCTGCTCGAGGGCCACGAGCTGGGCGCTGATCCGGCGCAGCTGGTCATCCAGCTCGCCGACGCGACCGGAGAGCTCGCCAAGGCGCTCGTCGCGGAGCCGATGCTGGAGCGCGGCCTCGGTGGCCTGCTCGTCGCGCAGCTGGGCCGCGACCTGCTGCAGCCGCCCCTCGCGGTGCTCCTCGCCCGCGCGCACGGCGTTGTCGATGCGGGTCTGGAGGCGCGCGAGCAGCGGCCGCACCGGAGCGACCAGAGTGCTGCGCAGCCGCGCGTTCATGCGACCAGCTCGATCCGGCCGCGCGCCGCCCACGCGCGCAGCAGCGCGCCCTCCGCCGCGAGCCGATGCTCGGCGGTGACCGGCACCGCGGGTCCCCAGCCGTGCGCGAACACGGTCTGTTCCGGCCGGTCGGTGACCGTCGTGCCCGTGAGGCGCAGCACCGCCTCCGGGAACAGCTCCGAGAAGACGTACGCGGCGAGTGTGCCGGTGGTGGGCCACGCGGCTTCGTCGGCGGGGATGCCCATCAGCTCCTTCAGAGGCGACGGTGAACACCTGGTTGGGCACCGAGACGGCCTCGACGGGCCACCAGTCGGGGCGGTCCTCCCGCTCCCAGTGCAGCCGCCCGGGCTCGACGAGCAGATAGAGGCGCGAGCCGTGGTCGCGGAACGTGCCGGGACCCGGCATGACCGCCCGGTGCAGCAGAACGACGTCGGTGCGCCGCCCGGCGCTCGGCGGCCCGCCCGGTACGTCGAGGGCGAACGTGGTCATGCGCACGACGAGGTCGCTGTCGTCGATCATGGCCGCCCGGCGGGGGCACTCGGAGAGCGGCGCGTTGCCGACGATGGTGACGGTGCGTGGCGGATCGTGGCGGGCGTAGCAGCGCACGAGGTCGGCAAGGACCTGCCTGCTCGTCGTGCACACGGCGCCTGCGCTCTCCATCGGCTGGACGTTAACGGACGGTCAAGGAAAGACCGGCCCCGGGTGCGCCGACACCGCGGAGCGGACGACAATCGGGAGCGTGCCTGCTCCCTACGTCATCGCCGAGATCGGCTGCAACCACGGCGGCGACCTCGAACTCGCCAAGCGGATGATCTCGGTGGCCGCCCGGTTCTGCGAGGTCGACGCCGTCAAGTTCCAGAAGCGCGACCCGGCCACCCTGCTCACACCCGAGCAGTTCAGCGCTCCGCACCCCGAGCCGCGCCACGCGTTCGGCACGAGCTACGGCGAGCACCGGGAGTTCCTCGAGTTCGACATCGACCAGCACGCGGAGCTCGCCCGCTACGCAGGCGAATGCGGCGTCGAGTACAGCACGAGCGTGTGGGACATGCCCTCGACGAAGGCCGTCGTCGGGATGGGGCCGCGGTTCGTCAAGATCCCGTCGGCGACCAACCAGCATGTGGAGCTGCTGGAGCTGCTGTGCGCGGAGTTCGGCGGGATCATCCACCTCTCGCTGGGCATGACGACCCGCGCGGAGGAGGAGCGGATCGTCGCGCTGTTCCGGGACCGGGGCAGGCTGGGCGACCTCGTCCTGTACGCGTGCACGTCGGGCTATCCGGTGCCGTTCGAGGACATCTGTCTGCTGGAGGTGCAGCGGCTGTGCGAGGCCTACGGGGCAGACGCACACGCCGTGGGCTTCTCGGGCCACCACCTGGGTATCGCCGCCGACGTCGCCGCGCTCGCGCTCGGCGCGCAGTACGTCGAGCGGCACTTCACCCTGGACCGCACCAGCAAGGGCACCGACCACGCGGCGTCGCTGGAACCCGACGGGATGCGCAAGCTGGCGCGCGACCTGCGCAACGTCGCCAAGGCGCTCACCTACAAGCCCAGCGAGGTGCTGCCCATCGAGGAGGCGCAGCGCGAGAAGCTGAAGTGGCGGGCATGACACTCGCCGTCGTCATCCCCGTCCGCGCGGGGAGCAAGGGGATCCCGGGCAAGAACCTCGCGCGGGTTGGCGGCCGTCCGCTGCTGGACTGGACGGTCGAGGCCGCGCTCGGCGCACGCTGCGTCGACAGGGTGCTCGTGTCCACCGACGACCCCGTGGTGCGGGATCACGTGACGGCGACCTGGCCCGGCCGGGTGGGGCTGCCCGCCCGCTCCCCCGCCACGGCGTCGGACACCGCCACCACCGAGAGCGTGTTGCTGGACGTCCTGGACACCCCCGAGGCCGCGGGCGTCGACGAGATCGGGCTCGTGCAGGCCACCAGCCCGCTCTTGCGCGCCGAGGACCTCGACGGCGCGCACGCCCTGCTCGAAGCGGGCTTCGACAGCGTGCTGTCGGTGGTGCGCCAGCGCCGGTTCCGCTGGGAGGAGGCGTCGGACGGGGCCCGGTCCGACTACGACCCCGCCGCGCGGCCCCGCCGCCAGCAGCTGGCGGGGCACCTCGTGGAGAACGGAGCGCTGTACCTCACGAGCCGGGCGGCGCTGGAGCGCACCGGCGTGCGCATCAGCGGCCGGATCGGGCTGTGGGAGATGCCGGAGGAGAGCTACACCGAGGTCGACGAGCCCAGCGATCTCGTGATCGTCGACGCGCTGCTGCGCCGCCGGGAGCGCCCGGTCGAGCCCGCGCCGGGGGCGGCGCGGATCCGGCTCGTGTTGACCGACGTCGACGGCGTGCTCACCGACAACGGCATGACCTACTCCAGCGACGGCAGCGAGTCCAAGACCTACAGCGCCCGCGACGGCAAGGGGTTCGAGCTCCTGCGCAACGCCGGGATCCGCACCGGCATCCTGACGAGCGAGGACGGGCCGCAGATCCACGCGAGGGCGGCGAAGCTGAGGGTCGACGCCCTGCGCGCGGGCACGGCGGACAAGCTCGCCGACGCGAAGGACCTGTGCGCGCGCTGGTCGCTGTCGCTCGACGAGGTGGCGTTCATCGGCGACGACGTGCACGACGTCGAGCTGCTGCGCGCGGTGGGCCTGGCCGCCTGCCCTGCCGACGCCGTTCCCGCCGCGCGCGCTGCGGCCGTCCACCACTGCCGCGCGGCGGGGGGTCACGGGGCGTTCCGCGAGCTGGCCGACGCGATACTGGCCGGTCGATGATCCCCGTCCGTCCGCGTCCCCGCGGCTCACCGCCCGCCGCGGCCCGCCGCCGGGACGGCTTCTCGCCCACTGCGCAGAGCGGGTGTGCGCACCACAGGGTCCCCGGGGTCTGCGAGGCGCACACGCGGTCTGCGAAGGCGCCCGACGCGACGACCACTGCCCCGCATCCTCGAGCCGTGTGCCCCTGCGACCCCGCGGCGCGCGCCGCTTCCGGGCCGCGTGGGGCGGCGGCCGGTGCGGGGGGGTACCGGGTGCTGGCCGCGGTGAGCGCCGCGATGGTGGCTGCCGCGGTCGCGGGATGCGGCGCCGACCCCCCGCTGCCGAGTGCGCCGTTGCCCGACCCGCCCGCCGCGTGCGTGCTGAACACGACCGCGCTGACGAGCGCGACCGACGTCACCTGGACCCCCGACCAGTCGACGGCCAACGACACCCGCTGCGTCTACGACGCCGGACCCGCACCTGCGAGCCCCGGGGGCCCGGCCTTCCTCACGGTGTCGCTCTTCCCGCGGACGCAGGCCGACCCGGCGGCGGAGCGTGAGCTGCTCGCCCAGCTGTGCCGCAAGGGGTCCCGCGTGGACGTCGACGCGGCCGACGGCGGCTTCGTGTGCCGGTTCGACGGGGACCTCGTCTACGGGGTGCTCGTGCGCGGCGACCAGGTGGTGCAGGTGGCGGCCTCGGCCATCCCGGCCTCGACGGCCAGCGCGACGCTGGCGTCCGCGATCAGCGACCAGCTCGCGCACCTGCCGTCGGGCTAGCGTCACCCGACCTCGCCGAGCCCCCACCCCGCAGGCCCAGGCCTTTGGTCGCTGTTTCGGGGACATGCACGCCACATACGGCGCTCATGTCCCCCATGTGCTGATCAAGCCGCTGTTGTTGTCAGCGCCGCGGCGGTCAGAGTTCGCGCGAGGCCCGCAGCCTGCCCAGGGCTTCCTCCAGGATGGCGGCCCCGTCGGAGTCGCTGCGGCGCTCCTTCACGTACGCGAGGTGGGTCTTGTACGGCTCGGTGCGGGGCGCGGCGGGCGGGTGCTCGTTGTCCCGGCCACCGGGCAGGCCGCAGCGCGGGCAGTCCCACGAGTCCGGGATCTCCGCATCGGCCGCGAACGACGGCGTGGTGACGTGCCCGCTGGCGCAGTAATAGGAGATGAACTGGCGCGGCGCGGTCTCGCCCCGCTCCGACTCGCCCATCGGCCCGGCCCCGACGCGCGTGCCCCGGATCGCGTTGCCGCCTGACATCGCCATGTCCCTCAGACCCCCAACTTCACGAGCAGCCCGGACCCGATGATCGCGATCACCCAGATCGCCCCGACGAACAGCGTCAACCGGTCGAGGTTGCGCTCGACGACACTGGAGCCGGACAGGCTCGACTGCATCCCGCCGCCGAACAATGTGGACAGACCACCGCCGCGGCCGCGGTGCAGCAGGATCAGCAGCACCAGCAGCACGCTGGTGATGATCAATACGATCTGTAGAGCGAGTTGCATCCGACGTCCTCGTTCTCGTCACGGGCCCGCCATGTTACCCGGCGTGACCCCACATCTCCTCAGGGGAGGGGCCCGCCCGCGGCCAGCGCGCAGATCTTCGGGAACTCCTCGACGTCGATGCTCGCTCCGCCCACGAGCGCGCCGTCGACGTCCTCGCCCCTCATCAGTTCCGCGACGTTGTTCGCCTTCACCGACCCGCCGTAGAGGATGCGGGTGCCCGCGGCGTGCTCATCCCCGTACAACGACGAGAGGGTGCCCCGCAGCGCGGCGCACACCTCCTGCGCGTCGGCGGGGCTCGCCACCCGGCCGGTGCCGATGGCCCAGATCGGTTCGTACGCCACGACGAGGTCCTTCGCCTGCTCGGCGGTGACCTTCGCCAGCGCCGCGGTGAGCTGGGCCGTGCAGTGCCCGGTGTGCTCGCCCGTCTCGCGCACGGAAAGGCCCTCGCCGACGCAGAGGATGGGCGCGATGCCGTTGCGGATCGCCGCGCGCACCTTGCCGTTGACGAGATCGTCGGTCTCGCCGTGGTACGCGCGGCGTTCCGAGTGCCCGACGATGACGTAGCGGCACCCCAGCTTCGCGAGCATCACGCCGGACACGTCACCGGTGTAGGCCCCGGCGTCGTGCGGTGAGAGGTCCTGCGCGCCGTGCACCATCGAGAGGCCATCGCCGTCGATCATGGTCTGGATGCTGCGGATGTGCGTGAACGGCGGCAGGACCGCCACCTCGACCTTGTCGTAGTACTTCTCGGGCAGTGCGAAGGCGAACTTCTGCATGAGGGCGATGGCCTCGAGGTGCGTGAGGTTCATCTTCCAGTTGCCCGCGATCAGCGGGCTTGCGTGCCACTTAGGACTCCAGAATCGACACTCCCGGAAGGGCTTTGCCCTCCAGGAACTCCAATGATGCGCCGCCGCCGGTCGAGATGTGGGAGAACCCGGTCTCGGCCAGGCCCAGCGCACGGACGGCGGCGGCGGAGTCGCCGCCTCCGACGACCGAGAAGGCGTCGGCGTCGATGATCGCCTGCGCCACGCCGCGGGTGCCCTCGGCGAACGGCGCCATCTCGAACACGCCCATCGGCCCGTTCCAGAAGACCGTCTTCGCGCGGGCGAGCACGTCGGCGAACGCGGCCACGGACTCCGGTCCGATGTCCAGGCCCAGCCATCCGTCGGGGATCGCGTCGATGCCGACGGTCCGCCGGGCGGCGTCGGCGGAGAACGCCTCCGCCACGACGACGTCGGTCGGCAGCACGATCTTCCCGGACTCCAGCAGTGTGCGGCAGGTGCCGATCTGGTCGCTCTCCAGCAGCGACGTGCCGACGCCGTAGCCCTGCGCGGCCAGGAACGTGAAGCACATGCCGCCGCCGACGAGCAGCGCATCCACCTTGGGCAGCAGGGCGTCGATCACCGCGAGCTTGTCGGAGACCTTCGATCCGCCCAGCACGACCGCGTACGGCCGCTCCGGGGAGCCGGTGAGCCGCCGCAGCACCTCGACCTCGGCCAGCACCAGCCCACCCGCGTAGGCGGGCAGCAGCCGCGCGACGTCGTAGACCGACGCCTGCTTGCGGTGCACGACGCCGAACCCGTCGGACACGAACGCGCCGCCGACGGCCCGGCGAGCGCGGCCAGCTCGGCGGCGAGCGCGCCGCGCTCCGCCTCGTCCTTGCTGGTCTCGCGCGGGTCGAAGCGGATGTTCTCCACGAGGACGACGCCGCCGTCCTGGAGCGCGGCGACCGCGGCCTCGGCCTCTTCGCCGAGGTTCGCGAGCGTGACGTCGGCGCCCAGCAGCTCACCCAGCCGCGCGGCGATGGGCGCGAGGCTGTACTTCGGGTCCGGGCCGCCCTTCGGCCGCCCCAGGTGCGCGGTGACCACGAGCCGGGCGCCCGCGTCGCGCAGCGCCGAGAGCGTGGGCACCGAAGCGCGGATGCGTCCGTCGTCGGTGATCCGCGTGCCGTCGAGGGGAACGTTGAGGTCCGAGCGCACCAGCACGGTGCGCCCTGCGACGCCCTCCTCGATCAGATCGCTCATGCGTTTTCACAGCGTCGTGGCCACCAGGGCCGTGATGTCGACGAGGCGGTTGGAGTAGCCCCACTCGTTGTCGTACCAGCCGACGACCTTGACCTGGTTGCCGATGACCTTCGTCAGCGGCGCGTCGAAGATGCAGGACGCGCGGGTCGGTGACGATGTCGGAGGAGACGATCGGGTCGTCGGAGTAGCTCAGGACGCCCTTGAGCTCGCCCTCGGCCGCGGCCTTGTACGCGGCGTTGATCTCCTCGACCGTGCCCTCCTTGCGGACGTTGACAGTGAGGTCGGTCGCCGAGCCGGTGGGGATCGGCACGCGCAGGGCGTAGCCGTCGAGCTTGCCCTTGAGGTGCGGCAGCACGAGCCCGATGGCCTTCGCGGCCCCCGTGGAGGTGGGCACGATGTTCAGCGCGGCCGCGCGGGCGCGGCGCAGGTCCTTGTGCGGGCCGTCCTGCAGGTTCTGGTCCTGGGTGTAGGCGTGGATCGTGGTCATCAGACCCCGCTCGATGCCCAGCAGGTCGTCGAGCACCTTGGCCAGCGGCGCGAGGCAGTTGGTGGTGCAGGAGGCGTTGGAGATGATCGTCTGGCTGCCGTCGTAGGCGGAGTCGTTGACGCCCTTGACGACCGTGAGGTCCTCGCCCGTGGCAGGCGCGGAGATGACGACCTTCTTCGCGCCCGCGTCGAGGTGCTTGGCCGCGGCGTCGCGCTTGGTGAACAGGCCCGTGGACTCGACCACGACGTCCACGCCGAGGTCCTTCCACGGCAGCTCGGCGGGGTCGCGCACGGCGAGGCCCTTGAAGCCCTTGCCGTCGACGACGATCTCGTCATCGGTGGAGGACACGGTGTGCGGCAGGCGGCCGAGGATCGAGTCGTACTTGAGCAGGTGGGCGAGCGTCGCGTTGTCGGTGATGTCGTTGACAGCGACGATCTCGATGTCCGTGTCGCCCGCCTGCTTCTGCGCGTCGACCGCGCGCCAGAAGTTGCGCCCGATCCGGCCGAATCCGTTGACGCCCACACGCACCGTCACGCCGTGCCTCCTCGCTAGGGAAGTACCTGGTCGTGCCCCACCCTAGCGTCCGGCTCCGGTATCGGGACCGGCAGTCTCGGAATCGATCCACAACACTCGCCGTATCACCGGCCGGTCGGCGGCTCTCTTCGCGGCATACGGGATTCGACCCGAACCAGGAGGTGAGCACGATGCCATTCACGACGGTTCCCGGAACCGGTCCGTTGCACGGCACCGCGACGGCGCTCGCGGTGCACGAGCGCTCCCGCGTGCGGGCCGCGGCGCTGCACGCGCGGCGGACGTACCCCGGACCGCTCGGCGAGCTCGCGTACCGCGAGCTGGTGGCCTACGCCGAGTTCGGCTACCGGTTCTCCACCGACGCCCTGATCCCCCGGCTCGTGGCCGAGATCCTCGCGTCGGTCGCATCCGAAGCCGCGTGACGCCGGTCCGCCCGGGAAACGGTCAGATCGGACTTTCCCCGGCCGCGCCGGGCTGCCACGGTGGACGCATGGTCGCCCTGCTGGAGCGCACCGGGGAGCTGGATGCGCTGACGGGGGCGGTGCGCGGGGCGGCCCGCCGCCGCGGCTCGGTCGTGCTGGTCAGCGGCGAGGCCGGGATCGGCAAGACGAGCCTCGTGCGGGCGTTCACCGAGCAGGTGGCCGGGCAGGCGCGGCTGTTGGTGGGCGGCTGCGACGACCTCGTCGCCGCCCGCCCGCTCGGGCCGCTGCGCGACGCGGTCGCGGGCAGCGCGGGACCGTTGGAGTCGGCGCTGCGCTCGGGCGCCGACGTCTTCGCCGCCGCCGTGGCGGAGCTGTCCGGCCCGCGGGTCACCGCCGTCGTCGTCGAGGACCTGCATTGGGCCGACGACGCCACCCTCGACGTGCTCGGCTACCTGGCGCGCAGGCTCGCCGACCTGCCCGCGGTGCTCGTCCTCACCTACCGCGACGACGCGCCGACCGCCCATCCGGTCCACCGCCTGCTCGGCTCGCTCGTCGGCGGTCCGGTCGTCCGGCTGCCGCTGCGGTCGCTCAGCTCCGCCGCGGTGGTCGGGCTCGCCGCAGGCTCGAGCTGGGACCCGCACCGGCTGCACACGCTCACCGGCGGCAACCCCTTCTACGTCACCGAGGCGCTCGCGGCCGCGGGCCCCGGCGTGCCCGCCTCTGTGTCCGACGCCGTGCTGGCCCGGGTGAGCAGGCTCGACGACGACGCCCGCGCCGCGGTCGAGCAGCTGTCGGTGGTGCCCACGATCGTCGGGCTGGACCTCGCGCACGCCCTCCTCGGCGAGCACCTCGACGCGCTGGCCGACGCCGAGGCCCGCGGGATCGTGACGTCCCGCGCGGACGGCCTGACCTTCCGCCACGAGCTGGCCCGCCAGGCCGTCGAGCAGAGCCTCCCCCGGCTGCGCAGGCGCACGCTGCACCGCGCGGTCGTCGCGGCGCTGCAGGCCCGGCCCGCCCCCGACCTGGCCCGACTGGTGCACCACGCCGTGCAGGCCGACGACAGCGCGACCGTCAGCCGCTTCGCCCCGCTCGCCGGGCGGGAGGCCGCCGCGGCGGGCTCGCACCGGCAGGCCCTCGCCCACTTCTCCGCCGCGCTGCGCCACGCCCACCGGCTGACCGACGCCGAGCTGGCCCGGCTCGTCGACGAACACGCCTGGGAGCTCTACAACGCGGGCCGGTTCGCCGAGGCACTGCGCGGCGGCGAGCGGGCCGTGCGGCTGCGCAGGCGGAACACGGAGGAGGGCTCCGGCCGACGTGCGCTGGCCGAGGGGCTCGTGCGGCTGTCGCGGCACCGGTTCATGGCGGGGGACCCGGGCGGGGCCGACGCCGCGGCGGCGGAGGCCGTCACGCTCCTGGACGCGGACGGCGCGCCGTCCGCCAGGGCGTTCGCCATGACCTACCTCGGCGCGGTCCGGGCTCTCACCGAGCGTTCCGGGGAAGCGGACGCCATCCTCCGGCGCGCGGACGCGCTCGCGACGTCGGCGGGACGGGTCGACCTCGTCGCGCTCTGCCGCAACTACACGAGCATCGCCCGCGCAGGCCTGGACGACGACGCCCGCCTCGCGATGTTGCGGGAAAGCCTGCGCTCGGCGCTGGACAACGGGTTCCACGAGGTCGCGGCGCGCGGCTACACCAACCTCGGCGAGCTGTGCTTCCGGCTGCACCGGCTCGACGAGCTGGAGCGCTGCGTCGCCGACGGGTTGGCGTTCGCCAGGGAGCGCGGCTTCTCCTCGCACGCCCACAACCTCGAGGTGCACGGCGCCCTGCTCGCACTGCGCCGCGGGGACTGGACGGCGGCGGAGGAGGGCCTGCGCGGGATCGTCGACGGCGAGGAGCCGGGGATGCCGAACGCGGCGGGCCCCTATGGCAGGTTGCTGGCCCGGCGCGGTGCTCCGGAGGCGGAGAAGTGGCTGGAGGGCGCGTGGGAGGCGGCGCTGCGGCAGCGCACGGTCACCGAGCTCGCCCTCGCGGGCGCCGCCCTCGCGGAGTGGGCCTGGCTCGCCGACCGCCCCGACCGGATCGCCGGGCTGGTGCGCGCGTGGCGGCCGCACGCGGGCCGCCCGACGGCGGGCCCCGCGTGGGCCGAGGTGCTGCGCTACGCCACCAGGGCGGGCGTACCGGTCGAACCGCCCGCCACGCCTGCCGGGCCGTGGGCCGCCGGGCTGCGTGGGGACTGGCGCGCCGCCGCCGAGGGCTGGGCGGCGCTGCGCGACCCGTACGAACGGGCGCTGGAGCTGGCCGAGTCGGGCGAGGTGGCGCCGACGGTCGAGGCGGTGCACGTCCTGGAGGACCTCGGGGCCGCGCCCGCGGCGCACCGCGTCCGGCTCAGGCTGCGAGAGCTCGGGATGACGCGCGTGCCGCGGCGCCGCTCGGCGAGCACCCGGGCCAACCCCGCCGGGCTCACCGACCGGCAGCTCGACGTGCACGCGCTGCTGGCCGAAGGGCTGACCAACGCGGAGATCGCCCGCCGCCTGGTGCTGTCGGTGCGGACGGTCGACTCGCACGTCGCCGCGATCCTCGACAAGCTCGGCGTCCGCACCCGCCGCGAGGCCGCCGCCCGGTACTTAAGTCGGTAGCGACTACCGACGCGCGGGTTGTCCCGGGCGCCTAGAACGGATCGCATGACCACTGCGACCCTTCCCCGGCGCCCCGACGAGCCCGCGCCGGACCTCCTGGACTACACGGTCGTGCACCGCGCGATGACGACCGACGTGCGCCGCCTCGCCGAGGTGGCCGAGGGCGTAGCGCGGGGCCACGAACCCTTCGATGCGCGAAGAGCAGCCGCGTTCCGCGCGTACCTCGCGGGCATCAGCGCCGAGATCCGCAGCCACCACCACGTCGAGGACGAGCACGTGTGGCCGGTCCTGCTCGCGGTGGCGGCCGAGGCCGGGGGCTCGCGGAGCTGACCGGCGACCACGGCGAGCTCGACCCGCTGCTGGACACCGCGGAGCAGGTCGCGGCGCGGATCGCGGCGGCGCCGGATGACCGTGCGCAGGCCGCGACGCTCGCCGCCGTCCTCGCCGAGCTGTCGCGCCTGCTCGACCGGCACATCGCCGACGAGGAGCGCGTCGTGTTCCCGATGATCAGGCGCTACGTGCGCGTCGCGGACTACCGCAGGCTGCAGCGCCGCTTCCGCGGCAACCTCTCGCTGCACGCAATCGCGTTCGTCGCGCCGTGGGTGGCCGCCCACGCCACCGAGGACGAGCAGGCCGCCCTCCTCGGGGACGCCGGGCGGCCGCTGCGGGTGCTGTTGCGGATCGTCGGGGGGCGGTTCGCCGCACAGCGGGAGGTCGTCTTCGGATGACCGCCCCGTCCAGTGCGCCCCCCACGCCCGCCGCGCTGTTCGGCCCGGCGGGGCCGGGTGAGCGGAACGCCGCCTACGCCGCGCTCGCCGACCGCGGACCCGTGCACCGGATCGAGCTGCCGAGCGGGACGCCCGGCTGGCTCGTCACCGGGTACGAGGCGGTCCGGGCCGCCCTCGCCGACCCCCGCCTGTCCAAGCAGCCCGCCCGCCCGTCCACTGGCGGCCTGCTGCCGCCCGAGATCGACGCCGCGATCAACAGCGACCTCCTGCACCGCGACCCGCCCGACCACGCCCGGCTGCGCCGTCTGGTGTCGACGGCGTTCACCCGCCGTCGCGTCGACGCGCTCGCCCCCCGCGTCCAGCAGATCGCCGACGCGCTCCTCGACGACCTCGCGGTACACCTCGCCGAGGACGGTCCCGCCGATCTGATCGCCACGTACGCCTACCCGCTGCCGATCGCCGTGATCTCGGAGCTGCTCGGCGTACCGCTCGGGGTGCAGGCGGAGTTCCGGGACTGGTCGACGACCGTGGCGGGCGGGTCCGCCGTCGGCGCGGAGGCCTGGGTCGCCGCCGCGACCGCGCTCGTCGGCTTCGTGCGCGGCCTGGTCGTCGCCAAGCGTGCGGCTCCCGCGGACGACCTGATGTCGGCGCTGGTCACGGCGCGCGACCAGGACGACCGGCTCACCGAGGACGAGCTGACGTCCATGGCGTTCCTGCTGCTCATCGCGGGCCACGAGACCACGGTGAACCTCATCGGGAACGGGATGCACACCCTGCTGACCCATCCCGAGCAGCTCGCGCTCCTGCGCGCCGAGCCGGAGCGCCTGCCCGCGACGATCGAGGAGCTGCTCCGCTTCGCGGGGCCCGTGCAGGTCGCGACGTTCCGCTGGACCACCGCGCCGCTGCGGATCGGGGACACCGTGATCCCCGCGGGCCAGTTGGTGATCCCCGGCCTGCTCACCGCGGGCCGGGACCCGAGCCTGCTGGCCGACCCCGACACGTTCGACCCCGGCAGGGCCGACGGCCCGCACCTCGCGTTCGGCTACGGCGTGCACCACTGTCTGGGCGCGCCGCTCGCCCGGATGGAGGGCCGGATCGCGGTGGGGAGCCTGCTCGCGCGCTTCCCGGACCTGCGCCTCGCGGTGCCCGCCGGAGAACTGCGGTGGCGACCCAGCGTCCTCATGCACGGCCTGGCGGCCCTCCCCGTCGCCATCGACCCGCTGTGACCCGGTGACCCGCGGTGAACCCGGCGGACCCCTGATCCCGTGGAGGATGGCATGACCAGCACATCGCACACCGTCGTGCGCGCCGAGATCAGACACAGCCCGTGGCCCGACCCGGATGTGCCCGACGTCCCGCTCACCGCGTTCCTCCTCGCTGATGCGCGGGAGCGGGCCGACCATCCCGCGGTCGTCGACGCCGCGACGGGCCGCTCGCTGAGCTACGCCGAGCTCGCCGACCAGGTGGAACGGGTCGCCGCGGGGCTCGCGGCCGAGGGCCTCCGCAAGGGGGACGTCTTCGCGATCCTCGCCCCGAACGCGCCCGAGTGGCTCGTGGCCTGCCACGGCGCGATCGCGGCTGGCGGGGTCGTCAGCGGCCTCAACCCCCTCTGGTCGCCCGACGAGCTGGCCACCCAGCTGCGCGACTCCCGCGCCCGGTTCCTGGCCACCGTGCACCCGCTGCTGACGGTCGCCCGCGCGGCCGTCGAGCGGGCAGGCGTGGGCACGCGACTGGTGCTCCTCGAGGGGACCGGCGACGGCGCGGTCGGGCTCGCCGAACTGCTCGCCTGCGCTGATCCCGTGCCGGACGTCCGCATCGATCCGGCGGCGGACCTCGCCCTGCTGCCCTATTCCAGCGGCACGACCGGCCTGCCCAAGGGCGTGATGCTCACCCATCGGGCGTGCATGGTCAACGTCGTGCAGACGCTCGCCGCGCTGCCGATCGGGCCGGAGGACCGCACGCTCGCCGTCGCCCCGTTCTCGCACGCCGTCGGGTGGGGCGTGGTGGCCAACTGCGCGCTGCGCAGCGGCGCCACCATCGTCACGCTGCCCCGCTTCGACCTCACGGCGTTTCTCGGCGCGATCCAGGAGCACCGGATCACGCAGACGGTCGTGGTCCCGCCGGTCATCCTCGCGCTGGCGCGCCACCCCGCCGTCGCCCACTACGACCTCTCCTCGCTGCGGTGGGTCGCCTGCGGCGCGGCTCCGCTGGGCGCCGACCTGCAGCGGGAGTGCATGGGGCGGCTCGGCGTGCCCGTCCCCCAGGGCTTCGGGATGACCGAGGCCGTTGCCACGATCGCGGCCGACCCGATCCACTCGGCGGTCGTGCCGGGCTCGTGCGGGCGGCTCCTGCCCGGGGTGCAGGCGCGGATCGACGCGGAGACCGGCGAGCTCTGGATCCGCAGCCCCGCGCTGATGACGGGCTACCTCGGACGGCCGGACGCCACGGCCCACACCATCGACGAGGAGGGCTGGCTGCACACCGGCGACATCGCGCGGTTCGACGGCGACGGCGTGCTCTTCGTCGTCGACCGGCTCAAGGAGCTGATCAAGGTGAAGGCGTTCCAGGTGGCGCCCGCCGAGTTGGAGGCCGTGCTGCGCGGGCATCCGGCGGTGGCCGACGCGGCGGTCGTCGGCGTGCCCGACGAGCGCTGCGGCGAGGTGCCGAAGGCGTTCGTCGTCGCCAGGAGCCCGGTGGGCGCCCAGGAGCTCATCGACTACGTCGCGGCCCGGGTCGCGCCGTACAAGCAGGTGCGCGAGGTCGCCTTCCTCGACGCCATCCCGGTCTCGCCGTCTGGCAAGATCCTGCGCCGTCTGTTGCGGGCGGGCTGATGCGCGTCCTGTTCACGGCCTGTCCGATGTTCGGGCACGTCAATACGCTCGTGCCGCTCGCCCGCGCGGCGCAGCGGGCGGGTCACGAGGTCGCGCTGGCCACCGGCGCGGACCACGTCGGGCGGGTCGAGCGGATCGGACTCGCCACCTGGGCGGTCGGGCCGACCTTCGCCGAGGCCGGGTGGCCGCCGCGCTCTCCGTCGGACTTCGTGACCGCGGCGGACAAGCGGTGCGTCGACCTCCTGCCGCGCGCGCAGGCGTGGCGGCCCGACCTCGTCGTCCATGAGGAGATCGAGCCCGCCGGAGCGATCGTCGCGGCCCGCACCGGCGCCCGGCACGTGACACACGGGCTGGGCATCGCCGTCGCGGGCGTCAAGGCCTTCGACCCGATCCTGGACGACCTCGGCGCCCGCTGGGGGGTCGACGACCTCGCCGCGACGGTGCGCGACGCGCCCTACCTGTCGATCTGCCCGCCCACGCTGCGGCCGCCGGGATGGCCCGACACCCGGTCCGTGCGCCCGGAGCCCGCCGCGCCGGGACCGGGAGAACGGCTCCCGGACGCGATCGCGACGCTGCCGCACGAGCGGACCGTGCATCTCACGCTCGGCACCGTCTTCGCCGGGCCCGCGGCGCTCGCGGCGGCCTTGTCCGGCTTGCGGGACCTGCCGGTGAACGTCGTGGTGACGACCGGCCCGGCCGTCGATCCCGCCGCGCTGGGACCGCAGCCGCCGCACGTCGTCGTCGAGCGGTACGTCCCGCACGCGCTGTTGCTGCCGCACTGCGCGCTCGTCGTATCCCAGGGCGGCGCGGGCGTCCTGCTCGGTGCCTTGGCGCACGGTCTGCCGCAGCTCGTCCTCCCGCAGGGCGCCGACCAGTTCACCAACGCCGAGGTCGTGCAGCGGGCAGGCGTCGGGCTGGCGCTGGGCCCGGACGCCGCGACGGCCGAGCGGGTGCGGGACGCCGCGCTGCGGCTGTTGGCCGACCCCGGGTTCACCGCGCAAGCGCTGGCCGTGCGAGACGAGATCGCGGCAATGTCCGACGCGGACGCCGTGGTGGCGGCGCTGTGACCGGCGGCGCTGTGACCGGCGGCGCTGTGACCGGCGGCGCTGTGAGGACCGCTCTCGCGAGGGCCCCCCTGCCGGGGGCCGTGGCGGTGACGCCCCGGCCGCTGGCGGCCTACCGCGACATGTTCCTGCTCACCGACGACGACCTGCGCGCCGGTCCGATCCTGGACTGTCCTGGCGGCACGTCGCCGTTCGGGTCGCAGGTGCGGGCGCTGGGTGGGGAGGTCGTCAGCGTCGACCCGGCCTACGCCGACCCCGATGGCCTGGTGGCCAGGGCCGCAGCCGACATCGAGCGGGTGGGGGCGTGGCAGCGCACGCACCCGGCGGGATTCAACTGGGACTACCTCGGCTCGCCCGAGGCGTTGGGGCGGACGTGGTCGGCGGCGCTCGCGGGGTTCGCCGCCGACTTCGTCCCCGACGACACCCGGTACGTGGCCGCCGCGCTCCCGCGCCTGCCCTTCCCCGACGACCGGTTCACCCTGGCGCTGAGTGGGTTCCTGCTGTTCGTCTACCCGGAGCTGTTCGGCCGCGGCGGGCTGCTCGCCGCGCTGCGGGAGCTTTCCAGGGTGACCCGCGGCGAGGTGCGCGTCTACCCGCTGCAGTCCTCGTCGGGCACGCCCTACGCCGACCTGCCCGGCCTGCGGGCGGACCTGGCCGCGCACGGGGTGTACACCGAGATCCGGCGCACCGGATGCGCCTATGCGACGACGCCGGGCAGCGACCGTCTGCTCGTGTGCCGCCGAGACACCAACTGACCGAGACATCCACCGACCGGGAAAGGGCGACGACATGACGACGACCATGACCATTCCGCAGGACCTCGCCGAGACCCTCGACCGGCTGGCCGCGGCGCTGGGCGCGATGGGCACCGGCGATCCGGGGCCCTACGCCGCACTGTGGGCCGACTCCGCCGACGCCACGCTGTACGGCGCGTGGGGGCCGATGGAGCGCGGCCACGACGCGGTGACCACGACGTTCCGGTGGGTGGGGAGCCGGTTCTCCGGCGGCCCCCTGGTGCCCGCGCACCACGTGGTCGGCGTCAGCGGGGACCTCGCCTACACCGTCGGCACGGAGCAGGGCACCGTCCGGGTCGACGACGGCGAACCCTTCGTCATGACCCTGCGGGTGACCCACGTCCTGCGCCGGATCGACGGGCGCTGGTGGCTGGTGCACCGCCATGCCGACTTCCCGCCCGTCGACCAGCGCCGCGGCTAGGCCGTGGTCCCGCGGATCACGGCCGATGGGCTTCGCCATCTGGGCGCGGAGACCGCGGTCGCTGATTCGCGGACCACGGCCTAGGCCTCTTCCAGCATGTCCGCGGTGACGGCCGAGTCGGTGTCCGGGATGCCCATGTCCGCCGCGCGCTTGTCGGCCATGTGCAGCAGCCGCCGGATCCGCCCGGCGACGGCGTCCTTCGTCATCGGCGGGTCGGCGAGCTGACCCAGCTCCTCCAACGAGGCCTGCGTGTGCTCGGCCCGCAGCTTGCCCGCGGCGAGCAGGTGGTTGGGCACGTCGTCCCCGAGGATCTCCATCGCCCGCTGGACGCGCGCCGCCGCGGCCACCGCGGCCCGTGCGGAGCGGCGGAGGTTGGCGTCGTCGAAGTTGGCCAGGCGGTTGGCGGTGGCGCGCACCTCGCGGCGCATCCGCCGCTCCTCCCACGCCATCACCGACTCGTGCGCGCCCATCCGGGTGAGCAACGCGCCGATCGCGTCCCCGTCGCGGACGACGACCCGGTCGGCGCCGCGCACCTCGCGCGCCTTGGCCGCGATGCCCAGCCGTCGCGCCGCCCCGACCAGCGCGAGCGCGGCCTCCGGACCCGGGCAGGTGATCTCCAGCGCGGAGCTGCGGCCCGGCTCCGTCAGCGAGCCGTGGGCGAGGAACGCGCCCCGCCAAGCGGCCTCCGCATCGCACACCCCGCCGGAGACGACGGGCGGGGGCAGGCCGCGCACCGGCCGGCCGCGCGCATCGAGCAGGCCGGTCTGGCGGGCCAGCCCCTCGCCGTCGCGGACCACCCGCATGACGTAGCGCGCGCCCCTCCGGAGCCCGCCCGCGGTGATCACGTGCGCCTCGCACGTGTGCCCGTAGAGCTCGTGGATCTCGCGGCGCAACCGCCGGGCGACCGAGCCCGTGTCGACCTCGGCCTCGACGACGACCCGGCCGCCGACGATGTGCAGGCCGCCCGCGAACCGCAGCAGCGCCGCGACCTCGGCGCGTCTGCAGCAGGGCTTGGTGACGACGAGGCGGGAGAGCTCGTCCTTGACCGCTGCGGTCATCGCCATGATGACCTCCGGACGAGGTGTTGCATGATCACGTCCTTCCTTCTGCCGCGACCTCGGGGGTGGTCGCGACGTCGGCCAGCACCGCGGCGATCGCCGCGGCGAGGGCCGCCGGGTCATGGCTCGGCTCGATCGGGCTCGCGGCGACGGGGGCCAGATGCACCCGTCCTCCGGGTGTGAGGATCGCCGCGGCCGCCGAGTGCAGCAGCTCGGGCACGGGCACGGCGTCGATGTCGGCCAGCACCTCATCCACCCGCAGTGCGGGGGCGTGCTCGCAGAGTACGGCGAGGTGCTGCTCCGGCGAGAACCCTGCCGTCTCCCCCGGCTCCGGGGCGAGGTTCAGCACGACGATCCGCCGGGCCCGCGTCTCGATCAGCGCCTCCCGCAGCCCGGGGACGAGCACGTGGGGCAGCACGCTGGAGAACCACGACCCCGGCCCGAGCGTCACCAGGTCGGCGTCGAGGACGGCGGCCACCGCCTCCGGGCAGGCGCGCGGCCGCTCGGGCACGAGCCACACCCGTTGCACGCGGCCCGGCGTCGAGGCGACGGCGACCTGGCCGCGGATGCGGTGCGCGCGCTCGGCGTCGGCGCCAAGCCCTGTGACGTCGGCCCCGATGTCCAGCGGCTCCGTGCACATCGGCAACACCCGTCCGCGCACCCCGAGCAGAGCCGCGACGGTGTCGAGCGCCACGACGGGGTCGCGCAGACAGTCGATCAGGCCCGCGATGAGCAGGTTGCCGACCGCGTGCCCCGCGAGCGCGCCGGTGCCGCCGAAGCGGTGTTGGACCAGCGCGCGCCAGCGGCGCCCGGACTCGTCGTCGGCCGCCAGCGCCGCCATGGCCATACGCAGGTCGCCGGGGGGCAGCAGGCCCAGCTCGCGGCGCAGCCGACCGGAGGACCCGCCGTCGTCGGCCACCGTGACGACGGCGGTCACGTCGTCGGTGAGCAGGCGCAGCGCCGACAGCGTGGCGTGCAGCCCGTGACCACCACCCAGCGCGACCGCTTTCATCCGCCCCCCCGAGCCGTCATTCGCGCCCCAGATCGCGGTGCGCGACGCTGACCGTCATGCCCGGGTTGTCGGCGAGCCGCCGGGCGATCTCCTCACTGATCGCCACGCTGCGGTGCTTGCCGCCGGTGCAGCCGATGGAGACGGTGAGGTAGTGCTTCCCCTCGCGGCGGTAGCCGCCCGCGACGAGGCCGAGCAGCTCAAGGTAGCGCTCGATGAACTCCCCCGCGCCCTCCTGGGAGAGGACGTAGTCGCGCACCGGCTGGTCCCGGCCGGTCTTCTCGCGCAGCTCGGGGATCCAGAACGGGTTCGGCAGGAAGCGCACGTCGACGACGAGGTCGGAGTCCATCGGCAGCCCGAACTTGTAGCCGAAGGACACCAGCGTGACGCGGGTGTGGTGCGGGTAGTCGGCGCCGAACGTGCGCTCCAGGGTGGCGCGCAGCGTCGGGACGGTGGTGGTCGAGGTGTCGACGACGAGGTCCGCGGCCTCGCGCAACGGTCGCAGCAGCTCGCGCTCGCGGGCGATCCCGTCGACGAGCCGCCCGGACCCCTGCAGCGGATGGCTGCGGCGCACCTGCTCGAAGCGGCGGACGAGGACGGCGTCGGACGCCTCGAGGAAGATCAGACGCGGCGGGTAGCCCCGCCCGTCGAGGTCCTTGATCACTGCGGCGAGGTCCGTGGTGAAGGCCCTGCTGCGCACGTCCATGACGACGGCGATGCGGGTGATCTCGCCGCGGGCGCGGGCCCCGAGGTCGACCATGGTGGCGATCAGCGCGGGCGGCAGGTTGTCCACGACGAACCAGCCGAGGTCCTCCAGCACCTTCGCCGCGGTGCTACGCCCGGCCCCGGAGAGCCCGCTGATCAGGACGACGTCGATGCCGGGCCGGTCGTCGTCCGGTCGTGCGACGGGGCTCGCGGTCATCCGCCCGCCTCCCCGCCGAGCGCGGCGACCACCGCGGCGGCCGTGGAGGGTCCGAAGCCCGGCACGGCGGCGATCTCGTCGACGCCTGCCGCCTTGAGCTTGCGGACCGACCCGAAGTGCTTGAGCAGCGCGGCGCGGCGCGCGGGCCCCAGCCCGGGCACGGCGTCGAGCTCCGAGGTCGTCATGCCCTTGGACCGCCGCTGGCGGTGGTAGGTGATCGCGAAGCGGTGCGCCTCGTCACGCACGCGCTGCAGGAGGTACAGACCTTCGCTGGTGCGCGAGAGGATCACCGGGTCGGGCTCGGCGGGCAACCAGACCTCCTCCAATCGCTTGGCGAGGCCGCACACGGCGACGTCGGTGACGCCGAGCTCGGCCAGCACGTCCGACGCCGCCTCGACCTGGGCCTGTCCACCGTCGACGACCAGCAGGTTCGGCGGGTAGGCGAACTTGCGGGGACGTCCGGTCTCGGGGTCGATGCCGGGACGGTGTGCAGGCGCGGTGTCGGGAGCGTCACCGGATCCCTCGATCGCGGCAGAGCCGACGTTACCCCCATCGACATCGCCTTCGGTGATGGGGCGCTCACCATCGGTGTCCGGTCGACCGGTCTCCGCGAGGTACCGCCGGAAGCGCCTGCGCACCACTTCGGCGATCGAGGCGACATCTCCGCCCGCGGCCCCGTCGCGGATCTCGAACCGGCGGTACTCCGACTTGCGGGCGAGTCCGTCCTCGAACACGACCAGCGAGGCGACCACGTTGGTGCCCTGGACGTGCGAGACGTCGATGCACTCGATGCGCAGCGGCGCCGAATCGAGGCCGAGCGCGTCCTGGATCTCCTGCAGGGCGGCGGAGCGGGCGGTCAGGTCGCCCGCCCGGCGCAGCTTGTGCTGGGTGAGGGCGTCCGCGGCGTTGCGGGCGACGGTGTCGGCGAGCGCGCGCTTGTCGCCACGCTGCGCGACGCGCACGCTCACCCGCGATCCGCGCAGGCCCGAGAGCCATTCGGTCAGCGAGCCGAGCTCGGGAGGCAGCTCCGGGACGATGATCTCCTTGGGCACCGGCTGGTGGGCGTCGTCCGAGGACTCCGCCAGCGCCGCCTGCTCGCCGTAGAACTGGGTGAGGAAGCGCTCGACCAGGTGCGCCGTGTCGGTCGGCTCGACCTTGTCGATCACCCAGCCGCGCTGGCCGCGCACCCGGCCGCCGCGCACGTGGAAGACCTGCACGGCGGCCTCCAGCTCGTCGTCGGCGAACGCGACGACGTCGGCGTCGGTGCCGCCGCCGAGCACGACGGCCTGCCGCTCCATGGCGCGGCGCAGTGCGCCGACGTCGTCGCGCAGGCGGGCGGCCTTCTCGAACTCGAGCTCCTCCGACGCGTGCGCCATCCGGCGCTCCAGCTGCCGGATGAGGTGGTCGGTGCGGCCCGCGAGGAAGTCGCAGAAGTCCGTGACGATCCGGCGGTGCTCGTCGGCGTCGACCCGGCCGACGCACGGGGCGGAGCACTTGTCGATGTACCCGAGCAGGCACGGGCGCCCGATCTGGCCGTGGCGCTTGAACACCCCGGCGCTGCAGGTGCGCGCCGGAAAGACGCGCAGCAGCAGGTCGAGGGTCTCGCGGATGGCCCAGGCGTGCGCGAACGGCCCGAAGTAGCGCACGCCCTTGCGCCGCGGCCCGCGGTAGACGTGCAGCCGCGGGAACTCCTCGTTCATCGTCACCGCGAGCACGGGGTAGGTCTTGTCGTCGCGGTAGCGGACGTTGAACCGCGGGTCGAACTCCTTGATCCAGTTGTACTCGAGCTGCAGCGCCTCCACCTCGGTCGCGACCACCGTCCACTGGACGTGCGCGGCGGACGTGACCATCTGGCGGGTGCGCGGGTGCAGTCCGGTGATGTCGGCGAAGTAGGAGTTGAGGCGTTGGCGCAGGCTCTTGGCCTTGCCCACGTAGATCACGCGGCCGTGGGCGTCCGAGAAGCGGTACACGCCCGGGGCCTCGGGGATGGACCCGGGCGCTGGGCGGTAGGAGGCGGGATCCGGCATGGCGTGTCCAGCGTAGGCCGCCGGGTTTTGTCGGCGCCCGGTGCTACACCTACCCGACGCCCAAACATGCGTTCGATGTTCTCGTTCAGGGGGAAGCCATGGGAGCCCACAAGCTCGACACCGTCCGCAAGCTCCTCGCCAAGGCCGATGGCGCGGGCACCCCGGAGGAAGCCGAGATCTACACGGCGAAGGCCGTCGAGATGATGGCCCGCCACGGCATCGACGAGGCGCTGCTCGCTGCGAGGCTCGATCCCGGAGCGCCGGGCCGCGATGAGATCGGCACAAGCCATATCGCGATGGCCGATCCCTACAGCGCGGGCAAGGCCCGGCTGCTGGCGTGGACGGCCTCGGCGCTGCGCTGTCGGGTGGTGCTGCACCAGGCGGGCGGTGGGCGGGTCGCCGGGGTCACGGTCCTCGGGTTCGCGTCGGACCGCGAGCGGGCGGAGCTGCTGTACACCTCCCTCCTGCTCCAGGCGGGCACCCAGCTGGCCGGGGCGCGCTCCAGATGGGCGGGCGAGTCGGTCGCCGCCTACCGGCGTTCGTGGCTGCACGGCTTCGCCGTCCGGGTGCACCGGCGGCTGGTGGAGGCCGAGGCCGAAGCCGCGGCCGAAGCGACGACGCGCCCCTCCTCCGCGGCGGAGGGCCGCTCGGTCGCGCTCGTGCTGGCCGACCGCACGGCCCGGGTCGATCACGCCTACGCCGAGACCTTCCCGCAGGTCGCACGGGCCCGGCGCACCACGCTGTCCGGGTCGGGCTTCGCGGCGGGCGATCGCGCGGGATCGCGGGCGGACCTGGGGCGCACCGCGGTGCGTTGATGGGCAGCAGGCCCTCCCAGGCACGCCGTGCGAGGTTCAGGTCGGGTCGCGCGCCGGTTCGGCGTGCTGTCCGGTTGCCCGGTGCCCGGGTTCCGGGTCCGCAGCCGCGATCGTCCGATCCGGCGGCGCGTAGTGGCGCACAGCGGCGAGCACCCGCCGCACCTGCAGCGCGCGCAGGGGGGCGAGCGCGTAGCCGGGGTAGCTCGCGAGCCAGGTCGCGCTGCCGAGGCTCACGGCGTCCGCGCCCGCCCAGAAGTACTCCCTGCAGTCGTCCACGGTGCGGATGCCGCCGGTCGCGATGATCGGCAGCGTCACGCCGGCGTCGCGCAGTTCGGCCACCACGCGCAGGCCGATCGGCTTGATCGCCCGTCCGGAGAGGCCCCCGTACCGGTTGGCCAGCCAGGGTCGCCCCGTGCGCGGGTCGAGCCGCAGCGCCTTCACGGTGTTGATCGCGGTGAGCCCGGCGACGCCCGCCCGCGCCGCCTGGCGGGCGTTGCGCAGGTAGTCGTAGTCGGGCGAGAGCTTGAGGATCACCGGGTGGGCGCTGCGCGGCACCGCCTCGTCCAGCACGTCCTGCAGGATCGTCGAGAAGTCGAAGTTGACGTTGTGGCAGCTCACGTTGAACTCGACGGCGGCGATCTCGCCTGCGGGCACGGCCGAGTTCACGCGGTCCACGAGCGTCACGAACTCCTCGGCGGAGAAGCCGCCCAGCGAGATGATCGTGCGCTGGTCGCGCGTGCGCGGGTGGTAGTCGGCGAGGTAGGCGTCGATCCCCACGTTGCACCAGCCGAAAGCGTTGATCCAGCCCGCATCGGCGCCGCGCAGCACCCGTCGGTAGCGGCGCAGCAGACCGGGCAGCTCGTGGGGGGCCCAGTCCTCGCGGGTCGTGAAGTGCCCGTCGCGGGGTTCCACGGTGAGCGTCCGGGTGGTCACAGCGCCGAAGTCGGCGAGCGGCAGGAAGAGCGCCACCGGGCTCATGCCGTAGAAGCCGGAGGTGCTCATGCCGTAGCCGAGCAGGCTGGAGGAGGTCACCGACCGGTTGCGGAGCACGATGTCGCCGAGAGGTTCGACGCCGACTTCGGACCGTTCCATATCAAGTTCTGCGGCTATTTCCCGTACACCGGGCAGATCTACTTCAACGGGCACGAGTACGCCAAGCAGCAGTGCCGGAAGGAAGGCATCTGGTTCACGGCCCTGGACAACGCGTTCGGCACGGTCAGCGACGCCGAGGCGGTTCAGTGGATCTGCGACGGGCTCACCGATCAGAAGATCTACCGGTTCGTCGGCAAATGGCTGGCCCGGCTGCCGCAGCCGTTCACCCGCGCCGATGAGGACGCCGACTACCGCTGGCAGCTGTCGGTCAAGCAGATCGAGTTCTCCACCACCATGACCCTGGACCGGCCGCTATCGGGGCGGATCTTCTTCGAGCAGCTCATCCGCGACAACCTCGACATCGGCCGCCCGGACAAAGTGAACCTCGTCTTCGGCCGGATGATCCGCCAGCGCGGCAAGTTCAAGACGCCCGGGACCTTCCGCACCCAGGTCATCACGACCGGCACCTGCCCCTATCTCTACCTGTACTACAAGAAAACCCACGTCAAGCAGTACCTCAAGGAAGGCAGGGCGCTCCGCACCGAGACCACCGTCAACCAGCCACGCGACCTCGGCATCGGCAAAGAGCTGACGAACCTCGCCGCACTGGCCGAGGCAGGCTATTCAGCCAACCGGCGCCTCCTGGACGCCGAATGCATCAGCCACGACCCCGCCGCCGGGACCGCCGCCCTGGACATGCTCACCAGCCCGGTCATCAGCACCACCTGCACCCGCGTCCCCGGCATGCGCTTCCCCGACCCCCGCGTCCAGGCACTCCTCGCGGCCTGCTGCGCGCTCGCGCTGCGGCCCCGCCGGCTTCACCAGCCGCGACCTGCGGCACCTCCTCGCCCCCCAGCTGGGAAAAGATCCCGGGGACATGTCCGGCGGCCAGATCAGCTACGACCTGCGCAGGCTCCGCGCCCACCAGATCATCGAGCGCATCCCGCACAGCCGCAGCTACCAGCTCACCGCCGACGGCCTGTCCACCGCCCTGTTCTTCACCCGGCTGACCAGGCGTGTCATCATCCCCGCACTCGCCGACCTCGCCGGCGCTGGCCCCCCGCCTGGCAGCCTGCTCCGCCAGGCCGACCACGCTTACAAGACAGCCATCGCCGATCTCGCCGCCCAGGCCTCACTCGGCATCCAGCCACGACCCGTCACCAAGCGCCGCTCACGTCAGGCACCAGTCGTAACACGCAACCCAAGTTGACTCAACCGGTGAAATCCCTGCGGGGAAAGATTACTTATGAACTTCCTAATAAGTCTCTGGTGTTGCGCTTGTGGCCGGCGACGGCACCGCCGTGGGCGCGAACCTGACAGATCCCGCGTCATATACGCCTCTCTCGTGTTGACATCCAGGCCTCAGAACCATTTAGACGGCAACTCGCTCGGGGTATAGCCTATTGCTGCACGGCATACTCTGCCGCCGCATCCAGTGTCAGGAAGGGAGAAGCCAGCATGGCCATTCAGATCGGCAGCAGCGTAGGCAGAGGCGGAGTCAATGCGGATCAGGACGTTATGGCGATTGGTGGGGCGCTGGTGGCAGTGGGGGTGGACAACGGCGGCATCTTTGCGGTGCCTCTGGGGCTGGATTGGCTGGGTGACGCCATCGCCCAGTTTCAGAGCGTGCAGGGGTTGATGCAGAACCCGGACGGCCTGGTCGATCCGGGCGGTAACACGCTGCGCCGCATCAACGCCATCCTCTTCCCTGATGAAGTGGGCATCAGCCCTCTAGCGAACGCCGTGGACCTGGCTACGAACGTCAACCGCACAATATGGACGCCCGACGAAGCGTCGCTTTCATCTGAGTTCGTCTTCCAGTGGACACAGGCTACGGGAAGCGGTCAGATCCGCTATTTCCAGCTGGACCAGGATGTAGTGCCGCGGTGGTTTGGCGTTTTGATTCCTGACGGCACGTTGAGTTTCGACCAGATCCATATCTTTTTCCACCCAACCCCTAAACAAGCAAACCACGATGATAGTGAATATCCGGCGCTCGGCAGCTTCAAGGATATCTTTCATTATCTCTCGGATGATATGGGCGCGCAGTTTTGCGGCGCGCAAACCAGTCGTGTCCTGGTCATGCCGTTGATGACAGAAGCATCGAAATCCGATTGCGGCATCTTTCCCCAGCGTTGGGTTGAGCATTGTCGGCTGCATCCTGGGTAGAGTATCGCTCGGTCTCGACTTGGGTGCTTCCTTCCAGCGGGTCGTAAGTGTCGTCGTCTCCAGCTTCAGTTCTGGCATTGTCTATTCGCACCAGTTCCGGGCGCGAGCCAATCTTGGGTCGCGCTTGGCTGGCGTGATTGATTTTGACGGCATCACCTCGTCCTACAACAGCCTCTCAGGGGCCGTGACAGGTCCTGCAGGGCATGTCGTCAAGGCACAGCAGTCGAACGTGAACCCAGCTACGGTGGCGCAGCTAGCTGCGCAGAACGTCTTTCCGCTGCCGAGGCCCCGTTGGGGCGGTCCCTGGGCGGGATCCTCGACCCCGATCCAACACAAGCTCTGCTTCAAATTCACAGCACAATTCCCCAGACCATGATGCAGATCGCGGCAAGGCGGGCGGGGTAGGACGCTGCGGCGCTATGACGACTCGCAGGCTGCTGTTAAGCGAACAGCAGGGTGGAAGCGTTGCGCCGGAGATCGTGGGTCGTCGCAGACGTGTGCATGCTGGTCTGCGACGGGCTGAAAGGCAGTCAAGAACTGTCATAGGCGGGCCGTGTCCGCGTAGACCGCCCGGTCGCCGAGCAGCTGGTACGGGAATCCGAGGATGGTCAGGGTCGTGTCTGTCTCGGCGTATTCGTACTCCCGGACGGTGAGGCACCGGGGGGAGCCGTCCGGTCTGGGCAGCGGGATCCGGCCCTGCCAGGTCTTCCACCCGCTGAGGAGAAAGGCTGGCTGGTCGACGAGCTGGTCCGCGCGATCGGTGCCGTAGCGCTCCTGGTCCGCCGTCTCCAGCATCGGGACGTTCTCGGCCGCGATCATGGTCGCGATGGCCGGGGCGAGATGTGCGGTCGTCTCCAGCTGCGGAGCACGGCCTGGTGAGTAACGCCCGTTGCGTGTCGGTGAGAAATCTGCCGACTGCCGGCAGCTCGGTGGTCAACGACCGCGGCTGTCAACTGTATGGGTGGGCCGCTGACCTGCAGCTCCTGCTGGTTGATGCCTGGGACCGAGTCTATCTGGGTGGTAGGTCTGCCTTGGAGTCGGCACGCCGCAGCGGTGACCAGGTGGACGAGATTGGGGCGGACCTTGGGGGGCGCGTCGGGAGCCATACCGGGTTGGGAGCGCCGGGAGCTGGGGGGATCGGGTGCCAGCCGAGGTCTCCCGGCGTTCTGCTGTCAGGTGGCGATTCAGGTCGCCGTGCTGCCGGACAGCACGTCGGTGAGTTCGACCTTGGTGCCGTCGACGGTCGCTAATCGAGCAGGTCGTCGGGGATTGCGGCGTCCCGCTGCTCTAGGCGGGCGAGCGCCGGTTCATCCGAACGAGGCTTGCCTACCAGCCGGATCGCGGTAGGTGGGTCGGAGGACAGTGATCTGCCGCTGCTTCGCTGCGTCAGGTGCGCGTGCTACTGTGAGCGTCCGCTCCGGCAGCGTCTGGACGATGTTCGGCGAGCACGATCCGCGACAGGGCGCACCCTGGCCGTGCGTGCTGCTGGTAGCGCACGAAGGCGGGGCCCACGGAAGGGCAGGTACAGGCCCTCAGTAATTCTGCGCAGCTGAAGGATCCACGGCTGGACGAGGCTGGCGAAGCCGTCAGGTGTGCTCTCCTCATCGGTCATCGAGTTTGTCCTTTCCCAAGGCGCTGAGCCGCGCCGCCTGGTCAGCACCCTGGAGCGAAGGCTCCAGGGTGAGAACGTGTGTTATCACCTGGGTTCCGCAGCTGGGTGTCCGCCTAGCGGCCGAAAAATGTGCGGTTACCTGCGGAAACGCGAAAAAGCCCAGTGACGGGCATATCACTAGGCGCGGGTGAACGTGCAGGTCAGGGTGCTGGCGGTGTGGGTGCCAGGGCGATGATCTTCTTCGGCGGTTCGATGCTGAGTGCGGTGTAGATGTCCGCTGGGGCTTGGTCAGGCCGGTGGCTGGCGGTCCAGGTGACGGCGTGCTGGCGCTGGAGCTCGGCGCGGATCCGATTCCAGGGCCTGCCGGCGGTGTTCTTGGTCACCCAGATCAGCAGAAGCGCGAGCCAGCACAAGATGACGTGGGCGCGGATCCGGTCCTCGCGCCGGTGGCAGGCGGGCCGCAGGTCGATGACCTGCTTCATGTCACGCCAGCCGCGCTCGACTTCCAGAAGCTGCTTGTATCAGGGCGATGTCCTCAGCGGACAGGTCCGGGTCGCTGCAGCGCAGGAGGTACTTCCCGTCGAGGTTCTCCTCGGCCTTCGCTTTGGCCTTGTCTATGCGCAGGAGGCCGACCGGGGTGACGCGCAGGAACCGCTTCAGGCCGGCCTTGCCGGTCAGGGTTCCCTCCAGCTTCGCCCGCTCGGTGGTGGCGAGCTGATCGGTCCCGCTGATGAGCTCCTCAAGCTGCGCGATGAGCTTCGCGCGGATCGCGGCGTCGCGTTCTGCCTGGCCAGGGTTGTAGCAGATGATGAACCGGTCGCTGTCGTCGCCGGGGTGGACTTCCTTGACCTGCAGGTTGTCCCGGACGGTCTTGTAGCGGCCCTGCCGGGACATGACCGTCTTGACCTCGGCGGAGCCGGAGCGGAGCTTCTCCCCGAGGAGAGCTGCACGGTCAGGCCACGCCGATCTGCTGGGCCAGGCGCGCCAAGTCGGGCATGGCGCCCAGCCGACCGGCGTCGGCCGGCGCGGGGGGCGAATTCAGGGTCACGTCCTTCAGCAGCCCACGGAGGTGCGCAGCCGGCAGGAACGAGCCGTTCTTGGCGAGATGCATCCCTTGCAGGGAGACGGCAGCGCCCGCCACGATGGCGGAGGCTCCGGACGTACCCCCGAACGGCCCGGAGAACGACGACACCCCGTCGGTGTAACCGTCGAGTCTCCCTGCGACCAGGGCCTTCGCAGAAGTGGTAAGAATGCCGTCGCCCCATGCGAAGCAGTCGACGCGGTTGCCGTGGCACGACGGGCCGTGCCTCGCCCCGACGTACCGATCGTTCGTGCCAGGGTTCGCCGCCGCAACCATGATTGCCCCACTGTCGAAGAACGCGACGGCATTGCGGTCGAAGATCCGCCCGTGGCCATCGTCGATCGTGTCGAGGTCCGTACCGCCGTTGCCTGCAGGAACGACCACGGTGAAGTCGGACCGAGTCAGCTCGCGGATGGTGCTCCGGAGGAACAAGTCGGTCTCGACCGGCCGGCCGAGCAGATCCTGGTACTCGATGAGAACCACCGTCCCGGGCCCGAAGGCGGGATTTAGCCAAATGGTGATGAGGGCGGCGTCCAAGTGGACTGGGGTGCCGGGAAACGTGGGGGCCGCGAATCCTCGGACGTTAGGTGTGATCCCCACAATTCCCTTGGCGTTGTCGGTCGCCAGGACGACACCGAGCACGGCCGTACTGTGGTCGAGATCGTTCATGCTCTGCGACGCGCCGCCAGTCGCCAGGGTGGTAACCCGGACCGCCCCGCCAGCATCGACGAAGTCCTCATGGCTGAGAAGGAAGCCGTTCTCGAGGTCGACGAACGTGACGCCAACGCCGTCGCCTCCGGGCTTGAGCCATGCGGCAATCGCGTTGATTCCGACCGGCTTGGGGCCGAGATAGCCCTGACCGATCACCAGCGGATCATCACCGAACTGCACGCTCGCCAGGGTGAGAGGCTGCTCGACGTAGGCGGCCTCGACGAACGAAAGCGAGCGGGCGGCGTCGGCGAGGGCTTCGGCGTCCACCCCCAGCGGCGCGACGACGACGAAGAAGGCGAGCAGGTTCTCCGAGGCCGTACCGGTGGCGTCCTGGTTGGTGGCGAGCCGTGCGCGGACGGCGTCAGGGTCGACTGCGGGCAGTGCCCGGTCGAGCGTCGCCCCAGGCAGAGCAGCTTCCCAGGTGACCCGTAGCTCCTCGGGCAGCAGGTTCACCACGTTGTCGGAGTAGGGAAGGTCGGCCGCAACTTCCGGGCGGAGCTTGACGACGATCCTGGTGTCGGTTTCGGGCATCGTCGTCTCTCCTAAGGTCGATGCATGGACCGAGTGGTCCGAGTTTGGCTTGTCCTTGTCTTCGTTGCAGGTCTATCGGGCAAAGCGGTCCTTCCAGGCGTCGATCAATCACTGGAGATACGGACGTGGCCGTCGACGACTAATGGGGTTCTCGGGCGCCGTATGGGAGTTCAACCGTTCCTGCAGGGACCTGACGTCTTCCCCGGCGGAACCCGATCGCGGTGTCCTGGCCATCATGGGCCTCTGGGCTTCGGTGTTGTCGCGTCGAAGCGCAGCCCGGACGCAGCCTCGCCCGTCGAGAGGCGCTTCTCACGGCCGCGCCAGATGTGTGTGGTGCCGTCGTGCCAGCGCGCGAGCTGCTCCACCATCAGGATGCGGACGCCGGATCGTGTTACCTCTTCGTCGGCGATGTCCCTGGGGACGTCGCGCATGATCTGGCTTCGCGCCGACCGAACAGAGTTTGTCGTGGTCTCGAGCAGCCTGGCCTTGCGCAACACCTTCGCCTCGTCTCCGTCTTGGCGCACGGAGACCAGCGGCGACCAGGAGTTCGCAACGGGCGTCGCCAGCCGCCACACCAGTTCGTACTGCGTGGGATCGGCCTGCGCGTCCGGGAGCTGGAACTCGGTTCGGAACCATGGCCGGGCCACTCCCCGTCCGGTTGGTCCGAGCACCAGCTTCTCGATCGACCATGCGACGTTTGCGACTTCGTCTCGCTGCATCGCGACGTCTTCCTGCGGCGCTGACTGGATCGTCGCCAGCGCTGACGGCAGTACGACCAGCACGTGGTTGTCGCCCTCGACGCCGCGGAGGTTCGAGGGCTGGAACTGCCGTCCGACGCCGCTGCCCGTCTGGGGCGCGCTTGTCCCGACCAGGGTTCCCACTCCGAACGTGTCGCGGACGATCACCCAGTCGATTCGTCCGACGCTGCCGACCGGGAGCTCGACCGGTGCGATGAACCAGTCGGGGCTGTACACGAGGGCGAAGTCGACGGCGAGCATCCGCGCAAGGTCGGTCGGGCCGGCCGTTGCACCGCTGAGGGCCACCCGAGCGTCTTCAATCTCCCAGAACCGATCGGCCGGCATGCTCGCATAGCGCAGTGGGCTCGCCAGCACGGTATCGACGCGGTGGCCCGTCCTGCCGGGCACGTCGGTGTCCTGCTCGGCGCCCAGGGTTCGCGCGTGATCCCGATCGAGGTCCAGGCTGTGCCACGTCAACCCGGTGCCGTCGTACTCGGTCGCCGTGAGCACGACCTCGGCCGGGCCCGGCGTCTCCGGGACGTCCGGATCTGCAGGCAGCGGAGGAGCCCCGATCGAGAACGCGTACTCCAGGCGGTTCTTCACCCAGGTGTCGGGCACTCCGCTCGCACTGGTGGTCACGCCCCACTCGTCATCGAGCTCGGACTGCCAGTCGGTCAGCGCCCTCTCCAGTTTCTCGGCGTCGGCGCCCCCGACGATCGCGCCGGGCAGTCCGCCGCCCTCGCGCACCAGCTTCAGCACTTTGGCGCCGTCGATGACCTTGTTCCGGAGGAGCGTCCAGTACCGGTCGTCGTCGCCACCGCGGACCGCATCAGCGGATGCGGCTGCGTCAAAGCGGGTCTCGTCGGTGAGCTGCTGGGCAAGCCGATCAGCGACATCGCCGAGCTGGTTGCGGACCAGATGGCGTCGAAGCGACCGGCCGGCGTGCACGGCCGCCACCCAGCTTGTGGCGTTCGGGTCGTCTGGATGGATCAAGGCCTCCCGTTCGACCATACGCTCGAATGGGCCGTGCTCGTCGTCGATCGGCACCGGCTCGGACGGTGGGTCAGCACCCTCAGCACGCAAGCGGGTGAACCGCGACCAGCTCGTGGAGATGTCGACGGCGGCCGGGCTTCCGCCGTCGTCGCCGGTCAGCTCACCGAGCTGCCACTGACGCAGCAGGAACCACAGCGGGTCAGCTACTTCGGCTGCGAGACCGACGGCGATGTCGGTGGTGTAGGAGTGCGGCTCCAGGCGTCCCCAGTTGACGAGAGTGTGGAAAACCATCAGAACTTCACTCCCACCACACGGTTGGCGTCGACCATCGTCCTCGACCAGCGGACATCGGGGGCGAGACTCTTCATGACGGTGCCGTCCTCGTCCTCGCGCACGTAGGTCAGCGGCAGGTATTCCTCGATCCCCGTCGGAACCAGGTCGTCGAGCTCCACCCCGCGGAGTCTTGCCAGCGCCATCGCTTCGCTGACGGTTGCGCGCAGCATCCACCACGTCCAGGGCAGCGCCGTGTTCGGCGATACGGCCAGCAGAACGGTCTGCGGCGGCCGGGCATTCGGCGCGTCGTAGTGAACGGCGAGACCGGTCGTGACGCTCGGCATCGGGATGACCTCGGCCACCTCGTCGAGGACGATCCCCCTGAGCGTGGGCGCGGTCGCGAGCGCTGCCGGCCCCGCGACGACCACGTGGCTGTGGTGGCGATCAGGCTTGTCCCCGATGCCTTCCGAGCGCGGCCGCTTCCATCTGCGGTGCTCGTTCTCGGGGTCCGGGTCCGGGGCCAGCGGCCCTCCCAGCCATGCGAGGTTCTCCGTCGCGGGTAGGTGGCACGGGGTGAGCTCGGGCATCGGCTGCCCGGCCGCCTCCTGGAACAGGCAGAGGTCGTCGAAGCGGGACAGTGCGGGACGCACCCGCGAGGTCCGCGAGAGCCAGTGTTCGACGTCCTGTGCAGGCACGTCCGGCACGGTCGCGTCGCCCAGGCCGCTGTCCGCTTCGATCGTTGGCACGAGCGCCTCGCCGCCGATCCGCCGGATGATCTTGGTCAAGGTATCAAGGCCCGTGGTCGAGTCGCAGACGTCGGCCAACATCGCAGGCCAGTTGCTCTCGTCGACTTCGGTCGGACGTGGCGCAGGAGCGGGCGGCGGAGGCGGCGTGGGCGGTACGCCACGTGACGTGGCTGCGTTCGGCTGGCCCTGCGAGATGAGCTTGTACACGTCGCGCCTGATCGCGTCGGCAGCCGAGGCTCCGGCGACCGCAGCCGCAGCCGTCACCTCGTCTCCGGCGATGACGCAACCGGCGACCCCGAGTCGGGCGAGCGGTGCGAGCAGGGCAGAGGGAACGAGTGCCTCGGGCTCCTGTCCGAACGCGGCCGCGGTCACGTCGTCGACCGCGGTGCCGATGTCGTCGAGCTGAGTCGCGATGCGGTCGGCGATCGGTTGGAGATCTGCGCGTGACGGCGGTTCGACGGCGTTGACCGTGCCGGCGTTGACCGTGTCGTCAGCCGGGGTTGGTGGCACGGAAAGGTCGGCAGGCACCGCCGGTCGGCTCGTGGCGAGCACCGCGGAGGCCGATCGGGCGAGCTCGAGCAGCTGATCGTCGGCGATACAGCGCGTATCGAGCGGGCAGGGTGCCCGCTCGGGCTCCGGCCGACGCGGGGTGGTGGGCTCTCGGGTGCGATTCCGTGCGGCAGCGGTGCCGACTCCACCAGCACGTCGAGTGCGCACAGGCCGAGCGTGTCCAGGCCGACGGTGGCACCGCCGACGATCACCTGTCGGTCTGTGGCGGCACCGAGAGTCGACTGCGCCCACACCTCGGCCTCGGGTGCCAGCCGCGCCCTGGGCGCGTCGGCGGCCCAACCGTTGGCCCCGCCTGCGGTGTCCAGGGCGAGCACCACCCGGTGCATGATCGTGACGCCTGACCTCGGCTCGTTCGTGACGGTGATCTCCGGCGGACGAAGACCCTGGGCCACGGCCGTGACGTGGCGCCGGCGGCCTCGGTCCGTCCGGTTGTGATCTGGTGAACGCCTTCGGCCACGATGAGGTCGGCGACCGCCTCGACCGCCTGGTCCAGCTCGGCAAGGACGTCGTTCGAACGCGGGGTGTTCACCTCTGGGGTCTGAGCCTTGACATTGGCCCGGTTGTGCCATACGTCCAGGCCGTCGAGCACCTCGGCCGGGACGACCAGTCCCGTCCCGGCAGCCGGTTCACCGAGCGGTCCCGTCGACCCGCGCGCTGAGGATACTTGTCGCGCAACGCCTGGACGCCGAGGCGCAGTCCGGCGGCGTGCATCGAGCGTTCGAGCCGGTACCCCAGCAGGGCGCCGAACGGCTGCCCGTTCGACATCGCCTCGACGAGCTCGGTGGCGATGCGCGCGCGTTTCGACGTCAGGTCGACCGAGGCGACGCTGCTGTTGTCACCGCGATGCGCCAGCTCACCCGCACGCAGTACTCCCGCCGTGATCGCCTGTTGCAGGGACGGCGCATGGACGTATCCGACCGGATCCCGGGGCCGTAGCACCGCGGGCGGCGTGACTTCGCGGTCGGTGAGATGGTCCTGCCACGCCGCGGGTCACTACCCCGGACAGCGACGTGCGCTGCACATCTACCAGCACACCCCAGGCGCCGATCTGCATCCCGACGGTTTGCGGGCGCGCAGCGTCGCCAGTCGCTGCGCGGCGGCGAGGAGTACCAGGCGTCGAGCGGTTCGTCGCGCACGCGAGCAGCTCGCCCGCCGGCGGGTGTATCCGTCGTCGTCCAGCTCCCCGTGGTCCCCGCCGAACGAGCCCCAGTACGTCGATCGCGTCCAGGGTTACTCTTGACGTTGCCCACGGGCGCCTTGAACCCCTGGTCCAGGGACGACTGGCTGGCATGCCGAAGCATGTCGTCGTCGGCCACGACCTCGGCGATCGACTTGTCCCTTAGCTGAGCGGGAAGGCCGGCCGCTCCGGCGCCAGCACTTCCAGCGTCTGCGTGCAGGAGCGCGACACGCGGTGCGGGCAACGACAGTGCCGGGCTCGCGAGCTCCGACCGGGACCGTCAGGGCGTCTCGGTCAGCCCCGGAGCCACCACCGCGCCGACGAGGTAGGATGTCGATCTCGCTGGCCAGATCGACCGCGCGTTCGGCCATCACGAACAGCAGATCGGTCGGTCAGCATGGTCGGGGAACAGGATCCGCCGGTGCTCGGCGAGGAGACCCTGGAGGTAGTCCGACGGCGATTTCCAGCCCTGGCGACTTGTCTATCCGGTACGGGCGACCCACGCTGACATCGGCTTCGCACCCGAGACCCGCATCTGCTCGACTCGGTGTTCGTGATCAGGTCATCGTCGCGCGGGCCAGCAGGTCGCGCGTTCCGGCCAGCTGCACCTCCTGGTTCAGCACTCCGGACTGCGCGCACGCCTCGGCGATCTGCGGCCGGCGATGTCCTGGTAGCCGTCCAGCCAGCGCAGGACGTTCAGGTTTGCGCCAGCGGCCGGGCCGACGACCTCGCGCACGCGGTACCCGCCGGGGTGCGGTACGGCCCGTGACCCAGAATCCGCGCAGTGCGCTTCCGGCGCGCGGCACCGGCGAGCATCGGGACCGTGTGGCGCGCCGGAAGAACCAGCGCAGCTTCCCCAGCAACGACACCAGAACATCGGTTTCGGCAGGCTCTTCCGGCTGGCGGACCCACCC
>CAVYOT010000004.1:0-57104 GCA_963770115.1 uncultured Actinomycetota bacterium
CATCCCGGATAGGCCTGCGTGCTTCCCCTCCGCATCGCATGCGGTGGGCGACGCGATCGCGTCCGCCGCCTGGCGCATTTCGGGATCGCGCCAGAGATGCGGGCCATCTGCGCGCTTGGGCGAGGACGGCCTTCGAGAATCGTGCGCCCGCTCCACCGGGCCGAGCGGCCGTCGGACGTTTTCGTCGAACCTGTGGCCGGGGACAGCGGCCGCGCTGATCGTCGTCGTGACGGCGACGGCTTCGCGGAGTCGCGCGAGCTCGCCGAGCGGGCCCTCGCGCCGCAGCGCTTCGCGCTGTGGGGCACCCTCGCCGACGCAGACCCAGCTCGGCCGCTACGCCGAAGCGGACGACGCCGTCCGGCACATGCTGGACCTGGGCGCGGGCGTCCCGGCCCACATCCGTGCCGGGTATGGCTACGAGCTGCTCGCCGTGGCCCTCACGACCAACCCGTACTTCAGCCTTGCCGGCGCCGATCGCCCGGGTGACGCCGGTGACGCTCGGCGGACCCGGATGAGCCCTGCCCGGCATCGGCTCGGGGTGACCGCTCGCCGTCGGTGCGCCGGGCCTGCGCCTACACCGGCGAAGGGCAGCCTGGCGCGGGCGCGCCGGGCGCAGGTCGGGTGCCGCTCGCAGTCCCTCCGCCGGACCCGCCGTTGCCACCCGACGGGCGCGGTGGAACTCTCAATGGACATGGGGAGAAACACTCGGCCGGTCGTTGCGCTCGCGATGCTGACGCTGCTCGCGGGCTGCGCGCAGCCGTCCGCGCCGCTGGGCCCGCTACCCAGCCCCGCGCCGACCTCCGCACCCGCCGACGCACCGTCCGCCCAGGCCGAGATGGTGTGCCAGCCGGAGGCCCAGGCGGACATCGAGAACCTCATCGGTGTCGTGCCGACCAGCGTCGGTCCGATCCAGTACGCCAACCACACCACGACCTGCCGCTACACCTACGGGAACGGTTCGTTCACGCTCGTCGTGGAGGATCTGCCGAACGACCTCAAGACCACCGACGCCTTCGACGCCCTCGCGACCAAGCTCGGGCGCACCGACAGCATCGACCTTCCCGACGCCAACGCGTTCAGCACGACGGACGGATCGATCGTCCTCCGCAAGGACACGAAGGTGATGCTCGTGGACGTCACCGCGCTCCCGGCCACGTTCGGCAACCCGCCGAGCCCCCGCGCCGACGCCGCCCGCCTGATCATGAAGGCCGTGCTGGGCTGCTGGACCGGGGAGTGACGGGGGTCAGCCCGCGGCCCGCTTCCGGATGTCCGGCGGGAACGCACCTGCCTCGATGCAGCGCTGCGACCACCCGTCGGCCTGCTCCACGACGGCCGCGAGATCGTCACCGACGGCCGCGAGGAGGTCGTCCTGGGCGGTGTCGGTGGCGGCCTCGATCCCGTCGCGGTAGGCCTGTCCGGCCTCGGTGAGCTGTCCCTCGGCGAGCAGGCCGTCGGCCTCCAGCCGGGCGACCGCGGCGTCGTAGGCCTCCTGGGGCCACGCCCGCGTGCCGCTGTACTCCCCCACCGGGTAGCCGACCCAGACCTCGGACAGCACCCCCATCCGCACCGGGTCCAGCCCGGCCGCGACACATGCCGCGATGTGCGAGTCGCCACGGTGCTCGCGCACCGCGTCCGCGGCCCGCCAGAGCCTGCCGAAGGGGTCGGACATCCGCGGCTGGGCGCGCAGTGCCGCGAACAGCGCCCGGCCCGCGACGTCGACGGCGTCGATCGCCCGCTCCAGCACCCCGGCGACCTCGGCCACGGCCGACTCGGACGCCACCGACCCGATGGTCGCGCGGAGGCTCTCCGCGGTGACACGGTCCCGCAGGGCCACCATCTGCCGTGGAGGCAGCTTCGCGCAGCCGCCCGTCCACATGGCGTCGATCGTCGCGGGCTCGAACACGGCGAACGTGGCCGCCACGACGGCCGAGGGCACCTCGCCGAGTGGCGCGGCCCGCCCACAGACGTACGACGGGAAGAAGTCCAGCCCGTACTCGGCCATCGCGGCGTTCACCGACGGCGACCACACGTCGTGCATCGCGATCGGCTCCAGCGCGTCCCGCAGCCGCCGCGCAGGCGCGGCCGCGGCGACCACCGGCGGCGTCCCCACGTCATCGGGGGTGGGCGTGTAGAAGACCTCCACGGCGGCGGCGTAGTCCATGCTCCGCACCTTATGTGCTCGGTGCTCCGGTTGCGGTGCCGAAGGACGACGACGGCACGCCGAGGATCACGCGGGCCTCGGCGCTCGTGGCGGGCGTGCGCCCGAGGCGCTCGACGAGGGCGAGCACCCCGTGCAGGAGCTCGGCGTTGCTCGGCTCGTCGGGCCCCGCGTAGTCCTCCAGCCCGACGCGGACGTGCCCGCCCCGGCGGATCGCGCGCTCGGCCAGCCCGCACGCCACGACGTCCCCGCCGAGCACGGCCACCGACCACGGCAGGCCGGAGGGCTCCAGCAGCTCCAGGTAGGCCTCCAGCGCCGCCGCGGTGGGCGGCAGCCCGAACTCCAACCCGCCGCCGAAGTACAGTTTCACGATCGCGCCGGGCGGCACCCGGCCGAGCCGGTGCCAGGTCAGCGTGGTGCGCAGGAAACCCGGTTCGAAGATCGAGATACTGGGGGCTGCGCCCAGTTGGGCGGTGCGCAGGAACATGTACTCCAGGTCGGTGTAGGAGTTCAGGTACGGGCCCGCGGCGGCGGCCTCCGGCACGTCGCCCGCACTGGTGAGGCCGATGTTGACCGATCCGGGGTCCACCAGCGTCATGCCGCCCATGCCGCGTCTGGCCAGCTCCTCGACGTGCGCCCACCGCCGCTGCACCGGGATCCCCCGGCCGCCCGCGCCCATCGTGGGGTAGAGCAGCGCTTCGGGATGGCGGGCGAGCACGGGCTCCCACGCCGCGAGGTAGGGCTCGACCGCGTGCACGGCGTCCAAGGTGAACATCGGCTCGTCGTTGTGGTTGTGCACGATCGCGGCGCCCTGGGCGATGCCCGCGAGCGCTGCCTCCGCGATCTCCTCCGGGCTGCGGGGGACATGCCGGTTGCGCGTGCGGGGCGTCGCCCCATTCAGCGCCAGCTCGACGATCACCGATGACGCCACGGCAGTAGCATGCCCGGACCATGAGCAAGTCGCACCCCCAACAGTGGGAGATGAACACCGCCGTCGAGCGGCCGGATCCGCGGCTGGTCGCCGCGCTGGGCGGCCTCGCGACCACGCAGATCGCGGACTGCGGCGGCCCGGTCGGCGTCGTCGGTCCGGGCATCCGGAAGCTGGCGGGCGGCACGGGGATGTGCGGGCCCGCGGTCACGGTCTGGACCAAGCCCGGGGACATCCTCATGGTGCTCAAGGCCGTCGACATGGTCGGCGGCGGCGACGTCCTGGTCGTCGACGGCGGCGGGCGCGCGGACGCGGCCGTCATCGGCGACATCGTCGGCCAGACGATCGCCGATCTCGGCTGTGTCGGGCTGGTCGTCGACGGGGCGGTCCGCGACGTCGACGGCCTGGACGCGGCGGGAATGCCCACGTTCGCCAGAGGCGCGCACCCGGCCACCGGGTCCAACCAGGGCCCCGGCGCGATCAACGTGACCGTGCAGTGCGGCGGGGTGACCGTCCGGCCCGGCGACGTCGTGCGCGGCGACGCGAGCGGCGTGGTCGTCGTACCGCGGGAGCATCTCGCCGAGGTCGTCGGGCTCGCCACGGCGGTGGCCGAGCGCGAGGCCGCGTGGCGGGCGGCGATCGCCGGTGGCGAGCCGCTGCCCTCCGCCACCGGGATCGACGACCTGATCGCCGCGCTCAGGGTGCGCGCCGAGCCGCCCGCACCCTGACACGGGCGGCCCTGGTCACGCCGCGTGCCGTTGCCGACCTTCCGCCCACCCGGCACGATCGGCATCTCGCTGCCCGGTGCGCCCGTCGAGGGCGCGGTCGAGCAGGAGCAGGTCGTGCAGGAGCCAATGGGCCGAAGGAGACGCCATGTCCGATCACGTCTACCGCGTCGTCGAGATCGTCGGAAGCTCGCCCGAGGGGGTCGACCCGGCCATCCGCAACGGCATCCGGCGGGCGGGTCGCACGCTGCGCAATGTCGACTGGTTCGAGGTGACCGAGATCCGCGGCCACGTGCAGGACGGGGACGTCGACGACTGGCAGGTCGGGATCAAGGTCGGCTTCCGCATCGAGGGGTGAGGGCGCTCCCCTGCGCGGCGGGGCCCCGGATCGTAGGGTCGGTCGCATGCCCCCGCCGCGCAGGCTCCGCACCGACCTGCGGACGCTGCTGAACCGCGCCGAGGCCGCGTCGCCGGTCGAGGCGGTGGACGTCATGGCCGATGGACTGGCCACGATGCTGGGCGCCGACGACCTGTGCTTCCTCATCATGGATCTGAGCGGGCGGGCGGTCGCCCGGTTCGGCGGCATCCGCGCCAACGCCGCCCGCTCGCTCCAGCAGGGGGCCGACCACGCGCCGGTCATCCCGCTGCCGGGCAGCGTCTACGAGAAGGTGCTGCGCACCCAGCAGCCCGACCTCCGGGCCGACGGGTCGGGGCGGTCACGGCTCGTCGTGCCGGTCACCGACCGCGGCGACACCATGGGTGTGATCGAGATGACACTGCCCTGGACGCCCGACCGGGACGACGTGACCGACGTTCAGGAGTGCGCCCGTGCGCTCGCCTACGTCGTCGTCGGGTGCAGGCGGCACACGGACATCTTCGAATGGGCGCAGCGGTCGGTGCCCTTCTCGCTGGCGGCGGAGATCCAGCGGCGGCTGCTCCCCGCCGCGTTCACGTGCGAGGCGGGCCAGCTCACCGTGTCCGGCTGGCTGGAGCCGACCAACGCCGTGGGCGGCGACACGTTCGACTACTCCCTCGACCGCGACACCCTGCACGTCTCGATCACCGACGCCGTCGGGCACGACGTGCACGCGGCCACGCTCGCCACCGTGCTCGTCGGCAGCCTGCGCAACGGCCGTCGCCGCGAGCTGGGGCTCCTGGAGCAGGCCGCCACGGCCAACGACGCGCTCTTCGAGCACTCCGGCGTGGGCGACTTCGTCACCGGTCAGCTCGTGCGTGTCGATCGTCACACCGCCCGGATGTCGATCGTCAACGCGGGCCATCCCTTCCCGTTCCGGGTGCGCGCGGGCGTCGTCGACCAGATCGAGCTCGACATCGACATGCCCTTCGGCATCGGCCCTGGTCGCGCGTTCACGGCCCAGCATGTGGATCTCACGCCCGGTGACCGGATCGCGCTGGTCACCGACGGGATCCTCGAGCGCAACGCCGCGAGCCTCGACATCGCGGCGATGCTCGCCGACACGGCCGGTCGACACCCGCGCGAGGTCGTCTACACCCTCAGTGACGCGGTGCTGGTCGCGACCGGCGGCGACCTGCGTGACGACGCCACGATCGTGTGCATCGACTGGCACGGCGGCCCCGTGGATGACCGCGAGGCAACCCCGGTTGACGGGACCTCCTGATCGTTTCCGTTCCGTTATCGGTTACGTTCCGCGTCGCGCGGCGGGCGAGAACCACCGACACGCATCATCGAGGTGGTGGTCGGCCTGCTCCCCGTTCTTGGTCCGACCATCGGGAGGAGCGTGCGGATGTCGAGGCATCGGGCACCGGGCCGGGTCACCGGCCGTTGGCAGAGTCCGGCGATGCTCAGGGCGGCGCGCGGGGGCGTGGCCGTCGCGCTCGTCGCGAGCGGCGTCGTCGCCTGCACGACGAGCAACGCGCCGCCACAGCCGCGCACCGCGCCGGTGCAGCGCACCTCGATCACCAACGGCGTCGCGGCCACCGGGTCCCTCACCTCGCTCACGGAGCAGAACCTCGGATTCGTCAAGGGCGGCCAGCTGACGGCCGTGAACGTGAAGGTCGGCGACCACGTCACGACAGGCCAGGTGCTGGCTCAGGTCGACCCCTTTGCCGCGCAGCAGGCCCTCGACCAGGCCACCTCGCAGCTGCGCGCCCAGCAGGCCACCCTGACGCGGATCACGGCCTCGCCGGTCGTGACGGGCTCGCAGGACACCCTCGACCAGGCCAAGGAGATCCTCGCCCGCACCCAGGACCAGGCCGACGCGACGCAGTCCGCGGACGAGACGGCCATCGACAACGCCCGCCGTCAGCTCAGCCAGGCCAAGAAGGCCCTCAGCGACGCGGAGGACCAGCTCGACGCCGCCAAGGCGGCGTGCGGTTCGGGATCGAGCAGCAGCTCGTCCGGCTCGGGCAGCAGTTCGGCCCCGACGAGCTCCCCGAGCACCATGACCACCCGGGTGATGACCACCGGCGTGGTGTCCGCGGTGTCCGCTGTCACGACGCCCGCGGCGTGCAGCCAGATCCCCACCGACGAGGCTGCGGTCAGCTCCGCGAAGAGCGCGGTCGTCACGGCACAGGGCGCCGTCGACGCGGCGAAGGCCAAGAAGGACGTCGACGACCAGAGCGGGCAGCTGGCCGTGGCCAACGCCCAGCAGGGGGTCGTCAGCGCCCAGAACGCCCTGAACTCGGCGGCCTCCGACCGCCCCTCCAACATCGCGGAGCAGGCCGCGCAGGTGGCGGCTGCGCAGGCCGCGGTGGACTCGGCGAGCCGTGACGTGGACAACACCACGTTGCGGGCTCCGGTCGACGGGGTGGTGTCCGCGCTCAACGGGGTGGTGGGCGAGGTCGTGGCACCCAGCTCGAACACCTCGGCGCTCGCGCCGGGCAGCGACTCGACCCTGCCGGGTACCAACAACGGGGCCTCCGGCGTGGTCGCCGGGGCGGGTGCCGCCGTCCCGACCCGCCCCGGTGGCACCCAGTTCCTCGTCCTCGACGACATCAACGAGTTCCAGGTATTGCTGGCCTACACCGAGACCGACGCGGCCACGATCACGCCGAGCCAGAAGGTGCGACTCACGTTCGACGCCGTGCCGGACCTCGAGCTGGACGGATCGGTGCTCTCGGTCGCCCCGACGGGCACCGCGATCTCCGGCGTGATCAGCTATTATGTGACTGTCGTCCTGCCCAAGGGCGACCCGCGCCTCAAGAGCGGGATGACCGCGCAGGCCGAGGTCCTCACCCAGGAGATCCCGAACGTGCTCGCGGTGCCCAGCGCGGCCGTGCACAGGCAGAACGGGACGAGCGTGGTGACCGTGCTGGACCCCAACGGAGCACAGCGTTCGGTCTCGGTGCAGCCGGGGGCGACGGGTGACGGCAAGACGCAGGTGCTCTCGGGCCTGCAGGAGGGGCAGCAGGTCGTGCTGCCTGCCGCGCCGTGAGCGAAGAGCAGACGGGCCCGGTCGCGACGGAGCCCACTCCGCCGCCCGCCGAACGGCCGAGCCGACGCAAGCTCAAGCGCACCACCCGCATCGGGCTGTTGGTGATCCTGATCGTCGCCGTGCTGATCGCGGGCGCGATCACGGCGTCCTACTTCATCAACGCGCGGAACTTCGTCACCACCGACAACGCCCAGATCGACGGCGACAAGATCTCGATCGTCGCCCCGAACTCGGGCACCCTCATCGACTGGAGAGCCACCCAGGGCACCGAGCTCAAGGAGAACCAGATCGTCGGCCGCATCCGACTCCAGGGCGCGTTCGTCCAGCCGCAGCAGTACATCCGCGCGCCCGCCGACGCGACGGTCGTGGTGGACAACGGCGTGGAGGGCTCCTTCGTCACGGCGGGCACCGAGCTCGCGGTGGCCTACGACTTCTCCAGGATCTTCGTGACGGCACGGGTCGACGAGACCGACATCGACGCCGTTCGCGCGGGCGAGCGCGTCGACATCTCGGTCGACGCGTTCCCGAACGCCACCCTCGAAGGCACGGTCACGGAGATCCAGGGCGGCGCCGCCGGGGTGTTCTCGCTCTTCCCGCAGGCCAACACGTCGGGCAACTTCCAGAAGGTCACCCAGGTCATCCCGGTCAAGATCACGATCGACAACACGGAGAGCCTGGCGCTCGTGCCCGGCATGAACGTGTCCGTGAAGATTCACAAGAACTGACGGGCCGGGCGGCACCGGGCGGGGCCGCCACGCGGGGCTGATCGCCTGCCCTCCCCCGTCCACGCAGGACTGGAGAGCGCGTCGCAGGGTCCCTGGACCTACGACGGGTCAACGGGTCTGCGAAGCGGCCGCGGGCACACGGAGGAGCCGGCAGTACTCGCGGAGCGCGGCGACCGCACCGTTGGGACGGTGCAGGCGGGGGCGATCAGCGCCCGCAGGTCGGCCTGGTGACGACCTCTAGTGGGCGGCGCTCGCCGCCTCGCCCGGTCCCCCCGCGGTCTTGGCCGGGCCGGACCGGAGCATGAACGCCAGCGCGACGCCGACCAGCGTCATCACGGACGTGATCACCATCAGCTGGTCGAGCGCGGCGACGAACACCTGGGTCTGGGTCTGCTGGTAGACGGCGTACATGCCTGCCACCTGCCCGCTCGGCCCGGGCAGGAGCGCGGGCATCGGGGTGTCGGAGCCGACCAGCGCGGTGCGGTCGCCCAGCATCTGGGCGCGCTGGGTGGTCATCAGCGCTGTCAGCACGGCCAGCCCGAGCGCGGCCGCGCTGCGCTGCACGACGTTGTTGAACGCGCTCGCCGTCCCCACGAACCGCATCGGCACCGCCGCCACGCCGCCGGTCATGACGGGCATCATGGCCATGCCCATGCCCCCCGCGCGCAGCGCCAGCAGCGCGGCGATCTCCCCGCGGGAGATGTCGAGGCTCATGTTGTGCAGGGAGTACGTGCCGATGGCCACGATCGTCAGCCCGATCACCGCAGGCCAGCGCGGGCCGATCTTGTCGTAGAGCCGCCCGGCGATCGGCATCAGGACCGCCATGACGAGCGCCTGCGGCAGCAGCAGCAGGCCCGCGTCGAAGGCGCCGAGACCCTGTGCCTGTTGGAGGAAGAGCGGGATGTAGAAGAGGGTGGCGAAGAGGCCGACCATCAGCACCGAGATCAGCAGCAGCGAGTTCGTGTAGGGCCAGTACCGGAAGACGCGCACGTCCAGCAACGGGTGCTTGACCTCGAGCTCGACGACCACGAAGAGGGCCAGCAACAGCACGCCTGCCGACAGCAGGATGATGATGCGGTAGGACGTCCAGCCCCAGGACTGGCCCTCCGAGAGCGCCAGCAGCAGGGCGAACAGCCCGCCCGCGATGCAGATGAAGCCCAGCACGTCGAAGCGCTGGGACTTGACCGCCGGGAAGGCGGGCAGCACGATCACCGCGGCGATCGCCCCCGCGATGCCGACCGGCACGTTGATGAAGAAGATCAGCCGCCAGTCGACGTACTCCACCAGGTAGCCGCCCAGGGTGGGCCCGATGGCGGGCGCCACGATGATCCCCAGGCCGTAGAGACCCATCGCGGCGCCGATCTTCTCCCGCGGCACGATGCGGTAGACCATCGAGAGCGTCACGACCGGCAGGATCCCGCCGGGCAGCGCCTGGATGATCCGGAAGACGACCATGCTCTCGAGGCTCCACGCGAGTCCGCAGAGCGCCGAGCCCGCCGCGAACGCCAGCAGCGACACGTTGTAGGTGCGCTTTATGCCGAAGCGGTCCGAGAGCCACGCGCTCACCGGCACCACGACGCCCAGCGCGAGCGTGTAGGACGTCGCGATCCACTGGACCTCGTCGGTGGTGGTGCCGAACGCGTTCTGGATCGTCGGGATCGCGACGTTGACGATGCTGGTGTCCAGGATCGACATGAACATGCCGACGATCAGCACGACCAGCGGCAGACCCCAGCCTCCCGAAGGCACCTCCGGCGCGGTTGGCGTCTGCGGTGCGGGAGCGCGTTGCGGTTCCCGCTCGGGCGCGCGTGGGGCCCCGGTCGCGGGCCGCGCAGGGGCTTCCTGCACGCCGACCGTGGCCGTCACCGGCAGATCATCGACCGACACGACTCGAGTGTCGCACGCGCGCAGCCGTCGCGTCGTCGCGTCGGCGTGGGTAGAACATCGGGTATGACGCACACCGACACAGGAGCGGACATCCAGCGCGAAGCAGTCTTTTCGAACAAAGCGGACGTCGAGGCCAGGACCGCCTCCGGCGTCGTGCGGGGCCGGTCGGTCGGTGGCGTGGCGCGGTTCCTCGGTGTGCCGTTCGCCGCTCCGCCCGTCGGTGCGTTGCGGTTCGCCGCGCCTGCGCCCGCGCCGCCGTGGACAGGCGTGCGGGACGCGACCGCGCCCGGTCCCAACGCGCCACAGCCGACGCGCGCGATCCTCGGCATCGACCTCACCCCGATCCTCGGCCGCGGTTGGCGCCGCGGCGACGACTACCTGACCCTCGACGTCTGGACGCCCGATCCCGGTGGCGCGGGCCTCCCGGTGATGGTCTTCGTGCACGGCGGCGCCTTCGTCGCGGGCGAACCCGGTGCTCCCGTGTACGACGGAAGCGCGCTCGCAGGCGCGGGCGTGGTGCTGGTCGCGGTGACCTACCGGCTCGGCGCCGAGGGCTTCCTCGCCCTCGAAGGCGGCGCGACGAACCTCGGGCTGCGCGATCAGCTCGCCGCGCTCGCGTGGGTGCAGGAGAACGTCGCGGCGTTCGGCGGGGATCCCGGGCAGGTCACGGTGTTCGGCGAGTCGGCGGGCGGCATGAGCATCGGCTGCCTCCTGGGCTCGCCGCTCTCCCGGGGACTCTTCCGCCGCGCGATCGTGCAGAGCGGAGGCGCCGAGATGGTGCGCAGCGCCGCGCTCGGCGCCCGGTTCGCCGCGCGGCTGGCGGGCGAGCTGGGCGTGCCGCCCGCGGCCGACGCGTTGCGTCCGCTGACCCTCGACGCGACGCTCGCCGCCCAGGAGGCGATGAGCGATCCGCTGCGCCGCGGCGACCTGCGGGAGCCCGACGGCATCGATCCCGGGTTCGGGCTCGGCGGCTTCCTGCCGGTGATCGGCGACGACGTGCTGCCCGAGCTCCCGCTCCAGGCCGTCGCCGCGGGCTCCGCCGCCGACATCGACCTCGTCGTCGGCAGCAACAGCGAGGAGATGAACCTCTACTTCGTGCCCAGCAGGGTGGTGGACGCCGTCACCGCCGAACGGGTGCGGGCCATGCTCGGCGTCGTCCACCCGCACGCGGACGAGCTCCTCGCCGGTGCCGACGCGTCCCCCGGGGAGGCGCTGACCCGGGTGATGAACGAGCTGGTGTTCCACGGACCGGCGCGACGGCTCGCGCAGGCGCACGCGGGCACCGGTGCGGGGCGGACGTTCGCCTACGACTTCGCGTGGCGCTCCCCCGCGTTCGGCGGGCGCCTCGGCGCCTGCCACGGGTTGGAGCTGCCCTTCGTCTTCGGCACCCTAGCGGCGGGCGGCGGGCCGGACGGGCTGCTCGGCCAACAGCCGCCGCAGGCGGTCTCGGACGCGATGCGCGCCGCGTGGGTCGCGTTCGCCCACTCCGGCGACCCCGGCTGGCCCGCCCACGCCACCCACCGCATCACCTGACCCCCCAGCAGGGTGAGTCCCGCACCTGCACACGGCGAGTCCCGCAATCGCGCACGGCGAATACCGCAATCGCGCACGGCCGCGGCGAATCCGGCGGATCGCCGCGGCCCTGCGCCTACCCCCCGAGGAAGCCGCCCGACTGGCGCTGCCACAGCTGTGCGTAGCCGCCTCCGCGGGCCAGCAGCTCGGCGTGGCTGCCGTCCTCGGCGATCCGGCCGCGGTCGAGCACGATCAGCCGGTCCATGCCCGCCACCGTGCTCAGCCGGTGGGCCACAGCGATCGCCGTGCGGCGTTCCATCATCGTCCAGAGCGCGGCCTGGATATGCGCCTCGCTCTCCGAGTCCAGCGCGCTCGTCGCCTCGTCGAGCAGCAGGATCGGCGCGTCGCGCAGGATCGCCCGCGCGATCGCGACCCGCTGCCGCTGACCGCCCGACAGCTTCACCCCGCGCTCGCCGACGAGCGTGTCGAAGCCCTGGGGAAGCCCCTCGACGAACTCCAGGACGTGCGCCGCCTCGGAGGCCGCCCGGATCTGCGCGGCCGTCGCGCCGGGTCGGCCGAACCCGATGTTCTCCGCGATCGTCCGGTGGAACATCACCGGGTCCTGCGGGACATAGGCGATGAGACCGCGCAGGTCGCCCTGCGACAGTCGGGTGATGTCCTGGCCGCCGACCAGGATCCGCCCGCCGTCGACGTCCATCAGCCGCAGCAGCAGCCGCACGATCGACGTCTTCCCGCCGCCCGACCGGCCGACGAGGCCCACCCGCTCGCCGTCGGCGACACGCAGGTCCAGCCCGTCGAAGAGCGGAGCGCGGTCCCCGGCGTGGGTGAACCGCACCCGCTCCAGCACCACGCTCGCACCTTGGCGCGCGACCGGTTCCGGCGACTCCGGGTCCAGCACGGTCGGCGGGTCGAGCAGCAGCTCGGAGAACTGCGCGGCCTCCGTGAGCGTGCGCTCCAGCTGGCGGTAGATCTGGTTGAAGTCGAAAAGGATCTTGGTGGCCTGCACGAAGTAGGCGAACGTGACGACGACGGTCTCGACGCCCGCCACGCCGCTCCGGCTCGCCACCGCGAGGGCCAGCAGCAGCCCCGCGACGTTCACGACGATCGACAACGGCGCGACCAGGGTGTCGATCCGCAGGTTGTGGTAGTCCCACGTGAGCAGCGTGAGCCTGCGGTGGTCGCTCACCCGGCGCCGGTGCTCCGCGGCCTCGCGGCGCTCCGAGGCGTAGGCGCGCACCGCGTCCATGTTGGCCAGCGTGTCGGCGACGTTCCCCGACAGCCGCGCCCACGAGGCCTCCCGTGCGTCGACCAGCGACTGTCGACGCCGGATGAGCGGCGCCACGGCCAGGCCGGTGACCCCGATGGTCCCGACGAGCACCACGACCAGCAGCGGGTCGTACTGCCACAGCACCACCGAGGCGAACACCAGCGGCACGAGGTTCGCGACGATCTGGAACGCCAGGGTGTCGACGAAGTCCTCGTACTCGGACGCGTAGCTGAGCACCCGCTTGGTCAGCGAACCCGCGAAGTTCTCGTGGAAGAACGCCGTGTCCTTGGCCAGCAGCGCATCCATGCCGCTGATCGACAGCCGCTCGATGCCGTAGGCGTCGGTGCGGTTGAGGCAGTGGACGCCCACTCTCCACAGCACCTCACCGGCGAGCAGCGCGCCCGCGAACGCGAAGGCATACGGGGTCACCAGCGCAACCGTGAGCGGCACGCCCGTCGCCAATTTCCCGACCAGCGCGGCGACGACCAGCGGCGGCAGGTAACCGATGCAGATGTTGCCGAGCGCGGGGCACAGGAGCGCGCCCACGGCGAGCAGCGGACGCGAACGGAGCTCCCGCAGGTAGAGGCGCAGCGCGAGCTGCAGCGCCGCGCGCCTGCGCCCCGGCTGAGCCGCGACGGTGGGCGGCGGACGCTCCACGGACATGACGGACACCGCACACCCCTCCCCTTCGTGCGTCCGGCCATCGTCGGTCCGCGGCGCAAATGCGTCCACCGGGTTTCCGCGTCGCCAAATCGGCTCGCGTCGGGCGCCGTCCGCAGGGACGCTCTCCGGAAGCACCTATCGTCCGTCGGGGGAAATGCCATGGCCACGCACACCCGGCTCGCCATCGAGGAGTACATCGGCGCCAGGGCAACCCTGCGGCCCTCGTTCGAGCTCGCCGAGGACTCCGCGGTCGAGCTGGACTCCTACCTGCACCTGGGTCGGGTGTTGGTAGCCCGTATCGACGGGAACGTCGTGGCGCACCTCCAGATCGTGGACGCCGACGCAGGCGAGGCCGAGCTGAAGAGCCTGGCCGTCCGCACCGACCTGCAGGGGCGCGGTATCGGCACCCGCCTCGTCGAGGCCGCCCGCGCCCTCCTCGTCGGCGAGGGCGTCCGGCGGTTCACGGTGTCGACCGCCGCGGCATCGGCCGAGAACCTCCGCTTCTACCAGCGGCGGGGCTTCCGTATGTGCGCGATCGAACGCGATGCGTTCAGCTCCGCCAACGGCTACCCGGACGGAATCGTGATCGACGGCATCCCGATGCGCGACCGGGTGTGGCTCGACATGGAGATCACCGGACGGAGCGCGGCGGCGCCGACCCACGCGCCCGGGTAGTCCGTGCGAGTCCGCCTACACGACTCGACCGCACGGCGGGCGACGCCCTGACGGGCCCCGCCTGATCGACACGCCTGATCGATAATGATCGTCACGTAGTCCCCGAGACCAGGAGCCGCCGCATGCCCATGCCATCGGAGCCGCTCGCGAAGCTGGGCTTCCTGACGATCGGCTCGTTCGACGGGGACGACCCCGGGCCCGGGCCACGAGACCACCCTGCAGGTCATCGAGCTCGGCGAGCGAGCTCGGCTTCGACAGCGCCTGGGTGCGACACCGGCACCTGCAGTACGGCATCTCCTCCCCCGTCGCCGTGCTGGCCGCCGCCTCCCAGCGCACCAGCCGGATCGAGCTCGGCACGGCGGTCGATCCCGCTCGGCTGGGAGAACCCGCTGCGGCTGGCCGAGGACCTCGCCACCGTCGACGTGCTCTCCGGCGGTCGGCTCAACCCGGGCATCAGCGTCGGGCCGCCGATGCGCTACGACGACGTCCGCGACGCGCTCTACCCCGACACCGGCGGACGTCGAGGACTTCACCTACGGGCGCGTGCGAGCGGCTGCTCCGGCTGCTGCGCGGCGAGTCCGGCGAGCTCGTTCCGGGGCACCGTGGGCATCGAGGAGTTCTCCGACCGCGTGCAGCCGCACTCGCCGGGGCTTGCGCGCGCGCATCTGGTACGGCGGCGGCGAGCCTGCGCTCGGCCGCGTGGGCAGGCGAGCACGGGATGAACTTGCTGACCAGCAGCGTGGTGCGGGCCGAGGAGCGGACGAGGGACTTCGCCGCGATCCAGCTGTCCCACATCCGCAGCGTTCCGCGAGCACCACCCCGACGGCGACGGCCGCGCGCGTCTCGCAGGGGCTGGTCGTCATCCCCACCGACAGCGCCACGACCCGAGCAGCGAGCCAAGTACAGCAGCTACGCCGAGGCGCGCACGCCGCGGACGGCGACCCCGCAGGGCCCGGCGCGGCTGATGTTCGCGCCCGGACCTGGTGGGCACCGCCGCGGAGATCGCCGAACAGCTCTACGCGCACGCCGGGCTTCCGGGAGGTCGACGAGGTCGCGTTCGCGCTGCCGTTCAGCTTCGAGCACGACGACTACGTGCAGATCCTCACCGACATCGCGAGCGCGCTCGGCCCGGCGCTGGGCTGGCGCCCCGCGACACCGGTCTGACCCGGTTCAGGAGCTTCCGGTGTCGTCGTGGCGGCGCAGCAGCATCGCGGCGGCCATCGCCGGGAGCATGAGCACGTGCCCCACGACCATGAACGCCCCACCGGAGATCACGCCGGTCCAGAACGGGACGAGCAGGACGGCGAGAGCGGGCCGAGCGCGACCATCCCGATCAGCAGGGCCACGACCGTCTCGAGGTAGTGCAGGACCGGAGTGTGACGTGCCTACAACAGCTCCAGCGTCCGCGCCCGGAGGGCCGCCTGGGTCTGGTCGCGCGCGCCGAGCTTCGCCAGGACGTTTGTGACGTGTCTTCACGGTGCCCTCGTCGAGGAACAGCGCGGCGGCGATCTCCCGGTTGCCGTGCCCTTCGGCGAGGAGCCGCAGCACCGAAAGCTCCCGCTCGGTGAGGGGCACCACCAGCGGTTTCGGGCGGGGCCGGGGGTTCTCGGCGGCCAGGCGGGCGACCCTGGCGACGACCTTCAACGGGACGACGGCCGCGGGCCAGAACCGGCCGGGCGCCGCGGTCTGCTCGACGACGAGCACGGCCCACGCCACGCCCGTCAGCACCGCAGGCGCCCGCGTCACGCGACCACTCTGCGGCGACTGGGGTCCGCCGGTCAAACCTCGGGCTGCTCTCCCGGGGGGTGGTGGCGGACGACGGCCACCGGGCAGGGCGCGCGGTGCACCAGCGCGTTGCCCACCGAGCCCAGGACCAGGCCCATGAGCTCGGCGTGTCCGCGCGAGCCGACGACCACGAGCTGCGCGCGCTCGGCCTGCCGCAGCAGCGCGCGGGCCGGGCTCCCCGGCTCCACGATGGACTCGATCGGCAGCTCCGAGTGCTTGGCCTGCCACGGCTCGAGCTGCGCGGTCAGCAGCCGCCCTTCCTCCTCGTCGATGAGGGCGCGGTCGGCGGGAATCACCTGCGCGGCGTCGAGGAACCAGTCCGACCACGTCCGGACGGCGACGAGCGGCACACCGCGGGCCAGGGCGAACTCGACGGCGAACTCGAGCGCCGCCTCGCTCGTCGGGGCGCCGTCGACGCCGACGAGCACGGGCCGGGTGTCGGCGCCCGCGGGCGGCTCGGTGCCGCGCACGACCACGACCGGGCCCGCCCCGTGTGCGGCCAGCGCCACCGCGACCGACCCGAGCAGCAGCCCCTCGATCCGCGTCAGGCCGCGGTCGCCGACGACGACCAGCCCCGCCGTCCGTGCCTCGTCGGCGAGCACGCCGATCGGGAACCCGGTGACGACGTCCGCCTCGACCTCGAGGTCGGGCACCGCCCGGCGGGCCTCGTCGGCGGCGGCGGCGACCTGCCGTCGGGTGCGCTCGAGCATGACGTCCCGCTGCTGTTCCCCCAGCCCCGGATGTCCGACGACGTGATCGCGCGCCCACGCGAACGCCGTCACCACCCGCAGCGGCGCTCCCCGCCGCCGTGCCTCGTCCGCCGCCCAGCGCGCTGCCCGCAGCGCCGACTCCGACCCGTCCACGCCGACGACGACCGCCGCGCGCCCGCCTGTCTGTGTCATCCCGGCAACCTCCGGCGACCACGGTGCCATCCAGGACCGGCTGTGGTCATTGGGCGGAGGGCCCGCCGCTTCGGGACCGAGGTCCCTGTCGCGGACCATGCCGTTCGACGGAGGCTTGATCGTGGACGGCGGACCGGCCGTACCCGGACCCGGAGGAGCCATGACCCTGGATCTCGCGCGGTGGCAGTTCGGCATCACCACCGTCTACCACTTCCTCTTCGTGCCGATCACGATCGGCTTGTCGCTGCTGGTCGCGGGCTTGCAGACGGCCTGGGTCCGCACCGGCAAGGAGCGCTACCTGCGGCTGACGAAGTTCTGGGGCAAGCTGCTTCCTGATCAACTTCGCGATGGGCGTCGTCACCGGCATCGTGCAGGAGTTCCAGTTCGGCATGAACTGGTCGCGACTACTCGCCGCTTCGTCGGCGACATCTTCGGCGCGCCGCTGGCGATCGAGGGCCTGCTCGCGTTCTTCCTCGAGTCGACCTTCCTCGGCCTGTGGATCTTCGGCTGGGACCGGCTGCCGCCAAGCGGCTGCACCTGCGCCTGCATCTGGATGGCCGCGATCGGCACGATGCTGTCGGCGTACTTCATCCTCGCCGCCAACTCGTGGATGCAGCACCCGGTCGGCTACCGTCGATCAACGCCGACACGCAGCCGCGCCGAGCTGACCGACATCTGGGCGGTGCTGACCAACTCGACCGCGCTCGTCGCGTTCCCGCACACCATCACCGCCGCGTTCCTGCACGGCGCGGCGATGTTCGTGCTGGCGGTCTGCGCCTGGCACCTGCGCGCGCGGCAAGCGACGCCGACGTGTTCCGCCCGTCGCTGCGGCTCGGCGCTGGTCGCCGTCGCTGATCGCCGCGCATCGGCGTGGCGCGTCACCGGCGACCTGCAGGCCAAGCTGATGACCGAGCAGCAGCCGATGAAGATGGCCGCCGCCGAGGCGCTCTACGACACCGACGCGCGCCGCGCCTCGTTCTCGCTCTTCACCATCGGCACGCTCGAACGGCTCGCAGCGAGGTCTGGACGCATCCGCGTCCCGGACCTGCTGTCGTTCCTGGCCACCGGCACGTTCGACGGCACGGTCGAGGGCATCAACGACCTGCAGGCCGCAGTACGAGGCAGCAGTACGGGCCCGGCGACTACACCCCGATCATCCCGGTCACCTACTGGACGTTCCGGCTGATGATCGGCTTCGGCGCTGCTCGCCGCTGCTGGTCGCCGTCGTCGGGCTCTGGCTCACCCGCGCGCGGCGGCGCACCGGCCGGAGCCGCGCTGGTTCTGGCGCGTCGCGATCGTCGGCGCTCGTCGCTGCCGCTCGTCGGCCAACAGCTGTCGGCTGGATCTTCACCGAGATGGGCCGCCAGCCCTGGGTCGTCTTCGGCGCTGCTGCACGACCGCGACGGGCGTCTCGCCCACGCGTCGGCGCCGGCGACGGTCGGTCCTGACCTCGCTGATCGTGCTTCACGCTGCTCTACGGCGTGCTCGCGGTCGTCGAGGTCGGGCTGATGCGTCCGCTACGCGCCGGGCCGGGCCGCCGACCGCGGAGCCCGCCGAGCCCGACGACCGACGCCGACGAGCCGACGCGCCCGCTCGCCGTTCGCGTACTGACGAGGAGGACCGACGACATGGCACCTCGCACGACCTCTGGTTCGTCCTCATCGCGGTCCTCTGGACCGGCTACTTCGTCCTCGAGGGCTTCGACTTCGGCGTCGGCATGCTGCTGCCGCTCGCTCGGCCGCGACCGACGACCGACCGCCGCGTCGCTGATCAACACGATCGGCCCGGTCTGGGACGGCAACGAGGTGTGGCTGCTCGTCGCCGGCGGCGCGACCTTCGCCGCGTTCCCGGAGTGGTACGCGACGCTGTTCAGCGGCTTCTACCTGCCGCTGCTGCTCATCCTGGTCGCGCTGATCGTGCGCGGCGTCGCGTTCGAGTACCGCGGCAAGGGCGACAGCGCCGCGCTGGCGGCGCGGCTGGGACGTCGCGCATCGTCGTCGGCTCGCTGTGCCCGCGCTGCTGTGGGGCGTGGCGTTCGCGCAACATCGTGCGCGGCGTGCCGCTCGAACGCCGCAGCACGAGTTCACCGGCACGCTGCTCGACCCTGCTCAACCCGTACGCGCCTGCTCGGCGGGCTGACGACGCTCACGCTGTTCGCCCTCCACGGCGCGGTGCTTCCTCGCGCTCAAGACGACCGGCGCCGGTCCGGGAGCGGGCCGGCCGCGCTGGCCACGAGCACCGGCCTGGCGGTGATCGTGCTCGGCGGCGCTGTTCCTGTCTGGACGTTCCTCGCCCACGGCGCGGCTCTGGACCGCTCGTGCCGGTCGCTGGTGGCCGCGGTCGCCCTGGTCGCGGCCCTGGTCGCCGGCGCACGTCACCGGGAGGGCTGGGCGTTCGCCGGCACCGGCGCTCGCGATCGTCGCCGTCGACGTGACGCTCTTCGGCGCGCTGCTACCCGGACGTCATGCCGTCGAGCACCGACCCCGCCTTCAGCCTGACCATCGACGAACGCGTCGTCCACCCACTACACGCTGACGATCATGACGTGGGTGGCCGCGGTCTTCACCCCGATCGTGCTGCCTACCAGGGCTGGACCTACTGGGTGTTCCGCCGCCGCATCAGCCCGGCTGACATCCCGGCCCACACGGGACTGCGCCCGAACGCGACCATGGACGAGGCGGTCCAGAACCGATGAAGCCGCTCGACCCGCGGCTGCTCCGGCACGCCTCCGCGGCGCGCCGGTTCATCATCGCGGCCGCGGGCGTCGCCGTGGCGACTGCGGGCCTGGTGATGGTCCAGGCCCAGCTGCTCGCGGGCGTGCTCAGCGACGCCTTCCTCGGCGGGGCCGGGCTGCGTGACCTCGCCGCCGCACTGACCGCCATCGCCGCCGTCGTGGCCTGCCGGGCCGCGCTGGCGTGGGCGGGTGAGGTCGCCGCGCACCGGGCGTCGGCCGATGTCGTGCGCCAACTGCGCACCGCGCTCGTCGCGCACGTCCTGCGGCTGGGCCCACGCCATCCCGGGATGCCGTCCACGGGCGAGCTCGCCACGCTCGCCACCCGTGGGCTCGACGGGCTGGAGGGCTACTTCAGCCGCTACCTGCCGACCCTGTTGGTGGCGGCCATCGTGCCCGCCGCGGTCGCGCTGCGGATCCTGATCGCCGACGGGCTCTCCGGGCTCATCATCGGCCTCACCGTGCCCCTCATCCCGATCTTCATGATCCTCATCGGGCTGCACACCGAGCGGTCCACCCGCCGCCAGTGGCGCGCGCTGGCCGTGCTCGGGCACCACTTCCTCGACCTCGTCGCCGGCCTCGACGTGCTCGTCGCGTTCGGCAGGGCGGGCCACCAGCGCGGACGGATGCGCGCGCTGGCCGCCGAGTACCGCCGCGCCACGCTGCGCACGCTGCGGGTCGCGTTCCTGTCCGCGTTGGCGCTGGAGCTGCTGGCCACGCTGTCGGTCGCGCTGGTCGCGGTCACGATCGGCCTGCGCCTCGTCGACGGCAGGCTCGACCTGGCCACCGGGCTGCTGGTGCTCGTGCTGGCCCCGGAGGTCTACCTGCCGCTGCGCGCGGTGGGCGCGCGTTTCCACGACTCCGCCGAGGGCCTGGCCGCGGCCGCGGAGGTGTTCGCGGTGCTCGAGCTGCCCGCGCCCGGCGCTGGCGGGCGCGCACCGGCCCCCGACCCCTCGCGGGTGCCGGTGCGCATCGCCGGGCTCGTCGCCGACGGTCGCGGCGGCCGGGTGCTGGACGGGTTCGACCTGACCGTGCCACCCGGCGCGCGCGTCGGCCTGCGCGGCCGCAGCGGCGTGGGCAAGTCCACCCTCCTCGACCTGCTGCTCGGCCTGCGCGTCCCGGACGCGGGACGGATCACCGTCGGCGGGGTCGATCTCGCCGACATCGACCGGGACGCCTGGCTGCGGCGGATCGCGTGGGTGCCGCAGCGGCCGGTGTTGCTGGCGGGCACGGTCGCCGACAACGTCCGCCTCGCCCGGCCCGACGCCCCCGATGGCGCGGTGGCCGCGGCCGCACGGGCCGCCGCCCTCGACGTGCCGCTCGACACCCCCGTCGGCGAGGACGGCGCGGGCCTGTCCACGGGGCAGCAGCGACGGGTGGCGCTCGCCCGCGCGGTGCTGGCCGACCGCCCGCTGCTGCTCCTCGACGAGCCCACCGAAGGGGTCGACTCCGACACCGAGGCCGCGATCATCGACGCCCTGCCCCGGATCGCCGCGGGCCGCACCCTGCTGGTGGTCAGCCACCGACCCCAGGTGCTCGCCGTGTGCGACCGCGTCGTCGACCTCCGCGCGCCTGCCCGAACCGCTCCCATGCCCGCGCCCGTGCCTGCGCACGACGACCACCGGGACCAGGCCTCGAGCGGCGCGGCCTCGGTGCCGGTGGCGCCGACCGTCGCCAGCGGGAAAGCCGACCGGTGGGGCCTGCGGGGCCGCCTGGCGCTGGCCGTGGCGCTCGGGGCGGCCGCGCTCGGCTGCGGCGTGGCGCTCACCGCCACGTCGGCCTGGCTGATCTCGGCCGCGGCCCTGCAACCGCCGGTGCTCACGCTGATGGTCGCGATCGTGGCGGTCCGGACGTTCGGCCTCGGCAAGGGCGTGCTGCGCTACGCCGAACGACTCGTCACGCACGACGCCGCCCTGGGCATGGGCAGCGCTCTGCGCGAGCGGGTCTGGGCCGAGCTCGTGCGGCTCGGGCCTGCCGCCACGGCGCAGCTGCGGCGCGGCCAGTTGCTCTCGCGGCTGATCGCCGACGTCGACGCCCAGCAGGACCGGCTCGTACGGGTGCTCGTGCCCGCCGCCGCGGCCGCCGTGGTCGGGGTGGGCACCGTCGTGGGCCTGGCGTTCGTGCTGCCCGCGGCGGCCATTGTGGTGGCCCTCGGACTGCTGGCGGCCGGGGTCGGCGCGCCGTGGGCCACGGCATGGGCGGCCCAGCGCAGTGAGCGGCGCACCGCCGCGGCGCGCGGCGACGTGCTCGCCCGCGCCATCGAGGTGCTCGACGCCGCCGCCGACCTGCTCGTCTGCGGGGCGGCACCGGCCTACCGGGCGCGCCTGACCGCCGCCGACCAACAGCTCGCCGCGCTCCTGCGCCGCGCGGCGACCGCACGCGGGCTCGGCGGCGGCCTCGCGGTGCTGGCGCTCGGCCTGACCTCAGTGGCGGCCACGGCGGTGGGCATCGCCGCGCTTCGCGCGGGAATGCTGCCCGGGCCCGCGTTGGCCGTACTCTCCCTGACCCCGCTCGCGCTGGCCGACGTCGTGGCGGGCCTGCCCGACGCCGCGGTCCGGCGGCTGACGGCCCAACAGGCCATCGCCCGGTTGGCCGATCTGGCGGCCACGCCGTCGCCGGTCGCCGCGGGCGGGGCGCCCGTCGCGCCGCCGTCCGGGTTCCGTGCGCGCGGCCTGGCGGTCCGGTGGCCCGGAGCGGACGGCGACGCGGTGCGCGACGTCGACCTCACGCTCACCCCCGGCAGCAGGCTGGCCCTGACCGGCCCGTCCGGCGCGGGCAAGTCCACCGTCGTGGCCGCCGTCCTGCGCACGCTCGACCCGGCCGCGGGCAGCCTCGCCGCCGACGGCCGCGACGTGCGCGGGCTCGCCGCCGACGACGTCCGCGCGGGCATCGCCTGGTGCGGCGCCCGCACCCACCTCTTCGACAGCACGCTGCGCGCCAACCTCAAGCTCGCCGCGCCGGATGCCGACGACGCCGCGATCCTCGAGGCCCTGCGCAGGGCGCAGCTCGGCGACTGGGTCACCGCACTCCCGGACGGCCTCGACACCCTGATCGGCGAGCATGGCGGCGCGGTGTCCGGCGGCGAGCGGCAGCGCCTCGGGATCGCGAGGGCGTTGCTCGCCGACAGGCGGGTGTTCGTGCTCGACGAGCCCACCGCCCATCTCGACGGAGCAACCGGCGATGCGCTCGCCGCCGAGCTGATGACCGTCACCGAGGGACAGACGGCGCTCGTCGTCACCCACCGGCCGGAGCAGACGCCCGGCCTCCCCCTCGTCCGGCTCGGTGCGGACCGGGCGAGGGTCACCGCGTGAGCCAGGAGGAGAGCGAGATGCGTTCCAGCGCGAGCCTGACCGAGGCCGTCGAACACGCCGTCAGGGCGCCGTCGGTGCACAACACCCAGCCGTGGCAGTGGCGGATCGGGCGGGACCGCGTGGACCTCTTCGCGGACACCGCGCGGCACCTGCCTGCCACGGATCCCGACCGCCGCGACCTCGTCCTGTCCTGCGGCGCGGCCCTGCACCACCTCACCGTCGCCCTGGCGGCCGCGGGCCGGGGCGTCCAGGTCCTGCGCCTGCCCGACCCCGAAGACCGGCTGCTGATGGCGACGGTCAAGCTGGACGTGGGACCGCCCGACGCGGCGGCGGCCGCGCTCTTCCCGGCGATCGCCAGGCGCCACACCGACCGGCGCCGCATGAGCCACCGGCCGGTCGCCGTGGGCAAGGTCCGCACGTTGCAGCACGTGGCCCGCGACGCCGGGGCCGTGCTGGTGCCCGTGACGGGGCCCGCGATGCGCCACCGGCTCACGCTCGCCCTCGAGGAGGCCGCACACCGCCAGGCCGCCAGTCCCGGGTACGCCGCCGAGCTGCAGATCTGGACCCGCCGCCCCCGCGGGGCCCGCGACGGGGTGTCCGCCACCGCCGTCGCCGCCCCGCCGACGGGTCTGAGCGAGCCGACCGGGCTGCGGCACTTCCCCCGGGCCGAGCTGGCCCAGCCGCTGCCGCCCACGGGTCACGGCCTCCCGGACGACGCCGCGGAGTTCCTGCTGCTCACCACGCCCACCGACCGGGAGGTCGACCGCCTGCGCGCGGGCGAGGCCGCGAGCGCGGTGCTGCTCGCCGCCACCGGGATGGGCCTCGCGACCACGCCGCTCAGCCAGGGCACCGAGGTGGCGGCCAGCCGTGAGCTGCTGCGCCGGACCCTCGGGCTGCCGGAGAACCCGCAGCTGCTCCTGCGGGTCGGATGGCCCGCGAGCCGCGCGGGCGAACTCACCCCTAGCCCACGCCGCGACCTGCGCGCCGTGCTACTGCCGACTTGATCCGGAGGAGACCGGCGATGATCGTCGAACGCGTCGAGGAACAGACCGTGCGCAGCGCCATCGCGCTGGCCTGCCGGGCCCCGTCGGTACACAACAGCCAGCCGTGGACGTGGCGCTACGACGCGCACAACGTCCACCTGCTCGCCGACCTGGACCGACTCCTGCCAGCGACCGACGTCCGCGGCCGCGACCTCGTGGTGTCCTGCGGCGCCGCCCTGCACCACCTGTGTGTCGCACTGGCGGCGTCCGGCGTCGCGACGACGGTCAGCAGGACGCCCCGCCCCGGGGCGACCGACCTGCTCGCCACGGTGGCACTGACCGCCCGTCCGGCGGTCGAGGCCGACGTGGACGCCGCCGGGACCATCACCCGGCGACGCACCGACCGGAGGCGCTACGGCGACTGGCCTGTTCCCGAGGCCTTTCTCGACGAGCTCCACACCTGCGCCGAGCGGGAGGGTGCCGTCCTGCACGTGGTCGACCGCAGCGGCGGCGGGCGGGAGATCGTGCTCGCCGCGATGCACGAGGCGGACCGGGTGCGGCAGGCCATGACCCGCTACACCACCGAGACCGCGCTCTGGACCGCGCGCGCCGCGGGCGACGACGGGATACCGCAGGCCAACCTGCTCGCGGACCCGGCGGGCACCGGGGACGGCCTCGCCCGCACCTTCCCCGCAGGCGAGATCGCACAGGAGCCCGGGCCCGACGGCGCGGTGCTCCTCGTGCTCGGCACGGCCTCCGACGACGTGATGTCGCAGCTGCGGGCGGGTGAGGCGCTGAGCGCGGTGCTGCTGCACGCCACCGACCTCGGCCTCGCCACCTGCCCGCTCAGCCAGCCGCTCGAGGTCGGATCGACCTACCAGAAGGTCCGCGACGTGCTGCTCGACGGCAGGCTGTCGCCGCAGATCCTGGTGCGGGTGGGGTGGGCGCCGCGCGAGCCGGTCCCGCCGACGCCGCGCCGCCCCGTCGACGAGGTGTGCGCCGTCCTCCGCTCCTGAGCCGGGGCCGCGGGTCGACGTGCGTCGGTCACACGGCCCGCAGGACGGCGCGGACCTCCTCCGCGATGACGAGGTCCTCCCGCGCGGGCACGACGAGCGTCGCGACGGGGGCACCCGCGGCGCTGACGTCGGCCTCGACGCCGACCGCCGCGGCGTTGGCGCCGCCGTCCAGCGCGACACCGAGGAACCCGAGGCCCGCCGCGGCCCGGGCGCGCAGGCCCGCGGCGTTCTCCCCGATGCCCCCGCTGAACGCCAGCGCGTCCAGGCCGCCGAGCGCGGCGGCCATCGCCGCGACCCCCGCCACCAGCCGGTGCAGCCACACCTCCACGGCCAGCGCGGCCTCCGGCCGCCCGTGCGACTCGGCCTCCAGCACCGCCTGCATGTCCGGTGTGCCCGCCAACCCGGCGAGGCCGGAGTCGTGGTCGAGCGCGGTCGCGACCTCCTGCGGGTCGAGCCCCGCGCTGCGGACGAGCCAGAGCGGCACCGCGGGGTCGAGGTCTCCGCAGCGGCTGCCCATCACCAGGCCCGCGGTCGGGGTGAAGCCCATGGTGGTGTCCACCGAGCGGCCCGTGGCGTCGACCGCGCACAGTGACGCGCCGGAGCCCAGGTGGGCCACCACCGTCCGACGGCCGGGCCCGCAGCGCTGCGCCACCCGGCGGGCGGCCCAGGCGTGCGCGAGCCCGTGGAAGCCGTAGCGGCGCACACCCAGCTCGCCGCGCCAGCGCGCGGGCACCGCGTAGGTGGCCGCGGCCGCGGGCAGGCGGGCGTGGAAGGCGGTGTCGAAACACGCGACCGCGGGCACGTCCGGCAGCGCCTTCGCCGTGGCGTCCATGGCCGCCAGCGCGGGCGGCTGGTGCAGCGGGGCGATCGTGACGAGCCGCTCCAGGTCCGCGCGCACGCCGTCGTCGACGAGCGCGGGCCCGGTGAACCGCCTGCCGCCGTGCACCACGCGGTGGCCGACGGCGCCGATCTCGCCTGCCGCCCAGAGCGCGTCGGCCAGCGTCGCCTCGGCGACGTGGCCCCGGTCGGCGGGAAGGTCGGCGCGGTGGACGAGCCGGTCGTCGCCCTCCAGCACCCGGATCTTGAGGCTGCTCGACCCCGCGTTGACGACAAGCACCCGCCCGTTCACGCGGGCCAGCACCAGTCGCGCACGTCGGGGGCGTCCTCGCCGGCGGCGCGGGTGTGCGCCCGGCAGCGGCGGCGCTCGTCGAGCAGGTGCTGCCGCAGCGCGGCGTGGCGCACCCGCAGGCCGGGCACCCGGTCGATCACGTCGGCGGCCAGGTGGAACCGGCCTTCCAGCCAGGCCGTCGCGCGCCACCAGGCGTCGAGGCCGGTGAGGTCGGTGTCGTCGAGGTCGGGGGCCGTCGAAGCGCCCGCGGTGACCGTCACCAGTTCACCCATGCAGCGCGGCGGCCCGCGCCCGTAGTGCCGGAGGTCCCATCGGCTGCGCCGATGTCCCCCCGCAGGATCCGCTCAGCCAAGCGGCACCCGCCAGCTCAGCCGGGTGCCACCCTCGTGACGCGACTCGACGACGAGCTGTCCGCCGAGCGTTTCCGCGCGCTCGGCCAGGTTGCGCAGACCGCTGCGCGCGGCGCCGGGATCGATGCCGGTTCCGTTGTCGACGACGTCGACCAGCAGCTCCGGCCCCGCCTCGATCGTCACCGTGACGTCGGTGGCGCGCCCGTGCCGCACCGCGTTGCTGACCGCCTCGCGCACTACGGCCACCGCATGCTGACCGATGTCCGGGAGCACGAGCGTGTCCACCGCACCCGCGATCCGCACGACGGGCCGCACGCCCGAGCCCCCTCCGGCGTCGATCGCTGCGTCGAGCAGATGCCGTCGCAGCCCGCCGGAGTCCTCGCCTGCCGTGTGCAGGTCGAAGATCGCGGTGCGGATCTCGCGCACGGTCACGTCGAGATCCTCGACGGCCCGCGCGACCCGCTCCCGCACCTCCGGATCGGTGCAGCGGCGCAGCGTGCCCTGCAGGCCGAGCCCGGTGGCGAACAACCGCTGGATCACGTGGTCGTGCAGGTCGCGGGCGATGCGATCGCGGTCGGAGAACACGTCGAGCTGGCGCAGCGCACGGTTCTTCTCCCCCAGTCGCAGGGCCAGGAGGGCCTGCTCGGCGAACGAGGCCAGCGGCGGCACCGTCGAGGGCGGGAAGGGTGCGCGGTGCGGATGGCGCAGGGCGGTGAGCACCCCGATGAGCCGGTCGGGGGCCTCGATCGGCACTCCTACGGTGGGGCTGTCGGCGGGCCAGTCCATTCCCGCGCCGTCGAGCATCTCACCCGCCGTGCGGGTGATCACCGCAGCGCGCCCCTCGACGACCTCGACCAGCAGCGGGTCGGCCGCGTCCAGCTCCTCGCCGACATGCCCGCCCCCGACGCCCGCCAGCGCCCCGATGGAGAACCGGCCGTCCTGGTCGGGGCCCAGCGCGATCACCGTCGCGTCGGCGTCGACCAGCTCCAGCGCCCGCTGGGCGATGAGGTGCAGGACGTCCCGGTCGCTCGCGCCGGTCAGCAGTTCGCCGCGGATCTCCGCGGAGGTCTCCAGCCACTGCTGGCGCACGCGGGTCTGCTCGAACAGGTCGGCGTTCTGCACCGCGATGCCCGCCGCGGCGGCGAGCGCCTCGGCGAACACCTCGTCCGCGGCGGTGAACTCGCCGCCGCCGATCTTCTCGGTGAGGTAGAGGTTGCCGAACACCGCGTCCCCGACCCGGACGGGCACGCCGAGGAACGTCCGCATCGGCGGGTGGTCCGGCGGGAACCCCACCGACGCCTCGTGCGCCCCGAGGTCGGGGACCCGCAGCGGCCTCGGGTCGACGATGAGCTGTCCGAGCAGGCCCTTGCCCTCGGGCAGCGGGCCGATGCGCGCGACGGTCTGCGGGTCCATCCCGACGTGCAGGAACCGGTCGATGCCACCCGCGGGTCCCAGCACGCCGAGGGCGGCGTAGCGGGCCTCCACCAGATCGGCGGCCGAGTGCACGATGCGCCGCAGGGTGGCGTCGAGGTCGAGGCCTTCGGCGATCGCCAGCACCGCGTCGAGCAGGCCCTGCGTGCGGTCGCGCGTGGTGACGATCTCGGAGAGGCGGTCCTGGACCTCCCGGAGGAGCTCGTCCAGGCGCAGCCCGGAGAGTATTCGGGCGGGTCGCTCGTCCACGGGCGTCACCGTGGCACCACGCCCGCCCGCCGGGCAAGCCGCGGCGTGTCACCTTCGGGGGACGACGCGGACATCGGCCACCTCCCTGGAGGCGTCCACGATGACCGAGAGTCCGCGCGCCGGGCAGGGACGAAAGTCCCGTCGGACAGGACCGAGGGGACGATCCGGTTCGCGCCGTGCGGCGGTACCGTCACCACCGTGACCATCTCCGTGTTCCTCCTCGACGATCACGAGATCGTCCGACGCGGCATCGCAGGCCTGCTGGAGACCGAAGACGACATCCGCGTGGTCGGCGAGGCGAGCACGGCAGCGCAGGCGCTGGCGCGCATCCCGGCGCTCCGCCCGGACGTCGCGATCCTCGACGTGCGCCTGCCCGACGGCGACGGCGTGTCGGTGTGCCGGGACGTCCGCGCGTCGGTCACACCGCCGCCCGCCTGCCTGATGCTCACCTCGTACTCCGACGACGAGGCCCTCTTCGGCGCGATCATGGCCGGGGCCGCGGGCTATCTGCTCAAGCAGGTCGCGGGCGTGGACCTGGTCGGGGCCGTACGCACGATCGCCGAGGGCGGCTCGCTGCTCGACCCGAAGGCCACCGCCGCCGTCCTGGACCGGCTGCGCAGGGGCGGAGAGCCCGAGGATCCCCGCTACGCCACGCTGAGCCCACAGGAGCGGCGCATCCTCGACCTCATCGCCGACGGCATGACGAACCGGCAGATCGGTGCGGAGATGTACCTCGCGGAGAAGACGGTGAAGAACTACGTCTCCTCGCTGCTGCACAAGCTCGGCTTCGCCCGGCGCACGGAAGCCGCCGTCTACGCGGCCGAGCTGCGCAGGCCCAACCCCTGAGCGTCGATCCCGCAAGAGGTTCGCCTTGAGTGGTTGACCAACAGAATCACCCACGCAGCGCCTGGCTGATCCGCGCTGCCTGCCGGGTGAGGTGGTGGCGTTCGGCGAGGTTGGGGGCGGACCGGGCGGCGTCGGCATACAGTCGTGCCGCGGCCCGAAGGTCGCCCGCCTTCTCGTGGAGGTACGCCGAGGCGGCGGTGTGGCGGGGCAGGCCGGGGTCCACCGCGGCCAAGGCTGCGAGGCCTGCCACGGGGCCATCGGCCTCGCCGATCGCGATCGCTCGGTTGAGCGCCGCGATCGGGCTCCCGGTCAGCTGGAGCAGCTCGTCGTACCAGCCGACGATCTGCACCCAGTCGGTCTCCTCGGCGCTCAGCGCGTCGGCGTGCAGGGCGGCGATGGCGGCCTGTGCCTGGAACTCACCGAGCCGGTCACGACCCAGCGCCGCCTGCAGGATGGCGACGCCTTCGGCGATGAGCGAGGTGTTCCACCGGGAGCGGTCCTGCTCGGTCAGGGGGACAAGGCTGCCGTCGCGCCGGGTCCGGGCCGGTCGCCGAGCGTGGTGCAGCAGCATCAAGGCCAGCAGCCCCGCGGTCTCCTCGTCATCGGTCATCGACGCCAACTGCCGGGTGAGCCGGATCGCCTCGGCCGCCAGGTCGACGTCGCCGGTGTAGCCCTCGTTGAAGACGAGGTAGAGCACCCGTAGCACCGTCGCCAGATCGCCTGGCTCCTCGAACCGCACGTCACGGACCGTGCGTTTGGCCCGGCTGATCCGCTGCGCCATCGTCGCCTCCGGCACGAGGTAGGCCTGGGCGATCTGCCGGGTGGTCAAGCCACCGACGGCGCGCAGCGTGAGGGCCACCGCGGACGCCGGGGTCAGCGACGGATGCGCGCACAGGAAGAAGAGCTGCAGCGTGTCGTCCGCCGTCTCGGCCGGGCCGCGCGCCGGCTCGGCCTCGACCCGCTGCTCCCGGCCGCGACGCGTGACCTCTGAGCGGCGGGCGTCGAGGAACTTGCGCCAGGCAGCCGTGACCAGCCAGCCCTTCGGGTCGGCGGGCTGCCGGTCCGGCCAGGTCAACGCGGCCTGGATGAGTGCTTCCTGCACGGCGTCCTCGGCCGTCGCGAAGTCGACTCCGCGGCGCACGAGGACACCGATCACCGCGGGAGTCAGCTCCCGCAGCAGCAGTTCGTCCATCACCTGATCCTGATCTGCCCTGGCCGGTCCGGTCACTCCGTGACCGTCGGCGCCGCGCTCAGGAACGGGCGCAGCTCGAGCCACTCGTGGATCGGCTTGCCGCCGGCTCCGGGGGCTGCCGACAACTCGCCTGCGAGCGCGAGCGCGCGCTCGTAGGTGTCGACGTCGATCACCATCCAGCCTGCGATGAGGTCCTTGGTCTCCGCGAAGGGGCCGTCGGTGACCGGCGGGCGGCCCTCCCCGTCGTACCGGACGAACGTGCCCTCGGGCGCGAGCGCCTGGCTGTCGACGTACTCACCGGTGCTCTCGATCCGGGCGGCGAAGTCGGCCATGAACTGCACGTGGTCTTCGACCTCCTGCGGGGTCCATCGGTCCATCGGGACGTTGTTGACGGCCTCGGGGGCGCCTCGGTAGTGCTTCAGAAGCAGGTACTTCGTCATGCTGGGTCTCCTTGGTCCGGTGCGGCCACGGCGGCCGCATCTGGTCCTGGGACGGAGCCGCCGGGCCGGTCTCGACATCCTCGCCGCATCGACTTCGTCCTATCCGGCGGGCGCGGTGCCCGCGTTGACGATCAACACGAACCGAGCTGCCACCAGCCCCGCGACAGGATGGCCAGTGAGCGCACCGGCACCCCCTGCGGGGGCCGTTCGGCCGTAGTGCCGACGTTCCTGGGCGGCGAAAGTGAAGTGACATCCTCGCTGCACCCCGAACGGGGGCCCCCATGATTCACCTGTCCGGCGCGCTCGGCCTCACGGGCGAGCAGATCGACGACGTGCTCACCATGGCGTCGCGAGCCCCGTCCCTGCACAACGCACAGCCGTGGCGCTTCCGCGTCACGCGGAACACCATCGAGCTCCACGCCGACCTCTCCCGCGCGCTCGACGTCGTCGACCCCGACGGGATGGAGCTGCGGATCGCCTGCGGCGCGGCGCTGTTCAACCTCCGGCTCGCGCTGCACGGCCACGGGGTCCGCCCGATCGTGACCGTCCTGCCCGACCAGGCCAGGCCCGACTTCGTCGCCGTGGTCCGGGCGGGCGGGCATCGAACGGCCACCCCCGAGCAGGCGCGGCTCCTCGCGGCGATCCCGCTGCGGCGCACCAACCGGCACCCGTTCAGCGACGAATCCGTCTCCTCCCGCGAGCTGGGCCTGCTGCGGCGCGCGGCGGTCGACGAGGGGGCGTGGCTGCACGTCGTCGCCGACCGCGCCGAGCGGCGGATGATGCACGAGCTGGCCGCCAAGGCGCATCGCGAACAGATGGCCGACCCCGCCTTCCGCGCGGAGCTCGCTCACTGGACGGCGGTGACCCCGGACCGTCGCGACGGCGTGCCCGCGGCAGCTGGTGGACCCCTGGCGAACACCCCGCGGTCGTGGGTGATGCGGGACTTCACCGGCGTCACGGACGCCGAGGGGCGCTCCTACGAGGAGGAGCCCGCGATCGCCGTGCTCAGCTCGCATCTGTCGGGCCGCGTCGCCGAGATCAACGCGGGCCAGGCGCTCGAGCGTGTGCTGCTCACCGCGACGGCCGAGGGCCTGGCGGTGTCGTTCCTGTCCCAGGTGGTCGAGGTGCCCGCGATCCGGGACCAGCTGCGCAGGCTCATCCACGGAACGCGGCCGCCGCAGGCCGTCCTGCGCATCGGTCGCGGCTGGCCGGTGCAGGCCACGCCGCGCCGCGAGCTCGCCGAGCTCGTCATGGTCGATGAGCCCGTCAGCGCCGAAACCCACCCTCCGCGCTGACCCGTCCATCGCGCCGCCCCGCCGCGCGGCCAGAACGTCGGCGGGGCCGGGGTGCACGTCGCCACCGCCCCGGCCCCCGCCGATCCGATCACGGCATCAGTACCAGTGGCGGCGACCGCCCACCATCCGGCCCATCCCACCGAGGATGGCCAGAATCGCCCCGATGACCAGCAGGATGATGCCCAGCGTCCACAGGATCGAGATGTGGGTGATGAAGCCGACGATGAGCAGGATCAGCCCGAGGATGATCACGTAAACCTCTCCTTATGAATCGCGCCTCCGGGCGGGGGCGTCCGGATCATAGGTATGGCGGCCGGGTTCCGCTCGATGGGGCGCAGCGGCCACCACGGCTCCCGGCACGGCCCCTGAGCCGCCCTCGCACACGCCGTGGCGTCAGCGCACAGCTTCGACCGTGTGCGAGGCGCCCGAAGGAGTGCGGAGGTCAGCCGGGGTCGCGAGATCCGGCTCAATCCCGGAACCGGGCGGCGAGCTCGGCGCGGGAGCCGATCCCGAGCTTGGTGTAGACGTGCGTCAGGTGGAACTGGACGGTCTTGACGCTGACGAAGAGCTCCGCGGCCACCTGACGGTTGCTCATCCCGCTGGCGACCAGGCGGGCGACCGCCCGTTCCTGGGCGGTCAGCTGGGTGAAATCGAAGTCGCCGCGCTTCGCCGGAGCCAGGCCGCAGGCGCGCAGCTCCCGTTCACAGCGCTCCAGGTAGGGCGCCGCGCGCAGCTCGGCGAACCGGTCGCGCGCGGCCTGCAGCCGGGCCGCCGCGGCGCGCCGCCTGCCGCCGCGGCGCAGCGCCTGCCCGTGGGCCAGCTCCACCTGGGCGCGTTGGAACGGCATGGGCAGCCGCTCGATCTCCGCCACCGCCCGCGCGAAGGCCACTTCGGCCGCGTCGCTGTTGCTGCGCGCCGTCTCGAGCCGTCCGCGCACCCGGGCCAGTCGCGCGATCATCGAGCGGCGCTGCCGGGCCTCGGCGCGGCGTTCGTGCGGAGCCAGGAAGACGTCCGCGTCGTCCAGCCTGCCCGCGCTGATCAAGGCATCGGCGTAAGCGTCCTGCCAGGGCCAGAACCCCGGTTCGTCGACGCCCGGCGACGCGATAGCGACCATCGGCTCCAACGTCCGCAGCACCGCCTCGTGGTCGGCGCGCGCCAGCGGGACCTGCGCCTTGGCCAGCGCCGCTGCGACCACCATCAGCTCGTAGTCACCGCTCTGCGACGAGGCGGCCGCGGCGTGCTCCCCGGCCGCCGCCCACTCGCCACGCGCCGCGCACACCTGCGCCGCCGCGTAGCGGGCCAGCGGGCGCAGCCACTCGTGACCCGACTCATCCAGCAGCGAGATCGCGCGCGCCGCCTCCAGCGCGGCCTCGTCCCAGGCGCCGACGGCGAAGCCCGCCTGCGCCAGCCAGACGAACGACCACACCGCGATCCGCACCGAGCCCGCGGCCAGCGCGGCAGGCGCGGTATGGGCCAGCGACCCGCGGGCGCCGACGACGTCGTCGCCGACGAGCTGGAGCCAGCCGTGCGCCATCCGCACCCGGTCCAGCTGCGGGCCGTCGTCGGCCACCGACACGCGGCCGAGCACGGCGTCGTAGGCGGCGATGCCGTCGGCGAGATGGCCCTGCCAGCCGAGCCCGAGCCCGAGCAGGGCCTCGGCCTCGATGCGGACCGGCTCGTCCGACGTCGCGGCCAGCGCGACCGCCCGTCGCGACCACTCGACGACCTCGTCTCCGCGCAGCCGCCCTACCCCGTGCAGCGCCAGGCGCTGGGCTACGACCGCGGCCACCGCGGGGTCGCCCGCGGTCTCGCTGCGCCTCCAGGCGCTGCGCAGCAGGTGCTCGGCCTCGCCGGGGCGCCCGCGCAGCACCGCGAGGTAGCCCAGCGCCGCGTCGCGCCAGGGGCCGGGGCCGAACGACGCGACGTCACGGGCGAACGCCTCGGCCTGGATGAGATCGCCCGCCCCGACGCTCGCGTCGACGGCACGCAGCAGCCGCTCCTCATGCTGGCGCCGGTCGGCGGACAGGTTGCTCCCTTCGACCAGCGCCCACACCGCGCCCGCCCAGGCCCCGACGGCTGCCTCCCGGCGCGCGAAACCGTCCAGCTCCGCGGCCAGATCGGGATCGGGAGGGGTCGTTGCCAGCACCCGGTGCCGCAGCAGCGCACCTTCGTCTTCGACCACGCGGGCGGCCGCCCTGTGCAGCTCCACCCGCCTCCGTGCGCCCAGCTGCTCGTAGACGGCCGCTTGCACCAGGGGGTGCGGGAACCCCACCTCCCGGATGCCGATCTCGTCGCGGACCTGCAGCAGGCCCACCGTCGACGCCTCGTCCAGCGCGGACATGACGTCGTCGACGTCGGCGAGGACGGACACCGACCCGAGCGGCGCCGTCGTGCCGAGCACGGCGACGGCCTCCACAAGGTGTCGCGTGGGCGGGGTGCACGCCTGCAGCCGCCTCTGTACCTGCGCGGCGAAGGCGCGCGGCGGCGGCAGCGAGGGGTCCCAGGCGCGCCACCGCCGCTCGGGCATCTCGGCGAGCATGCTCGTGACGTACAGGGCGTTTCCGCCGGTGTGGGCGCAGAGCCGTTGCGCGGCGTGCCCGGTGAAGCCGCGCACGCCCAGCGCTGTCGCGAGCTGCTGGATGTCGGAGGCGGCCAGCGCGCCGAGCGACAGCGTGCGGCCGCTGCGCCCGTTCGCCATGCGGCGCAGGCCTTCCGGGAGGCGCTGCGCGTCGTCCGCCCGTTGGCCGATCAGCACGAGCACCCGCTCGGCCACCAGCCTGCGCGCGGCGAACAGCAGCGCGCGCAGCGAGTCCATGTCGGCCCAGTGGGCGTCGTCCACGACCAGGGCCACCGGCCCCGTCCGTGCGAGGTCGGCGATGACGTCCAGGATCCAGGCACCTACGCCGACCGGCTCCTCGGCGGGGAAGGAGCGCTCGCGGCTCACCAGGAGCCGGGCGATGCTGACCCCGGCCACGCGCATGATCTGGTCCACCACGCCGTAGGCGACGAAGGACTCCCACGGCTCGCCGGTGGCGCGCAGGACCGTGAGCCCGGACTCGGTGGCCAACAGCCGCTCGATGAGCATCGTCTTGCCGATGCCCGCATCGCCCTCGATGACGACCGTGCGCGGGCTGCCCGAGCGCACCTTGGCGAGCTCGGCGCGCAACACGTCGAGTTCGGCGGTGCGGCCGACGAACGGTGTGACGCTCTCAACAGCGGTCATGTCTCACCGGCGGTCGTGTCCGGGGGATCAGTCCGTGGACGGCGCCTGTCCGCCCTCCGCCTTGGCGGCCAGGTTCTGCCGGAGCGTGACCTCCCGCTGCTGCTTCTGCGGGTTGCCGCGCATCGCCTGCCAGGGCGGCGCGACGTCCCCGCCGCCCGACCCGCCTGCGCCCGCGCGGCGCCCGACGCTCGGCCCGGCCGGGATCTTGCGGGTGGCACCGCCGCACTCTGGGCACTCCGGCGCCTCGGCATCACGCGGAGCGAGCCGCTCGAACGTCACCCCACACGTGCACCGGTAAACGAAGATCGGCATGCGCCCTCCAGGTGCCCCACCGTTCCAGCCGGGTAAACCGCTGTCAACGACCGTTCTGAACTGGGCAGATGTGCGCCAGCGGGTGGACTGTCATGCGGGCGCCGTCGGCCAGACCGGCGCCCGCACACCGCTCGCCGTAGGGTTCGGCCATGCAGCGATTTCCGCTGGGCGGCTACTCGGTCGGACGCGTCGGGTTCGGCGCGATGCAGCTCCCGGGCCCGGGGGTGTTCGGACCCCCACGCGACCACGACCAGGCGATCGCGGTGCTCCGCCACGCGATCGATTTGGGCATCGACCACATCGACACCTCCCAGTACTACGGCCCCGACGTCGCCAACGAGCTCATCCGCGAGGCTCTCCACCCCTACCCCGAGAACCTCGCCCTGGTGAGCAAGGTCGGCGCGCGGCGCGACGGCAAGGGTGGCTGGCTGCGCCACGACAGGCCCGAGCAGCTGCGTGAGGGCATCGAGGACAACCTCCGCACGCTCGACGTCGAACGCCTGGCCGCGGTCAACCTGCGCCTCATGGACGACGGCCGCCCCGACCAGCGTTTCGACGACCAGCTCGCCGCCATGGTCCAGGCCCGCCATGACGGGCTCATCGGCGGCATCGGGCTGAGCAACGTCACCCTCGCGCACCTCGACCGGGCCAGGGCGCAGACCGAGATCGCCTGTGTGCAGAACCCCTTCAACATCCTCGACCGGTCGTCCCAGCCCGTGCTCGACGCGTGCGCCGCCGCCGGGATCGCCTTCGTGCCCTTCTTCCCGCTCGGGTCGGGCTTCCACGCGGAGAACCCGGTGCTCGGCCACGCCGCGGTACGCGGTGCGGCCGAGCGGCTCGGGCACACGCCCGCCCAGGTGGTGCTGGCGTGGACGCTGGCCTACGCGCCCGACGTCCTGCTCATCCCGGGTACGTCGTCGGTCGCGCACCTCGACGAGAACACCGCGGTGCGGGACATCGTCCTCCCCGACGACGTCATAGCCGCGCTGACCGCAGCCACGACACCGCCATGACGGCGCTGCGGTTCGCGAACGACGCGCTCGCGTTCCTCCTCGAGCTGGCCGCCCTGGCCGCCCTCGCGGTCTGGGGCTTCACCGCGGGCACGTCGTGGCCGCTGCGGATCCTGCTCGGCATCGGCGCGCCCGCGCTCATGATCGTCGTGTGGGGCTTCCTTCTCGCACCGACGGCCGACCACCGGCTGACGATGCCGTGGCTGCTCGTCGTGAAACTGGTCGTGTTCGGGCTCGCCGCCGCTGCGCTCGCGGCGGCGGGTCATCCCCGCCTGGCCGTCGTGTTCGGGGTGCTCGTCGTGGTGAACCTCGGCCTCGCGACGGCCTGGGGCACGATGTAGGCGCTACGGCCGGTCGATCGCCGCCAGCAGGAGTCCGCCGAGCATGGCGAGGTTCTTGTGGAACTGGATCCGCTGCGTCTTGCGGGCGACCGGGTCCTCGATCGTCCAGTAGGAGTGGCCTGCCAGCGTGGTGGGGATGAGCGATGCGGCGAGCGTCAGCGCGGACAGGCGCGGCACCCGGCCCAGCGCGAGCAGGGTGCCCGCGCCGACCATGACGGCCGCGTTCGCCTGCACAAGCAGCGTGTCGTCCTCGGGCAGCACCGGACAGACCCTTCGGATCGCGGCCAGGGTCGCCGCGGCCTGCTCGGGGCGGCTGCCGGGCGCGCGGAGGGCGTCCGCGCCGAGAATGGCGTAGGTCGAGCCGGTGAAAACCCGGGCGGCGACGCGGAGCGGATTCTGCATGATCATCCTCCTCCTGGACGCGGAACGGCGTGAAGCCTAGCCCCACGAGCCCACCGGGATCGATCACGTGTGGTCGTCCGCCTCGGCCCTGTCTCCTCGGCGAGGTGCGCCGAGCAGGGTCAGCCGCCGAGGAACGGGGCCGAGTCGCCGCGCACCCAGTAGCCGGTGCTGATCCAGCGGTGGAAGCCCTCCGGGTCGCGGCGCTCGATCTCGTCGAGCTGGCGCCTGCGCAGCACGCAGATCCGCTCCAGTGCTGTGGCGTCGGCCGCCTTGGTCAGCTCGGCGTAGCTGGTCTGCCACCCGCGGGCGAGCTGGACGTTGGTCAGGCCGGACAACGGCGGCCCGTCCGGACCCACGGTCGTCGCCTCCCCTCGGGGCGAACGCTGCCGGTGCAGCCAGACGAGCAGTCCGGCGAACGCGGGCAGGATGAGAACCGCAGCCGGGCCCATGAGGAGCGCGAGCCCCGCGATGGCGAGCACGCCCACCCCTGCGGTGGCCGCGCCGCCCAGGATGGCCGTGCACGTCTGCGACAAGGACGCCGATCGGTAGCGGGCCAGCGCCCAGCCCACCAGTCCGCCCGCGACGGGGGCGACGACGACCGGCACGACGACCGTATGGCCCGCAGTGACCAGCCCGAGGAGGGCGAGCGTGCCGACGATGGCCCAGGCGCCCACGCGGACGATCCTGATCACTGGGACGGTCATGGGCGCGGAATACCCCGAGGCCGCGATTGTCAATCGCATACCAGCAGGTCAGCGTACAAATGCCGCCATTCGGGTGCCCTTGTCTGACGCGACCGGAATGCCCGTGTGACGGACACGTTCGGGGTCGCCCGATTGCGGAGATGTCACGCCCGGCTGCCGACAGTACAGTCGGCCTGCGCTCGGCGGCCCATCTGCGGGGAGGTGGTGGCCGTGGACACCGACGGTGGCCAGGGAATGCTCATCGATCTCGACGACAAGCTCTGGGCCGACGCCTGGGACGTCTACTTCCCGGCTCCGCTCAGCCTGTCGCTGGTGGCGAACACCTTCGCCCACAACGGCATGCAGCGGGAGCTGGGGCTGCTGCTCGATCTCCACGACGGCCAGGTCGACGAGCTCGTCGCGGACCTGCAACAGCTCCTCCGGACCGGACAGCCGGACGTCGCCGGGATCGCCCACCACTCCGTGCCCGGCCAGGCGGCGATGCACCTGCACGTCCACGTCTACGTCGCCCGCACCGCGCCCGACCCGAGCACCGGCGAGCGGGTGCCGGTGGAGCGCCCGCTGCTCACCGCGGCGGCGGCGGCCGCCTGGCACCGCTACTCGGGCAGGCTGCGGGAGGAGACCACCGACGCGCTCGGCTTCGGGTGGGACCCCCTGCCCGACGACCCGGGCGGCGCGAGCGACGGCACCGACGAGGTGCGCGTCGTCGGCCTGCCGCGGGCCGTGCACGTCAGCGGGCCCGAGTACTGCGTCTGCCACGGCTACCTCGGGCCGCACGAGCAGATCATGGCCCAGGACCACGTCGTCAACGTCGACGACGCCGTGCGGCCCGCCTCGGGATGACCTTCGCGGCCTGCCAGGAGGGTCCTGAACCAACTCCGGCCGTGGCGAGCGGCGGCCAGGTGCGCTCCTACGGCGCCTTCCTGATGAGGACCTCGCCCTCGAGGCCGTCGGGGTCGCGGAAGAACATGCTGTAGGCACCCCCGAAGTCGTTGACGGTGCCGTCGCTCGCCCCGGCGGCGACCAGCCGCTCGCGGATGGCGGCGAACGCGTCGGCGTCGGCGGCCTGGAGGCCGAAGTGGTCGATGCGCCCGCGGCCCCACATCGGCGTCTGCCGATCGGGCTCGGTGTTGCCCTCGATCGTGAAGACGTTGATCTCGGTGTGGGGGCCGATGCGGATGACGGTCATCGTCTCGCCGGGCTCGACGCCGTGTGGGCGGGTCGGACCCACCTCGGCTTCGAAGACCTCGGCGTAGAAGCGGCCGAGCCGGGCGACGTCCTTGGAGATCCAAGCGATGTGGTTGACCCCGTCGAGCAGCACGCGACAACCCTACGTGCCGCGGGCGCCGAGCGCGTTGCGGGTCCGGAGGTCGGCTACGCGGAGCTCATCCCGGTATTCCGACATCTACAGCGCGGCGCGCGGCGGCCTGGCCCCGCCTCAGCGCAGTGCCGCCGCATCGGCCCGCCACAGCTGCGGGGCGGCCGGGTCTCCGGCGATGACGTAGACCGACGGCCCGACCTGCACCGCGGCGGTGACCGCTCCGGTCGGTCCCGCGGCCGTTCGGACGGACGTCGACTCCCCGGCCTCGACGATCTTCACCTGACCCTGGTCGGACACGATCTGCGTCGACGGCCCGTCGGGGGCGAGCGGGGCGGCGAGCTGGTCGGAGTCCCCGACGGGGATCGCCGGAAGGCCCTGGACGCGGCTCCAGCGGTGGTCGGCCAGCTGCCACAGGGCCAGCATCCCGTCCACCCGACCGGACACGGCGCACGTCGCCGCCGCGCAGCGGAGCGCAGCAGCCGCACCCGCCTTCCCGGCGCCCGGAAGCGCGGTCTTGGTCCATCCGGACCCGCCAGGACCCGACTGCCACACCAGCGGTGTCTGGCCCGTGTCGCTCGCGATCCCCCAGCCTGCGACGACGACGCCCGGCCCGAACGCGGTGGCCGCGGTGGCGAAACCCTGTGCCGAGCGGGTGCTCTGGAGGGCGGTCCCGGTCGAGGACCGTCGCACCCAGGTGTCCCCCTCCGGCGTCCAGACCGCGACGTCCTGCCCGGTGTCATCGCTCTGCCACGAGCCGACGACCGCCGATCCGTCCGGCGTGAGCACGGCGGCGATCAGGTCACCGGCGCCCCATCCGCCGAACGTGCTGAACGCCTGGATGTGCTCAGCGACACCGGCGGCCGAGCCGGTCCAGATGCTCCAGCGCACGTTGCCGTGGGCCCCGCCCCGGTCGCCACCGATGCCCAGGATGCGGTTCCCGTCGACGGCGAGCGAGTACCACGACGCCATGCGCCCGTAGCCGGTGGCAGGCTGCAGGGGGATCTCGGAGACCCCGCCGTCGGGCGCGCGGCGCAACAGCCCGGGCACGGTCGCCTGGCCGTCGTGGCGCACGCCGATCATCAGCTGGTCCCCCGCCGCCGCCAGCACCTCGGGCACCGCGCCCCCGGGCAGGGTGACCGGCGTGAACCGGACCGGGGCCGGGCCTGCCGGAGTGGGCCCCGCGCAGGCAACGCCCGCACAGATCAGCAGGACCAGCACCAGCAGCCGTCGCACGCCGCTCAGTATCGGCCTGCCAGGCGGTGTGCGGTGGCCGCACCTCGAGGTGGCGGTCGGCCGCCGAGCGATGACTACGGTGAAGGGAGCTTCTCCAGCCGTTCGATGGCCGCGTGCAGGGTCGCAGGCCGCTTCGGGAAGGCGAACCGCACCTTCGCCCGGCCGAACGCGGCGTTCTCCGGCCGCCAGAACGACACGGCGGGCACGCAGGACACGCCGATCTCGGTGATCAGCCGACGGGCGAACGCGGCACCGTCGCCGTCCGGGGCGAGGCGCGCGATGTCGCACAGCACGTAGTAGGAGCCGTCGGGGCGGCGCAGGTCGAACCCGATGCGCTCCAGGGCGGCACAGAGCAGGTCGCGGCGCTCGCGGTACCGCGCGGCGAGCTCCGTGTAGTACACGGCGGGGAGTCGGAGCGCGGCGACTCCCGCAGCCTGCAGCGGGGCGGGCGCGGCGATCGTGAGGAAGTCGTGCACCTTGCGGATCGCCGCGGTGAGCTCCGGCGGGGCGACCGTCCAGCCGACCCGCCAGCCGGTCACCGCGTACGTCTTCGACAGCGCGTTGACCGTGACCGTCCGGTCCTCCAGCCCCGGCACCAACGCAGGCGGCAGGTAGCCGCCGGGCCCGAGCTGGTGGATGTGCTCGTAGATCGAGTCCACGACCAGGACCGCGTTCCAGCGGGAGCACAGCTCGGCCAGCAGCGCGAGCTCGTCCGCGCGGTAGACCTTGCCGGTCGGGTTGTTCGGGTGGCAGAGGAACACCGCTCTCGTGCGGGGGCCGAACGCGGCCCGCAGCTCGGCCTCGTCGAACGACCAGTCCGGCTCCCGCATCCGAACCGGGCGGGCGACGGCGCCCGCGAGGATCGCGTTGGGACGGTAGTTCTCGTACCAGGGCTCGAACAGCACGACCTCGTCGCCGGGGTCGAGGAGCGCGAACGTCACGGCGACCAGCGCCTCGGTGGCCCCGCAGGTCACGCACACCTCGGTCTCGGGATCGACCGACCAGCCGGGATAGGTCCGCGCGGTCTTCTGCGCGATCGCGGCCCGCAGCGCCGGGGTGCCGAACGTCATCGGGTACTGGTTGTCGTCGGCCGCGATCGCGGCGCACGCCGCTTCCTTCAGCTCCAGTGGACACGGGAAGTCGGGGAAGCCCTGTCCCAGGTTGATGGCGCCGTGCCGGGCGGCGAGCCGGAAGGTCTCCCGGATGACCGACTCGGTGAACTCGGCCACCTTGCCGCTGGTCCGGAGCACACGCCCACCTCTCCCCGCGTCGATGAGGAAACCGTTGCGCATCGCGCCTCCGCTGTCGAGCCGTCGCCCGTCGACGTCAGCCCGGCTGATGCCAGAACGCGCCGAGCAGTTCAGCGGTCAGCCCGGGCGCCTGCGCCATCATCAGGTGGGTCACGCCGGGCAGGACGTGATGCTCGGCGGTGGGGAACCACGACTCCACGATCGCGGCGCCTTCGGCGAACCGGGGTGGGCTGGCGGCGCCGCGCGCGTGCAGGACGGGCACGTCGATGCCCGTGACGTCGGATGCGCCGAACGACCAGCGGACGGCGGCAGGCAGTTCGACGCCGAAGAACCCCGGCGCGTGCGCGACCGCGTCCTCGAGCGCGCCGGGCACGTGACCGTCGAGCACCTCGGGACCGTCGGGCCCGCAGATGCTGCGCAGGAACTGGTCCATCGCGGCTGCCGTCCCCTCGGACGCCGCCATGTCGATCAAGCGCGACGTGCGTGCGGCCGCCTCCTCCGGCGCGAACAGGCCGACCGTGGCGGGCTCGAGCAGGGCGAGCGAGCGGAGGTCGACCGCGCCCTGCCGGGCGAGCTCGAGGGCGACGAGGCCGCCGTAGGAATGCCCGACCACGTGCGGGCGACGGAGACCGACCTCGGCGAGCAGTCGCGCGCACAGGCGCGCGTCGTCGTCGACACCCCAGAGCGGGCCGGGCGCCTCCCGGCGATAGCGGAGCACCGTCGCGTCCTGGAGATGGTCGACGAGGGGCCGGTACCAGAGGACGAACGGCCGCGCGTGCGGGAGGACCACCGGCTCGCCGACACCGGTCAGCTCGTACTCGACCAGGACACCGTCGATCTTGACGCGACGCATGGCGCCATCGTGGTGGGACGGGTCGGTGACGACAAGCACAGTGTGTTATATACCCCCAATGGGTATATAGTCCGGGAGTCGGAACGAAGGAGGAGGGGATGATGACCACGAGCTCGGTGACCTGGTCTACGGCCGCGACCGCGACGCTGCACTGCCTCACCGGCTGCGCGATCGGCGAGGTGCTGGGCATGGTGATCGGCACCGCCGCCGGGTTGAGCAACCCCGCGACCGTCGTGCTGTCGATCGCCCTGGCCTTCGTGTTCGGCTACGCGCTCACGATGCGCGGGGTGCTCGCCGGAGGTGTGGGGTTCACGCAGGCGCTCAAGGTCGCGCTGGCCGCCGACACGGTCTCGATCGCCGTGATGGAGATCGTCGACAACGCGGTCGTCGTGGCGGTGCCGGGGGCGATGGACGCAGGTCTCACGAGCGCTCTGTTCTGGGGCTCGCTGGCCTTCTCGCTGGTCGTGGCGTTCGTCGTGACGACGCCCGTGAACCGGTGGATGATCAGCCGCGGCCGGGGGCACGCCGTGGTGCATCAGCAGCACCACCACTGAGCTCCTGGCGCAGCGCGCGCAGCGCGTAGTGGTGCCGGGACCGGATGGTGCCCGCGGGGATGCCCAGCGTCGCGGCGGCCCGCTCGGCCGACACGTCCCGGTAGTAGAGCTCGATCAGCACCCGCCGGTGGACGGGGGACAGCCTGCGCACGGCGGCCGCGATCTGGCCGCGGTCGAGCACGCTGTCGTAGCCGCCGTCCACCTCGGGGTCGGCGACCTCGTCGAGCGGCCTGAGCCTGCGGCTGCGGGCCACGCGGGCGGCGTCGGTCATGAGGTGCCGCAGGACCTGCCGCAGCCACGGCCGTAGCGGCCGGTCGTCGGACAACAGCCGGGGCAGGTGGCGCCATGCGCGCAGGAACGTCTCCTGGACGGCGTCCTCGGCCGCCGACCGGTCGTCGGTGAACCAGGCCGCATAGGCGAGGAGCGCGGCGGCGTGGTCGCGGTAGAGCACGCGCAGTGCGAAGTCGGATCCGGCTTCCGGCCGGGTCGGGGTCAGCGTCATGTCTACTAATAGCGATAGTAGTTACGTGAACGTTCGGGGGGTCGCGTCTCGTGCCACGGGACGGAAGACAGCACGCGAACCCCTGGAGGGCAGTTCCATGAAGCGCACGTACGTCATTGGCGGCATCGTCGCCGCCGCGGTGCTCGCAGGTGGCGGAGCCGCGACCGGGGTGGCCCTGGCAGGCGGCCAGCCCGGCACGGCCTACGGGGCGGCCGCCACGCCCCAGGCGGGCACGCAGGCGACGCCCGCGGCGGACGGGATCGCCACCGCGACGCTCGCGCCCGGCACCGCACTGGTCGACGGGGCGGGCCGCACCCTCTACCTCTTCGAGGCCGACACCGGTGCGACGTCCACCTGCAACGGGCAGTGTGCGCAGGTGTGGCCGCCGCTGCTGGACACCGGCACCCCGCTCCGCGCCTCCGGCGACGTCCAAGCCGGGCTGCTGGGCACGACCACCCGCGCGGACGGCACCCGTCAGGTCACCTACCACGGCCACCCGCTGTACTACTTCATGGGCGACAAGAAGCCCGGTGACGCCCACGGCCAGGGCATCAACCGGTTCGGCGGCGGGTGGTACGTGGTCACCCCGGCCGGGGACAAGATCGACACCAACGCCCCGGCAGCCGGCCCCGGCCCCGGCCCCGGCAGGCGGAGGCTACGGCTACTAGCGCCGCGTCGGGTCACCCGGGCCCGCCGATATCGAGCGCGTTTCGACGATCTCGTGGAGCTCGAACGGTCGGCGGTGCCCGGTCTCGCCTACGACGTGGCGTGGCGTTGGCCACGGCGACACGGTGGCAGCCCTCGGCGGCATGGCCGGGCGACACGTGCCCTCGGCGACACGTGCCCTCGGCGATACGGCGAGCCAGCGGCGCGGCGGGCCCCGGCACGTGGTCCGCCGCGGTGGCGGAGCGTCGCCGCGCTGGCGCGGTGGCGCACCGTTGCCGCGGCGCCGCGACACCTCAACAACGAGCGTGAGCTGCTACCCGGGGCGGGACGCGACGGCGGGGCGACGGGCAACCGGACGTCCGACGCAGATGAGGCGGCACCGCCGCCAACGCGGCACCCGTCGAGTGGCGAGCACCCCGGGCACAGCGCCCGCCCAGCCCGCGGCGGTGCCCCAGGTTGGTGGCGGAGATGGGGCGCCGGCAGCAGGCCGACCGCGCGGGCCAGGCGCCTGCCGCCTCGCACCGCACCCCCGGGCGACCTCGTAGGCTCCGTTGACCCGTCGCAGCGGTTAAGGGCCCTGCGAAGCGAACACCGGCTCTGCGAGGACAGCCCAACGCCTCGTGGCGGCCGCGGACCGGCGTCGAGATCGGCGGCGGCGACCCGGCGACCCGGCGACCCGGCAGCCCGGCGACCCGGCACCCGGCGACCCGGCGACCCGGCAGCCCGGCGCCCGGCGCCCGGCGACCCGGCAGCCCGGCGACCCGGCAGCAGCGGCGACCCGGCAATGGGGCGGTGCGGCACTCGACGGTCCGTCGCTAGACCACCGCGACCGCCATCGGGGCCACCGCGAGAACGAGCGGCGCCAGCGTGAGGGCCGCCACCGCGACACGGGTGAGGACCCGCCGCGCTCGCGGCAGCCCGTCAGGCGGATCCAGGAGGCGGTGAACCCGCGCGACAGCGTCCGCACCGGCGGCGGCCGTGGCCTTCGACCGGACCGCCCCCGACCTGATCACGGTCCCGGCGGCCCGGCTCCCCGCCGCCGCGACGGTGACCAGCGCGCTCGCGATCACCCGCGGTTCGTGGTGCGCGGCGGCGAGGTCGTCGGCGTCCATCTCGAGGAGCCTGCCCACCCGGGACGGGGCGTCCCGCAGCAGCGGGACGATCGGCAGCGCCTGAGCCACCAGGATCGCGGCGGTCTGCCAGCGATGGTGACGGCCTGCGAGGTGCGCGTTCTCGTGGGCGAGCACGGCGGAGAGCTCCGGGCCGGTCAGCAGGTCGACGATGCCGCGGGTGACCACGACGGCCTGCCCCCTGCCCGCCACGCTGTAGGCCACCGCGTGGGGGTGGTCCAGCACGAGCGCCGGGAGGTCCGCCGCGCGGTGGGCGGCCAGCCGGACCAGCAGCCGATGACGGCGACGCTCGTCGCGCCGCCTCCGGCACACCCGCACGACCGCCCACCCGCCGCGTGCCAGGATCCCGGCGGTCAGCACCTGGCCCGCCGTGACGAACCCGGCGCCTGCCGGGGTGGCGTACGCCGCACGCAGCCTGCCGAGACAGGCGCCCACCATCTGGCCCAGATCGGCGGTCAGCGCGCCCACCGGCAGCGCGACCGTCAGCCCCGCGAGCAGAAAGGCGACCGGCACCGACCAGGCGACGGCCACCAACGCGACGGCCCCCAGCCGCGGAGCCCGCAACGGCCACGCCGCGCGGCGGAAGCCTGCCGGACCCCCGAACCCCACCGCCATCCCATAGACGATCAGGGCGCCGCCGACCGTCACGACCCCGCCCCCACAACCCGGCCCTGACAGACCCCGCCACTCACGACCCGCCCCCTCACGACCCCGGCACTCACGACCCCGGCACTCACGACCCCGGCACTCACGACCCCGGCACTCACGACCCCGGCACTCACGACCCGGCCTTCATGAGCCGGCCTCATGACCCGGCACTCACGACTCCACCACTCACGACCCCGCCCCGTCCCCGCGGTCGGCGGCTTCGCGCAGCGCGGCCGCGAGCGCAGCCGCGTCCGCCGGGTCGATCTCCTCGACGAACCGCGCCAACACCCCGGCGCGGTCGTCGCTGACCGCCAGCGCCTCGTGCATGAGCTGGGCGGTGTAGGCCTGCCTGCTCAGCGCGGGCTCGTAGCGCCACGCCCTGCCATCCCGGTGTCGGTGCAGCCACCGCTTGCGGTGCAGGTTGTCCAGCACCGTCATGACGGTGGTGTACGCGAGGTCCCGCTCCGCGCGCAGCAGCTCCACCACCTCGCGCACCGCGAGCGGGCGTTCCGCACCCCACAGCACCTCCATCACCATCGCCTCCAGGTCTCCGAACGGCCGGGAGCGGCGCGGGAGCGGCATCGATCACCTCCGGGCGTGCGAGCTGAGCGCGATCAGTCTCCCCTGCACCCTGATAGGCGCACGGGTTACACCCACGACCGCGCCGCCCATCCCCCAGGCGGCGGCGCGGTCGTGTTGGCCCGGTCTCAGGGCGCCGTGGCGAGGTGCAGATCGCCGATCGCCACCGCGGCGACCTGGCGGCCGAGCTGCCGTCCCGCCTGATCGTCGATCCGGGTGTGCTGCCCTGCCCAGATGCGGCTGAGCGCGGCCTCGTCGGCGGCGGCGGAGAGGCTCGTGAAGCTGCGGGTGACACCGGGGTCGGCGGCCGAGGTCACGGTCACCGTCTGCGCGTCGCCCCACGTGGCGGCCAGCGCGCTCGCCGCCGCCGCGCTCAACGCGCTGTGCGCGCCGGGGTAGGACGGGTCGGCGGCTGTCGGCGTGAGCGGGCTCCACGTGGGGTCGCCCGCCATGCCCGGAACGCCCACCCTGATGGCCGTGACAGGCCGCCAGACGTGGTCGGTGTACTTCGCGTCGTACAGGGCGATGGTCGTGTCGGCCAGCGACAGGTCCAGCGCCGCGAAGGCACGTGTCGCGTCGGCCAGGCTCGCGCGCCGGTCGGTCACGAGCTGCTGAGCGACCTGGTTCCAGGTGTTCCAGACCGGCGAGGCACTCCAGAACTTGCCTGCCACGGTCTGGTCAGCGGTGCGGGTGGTGCTGGAGTCCCGACCGAGGCTCTCGACCTCGGCGAGGGCCGAGGCGTAGGCGGCCCCGCTCACGGCGGGGTGCGCGGCAGGCCGGAACTGCCGCCCGCTGTCCAACAGGAACGGAGTGACCGAGCCCCACCCGAGGTACATCGGCGCGGCGAACTTGGGCGGCGTGGGCCGGTAGTCGCCGGGTTGGGCGCCGGGCGTGAAGGGTGGCGCGGCGGCGGCCGAGCCGTCGGCGGCCCGGAGCTTGGCGATCTGCGCCGCGCTGGCCTGCCCGACGACGACGCCGTCCTGTTTGGCCTCACCGTCCGGCACCCCCGCGAGCTCGGTGCGCAGCAGGTCGTCCAACCCGCTGCGTTGGGTCGGGTAGAGGCCTGCGAGGACGTCGTGGGCGGCCTGGTCGGCCGCGACGTCGGGGCGGGCGTCGGCCGCAGCGGGCACGGTCGCCCGGTACGGCGGCCCGGCTGCCGTGATCGAGACCACCGCGTCGTACTCGGCGGCCTGCACCATGGCGAAGCTGCGCGTGGGGTGCACGGTGGCGGGCTGGGCACCCGGTGTGCCCAGGATCGTGATCAGCTGCCGGTTCCAGTCGACGACGGACTGCCCGGATCCGACGGCGTCCGCGACGCCTGTGCTCGGGCCGGGCTTTCCGGACATCGCGAGGGCCGGGACGGTGACGCCGAGGGCGACGGCCGCGGCGGCGAGGGTGACGAGGGCCGATGTTCGGGCGCGCATGGGTGCCTTCCAGGGGATCGAGGGTCGGGCACCGCCATCGGGGGGTGCTCGCCGCCTACCACGGGTCCGGGCGCTCGAATCGTTCACGGGACCGGCCGGGGACGCGCTGTAACCTGCGTGCCTATCTGTCTCCGGGACCGCGCACACGGGTGCGGCGCAGGGGGTGGCGATGGCGCAGGACGGTGACCGGGCCCGACGCCGGTCGGCGGACGATGCGCCGCAGGCGGAGCAGCGCGGAACGCGGGAGCTGCGGGTGGTGTCCGGCGAGACCTATGCGGACTGGCACGCGGTCTACGCCGACAACGTGGACCGCATCCACCGCCTGATGTTCGCCAAAGTCGGCAACCGGGCCGACGCCGAGGACCTGACCGCGGAGGTGTTCCTCGCCGCGCTGGGGCCGATGCGGGTCTCGGCGAGCGTGGGCGAGGTGCGGGCGTACCTTCTCGCGACAGCCAGGACGGTGCTGGCCCGGCACTGGAGGACCACGATGGGCCGTGAGATCACCACCATCGACGAGGAGCAGCTCGAGCAGGGCAGCCAGGACGACCCGGTGTCCGATGCCCCCCAGCGCGCCGCCGCCATCCTGCAGGAGCTGCCGGAACGCGACCGGCGCATTCTCTCGCTGCGGTTCCTGCAGTCGTACTCGATCAAGGACGCGGCCGTCGCGCTGGGCGTCACCGTGGCCAACGCCAAGGTCCTGCAACACCGGGCGCTGCGCAGAGCGGCGCAGCTGGGCGAGGGGCGGGCATGAGCGCGCGGGATGTGCGCCGGTTCGTCGAGGAGCTCCTGCGGGGCAGGCGGACCCGGGCGTTCCGGCCCGACGACGAGGACGCGGCCCAGATGCGCGCGGCGATCGCGTTGCGCGCGGGGCGACCCGGCAGCGGCGCGGCAGGCGAGGAGTTCGTCGCGGGGCTGCACCGGCGGCTCGCCGCGGAGCTCGGTGAGGACGAGGTCGCGGCGGCCCGCGGGAGCCGCCGCCGCGTGCTGCAGATCGGCTCCGTCGCGGCCGCGGCCGTCGCGGTGGGGGCGGTCGCCGACCACGTCATCATGACGTCCGGGAGCCCGCAGGCGACGGACAGCGGCACGCTCACCCCGACCGACGGCACCTGGACGCGGGTGGCCGCGAGCACGGAGCTACCCGACGGCGGGGTGCGCCCGTTCGACGTCGACGGCGTGGCCGGGTTCGTCCGGCGGGACGGCGGGCGCGTCGCCGCGGTGTCGGGCATCTGCACCCACCAGGGCTGCCACCTCCGGCTCGACGCCCCCGCCCGCATACTGCGGTGCCCGTGCCACATGACGGCGTTCGCGGTCACGGGCGAACTCGTCACCCACGAGCTGCCGGTGGCACCGCGACCGCTGCCGCGGCTGGAGGTGCGGCAGAACGGCGACGCCATCGAGGTGCTCACACCCCCGCCGAGCGCCTGATCCGTCCGCCCGCTCGTTGCGCTTCGGGCCGCACCCCGGCCGGTGCGCGCCGTCGCTCAGCCGAGCGCGTCGGCCAGGTGATCGAGACGTGTCACGACGTGGTCGGGCGGGCTGCACCAGCTCGGATACGGCGCGCCAGTGCGGTCGAGCCACGCCGTCCGCAGGCCCGCCCGCGCGGCGCCGTCGACGTCCCAGGGGTGGACGGCGACCAGCAGCATCTCGCCGGGCCCGACCCCGCAGACTTCGCAGGCGTACCGGTACGAGGCGGGCGCGGGCTTCCACACGCCCGCGTCCTCGACCGACAGCAGCCGCTCGAAGTCCGCGCGCAGCCCCGCGTCGGTCAGCAGCTTCTCCGCGACCGCTGCGGCACCGTTGCTCAAGGTCAGCAGCCGGAGGCCGCGCGCCCGCAGCGCGCGGACACCCGGCGGCACGTCGGGATGGACGGTCAGCGCGGTGAACCCGGCCAGGATGTGCTCGACCGCGGCGTCCACCGGACGGTCCAGCTCGATCCCGTACAGCACCCCCCGCGCCGACCCGTCCGCGAGAACCGCGAACCGCTCCCCCGATCCCGCGGCGGTGAGCGCGAACGCGTCGCGCAGCAGCGCGGCGAACCAGAGCCGGGCCAGCTCGGGCGGCGCTCCGACATCCGCGAACCGGGCCGCCATCGGCCCCATGTCGGACAGGGTCTCGTTGACGTCGAACACGACGGCCTGGAGCAGCATGCCGCCTTCCTACCCGTCCGGTCCGAGCGCGGGCGACATGGGCAGGTCGTGGCCCCGAGATGCGTAGCCGCTGCCGATGGCGGCCCGCCTCGCCAGGCCGACGATTCAGGACGACACTCCGACACCGATCCAGGAGCCCACGATGACGACCACCGCCCTCCCGACGCCCGCCCTCCCCACCGACGACGCGCTCGACACCACGACCCGGGGCCGGATGCGGATCGCCGCGTTCCGCGCCATGCGGCTCTACCCGGGCCCGGTCGGCGAGCTGGTCTGCCGGGAGCTGCTGTCGTGGGCCGAGTTCGGCCACCGGCTCGGCGGCCACGGGTTCGTCATGCGGCTGACCGAGGCGGTCCTGCCCTCCGAGCGGGACGCGGCCTGAAACGGGCCTAGAACCACCCGGGATCGGTCTCCACCGTGGTCGGGTCGAGGCGGGCCAGCAGGTCGAACTGCGGCGCGGTCTGCGGCAGCTCGAAGCGGTAGAAGTACCGGGCCGCCTGGCGTTTGCCCTGGTGGAAGGCATCCTCGCGATCGCAGGTGGCGAGGAACTGCTCCAGCCAGATCCACGCCACCACCACGTGCCCGGCGGCCTCCAGGTAGACCGAGGCGTTGGCCAGGCGGGCGGTCGGGTCGAGATCGGCGGCGTGGATCGTCCGCGGTGACGTCGACGAGGCGCGTCAACGCCGCGTCGAGCGTCGGCCGCCAGCGCAGCGTCCTCCCCGCCCGCGGCGGCCGCTCTGCCGATCGTCGCCCGGACGACGCGACTCGAGCGCGGCCAGGCCCGCCCCGTCCGCCATGACGACCTTGCGGCCGAGCAGATCGAGGGCCTGGATGCCGTGCGTGCCCTCGTGGATCGGGTTGAGCCGGTTGTCGCGGTAGTGCTGCTCGACGTCGTAGTCGCGGGTGTAGCCGTAGCCGCCGTGCACCTGGATCGCGAGGTCGTTCGCCGCGCAGGCACCACTGCGACGGCCAGCTCTTGGCGATCGGGGTGAGCACGTCGAGCAGCAGGTGCGCGCGCGCCCGCTCCTCGCGCGGTCGCGGCGGTGCGCTCCTCGTCGACGAGCCTGCCGCAGTAGAGGACGAGCGCCAGCGCGCCCTCGACGTACGACTTCTGCGCGAGCAGCATGCGGCGCACGTCGGCGTGCTCGATGATCGGCACCTGCGGCGTGGTCGGGTCCTTCGCGCCGGCCGGCCGGCCCTGGGTGCGGTCGCGCGCGTAGCTCGAGCGACTTCAGGTAGCCGGTGTAGCCGAGCGCCGTCGCGCCCGCGCCCGACGCCGACCCGCGCCTCGTTCATCATGTGGAACATGTAGGCGAGGCCCTGGTTCGGCTCGCCGACCAGGTAGCCGACCGCGCCCGGCCGCGCCGCCGGGCCGGTGACGCGCCCTCGCCGAAGTTGAGCAGGGTGTTGACGGTGCCGCGGTAGCCCATCTTGTGGTTGAGCCCGGCGAGCACGACGTCGTTGCGCTCGCCGAGCGAGCCGTCGCGTCGACCAGGAACTTGCGGCACGATGAACAGCGAGATGCCCTTCACCCCCGGCGGTGCCGCCGGGGATCTTCGCCAGCACCAGGTGGACGATGTTCTCGCCCAGCTCGTGGTCGCCGCCGGAGATCCACATCTTGTTGCCGAAGAGCCGGTAGGTGCCGTCGTCGCTGCGGTTCGGCGCGGCGTCGTGATGTCGGCGAGCGACGAGCCGGCCTGCGGCTCGGACAGGCACATCGTGCCGAAGAACCGGCCCTCGATCATCGGCCGCACGTACGTGTCGATCTGCTCGTGCGGAGCCGTGCGCGAGCAGCAGGTTCGCATTCGCCACGGTCAGAAACGGATAGCCGCAGGTGCCGATGTTGGCCGCCTGGAACCAGGCGAAGCAGGCGGTCTGGCACCAGCGTGCGGCAGCTGCATGCCGCCGACGCTCGTCGTCCATGCCGCCGCCGAGCAGGCCCGCTTCGGCGAAGGCGTCGAGGGCGGCCTTCACCTCCGGGATCAAGACGACCTCGCCGTCGACGAGCTCCGGCTCGTCGGCGTCGCTCCGGCGGTTGTGCGGCGCGAAGTGCTCCGCCGGCGATCTCGCTCGGACAGGTCGAGCACGGCGTCGAAGGTCTCGCGGGAGTGCTCGGCGAACCGCTCGCGCTTGGTCAGCGCTTCGACGTCGAGCCACTCGTAGAGCAGGAACTCGAGGTCGCGGCGGGACAGCAGGAGCGAAGACGGAGTCGGGCGGGCCGCCATCGGGCCAGGCTACGCGGAGCCCTTCGCCCGCGGCAGACACGAGACCGTGCCGTGGTAGGTCGCGCCGTCCCAGCTGCGGGCCTCGAAGCTGACCATCAGCCTGCCATCGAGGCTCATCGCGGCGGTCGCGCCGGCCTGCCCCTTCGCGCCGTCGTCGGCCGCGTTGTCCCGCACCGCCACCCGGGTCGATCCGGTGTCGACCTCGCAGGTCGAGTCCGGGTCGCCGGTCAGGTCGGACGTCCGCGGGCCACTCACCCCGCGCGGGTCCTGCGCGTGCGCGGACGGCGCGGCATGGGTGGGGACCGGCACCCCAGTGCGCGACCGCGAGGATCGGGGCCGGGCCAGTACCACCTCAGCGGCGCGTGTCGGCCGGTCAGCGTCCCTCGAAGACCGCCTTTCCCGGGCCTTCGCGCAGGAACGACGCGACCGCGCCCTGCAGGTCCGCGGTGGCGAACAGCGCGCCGGACACGGCGGGGACGGCGTCGTCGGCGGCCCGGACGCCGTCGCGCACCGCGGTCGCCACGAGCCGTTTCGTCGCCGCGTGGGCGACGGTCGGACCCGCGGCGACCCGCCGCGCGTAGTCGCGGGCGGCCTCGGCGAACCCCTCGTCGGGCAGCACGCGGTTCACCACGTTCCACCGCTCCAGCACGGCAGCCGGGTAGCGCTCGCCGGTGAAGATCAGCTCCCGGGCCCTGGCCGGGCCCGCCCGCTCGGCGAGCCGCTGCGGGCCGCCCATCGACGGCGTCAGCCCGACGACGATCTCCACCAGCCCGAACGACGCCCGCTCCGCGGCGAGCAGCACGTCGCAGGCGAGCGCCAGCTCGAACGCCGCGGTGAGGGTCAGGCCGTGGGCGGCGAACACCGTCGGCACCGGCAGGTCCTCCAGGGTCTGCGCGATGCGCAGCAACCGCACCCAGAGCGCGCCTGCCCGCCGCACCGCGTCCGGGTCCTGGGCGATCGCGGAGAACAGCGCCACGTCGACGCCCCCTGAGACGACCTTGCCCCGCGCCTCGACCAGCACCGCCCGCGCCCGGCCGTCCCGGGCCGGGTCGGTGAGCGCGACCAGATCGCCGACGACGCGCTCCCAGGCCGCGAACACCTCCTCGTCGAACAGGTTCAGCGGAGGCTTGTCGAGAACGACGACGGCGACGTCGCCGTCCCGCTCGACCCGGACCGGAGGCGTGGCGGAGGTCATCCCCGCATCCTGGCAGCTATTGCGGCGCGGTCCCGGCGGGCGACTCGCCGATCTGCTGGACGACGCCCAGCAGACGCCTGCCCAGCCCGCGGCCCAACGCCATGACGGTGAACGTGGGCGGCATTCCCCACGCGAGGGGGATGACCGAGGCGTCGCCGACGTAGAGGCCCCGGATCTCGGTCTGGAGGTCGGCACCGACGACGTCGCCCACCTTGGCCGTGCCCCCGGGATGCACCGCGACGTGACCCGCCTCGAAGACCGACCGCGCGCCTGCATGCCGCAGGATCCGCCGCGCCTCCGCCGCGCCGCGGTCGAGGACGGCACGGTCCACTGCCGTCAACGGCTTGGCGAGCCCACCCCGCCTGGTCAGAGAGCCGCTGAGGACGTCACGCGCCTTCACCATCACCGACACGGTGGAGCGGTAGCACCGCAGCCGGTCCGGACGTCCGGCGAGCACGGTCGCGGCGTTGTGCAGCCACCGCGGGCGGCACAGGTCGGTGAGCAGGTAGCCCTCGTCGAGCCGGTCCACGGCGGCGAGCATCGGCGGCTCGAACCCCGCGTCGACGCCGTCGACGGTGCCCATCACGACCAGCACCGGGTCGTAGAAGAAGTCCCGCCCGGCCCGGTCGATCCCACTGGCCCGCAGGATCATCGGAGTGCCGAGGCCGCCAGCGGCCAGCACCACCCGGCCCGTCCGCACCGCCGCGCACCGCCCGCCGATCCGCATCTCGACCCCGGTGGCGACGCCCGCCCGGGTCTGGACGCGCGTCACGGTCGCGCCGGTGACCAGGCGGGCGCCCGCGGCGACGGCGTCGTCGACGAACCGCCGCGCGTTCCAGCGGGCGGCGCCGTACGCGCCGAGCCCGTCGCGCCGCAGGACCGCCTGGTCGACGAACTTCGGCAGCGGCTGCCAGTCCATGCCGATCTCCCGCGCGCTGTCCATGACCAGGCGGGCGCGCGGGCCCATGAGATCGCGCGGCAGCGGCGCGGGACGCAGCTCGGCGTGCAGGGCCGCGACGTCGGCGGCCAGGTCGAGGCCGTGGTCGCGGAGGTCCGGCGGCTCCCACGCCGTGCCGAAGAAGTACATCGACCCGCCGCCGAGCGTGACCGCGCGCAGGACCGCGACCGACCCCGTGCGGAAAAGGCTCCGGCCGGGCAGGAGGAGCTCGCGCAGCGCCTGCCGAGCCCGGCCGCTGGGCGGATCCGCGCGGCCGCGCTCGAGGATGAGCACCCGCGCCCCGCCGCGCGCGAGCTCACGCGCCGCCGCCGCGCCGCCCGGACCACTCCCCACCACGACGACGTCGAACGCATCCGGCCGCGAGCCCATCCGCTCAGCATCCGACCACCCCGCCGAAGATGGCAGGTCCCGGTGGGACGAACCGCCGTATCCTGCGACGGGTCAGGGGTGCACCGAAACCGGGAGGCGCCGTGCCCGTCCTCCGGATCCGCTGCCCCGATTGCGGACACGAGTACCGGTCGCTGGTGATGCCGGGCGCGCGGCTTCCGCCGATCTGGGTCTGCTCCGCGTGCGGCAACCGCAGGGCCCGCCCGCAACCCGACGACGACGGGCACGGCGAGGCGCACCCGCTCGCCGACGGCCCGTCCTGCGGCTGCTGCGGCTGACCCGTTCCGTCAGAGCCGCGCCATCAGTGCCGCTGCGCCTTGCGCTTCTCCTTGCGGTCCCAGACGGCGGTGATGAACGAGAGTGTGAAGATGAGCAGCAGGACCGCGGGAACGTAGATCAGGATCGGCCAATAGTGGGACATACGGCACCCATCTGGGGAAGGTGATCGGGCGCCCGACCCTAGCAAGCGCGGTCCCACGCTCCGGACGCCCACCTGACGGGCACCCGAGAGTGTTGGGAACTCGGTCATGTAGTGCAGGCGAGTCGGCGTAACACGGCCATGATCACGGCGATGTGGACTCTGCCCCGGTGAGTCCCGCGACTCGACACGGCGAGTCCCACGATTCTGCACGGCAGGGGACAGCGATCGCCATGGTCGCCGGACTCGGGACATGAGCTGCACTGGCGCAGCTCATGTCCCGAACGCAATGATCAACGGCAGGTGACCGGCCCGGTCCGCACATGTCGGCTGAGGTCCAGGACGTTCCCGTTCATGGAGACCCCGCCCGCTTTCAACGCGGTGGTCGAGAAGGTCCTGGAGCGGACCTGAGCAGGTGCAGTTCGGGCAGCGACCACGATCTCGTCGAGGCGGCGGGCAGCCGGGTGTCGACGTACCGCGCGAGGCGGACGTCGTCCTCGGTCAGCGCGACGCGGCAGGCCGCCCGCGCGAGCAGGGCACGACCGTCGTCGACGCAGGCCGTGACGGCGGCGTCCGGCGCGCCGGGCATCAGGTCGCCGATCACCATGTAGGCGTCGGGGTCCCGTGCCTCCGGCGTGTCGTGGTAGCGGTGGCGCGCACCGAACCTGCCCAGCGCCCGACGTAACACGTCCAGGCGGTCCGTTGGCTCCCCGCCCGCGTCGATCGGCCAGCCGATGAGCACCACCTTGTCCGCGCCGACGCTCAGCGCTCGGTCGTAGAGGCGGGAGCCCGCGCTGGTGATGCGGTGGTCGCGGTCGGCGAAACCGCCGAACTGGAGGGTGAGCGGTGACCGCGTGAGCGCTTCGGTGAGGAAATCGCAGAGGCCGACGAGATCGACGTTTCCGTCGTTCTCCAGGCCGATCACCGTGGCGTGGACGTCGGCCGCGGGGCGCGGCCGGAAGAATGCGCCTGCCGCCCCGACGAACCTGCTCTGCAGCGTCTGGATCAGGGCCGTGAGCTGCGGGGGCTTATCGGTGCCGTAGAAAGACACGATGGTCGCGAGGCGCGACACATCGTTCATTCGTCACTTCGCCGACCCGGTGGTTGCGCTCGTCGTTGCGATCCGTGATCGCCCTGAAGATCCTCGACTCGAACCGTACCGCGAGCACACGGCCCTCGCCACGCCGAAACATCACGCGGTGGAGAGGAGGGTGCACGCACACGCTATAGGGTGACTCCGACGATGTTGCGCGTCGTCAGAAAGTGAGAGCCGCGTGCCAGCGTCCGTCGACGTCGACGTCAGTCCGCGCACCGGCCCGCGGCCCGCGTTTCCGTCGTTGCCCGCACTGAGCATCCGCCGTCGCATGCGGCGCGGTCTGCTCTTCGCCGCGCTTGCGGGTGTCGCTGTGCTGGTCGGTCGGAGGACCGGCCTCCTCGACGACGTGGGCGGCGTGCTCGTGGCGGTTCTGCTCGTCCTGCTCGTGCCGACCTCGCGTGAGCTGCCGCGCCGGATCCTCCTGGCAGGCTGCCTCCTGCTCGGCTGGACACAGGTTCTCTGGTGGTGGCAGCTGCCGGTGGGCGGTCTCGGCCGGGTGACGCTCGGGCTCGTCCTGCTGGCGGGGGGGCTGGCCGCCTGGGTCGGCCTCGCCGAGCACCCGGGGCTGCGGGCGCGGCGCCTGCTCCCCCGGCTGCGGATCACCGATCTCGTCCTCCCCGCGACCGTCGCGCTCGGCGCGCTGTTCACCGGGCCGTGGCTGCAGGCCAAGACGCCGACGCAGACGCTCGGGATGCTCATGGGCGGCTGGGACAACGTCGCCCACTTCAGCATGGTGCACATGATCAGGCGCTTCGGTGCGACGGTGGATGCGCTGCCCCCGCCGTCGCCCGGCGCGACCTGGCAGTTCGCCAGCTACCCGCAGGGCTTCCACGCCGCCGCCGCGGCCGTCGTCGAACTCCTGATCGGACCAGGCGACACCGACCTCGGA
>CAVYOT010000005.1:0-73755 GCA_963770115.1 uncultured Actinomycetota bacterium
CGTAGAGCGCGATCGACACCGACCACGGCCCGCTCGCGGTGACGTAGTTGCGCGTGCCGTCGAGCGGGTCGACGACCCAGCGCCAGCCGCTCGTCCCGGCCGTGTCGTGGCCCTCCTCGCCGAGGATCCCGTCGTCGGGCCACGTCGCCGGTGATCGCGTCGGTGATGAGCTGCTCGCTGGCCAGGTCGACGTCCGAGACGAGGTCGTTGAGGTGCGCCTTCGTGCCGCGGACGACGAGCGAGGCCCGGCGTTGCACCTGGAGGCGCCCGGCGCGCTCGGCGATGTCGACGACCCGGTCCACGACGGCGGCGAGATCTCTGTCCACCCCTTGTGTTCAGCGCAGTAGGGCCGGATGTGTGCGGCGATGGCCGCGGCGAGGCCGACCGGCACCGCGTTGCCGATCTGCTTGGCGATCTCGATCTTGGAGCCGCACCAGAGGAACGTCGTCGGGAAACTGCTGCAGGAGCGCCGCCTCGAGGTGGGTGATCACCCGGTTGACCCGGCGGGCGGGGTCGGGCTCCCACTGCGGGTGCAGGTACTGGCCCTTCTCCGGCTTGAAGAACTCGGTGCGGATGGTCAGCGACGGCTGGTCCCAGCGCATGCGGCCCATCACGTCGGTGGTGCCGGTGGGCTTGTCGCGCCAGCAGCGGGGCAGGAGGTCGTCGGGCAGGTCGAAGCGGCCGCCGCCGGGGGGCACGCAGTCGTAGCGACGCAGCGAGAGCTCCCGCGGCCGACGGCCGAAGTGCAGGTCCAGCCCCTTGAACGGGCCGGGACCCGGTGGCCGAAGAGCTCGACCGTGGTCGCGGGCAGCTCGGTCGTGCCCGGCCGCTGCGGAAGGTCGGCGATCGCGTCGCGCACGGTGCGCCACGTCCCCTTCGGGTGCGTCGGCGCGGGCAGCGCGATCGGGCCGATCGCGCGAGCCGATGACGATCGTGCGGGCCCGCCGTTGCGCGCACCCCGTAGTCGGCGGCCTGCAGGAGGCCGTGGGCCAGCGTCGTAGTCGGCGATCATGCCGTGGTCGGCCTGCTCCAGGAGCAGGGCGAACTCCGCGCTGGAGCGGAACCGGTCCACGTTCTCGATCACGAAGACCTGCGGCCGGGCGCGCCTGGACGACGCGCAGGAACTGCTTCCAGAGCTGGTTGCGCGGGTCGTCGACACTCCTGCTGCCCAGGTTGGAGAAACCCTGGCAGGGCGGGCCGCCGATGACGACGTCCGCTGGCGGGATGTCGTCGAGGGCGGCGACGTCGCCCCACCGCGTGTGCCCCTCGCCGAAGTTCAGCGCGTACGTCGCCGCGGCGTGCAGGTTGTGCTCCACGGCGAGGATCGGCGTGTAGCCGAGCCGGACGAACCCCGCGGTGAGCCCGCCGCAGCCCGCGAAGAGGTCGATCAGGGTCGGCGACACGTGATCACCGTAGGAGACCGGGCGCATGCGGCGCGCCGGGGCGCGCCGAGTGCGCGCGACCACAGCGATCCCGCCGAGATCGACGTCCCGGTGATCGAACCCCGGAAACGCCGCTCTCAGCCGACGGTGAAGGCCGCCTCGAACACGTCGAGCGCCGTGTCGGGGTCACTGCCGGCCCACGCCTCCAGTCCCACGACCCCGGTGTAGCCCGCCGCGTCGAGCGCCGCGGCGACCACCGGGTAGTTGATCTCGCCGGTGCCCGGTTCGCAGCGGCCGGGCACGTCGGCCACCTGGATCTCGCCGACGTAGGGCAGCGCCGCGCGGACGAGCTCGATGAGGTTTCCCTCGCCGATCTGGGCGTGGTAGAGGTCGAGGTTGAGCCGCAGGTTCGGGTGGTCGACGGCGCGGGCGAGCGCCAGCGTGTCGGCCGCGCGCGCGAACGGCGTGCCGGGGTGGTCGACGGCCAGGTTGAGGTTCTCCAGCGTGAACACACGCCCGGCGCGGGCGCCGAGGTCGGCGATCCTGCGGAGGGTGTCGGCCGCGGTGAGCCACATCGTCGGCGTGACGACCTCGACCGGGTGCACGGGCAGGCCCTCGCCGTCCAGGCCGGTGCCGTGCAGGTTCAGCCGGGGGCAGTCGAGCCGCGCGGCGACCGCGAGGGACTGCTCCGCGGTGGCGAGCAGCGCCGCGATCCCGTCGGGGGTGGTGAGGTCGCCCTGGAGGTAGCCGGTCATCGAGGAGAACACGGCGCCGCTCGCGGCGAGCGCATTGACGTCCTTGGTGGACCAGTCCCAGATCTCGACCTGCAGCCCGCGCTCGGTGATCCGCTTCACGCGGTCGGCGAACGGGAGGTCGAGGTAGAGCATCTCCGCGCTGGCGGCGAGCGTGAACGTCACGACGCCACCTCGACGGACGCGCCGGTCTCGACGCTCGCGATCGCGGCCACGGCGACGCTCAGGGCGGTGCGCGCGGTGGCGCCGGGCACGGGGGAGGGGCCGCCGGTGCGGACGGCGTCGACGAAAGCGGCGATCTCTCCGACGTAGGCGGCGCGCAACAGGTCGGTGTCGCCGCGGGCCGTGTCGACGTGGATGCCGCCCGCGTCGTAGAGGGTCATGTCGGTGGTGCGCGGCGCGCCCGCCGTGACCATGCCCGCCGACCCGAATGCCTCGCCCCGCACGTCGTAGCCATAGAGGGCGCTGAAGCTGGCCTCGGCCGTCGCGATGGCCCCGTTGTCGAACCGGATGATGACGACCGCGGTGTCGAGGTGGCCGCCTGCCTTGGCGTCGGGGGCGACGAGCGCGTCGGCGACGGCGTACACGCTGACCGGCCGGGCGCCGGGGTTGAGCCAGCACAGCGTGTCGAAGTCGTGGATGAGGGTCTCGAAGAAGATCGTCCACTGGGGGATGCTGGCCGGGTCGGCGGTGAACGGGCCGGGGTCGCGGGTGAGCGAGCGCAGCAGCTGTGGGGTGCCGATCCGGCCCGCGTCGATTGCGGCGCGGGCGGCGGCGAACCCCGGGGCGAAGCGGCGGTTGAACCCGACCTGCAGCACGACGCCCGCGTCGGCCGCCGCGGCGATCGCCCGGTCGGCGTCGGCGAGCGTCACGGCCATGGGCTTCTCGCAGAAGACGTGCTTGCCCGCGGCGGCGGCCGCGACCACCAGGTCGGTGTGGCTGCGGGCGGGCGCGGTGATCAGCACGCCGTCGACGTCGGGACGGGCGAGCAGCTCGTCGATGCCGACGGCGTCCGCGCCGAGGTCGGCGGCCAGGCGCTTGGCGGCCATCTCCGCCGGATCGGCCACGGCGACGAGCCGGGCTCCGGGGACGTGGTGCGCGGCGATCGCGGCGTGGTTGGCGCCGATGCGGCCCGCGCCGACGAGGGCGAGGCCGAGAAGACGGTCGGTCATGGCGTTCCCCGATCAGCTAGTACGTTCTAGTCCCGCTAGACTAGAACGTACTAGCGGGGGAGGGAAGTGTGACCCGACCGACCATGGCGGACGTCGCGAAGGCGGCGGGGATCTCCACGGCCCTGGTGTCGATCGTCATGCGGGGGGTGCCCGGGGCAAGCGACGCGACCAGGGAGCGGGTGCAGCGGATCGCCGACGAGCTGGGGTACGTACCCGACGAACGGGCGCGCAAGCTGCGGCAGTCGCGGTCCCGGGTGCTCGGGGTGGCGTTCGAGCTGCAGCAACCGTTCCATGGCGATCTCGTCGAGCGCCTCTACGCCGCGGCAGCAGCGCGCGGGTACGACATCGGGTTGAGCGCGGTCGCCCCGACCCGCTACGAGCCGACCGCGGTGGAGGCTCTGCTGCGCGAGCGATGCGAGGCGGTGGTCCTGCTCGGCAGCCGGTTCGACGACGCCGCGCTCGCCGCGCTCGCCGCGCGCGTGCCCACGTTGCTGGTCGCGCGGCGGACGGCCGCGGACGGCGTCGGCGTCGTCCGGGGCGACGACCGCCAAGGCATCGGCCTGGCCGTCGACCATCTCGTCGGGCTGGGGCACCGGCGCATCGCGCACGTCGACGGCGCGGACGCGGCGGGCAGCGACGACCGCCGCCGCGGATTCACTGAGGCGCTGGGCCGCCATGGGCTGGGCCGCCACGCCGAGGTCGTCACCGGCGGGCTCACCGAGGAGGCGGGCGCCCGCGCGATGGCGGCGCTGCTCGCCCGCCCGAGCCCGCCGAGCGCGGTGATCGCGTTCAACGACCGCTGCGCCACCGGGGTGGTCGACACGCTCGTGCACCGCGGCCGTCGGGTGCCCGGCGACGTCTCGGTGGTCGGCTACGACGACTCCCGCCTGGCCCAGGCCCCGCACGTCCAGATGACCACGGTCTCGCAGGACGCCACGCGGCTCGCCGCCGCCGCCGTCGACCAGGCCCTGCGCCTCGCCGCGGGCGAGCCCCCGACCGAGACGGTCCTCACCCCCCGCCTGGTGATCCGCTCCACCACCGCCCCGACCCCGTGAGTCCCGCAAACCCCCACGGTGAGTCCCGCATTCGCGCACGATGAGTCCGCGTCTTCACCACGCTGTGTCGGCACCGCCACGGCGAGTCCCGCACCTCGCCGCAGTGAGTCCTGCGTCTCGCCACGTCGTGTTCGCCATCCCGCCGCAGTGAGGCCCGCAGCCACTCCCGTGAGTCTCGCGTCGCCACGCCGTGTTGGGCATCTCGCCACGGTGACGCCCGCAGCCATCACGTTGAGTTCGGTACCTGGCCGGGGCGAGTCCGCGATCCGGCCGCATGAGTCCGCTCGCACCACGCCGATTTCGGACTTGTGCACACGGGCGTGTCGGATCGGGCGAACTCGCCGTGTTCGAACACGGGACTCACCGTGCACACTTGCGGGACTCACCGTGCACATTTGCGGGACTCACCGTGCACATTTGCGGGACTCACCGTGCACACTTGCGGGACTCACCGTGCACATTTGCGGGACTCACCGTGGGGGTTTGCGGGACTCACCGTGGGCGTTTGCGGGACTCACCTCTTGGGGTCGACCCACACGCCGCGCTCCACCATCAGCTGGATCTGCTTCTCGATCACCTGCTCCCGGAACTCGGCGTGGGTGAACGGCGCCCGCTCCGCGTACAGGTTCTTCGGGTAGATCGGCTGCGCGTAGACGAGCTGGTACAGCTCCGTGCGCAGGTCCTTGATCCAGTTGTCCCACTGCGCGTGGGTGCGGAAGTGGCGCAGCGCGTCGATGTCGATCGTCCCCGCAACGTAGGACGATCCCGCCCCGTACAGGTGCTGACCCACGACGCGGCCCTTGTAGTCGATGATCATCGACCGGCCGCCGAACGTGTCGATCGCGTCCTGCGACTCGGTGTGCAGGTAGTAGGTCGCGAGGTTCGGGGCCACGACGTAGAAGTTGTTGTCGAGCGCGCGGGCCCGGCTCTGGATCTCGAAGAACTCGTTTCCCGTGTGCGGGTGCGGGTAGGACGCGCGGTAGACCACCTCGGCCCCGTTCAGCGCCAGCCCGCGCGCGTTCTCCGGGTACGAGCCCTCGTTGGCCATCAGGACGGCGAGGCGGCCGATCTCGGTGTCGGCCACCGGGAAGAACGCGTCGAGGGTGAGCCCGTAGAGCTCCACCCAGCGGTCGAACACGTCGTGCGGGGTCATCGAGTGCTCGACCGGGTAGAGCGTGGTCAGCTTGTGGTGCTTCAGGACGATCTCGCCGCTCGGGTCGATCGCGAACCCGACGTTGAAGAACCGGTCGGGGAACGCCTCGTGCCGGGCCTTCGCCTGTGCCATGACGAACGTGTCGTAGCGGCGGGCGAGCGCGGCGAGGAAGTCGGTCTCCGGCCCCGGGATGTCGATCGCGCACTCGCGCGCGAACGTGACGTGGTCGAGGTCGAGCACCTCGTCGTTGAACGCCTGCAGGCCGCCTTCGGGGATGGCGACGAGGCGCACCGGGAGGTCCAGGCTCGACAGCCAGGAGGCGGCCTTGAACAGCTCGGCGATGTGGTCGAGGTTGCGTTGGATGTCGGCGCGGGTGCGGATGCCGCGGACGCTGGGGATCAGGCCGACGGCGGTGTACGGCTCGGGCATCGGGCCAGTCTGGCACCGCGCGCGCCGGCTCAGCGCTCGCTCACCTCACCCAGCACCGGCTTCAGGTCGATCACCGGGGTGCCGTCGACGGCCTCGAGGCCGTCCACGCCGAGCGTGCCGCCGTCGAAGGACAGCACCCGGACGCGATGCAGGCCGATCGGGTTCGGGCGGTCCGGCGAGCGGGTGGTGAACACGCCCTGCTCGGTCCGCGCCGGGTCGTCGCGCGGCCGGGTGCGCAGCACGTCGCGGCGGCCCAGGTGCAGCCAGGTCAGTACCAGCAGTTCCGCGCCGACGACGACACCGTCCAACCCCGGCCGCAGCGGCGGATCGATCACGATGACGGCGGGCGGTGCGCCCTCGTCGCCCTGACGGGGGGCGGCGGCACGGTCGACGAGCGGGGAGACGACGCGGCCGATCGGCGTCACGGTGAAGGGTCCGGTCATCCGCCCATTCTGGGTGTCGCGGTGACACGGCCGGGCGGCGGCGCAGCGCGACCACGATGAACACGCTCGTGAGCACGACGGCGACGGTGCCCAGCACGAGCACGAGCGCGAGCCCGGAGACGAAGGTGCGCACGGCCGAGGAAGAGGGCCATGCCATCGCCTGCACGACGGGACTGGAGCGTGGACCGGTGCGGATCTACGGTGCCCCATCATGGACGACTTCCGGCTCGCCTATGACGACCATCCCGGCGACGACGGCGTGGTCGTGCTGCTGCACGGCTGGCCGGGGGACCGGCACGACTACCGCGCGGTGGTGCCCCTGCTCGCCGGGCACCGGGTGATCGTGCCCGACCTGCGCGGCTTCGGGGACACGACCGGCCCGGCCGACGCGGACGCCGTCGAGTACGGCGTCGACGGCCAGGCCGCGAGCGTGATCGCCCTGATCGAGGCGACCGCGGGCGGGCCGGTGGTCGTCGGGGGCTACGACGTGGGCTCGCGGACGGCCCAGGCGGTCGCGCGCGCCCGGCCCGATCTCGTGCGCGGGATGGTGATCTCGCCGCCCGTGCCCGGCGTGGGCTCCCGCATCCTCGGCCCCGACCCGCAGCGGGAGTTCTGGTACCAGTCGTTCCACCGCCTGGACCTGTCCGAGCGGCTCCTCGACGGCTCGCGCGATGGCGTGCGGGCCTATCTCGAGCATTTCTGGACGCACTGGTCGGGGCCCGACTACACCCCGGAGCCCGCGGAGCTCGACCGTCTCGCCGACGCCTACGGCCGTCCGGGCGCGTTCGTCAGGTCGGTCAACTGGTATCGCTCGGGTTCGGGCGCGGTCGCGCGGGCGCTCGCCGAGCGGGTCCCGGACCCGGCCGACCGGATCGCCCCGCCGACGACGCTGCTCTGGCCCGAGCACGACCCGCTGTTCCCCCGCGCCTGGTCGGACCGGGTGGACGAGTGGTTCGCCGCCGCCGACCTGCGCTTCGTGGACGGCGTCGGCCACTTCGTCCCCCTGGAGGTCCCGGAGGTCTTCGCGGAGGCGCTCCGGCGGCTCTAGGTCAGAACTCCTCGTGCGTGTCGGGGTCCTGGCCCCAGATCCGGCCGCGCTCCAGCCCGGACAGCGCGGCCATCTCGTCGTCGGTGAGCGCGAAGCCGAAGAGGTCGAGGTTGGCGCGCTGACGCTTCGGGTCGGCGGACTTCGGGATCGGGACGGCGCCGAGCTGCACGTGCCAGCGCAGGATCGCCTGGGCCGGGGTCACGCCGTGGGCCCCCGCGATCCGCGCCACGGTCGGCTCGGCGAGCAGCTCGCCGCGTCCCATCGGGCTCCAGCACTCGGTGACAATGCCCAGCTCCGCGTGCACGGCCCGCAGCGCGGCCTGCGGGAAGTAGGGGTGCAGCTCCACCTGGTTCATGACGGGCACGACGCCCGTCTCGTCGATGATCCGGCGCAGGTGGGCCTCGGTGAAGTTCGAGACGCCGATCGACCGGACCAGGCCTTCGTCCCGGAGCTTGATCATCGCCTTCCAGCTGTCCACGTACCGGTCCAGCCGGGGCAGTGGCCAGTGGATGAGGTAGACGTCGACGTCGTCGAGGCCGAGGTTCGCCAGCGACTCGTGGAACCCCTTGATCGTGTCGTCGTAGCCGTGGTGCCTGCCTGCGAGCTTCGTGCAGACGATGATGTCCTCGCGGGGCAGGTCGTACTCGCGCACGGCCCGCCCCACGCCCTGCTCGTTCTCGTACCGCAACGCCGTGTCGAGCAGTCGGTAGCCCGCGTCGAGAGCGGAGATCGTCGTGGTGCGGGAGTCGTCACCGGCGTGCGGGAAGGTGCCGAAACCGACCGCGGGGATCGCGTGGCCGTCGTTCAGCGGCAATGTCGGGATGCTCATCGTCCGAGCATATGTCAGGACAAAGTCGTGGTCGGGGTGGCGTACGGCGCACCCAGGCGCCGGGGCGTGCCGATCGCGGACAGGACGGCGGTGCTCTCGGCGGCCTGGTCGACGGACCCGATGGGCGGCAGCGCCCGCAGCAGGGGATCCGTGACCGCCGCCCGACACGCGGCGGCGAAGCGGCCGGTGCCGCGGATCCGGAACGGGCGGTCGTGGAACGGCCGGGTGGTCGGGTCGACGGGTGCCGTCAGCCCGGACACGTTGTGCGCCAAGGCCGTCGCCTCGTACGCCTCGACGAGCGCGGCCTCGCGGGCCGGGTGATCGGTGGCCGCGACCGCCAGCTGGAGCGGCGGGCCCAGTGCGTCGGCGATCGGCAGCCGGGCGAAGGCCGTGCTGAACCACTTCGTGTATGGCCAGTACACCCCGGCCGGCAGGAACCCGATCCGCATCAGCTCGCGGGCCAGCCGCGCGGCGACGATCCGCGAGCCGAGCTCGGCGCCCGCCTGCGCCGACCGCCCCACGAACGCCTCCTCCTCGCCGACGCGGTCCCATGGGCATGCCGGCAGCCACAGGCGCACCTGCTCCGGGAACGCGGCGAGCGCGTGCTGGACGCGGCAAAGGGCGCCGTCGGGGTCGGCGAACACGGGCCCGCTGGTCACCTCGAGCAGGAGCTGCTGGGGGATCGTGAGCCAGTCGAGAGTGGTCATGCCCGCGCGGAGGCCGGTGCCCAGGTGCCCGCCCAGCCGTCACCCCAGCGTGGCGACCCGCACATGGTGCGCGACCGCGACCTCGTCCCATCCGTAGCGCATCGGCCAGCCCCGGAACGGCAGACCGGCGTCGAGGGTCGCGCGCGTCGCCGCCACGTGCCGCTGCGCCACGAAGACCGAGAGGCGCGGCCCCCAGCCGTGGTCGGTGGACTGCGCGGTGTCGTAGCCCAGCACGTCCGGTCCCGGGCCGCAGAGCGCCCCGCGTGCGCCGTGTCGCGCAACAGCGGTGCGACCACCTCGGCGTCGAAGGCCGCGCACAGCTCACGTCCAGGGAGGAAGTCGGCCACGCGGGCGGAAGCTACCGTGAGAAGCGCCCGCGCTGCCTGTCGATTCTGCGCACCGCCGTTCGTCATCCCCGCGTACGGCAACCGGAACGAACGAGGAGCCACCGATGAAGTACCTGCTGCTGATCCACACCCCGGACCCGGCGTCGTCGACGGCCCGGCCCACCGATGGGCCGACCGTCGAGGAGTTCATGGCGTTCCACAAGACGATCGTCGAGGCGGGCGTGGTGCTCGACAGCAATGCGCTCGACGTCGCGCACGCGACGAGCGTCGTGGTCCGGCCCGACGGCGAGCGGGTCGTCACCGACGGGCCGTTCGCCGAGACCCGCGAGATGGTGGGCGGCTACTACCTGATCGACGTGCCCGACCTCGACGTCGCGATCGACTGGGCGGGCCGCTGCCCCGGCGCGCTGCACGGCCGGATGGAGATCCGCACGGTCTGGGAGCCCGACCAGTCGTGAGCGCGTCCCGGGCGGTCGAGGACGTCTTCCGGGAGGACCGGAGCAGGCTGCTCGCCGTCCTCGCCGCCCGGCTCGGCGACCTCGACCTCGCCGACGAGGTCGCCTCCGACGCCATCGAGGCGGCGCTGACGCGTTGGCCGGTCGACGGCGTGCCGGACAAGCCGCTGCGCGTGGCTGCTGACCACTGCGCGGCGCAAGGCCGTCGACCGGATCCGCCGCGACCGCACCTACGCCGACCGCCTGGCCCGGCTGCAGGTGGAGGTCGACCGCGCCGCGCCGCCCGCCGAGAACATCGGGGACGCAGGCGACATCCCCGACGAGCGCCTGCAGCTGTTCTTCACCTGCTGCCACCCGGCGCTGCCCGCCGAGGCGCACACAGCGCTCACGCTGCGCTTCCTCGCCGGGCTGACCACGCCTGAGGTGGCGCGCGCGTTCCTGGTGCCCACGGCGACGATGGCCCAGCGCATCGTGCGGGCCAAGCGCAAGATCCGCGACGCACGCATCCCGTTCCGCGTGCCTGCCGCCGATGAGCTGCCCGCCCGGCTGCCCGGCGTGCTGCGCGTCGTCTATCTGATCTTCACCGAGGGCTACGCGGCCAGCTCCGGCGTCGAGCTCATGCGCACCGACCTCGCCGACGAGGCGATCCGACTGGCCCGCATCCTGCACCGGCTCCTGCCGCGCGAGCGGGAGGTGGCCGGGCTGCTCGCGCTGCTCCTGCTCATCGACGCGCGGCGCGCCGCCCGCGTCGACGCCGCGGGCGACCAGGTGCTGCTCGACGACCAGGACCGCAGCCTCTGGGACGCCGACGCGATCGCCGAGGGGTGCCGCCTGCTCGTGCCCGCCCTGACCGGGCCCGGCGTCGGGCCCTACGCGGTGCAGGCGGCCATCGCGGCGCTGCACGACGAGGCGCCCGACCTCGCGTCCACCGACTGGCCGCAGGTCGTCGCGCTCTACGACGTCTTGCTGGCGCTCACGCCGTCGCCGCTCGTGGCGCTCAACCGCGCCATGGCCGTCGCGATGCTGGACGGCCCCGCGGCCGGGCTCGCGCTGGTGGACGGGCTGGCCGACGCGCCGGAGCTGCGCGGCTACCACCTCCTGCCCGCCACCCGCGCGGTGCTCCTCGCCCGGCTCGGCCGACCCGCCGAGGCTGCCCGGAGCTACCGGGAAGCGCTGGCCGTCGCGGAGAACGCGGCGGAACGCGCTGCGCTGCAACACAAACTGGCCGCTCTCCCCGGTGGCGGGTAAGGCCCCCAGGGCGCACGTCGCACATCTTCGGGCGTCCTCGCCGAGGTTCGACCGTGTGCGTGGACGCCGGACGCTGTGCGAGGTCGGCCCCCGGGCGGCCGCTTCGGCACTGCGTGTAGCGGGGTGATCGCCGGGTTCTACCGTGCACCCGTGCGGTTCGTCGTGTTCGGTGCCATCGCGCTGGTCGGCGTGGTGGGGGGCGTCGCGGGCTGGTGGGTGCTCGTCGGGATCGCGGTGGTGCTGCTCGCGCTCGCCACCTACGACGTCCTGCAGGTGCGCCACGCGGTGCTGCGCAACTACCCGGTCGTCGGGCACCTGCGCTACCTGCTCGAACGCCTCCGCCCCGAGCTGCAGCAGTACTTCATCGAGCGCAACTTCGACGGCCGTCCCTACGACCGCGACACCCGCACGATCATCTACGAGCGCGCCAAGGGGATTCAGGGCGAGAAGGCGTTCGGCACCGAGCGCGACGTCAACGAGGTCGGCTACGAGTACCTCGTGCACGCGACGGTGTCCTGTGTGCCACCCGCCGACCCGCCGCGCGTGCGGATCGGCGGCCCCGACTGCACGCAGCCCTACAACATGGCGCTGCTCAACGTCTCGGCGATGAGCTTCGGCGCGCTGTCGGCCAACGCCCTGCGCGCGCTCAACATCGGCGCGGCGAACGGCGGGTTCGCCCACGACACCGGCGAGGGCGGCCTCTCGGCCCATCACCTCTACGGCGGCGACCTGGTGTGGGAGCTGGGCAGCGGCTACTTCGGCGCCCGCACCCCCGACGGCGAGTTCGACCCGAACCCGTTCGCCGACAAGGCCGCGCACGACGCCGTCAAGTGCGTGTCGCTCAAGCTCTCGCAGGGGGCCAAGCCCGGGATCGGCGGCGTGCTGCCCGCGGCGAAGGTCACCGCCGAGATCGCCGCCGAGATCGCCGCGGTGCGGGGCGTGCCGCGTGGACAGAAGTGCATCAGCCCCGCGGCGCACTCCACGTTCGCGACGCCGCGCGAGCTCGTGCGCTTCGTCGCGCGGCTGCGGGAGCTGGCCGGTGGCAAGCCGGTGGGGATCAAGCTGTGCGTCGGCACCCGGGTGGACGTGCTCGCCCTCTGCAAGGCGATGCTCGACGAGGGCACCGCCCCGGACTTCGTGATCGTCGACGGCTCGGAGGGCGGCACCGGCGCGGCCCCGCTGGAGTACGAGGACCACGTCGGCACGCCGCTCACCGAGGGCCTGATGACCGTGCACAACGCGCTGGTCGGGGTCGGGCTGCGGCCGCAGGTGAAGATCGGCGCGTCGGGCAAGGTCGCCACCGGGTCCGACATCGTCAAGCGGATCATCCAGGGTGCGGACTACACGAACGCCGCACGCGCCATGATGATGGCGACCGGCTGCATCCAGAGCCAGCGCTGCCACACCAACCGCTGCCCGGTCGGCGTGGCGACGCAGGACCCGCGGCGGACCCGCGCGCTGGACGTCGCCGACAAGAGCCGCCGCGTGCAGCGCTACCAGGAGGCGACGGTCGCGCAGGCCGTGCAGCTCATGGCGTCGATGGGCTGCTGGTCGCCGACACAGCTCACCACCCACCAGCTGCTGCGCCGCGTGACGCACACCGACACGCGCTCCTACGCGGAGCTGTACGACTGGCTGGAGCCCGGCGAGCTGCTCGCCGGGCCGCCGCGGGACTGGGCCGCGGACTGGAAGGTCGCCGACCCCGACCGCTTCGCCGCGCCGCGCGCGCTAGCAGCGCCCTCACGGCTCCAGGTGCACGGCCAGCAGCTCGTCGACGCCCGTGAGGTGCAGGACGCGGGCCACGGCGCTCAGCGCGGTCGCGAGGACCGACAGGTTCGGCGCGCGGTCGGCGGCCTCCACCAGCAGCCGCACGCCCGCGCTGGAGAGGTGCCGCACGCGCCGCAGGTCGACGATCACGCGCTCGCCCCGGTCGATCGCGGCGAGGACGCGGGCGCGCACCTCGTCGACGGTCGTGAGGTCGAGGTCCCCGCGGACCGCCACGACGGGGCCGTCGAGATCGACCGCGTTCACCGGCGCCTCGGCGACCGGCGCGGGCCGCATGCTCACCGGCATCCGGAACACGACCTCGGTGCCGCCCGAGTCGGTGTTCACCCGGACGTCGTGGCCCACCGCCCTGATCACCTGCAGACCGCGGCCGCGGAAGCCGGGATCGGCGGGCGCGGGGCGCCACTCGCCGCGGTCGCGCACCCGCACGGCAATGTCGCCCGACGCCGTGCGCCGCAGCGTGCAGTCGAACGTGTCGCCCTCGCCGGGCTCGGGATAGGCGTGCTCGGCGGCGTTGGCGGCCGCCTCGCCGACGGCGAGCTGCAGGTCGTCGACGGCGGCGTCGGGCAGCCCGGCCGCGGCCGCCCACCCGCTGACGGCGCGGCGCAGCGGGCGCAGCGAGGCGGGCACGGCGGGCAGCGTGATGGTGAGCGGGGCGGGCACCAGCCGGACGACGACGAGGGCGACGTCGTCGGCGGGCGCGTCCTCGCCGAGCACGTCGCGCACCACGCCGTCGGCGAGGGCCTCGGGGTCCGCGTCGCGGTGCGCGGCGGCGGCGGCCGCGAGCCGGGCGAGCCCGTCGTCGACGACCTCGTCGCGGCGTTCGACCAGCCCGTCCGTGTAGAGCAGCACCGACGTGCCCGGCGTGATCGTCGCCGTGCCCTCGACGAACGACGGGCGGCCGACCACGGCGAGCACGGTGCCCGCGCCCGCTTCCGCGTACCCGGCCCCGTCGGGGCCGACGAGCAGCACCGGGAGGTGGCCTGCGCGGGCGAACCGGAGCTCGCCGGACAGCCAGTCGAGCGTGAGGCACACGCACGTGCTGCCCTGCGCGCCCGGGATGCGGGCGGCGAACCGGTCGAGGCGCTCCAGCGCGGCGGCCGGACCGTGCCCGTCGAGCAGGGAGGACGCGAGCGCGCTGCGCAGCTGCCCCATGACGGCCGCCGCGGCGGGCCCGCTGCCGACGACGTCGCCGACGGCTAGCGCGACGCGGTGGTCGTCGACCGGGATGAGGTCGTACCAGTCGCCGCCCGCCTGGGTGTCGGCGTTGCCAGCGAGGTAGCGCGCCGCCGCGGCCAGACGGGCCAGCCGGGGCAGCTCGCGGGGCAGCAGGCTGCGCTGCAGGGTGTCGGCGACCTCGTGCTCCACGGCGTGCAGCCGCGCCCGGTCCAGCGCCTGCGCGCACTGTCCCGCGACCGTGCGGATGATCGCGCGCTGGCTGGGGCCCATCCGGGGACCGGAGCGGCCGAAGGCGAGGCCGATCGCGCCGATCGCCCGGCCCTCCAGCAGCAGCGGGACGACGGCGTCGGACGGCAGGCCGTCGCGACGGGTGGGCTTGCCCGGCCACACCGGATGTCCGGTGCGCACGGCGCGGGCCAGCGGGTGCTCGGCGTCGACCCGCAGCCGCCCCGGCGGGCCTGCCAGCACCTCCAGCTGCTCGCCCGCGCGCACCACGACCACGGCGTCGGACGCGCCGAGCGCCAACGCGTGCCGGGTGATCACGGCGGCGACCTGCGCGGGGGACGTCGCCCCTGACAGGGCCGACACCACGTCCGAGAGGCCTTCCGCGGTGCGGCGCGCGAGCGACTCGGCGGCGAGCAGCCCGGCCCGCTGCATGGCCTGGGCGCACTGGTCGGCGAGTGCGAGGGCGACGGCGCGGTCGTCGGCGGGCAGGTCGGCCCCCGCGCCGAGGCCGATGCCGATGGCGCCGATCCGGTCGTTCCCGACGGCCATGGGCAGCGTCAGCAGGCGCGGGTACCCGGTGTCCGCGAGCTCGGCTGTGACGTTGCCGGGGTGCTTCGGGTAGCCGCGCAGCCCCTCCTCGAGGGTGGCGAGCCAGCGGGACTCGCCGTCGCGGGCGGTGTCGGTGACCGGCGTGCGTGCGGTGATCGGGATCCGCGCCCACTCCCGCTGCACGACGGGCGCCCACCCGCCCGCGTCGACCAGCACGAGGGTGTCGTCGCGGCGCTGCCAGACCCCCACGGCGTCGGTGCTGAGCAGCTCGCCGAGCTGGTGGACGGCCGTGCGGGCGACCGCACGCGGGCTCGGCGCGGCCGAGAGCGCCGCCGTGGCCCGCTGCAGCAGCTCCAGCCGCCTGCTGATCGTCTGCTCCGCCGCGAGGAGCGCCGCGTTGTCCAGCGCGATCGCGGCGCGCTGGCCGATCTCGCCCAGCAGCGCCGCGTCGTCCTCCTCCTGGGGAGGGGACGTGCCCGCGCGCGCTGTGGCCAGCAGGCCCACCACGCGCCCGCGCGCCCTCAGCGGCACCACGACGACCGTCCGCAGGTCGAGCGCGCGCCGCTTGCCGCGCTGCTCCTCGTCGGCCGTGCTGATCGCGAGGTAGTTCTCGTCCACGGTGAACAGCTGCGCCACGCCCGCCATCAGCAGGCTCTGGTCGAGCCCCCACGGCGGATCCAGGCCGAGCATGATCTGCGCGTCCTCGCTGCGCGCCGCGGCCACCGCCACGGTCCGCGGCGCGCCACGGGCGATGTCGACGAGCCTGGCCATGTCGACGAGGCCCTCGTCAACGAGCGCCCGCACGAGCACCTCGCGGCGGGCGGGCACCGTCGTCTCCGCGTCCATCGCGGACCCGATCGTGTCCAGCAGCCGCCTGCGCTCCCGCTCGCGGTGGCGGTCGTCGATGTCGAGGCAGCCGCCGACGTACCCGCCGTCGCCGAAGGGGGCGCCGCGGTCGAGCACCCAGCGGTAGCCGCCATCGGCGCGGCGGAGCCGGTACTCCAGCTCGAACGGCGCGCCCGCGGCCACGGCGGTCGTGCGGATCGCGGTGTAGCGCTCGACGTCGTCGGGGTGGATGCGGGCCCGCCAGCCGTCCCCGAGATCGTCGGACGGGCCCGCGCCCGTGAACTCGAGCCAGGCGCGGTTGACCATCGAGCGGGCGCCGCTCCCGTCGTCGACCCAGATCAGCGCGGGGGTGGCGTCGGCGAGCGCCTGGAAGTCAGGCTCGACGTCACGGGTCGGCAGCACTCCCATACCCGCCTCGTCCCCTGAGCGACCATGCCAAGGCGGGTCAGTCTAGAGGGTGACGTGCCGACGCGCGGTGGAGCACACGCGCCATACGGCCTGCCGCGCCGCGCGGGCGTACCGTACGGGAGTGAACGGTTCGATCTCGCATTCGGGGCGGCTGCTCGCGCTGCGGTGGTCGTTTCGACTCCTGTTCGGTCTGCCCCGATCGGTGCGACGGCTGCTGGCAGGCCCCCCGGTCCGCTCCGACGGCCAGGTGCTGGACATGGATCTCCAACTGCTGGGACGGGTGGGCGCGCTCCTGGAGTCGCGGGACGGCGGCACGCTCGACCAGTCCGTGCTCGCCGAGCAGCGCCGCCAGGCCGACTTCGCCGCCGAGGTGGCCGCCCCACCCGGCCCCGACGACATCGCGACAACCGATCTCACCCTTCCCGGGCCCGCGGGGATGCTGCGTGCGCGGCTGTACGTGCCGCCGTCGGCGCCCCGGTCGTCGGGCCTGCTCGTCTACTTCCACGGCGGCGGGTTCGTGCTCGGCAGCCTCGCGTCGACCGACCCGCTGTGCAGGCTGCTGGCCGCGCAGTCGGGGGTGCGGCTGCTGTCGGTCGAGTACCGGCTGGCTCCCGAGCACCCGTATCCGGCAGCGCTGGAGGACGCGATCGCGGGCTACCGCAGCGCCCGGGAGCGCGCGGCCGAGCTGGGCGCCGACCCGAACCTGATCGCCGTCGGGGGCGACAGCGCGGGCGCTAACCTCGCGCTCGTCGTCGCGCACCAGGAGACGGGGGCGCCGCCCGCGTTCGCGTTGGCGCTCTACCCGGTGACTGACGCCGAGCGCACCGGCGGCTCCCGGGACGCCTTCGGCACCGGGTTCGGGCTCACCGCGGAGGCCATCGCCGCGCTGGAGCGGCTCTACCTCCCCGACGGCGTCCCGCCCGACGACACGCGCGGCGCGATCCTGCGTGCCCACGACCTGTCGGGCATGCCGCCGGTGTACCTGTCGACCGCGGGCTTCGACCCGCTGCGCGACGAGGGCGAGGAGCTCGTCGCCCGGCTGCGTGAGGACGGCGTGCCCGTCGTCGCGCGCCGGTTCGCCGGGCTCGTGCACGGCTACGCGAGCTTCACGGCCGTGAGCGCCGCGGCCCGGGATGCCACGTTGGACGCGGCGAGCGCGCTGCGTGCCGCGTTGGCGCTGGTGCAGGCCCGCGGCGCGGCGCGGGCCCGCCCCAGCTCCGCGGCCGGGTGACGCGGCGCCACGCGGGGGGCAGGATGGGCGCATGCCGCAGCCTGAAGGAGCCGAGCTCGACGCGATCCGTGCCCGCCGCGAGGAGCTCAAGAACACGTATCTGCACCCGCTGGCCGAGCGTCCGGCCAGCACCGTGCGTGGCGTCCACCACCTCGCGCTGATCGCGAAGGACGTCGAGGAGACCATCCACTTCTACCAGGACATCCTCGGGTTCCCGCTGGTGGAGCTCGTCGAGAACCGGGACTACCGCGGGTCGAGCCACTTCTTCTTCGACATCGGCAACCGCAACCTGCTCGGCTTCTTCGACTTCCCCGGCCACGACCACCCCGATTTCCAGGAGACGATCGGGGGTGTGCAGCACCTGGCCCTGTCCACCACGCAGGAGAACTTCGACGCGGCCAAGAAGAAGCTCGAGGCCGCGGGCGTCGCGTACATCGGGCCGGACCGCGGCATCGACAACAGCATCTACCTGCGCGACCCCAACGGCGTGAACATCGAGTTCTACGTCCAGGAGCTGGGCGTCTTCGAGGGACACGAGCTCCTCGGAACCGCAGCGGCGGCCGGATCGTCCTAGTTCACGCGGGCGCGTCGTATCCTCTGACGCTGCCTCCGAGCGTGACGGGATGGTGCCCATGAACGGTGACGACCGCGGCAGACGCGGCGGTGGCCCCGGTTGGGGTGCCCCGCGCCGCCAGGGGAGGGACCGGGCCCAGCCGCTGCCGAAGACGGCCATTCTGCCCGGCGACGTCCCGCAGAGCTGGCCACCGCCCGCGCAGTCCCGGCCTTCGCAATCCCCGCCGCCGCGGCCGCCCTCCGCGCAGTCGCCGCCTTCCCCGCGCGGATCGGCGCGCCCGCCATTGGCGCGCCCGGCCCGGCGGCGGCCGCGGTGGGGCAGGCGCATCGGCGTCGTGCTCGTCGTGCTGCTCGTGCTCATCGTCGGTTTCGCCGTCTACGTCGACTTCACGCTGAGCCGCACCGACGCGCTGCCAGCCACGTCGACCACGACGTCGAAGGGCACCAACTGGCTGATCGTCGGCTCGGACAGCCGCCAGCAGCTCACCGAGGCGCAGCGCCAGAAGTACGCCACCGGCGACGAGACCAGCCAGCTCACCGACACGATCATGATCTTGCACACCGGGAGCGGCCCGTCCACGCTGGTCAGCATCCCGCGCGACTCGCAGGTGAACATCCCCGGCTTCGGCGTATCGAAGATCAACTCGGCCTACGGGAAGGGCGGCGGCCCGGACGGCGGCGGCCCGCAGCTGCTGGTGAAGACCGTCGAGGCGGCCACCGGGCTGCACATCGACCACTACGCCGAGATCGGCTTCCTCGGCATCGTCGACATGGTCGACGCGGTGGGCGGCGTCTACCTCTGCGTCCCCGAGTCGATCAAGGATCCGAAGGCGGCGCTCGACATCAAGGCGGGCTGCCAGACCATCGACTCGGCCACGGCGCTCGGCTATGTCCGCACCCGCGCCACGGCGTCGTCGGACTTCGGGCGGGTGGAGCGCCAGCGGGCCTTCCTCTCCGCGCTGTTGCAGAAGGTCACCGGGCCTTCGGTGCTGCTCAACCCGTTCCGGCTGGTGCCGCTGACCAACGGCCTCTCCTCCGCGATCACGGTCGACCGCACCGACCACGTCTGGAACCTCGCCCAGCTCGGCCTGGCGATGAAGGGGATCAGCAGCGGGATCTCGACCACCGTCCCTGTGGCCGACGGCGTGGTGCACTGGGACAAGAAGCGGGCGGGACAGCTGTTCGACGCGCTCCGCAACGACCAGGCGCCGCCGAAGACCGCCCTCGGCCCCTGATCACCCGATCCGGTGTCGGCCCACAAAGCGACGTCCCACCCGATGCGACGATAGGCCGATCATGATGTGGGACGAGATCGCGGCGCAGGCCACCGTCGGTCTGCTCGTCGTGCACGGGGGGCGGGTGCTGCACAGCAACCCGGCCGCCGTGCGGCTCGTCGAGCCCTACGGCGGTGCGTGGGACGGACCCGTCCTCGACGAGGTCCTCCTGGTTGCGCCCGGCGCGGGGTGCACCACGCTGCGCTGGCCGTCGCCGACCGGCCGCACCCGGTGGTGGGACGTCACGTGCAGCCGTCTGGCGGACGCGTCCCTGCTCTACGTGATCGTCGACGAGACCACCCGTTACGGCCCGGACGCGCAGGCGCTCGGGCCGCTCACCGCGCGGTGGCGGCTCGCCCGCCTCGAGGCGATGACCCACAGCGGGTCCTGGGTCTGGTGTGTGGACGACGGCACGGTGGTGATGTCGGACGGGCACCGCGCGCTGCTCGGCCTGCCCCGCGGGGCCGCACTCGACTTCGGGTCCGGCCGCGAGCTGGTCCACCCCGACGACCGTGAGCTGGTCGACGAGGTGTTGGCCCTCGCGCTGCGCACCCGCAGGCCGTTCTCCTTCACCCATCGCCTCCGCAGGGCCGACGGCCGCGGCGAGCGGGTCCTCGAATGCGTCGGCGAGGTCTTCACCGATGCCGCGGGCGTTCCGCACCGCGTGATGGGGTCCTCCCGCGACGTCACCGACGCCCACCGCGCGCGTCAGGAGCTGGCGTTCCTCGCCGATCGCGACCCGCTCACCGGGATCGCCAACCGCCGCCGGATCACCGGGCGGCTCGCCGAGTGCGCGGCCCAGCCGGGCGGTGCCGCGCTGCTGCTCATCGACATCGACAACTTCAAGGACATCAACGACCTGCGCGGCCACGCCGTCGGCGACCGGGTGATCCGCGAGATCGCCCGCACGGTGGAGTCGCGGCTGCGCCCCGGCATGCTCGTGGGCAGGCTCGGCGGCGACGAGTTCGCGGTGATCGTCCCGGACGTCGACGCCACCATCGCCCTCGAGATGGCCGAGGACCTGTGCGACGTGGTGAGCAACGCCCCCGTCGTCGACCGCTCCGACGCCATCCGCGTCACGATCAGCATCGGGGTCGCCGTTGTCGGCGGCGAGGTCGACCCCGACTCCGGCCTCGCCCGCGCCGACCTCGCGCTCTACGAGGCGAAACGGGCGGGCCGCAACCGCGCGCGGCTGTTCACACCGGGCCAGTACCGCGAGGCCATGCGGCGGGTGTCGGTGTTGCAGCGCGTGGCCGCCGCGCTGGACGAGGGCACGATGTGCCTGGACGCGCAGCCGATCGTCGACCTCGCCACCGGCCGCACCGGGCGCCACGAGCTGCTCATCCGGTTGCGCGACGGGCTCGAGCCGGAGCTGGGCCCCGCCGAGTTCCTGCCCGCCGCCGAGCGCACCGACCTCGTCCTGCGGATCGACCGGTGGGTGCTCTCCCGCGCGGTCGACGCGCTGGCGTCGCCGCGAGCGCGCGCCGCGGCCCTGTGCTTCGAGGTGAACGTCTCCGCGCGCTCCCTGGACGACCCGGAGCTGGGCGGCTGGATCCTGGAGCAGCTCAAGCTCGCCGAGGTGGAGCCTGCCCGGCTCGGCCTGGAGATCACCGAGACCGCCGCGATCAGCAACCTGGAGGCCGCACGCTGCCTCGCCCGGCAGCTGGCCGAGGCGGGCTGCGGCATCACGCTCGACGACTTCGGGGCGGGATTCGCCTCGTTCTCCCACCTCAAGCACCTGCCGTTCACGGCCGTCAAGATAGCGGGCGAGTTCGTGCGGCAGGCCGACATCGAACAGGTCGACCGCGCGCTGATCACCGCCGTCGTCGGGGTGGCGCGAGAGCTGGGCATGCGCACCGTGGCCGAGCACGTCGACCGTCGCCCGATGGTGCCGCACCTGCGCACGCTCGGCGTCGACGACGGCCAGGGCTACCTGCTCGGCCGCCCCCGGCCGCTGGCCGACCTGCTCGCCGGTCCCTGACCGGGATCAGGCGGGCTTGCGGGTGCGCTTGCGGGCCGCGGGCTTCTCCTCGTCCTCCTTGGAGGACGGCTTGCGGGTCGCGGGCTTCTTCGTCGACGACGACCGCGACCGGGCGGGCTTGTCCGCACCCTTGTCCGGGCGTTGTCCGGGGCCTTCTCGGGGGCCTTCTCTGGGGGCGTGTCCTCCGCGGCGGGCGCGCCGCCCGCCTTCGCCCGCGCCGCGTCGACGCTGGCCTGCAGCGCGGAGAGCAGGTCGGTCATGCTGTCGCCCTCGTCCGACGCGGCCGCGGGCACCGGTGCGGGCCGCGTCTCGCCGGTCGTGCGCTTGCGCTCGATCATCTCCTCGACGGCGTCGCGGTAGTCGTCGTGGAACTGCGAGGGGTCGAAGTCGGCGCCGAGGCTCTCCACCAGCGACGCGGCCATCGTCTGCTCCTGCGGGCGCAGCTGCGACGTCGGCGTCGAGGATGTCGAAATCGGGCTCGCGGATCTCGTCGGGCCACAGCATCGTCTGCAGCACGATCACCTTGCCGCGCACCCGCAGCACCGCGATGCTCTCCCGCTGCCGCAGCGCGAACCGCACGACGGCCATCCGGTCGGTCTGCACCAACGCCTCGCGCAGCAGCGCGTACGGCTTGGCCGCCTTGGCCTCGGGCTCGAGGTAGTAGGTCTTCTCGAACAGCATCGGGTCGATCTGGTCGGAGGGCACGAACTCGATCACGTCGATCTCGTGGCCCGCCGCCATCGGCAGCGAGTCGAGGTCCTCGTCGGTGAGGGTGATGAGCTCGCCGTCGTCGGTCTCGTAGCCCTTGACGATGTCGGCGTACTCCACCTCCTCGCCGTCGATCGTGCAGACCCGCCGGTACTTGATCCGACCCCCGTCGGTCGCGTGGACCTGGTGGAACCGGACGTCGTGGTTGGTCGTGGCCGAGTACAGCTTGACCGGCACGCTGACCAGCCCGAACGACACCGCCCCACTCCACATCGCGCGCATAGGTGCCAGCATGGCCGGGTGCAGCCCATGCTCGCCACCCCTGGTGACCTTCCGCAGGGTCCGGGCTGGCTCTACGAGGTCAAGTGGGACGGCATGCGGCTGCTCGCCGACGTCGCCGACGGCCGCCTTGACCTGCGCAGCCGCAGCGGCCGCGACGTCACCGCCCACTTCCCCGAGCTCGCGGACCTCGTGAAACTGGCGCCGGACGTGCTCCTCGACGGCGAGGTCGTGCTGCTGGAGCGCGGCGTGCCCAGCTTCCACGCGCTGGCCGACCGCATGCAGTCGCCCGCCGAGGAGCGGGTGGCGCTCGCCAGACCGGTCACGTTCATGGTGTTCGACGTCCTGCGGCTCTACGGCGTGCCCTTGCTGTCCCGAACGCTCGACGAGCGCCACGCCACGTTGGAGCGCCTGGACACCGCGGCCGTCGCGAACCTCGCGCTCTCGCCGACCTACACCGACGGCCCGGCGCTCTTCGCGGCGACCTCACAGCGCGGGATGGAGGGCGTCGTCGCCAAGCGCCGCGACGGCCTCTACCGGCCCGGCACGCGCAGCCCCGGCTGGGTGAAGGCGACGCACCGCCGGATCCAGGCCTGCGTGGTGGGGGGCTGGCGTCCGGAGAACGTCGGGACGGCCCGGGTCAACGCGTCGCGGGTCGGCGCCCTGCTGCTCGGCGTGCCCGACGAGGGTGGGCTGCGGTACGCGGGTCGCGTCGGGTCGGGGCTCGCGTCCGACGTCGCCCAGCGCGCCCTGCGCGGCCGCCTCCTGGACGCCGAGCGCTCGCCGTTCCTCGATCGGCTCCCCCGCCCGGAGGAAAAGGGGGCGCGGTGGTGCCTGCCCGAGATGGTGGTCGAGGTGTCGCATATGGGCTGGACAGACGTGGGGAAACTCCGCCAACCGGTCTATCGGGGCGTCCGGGACGATCTCTCCGCCGCAGACGTCCACCACGAGTCCTGACCGGGGCGCGTGTCAGGATGGGTTGTCCGATCAACGTTCGAGGAGGGTCTGATGGACTTCAACGACCTGGCGGCCAAGGCGAAGGACCTGGCCGAGGAGCACCCGGAGCAGATCGAGGGGGCGGTGGAGAAGCTCGGTGACGTGGCCAAGGAGAAGTTCGGCCACGACGAGCAGATCGAACAGGGCGTCGACAAGATCAAGGACGCGATCCCCGGCGGCGAGGCCTGACCCTCCCCACCGGGCGATCCACTGCACTACGGTTGCGCCCGTGACGACCATGCTGACGTGGCAAGCCCACGACGGACACGGGTTCGAGGGCGTGCGCGTGCACTTCGGTGTGGGCAAGGCGTTCCGGGCGCTGGGCCGCATCGTGCGCGCCGACCCCGGCGGTGACTGGACGGCCTCCTACCGGCTCGTCGTCCGCGAGGACGGCGGCGTCGAGCGGGCGTCGTTCACCAGCGCCACCGCCGATCGCGAACGGCACCTGACGGTCAACCGGACCGAGGACGGCTACTGGTTGCTCGACACCGGGTCGGGGGGTTCGCGCACCGATTTCGGCGGCGCGGTCGACGTCGACCTGGCGGGCAGCGTGATCTGGAACGCGCTGCCCGTCCGGCGTCTCGACCTGAACCGGCAGCCGGGCGAGCACACGCTGCCCGTGGTCTACGTCACCCTCCCCGGCCTCGAGGCGTCGGTCGTGCAGCAGACCTACCGGGTGGTGTCCTCGGGCGACGTGGCCGTCGTCGAGTTCCAGTGGGATGACTTCACCGCCGACCTCAGCCTCGACGCCGACGGCTTCGTGATCGACTACCCGGGTCTCGCGGGGCGGTACGCCGGGGCGCCCACGGCGGGCTGAGCCCGGCCGCTCGGCGCGCTGACCTCACGACCACTCCCCCCGGCGCCGCTGATCTGGGCGCCGTGATCGCCTGCCGGGTGCGCATGCGGGTGGGCCGCGTCAGGCCCAGCCCGTGACGGCCTTCCCCGCGCGGCCGATGTCCCGCAGCTTCGCGAACGGGGCACGGCCGCTGAGCCGCACCCGCACGCTTTCGGGCTGCCGCGCCGCCGCCCAGCGCTCGCGGCCCGCGTGGCCGGCGCGCACGGTGGCGGCCAGGCCGCCGGTGGAGGCGAGCGCTCCGCGCATGGCGCCGAGCCGCCCGAGCGCGTCGTCGACCGCCGCGAGCAGCGCGTCGCGGTTGCCCTCGCACATCGCGAGCACCAGCTCAGGACGGGTGCCCGCCACCCGTGTGCCGTCGGCGAAGGAGCCAGCCGCCAGCGACAGGGCGAGCTCGTCGGTCCCCGCGGCGCCGACCGCGGCCAGCACGGCCGCGAACAGGTGCGGCAGGTGCGAGATGCGCGCCACGGCGAGGTCGTGCTCGTCGGCCGCCGCGGGCACCACGCGCGCCCCGCAGGCCCACGCCAGCTCGGCCACGTCGCGCCAGACGTCGAGGTCCAGCCCGTCGTCGGCGGCCACGACCCAGGCCGCGCCCTCGAAGAGCCCCGCCGACCCCGCCGACCACCCCGACTCCGACGTCCCCGCCATCGGATGCCCGCCGACGAACCGCGCACGGGGGGCGTGGCGCGCGACCGCGTCGGCCACCGCCACCTTGACGCTCACGGCGTCGGTGAGCCGCACGGTCGGTGCCACCGCGTCGACCCGGTCCAACACGGCGGGGAGCGCTGGGAGCGGCACGGCGAGCACCACGAGCGCGTCGACGTCGGCGGCCCGGCGCAGGGCGGCATCGGTGTCGGTGGTGACGTCGAAGCCGTCGGCGCACGCCTCGGCGGCCGTCGCGTCCGAGGCCGCGGTGCCCCACACCGCGCGCCCCGCCTTCTCGGCGGCCCGCAGCAGCGATCCGCCGATCAGGCCGGCCCCGATCACGCACACCGCCCGCTCCGTCACGGAGAAGAAAGCTACGCGATCAGGGCTCCAGGGCCGCCGCCACCCGCAGCACCCCGCGCTCCTCCAACCGCAGCCCGACCACCTGCACCCCCACCGGCAGCTCGCCATCGGCCACCTGGCCCGGCACCGACGCGGCCGCCCAGCCCGTCAGGTTGAACGGCAGCGTCAACGCCAGCAGCGAGGGGCGCACGGGCACCTCCACCCCGTCGACGGTGACGGTCTCGGCGCCGATGGGGGTGGCCCGCAGCCGGGTGGTGGGCAGCACCAGCACGTCGACGTCCAACGCCGCCCGCATGGCGGCCGTCAGCCGCCGCCGGGTGCGCAAGGCGTCGACGTAGGCGCGGGCGGAAAGGTCGGCGGTTGGCGCCAGCCGCGAACGCGTGACCGGCTGGAACAGCTCCGGACTCCGGGTGAACGCGTCGGCGTGGGTCGCCCACGCCTCGGCTCCGACGATCACCGGGTACGTCGCGGCGAGCTCGTCGATCATGGGTGTGCTGACCGCGACGGCCTCGGCGCCTGCCGCCCGCAGCCGTTCGACGGCCGCGGCCACGACGGCGTCGATCGACGGGTCGGCGGCGCGCCAGTAGGCGTCGACCGGCACGCCGACCCGCACGCCGCGCACCCCGGGCGTCTGGATGCCCCCGCCGGTGCCGTCGGGGCGGGCGAGCACGTCCCACGCGACGGACGCGGAATGCACGTCGGCGGTGATCAGGCCGACGTGGTCGAGCGTCTCGGAGAGCGGGAACGCGCCCTCGGTGGACAGGCGCCCGTAAGCGGGTTTGAGCCCCACCACTCCGCACAGCGCAGCGGGCGTCCGCACGCTCGCACCCGTATCGGTGCCGAGCGCGAGCGGCAGATGCCCGGCCGCGACGGCCGCCGCCGAGCCCGACGACGATCCGCCCGTGATCCGCGTGGGGTCGTGCGGGTTGCGTGCGGGCCCGGTGGCGGCGACGTCGCCGGTGGGGCCGTAGGCGAACTCGTGCGTGTGCAGCTTCGCGACGACCACGGCCCCGGCCTCGACCAGCCGCGCGACCACCGGCGCGTCGGCCGCGGCGGGCGGCGCGTCGGCCAGCACGAGTGATCCGGCGCGCGTCGGCAGGCCCGCCACGTCGATGAGGTCCTTCACCCCCAGCGCGACGCCGTGCAGCGGCCCCCGCCAGTGCCCGGCGGCGAGCTCGGCGTCCAGCGCGGCGGCCCTGGCGAGTGCGCGCTCGGCGTCGAGGGTGATGACGGCGTTGAAGGGGTCCGCGGCCAGGCGATCCAGCGCGTCGGTGACGTGCTCGACGACCGACAGCTCGCGTGACCGCAGCGCCATCCCGAGATCGCGCAACGAGGAGAGCACGGCTCAGCGTAGGGCGCGCAGGGCCAGCCCCGCGTACAGCGCCACGCCGTCGGCCATCGCGGCCTCGTCGAACACGACGCGGTTGGAGTGGTTGGGCGGCGCGGTCGCGGGGTCGGCGCCGCGCGGGCACGCGCCGAGGAAGGCGAGGGCGCCCGGCACCTCCGCGAGCACGTAGGAGAAGTCCTCGGCGCCCATGATCGGCGCCGCCATCTCGACGACCCGCCTGCGCCCCAACAGGTCCGCGCCCAGCGCCCGCACCGCTGCAGCCGCCTGCTGGTCGTTGACGGTGACCGGGTAGCCCGCCTCGATCTCGACTTCGGCCGTGCACCCGTGGGCGAGCGCGGTGTGGGTGCAGACCCGGCCGACCTCCTCGTGCAGCAGCGTGCGGACCGGCTCGGCCAGCGTGCGCAGCGTGCCCTCCAGGAACGCCGTCTCCGGGATGATGTTGTTCGTGGTGCCCGCCGTGATGCGCGCGACGGTCAGCACCGCGGGCTGGTGGGCGTCGATCCGCCGCGTCAATGCCACCTGCAGCGCCCCGACCATCGCCGCCGCCGCGGGCACCGGGTCGAGCGCGTCGTGCGGGGCGGACGCGTGCCCGCCGCGCCCGGTCACCGTCACGCGCAGCACGTCGGCGGCGGCCATCACCGGTCCGGGGCGGGTCTGCAGCTCGCCCGTGGGGACGGTCGAGGAGACGTGCAGGGCGTAGGCGACGTCTGGGCGTCCCGCGGGGCCGTTCTCGTCCAGCAGCCCCTCGTCGATCATGTGGCGGGCTCCGTGGAACCCCTCCTCGCCGGGCTGGAACATGAACAGCACCCGCCCGGCGAGGTCGTCGCGGTGGTCGGCGAGCACGCGGGCCGCCGAGGCGAGCATCGCGACGTGGGTGTCGTGCCCGCACGCGTGCATCGCGCCCTCGATCTCCGACGCGAACTCCAGCCCGGTGTCCTCGTGCAGCGGGAGGGCGTCCATGTCGCCGCGCAGGAGCACCGTCGGCCCGGGTCGGGCGCCCTCCAGCACGGCGACAACCGAGGTCACAGAGCGACCGAGGTGCACCTGCAGGGGCAGGTCGGCGAGCGCCCCGAGCACGCCGTCGCGGGTCTGCGGCAGGCAGAGACCCAGTTCCGGGCGTCGGTGCAGCGCGCGGCGGAGCGCGACCGTGCGCGGCTGCACGGTCCTCGCCTGCGCGCGCAGCCCGATCAGCACAGCGTCGTCGCGGGACACCGTCCGATCGTGGCACCACTTGCGTGTGCCGTGCGGGTCAACTTCCGCCTGTGGTTTGGACCACAGTCCGTCGGGGGCCTACCGTAGAGGCATGGCGGTGCAGAGCGTCGAGGCGCGCACGGGCGTGCAGGACACGGCCCTGCCCGGGTACGCCGTCGCGGCGATCCGGGAGGAGGGTCGATGGCGCTGCGCCCGCATGGCGTCGGAGGCGCTCGTCGATCTCGACGCCGCGATCACCGAGCTGCGGGCCCTGCGCTCCACCGGCGCGGTGCTCGGGCTGCTCGACGTCGACGACGAGTTCTTCGTGCTGCTGCGGCCAACACCGGGCGGGGTGTCACTGATGATGTCCGACGCCGTCGCCGCCCTCGACTACGACGTCGCCGCCGATGCCCTGGATCTGCTGCGCGTCGAGCTGCCCGACGAGGACATCGCCGATGCGCCCCCGTGGCCCGAGGGCGATCTGTCGATCCTCGCCGACCTCGGCCTGCCCGCCGATGAGCTGGAGGTGCTGGCGGGCGAGCTGGAGCTTTACCCCGACGAGCAGCTGGCCGCGATCGGGCGCCGCTGCGGGTTCGCCGAGGCGTTGGCAGAGGTCGTCGACGAGCGGTGACCTCAGCGTGGGACGCGGGGGCCGTCGAGGATCCGATTCCGGGCGAGGTCGGAGCGCGCGTCGGTCCTGCGCGGATCGTCGCCATGCCCGCGTCGTCCGATGAGCCGCTGATCCGGCGGGCCCTGGAGGTCGCCGCGGCCGCGCCGCGCACCGGTGACGTGCCGATCGGAGCGGTCGTCGTCGACGCCGAGGGCCGCGAGCTCGCCGCCGCCTGCAACGCGCGTGAGGCCCTGCTCGACCCCACCGCGCATGCCGAGATCCTCGCCCTGCGCGCGGCCGCGGCGGTACGGGGCGAGTGGCGGCTCGAGGGCTGCACGCTCGCGGTCACGGTCGAACCGTGCACCATGTGCGCCGGGGCGATCGGCCTCGCGCGGGTCGCGCGCGTCGTATTCGGCGCCTGGGAGCCGAAGACGGGGGCCGCCGGGTCCCTGTGGGACGTCCTGCGCGACCGGCGCCAGATCCACCGTCCCGAGGTCGTGGCGGGCGTGCTGATGGGGGAGTGCGCGGCGCTCCTGGAGTCGTTCTTCGCCGATCGCCGGTGAGACGGCACATGCGGGTGGCCGCGTACGCCGTCTGCCGTCACGACGACGCGGTGCTGCTCGCCCGCTGGACGAGCCCGCACGGACCGCGGTGGACGCTGCCGGGCGGGGGCGTGGACCACGGCGAGGACCCGGCCGACGCCGCCGTCCGCGAGGTGCACGAGGAGACCGGCTTCGACGTCCGGCTGAACGGACTGCTCACCGTCCACTCGTTCCGCACGGTGATCCGCGACGCCGCCGAGCCGATCGACCACCACGGCATCCAGATCGTCTACGGCGCCACCGTCGTCGGCGGCGAGCTGCGCTTCGAGACCGACGGCAGCACCGACATGGCCGCGTGGTTCCCGGTGGCCGAGGTCGGCGCGCTGGACCGCGTCCAGCTGGTCGACGTGGGCCTGGCCGCCGCGAACCTGGTCAGATGAGCCTTCCCGCCGCGATCACCCGCGCCAGGAACTGCTTGGTCCGGGCCTCCACGGGGTCGCCCAGCACCTGGACGGGCGGCCCCGACTCGTGCACGCGCCCCCCGTCGAGGAAGACGACGTAGTCGGACACCTGCCGCGCGAACCCCATCTCGTGCGTCGCCATCAGGATGGTCGCCGAGCCGCGCGCCAGCTCGCGGACGATCGCCAGCACCTCGCCGACCAGCTCGGGATCCAGCGCCGAGGTGATCTCGTCGAGCAGCAGCAGCCGCGGCTGGACGGCCAGCGCGCGCGCGATCGCCACCCGCTGCTGCTGCCCCCCGGACAGGCGGTCGGGGTAGGCGTCGCCGAACGCGTCCAGGCCGACCCGGCGCAGCAGGTCGTGCGCGCGCTCGGTGGCCTGCTCGGGGGGCAGCCCGTGCACCACCCGCGGGGCCAGCGCGATGTTCTGCAGCGCCGTCATGTGCGGGAACAGGTTGAACGCCTGGAAGACGATCGCCATCCGCCGCTGCGCCACCGCCGGGTTCAGCCGCGGGTCGGAGATGTCCGTGCCGTCGAGGAAGATCTGCCCGTCGTCGATGTCGTCGAGCAGGTTCACGCACCGCAGAAGGGTCGACTTGCCCGAGCCCGACGCGCCGATCAGCGTGACGACCTGCTGCTCGTCCACCTGCAGGTCGATGCCGTCGAGCACGGTCGCGGTGCCGTAGCGCTTGACCACCCCGCGCAGTTCGAGCACGGGCGGGCTCATGCCGCGCCTTGTCGCCGCGCCGCTCGGGCCGCCAGCGCGTCCGCGATCCGGCCGGTGGGGATCGCCAGCAGCACGAACAGCAGCCCGGCGACGACGTAGGGGGTGAAGTTGAACGTGCGCGCCGCTTCGATCTGCGCGGCCCGGATCGCGTCGACCGCGCCCAGTACGGAGATCAGCCCGACGTCCTTCTGCAGCGCGACGAAGTCGTTGAGCAGCGGCGGCAGCACGCGACGCACGGCCTGGGGGAGGATCACCAGCCGCATCGACTGCCGGTGCGTCAGCCCCAGCGAACGCGCCGCCGCCCGCTGGGACGGATGCACCGACTCGATCCCGGCCCGGAACACCTCGGCCACGTACGCGGAGTAGATGAGGATCAGCGTGACCGTCCCGAGCACCGCCACGTTGCTCGGCACCCCTTGCAACCGGAGGGCGGGCACCCCGAACCCGATCAGGTAGAGCGCGATCAGCAGCGGCAGCCCGCGGAAGAGGTCCACGTAGGCGGTGGCCAGCGCGCGCACGGGGAAGAACAGCGCCCCGCGCAACGTCCGCAGGCTGGCGATCGCGAGGCCCAGCACGAGGATCCCGACCTCGGCGACCACCAGCACCCGCAGGTTGAGCCACAGCCCCTCGGCCACCGACGGCAGCGACGACCACGCCACGGCCGGGGAGAAGAACGTCTGCTGCACGCGCGGCCACCCGGGCGTGCGGGTGATCCCGTAGCCGACCGCGCCCGCGAACACGAGCGTCGACACCACTGCCACCCACGTGGAGCGCCGGGCCCGGGACCGCCGATACGCCAGCCGCTCGAGCGCGAGCGCCGACGGCGTCCCAGTGCCAATTGTCACTGAAGCTCGGGCGCCGACCCGGCCGTCGACAACCACTGCTTCTCCAGCGTCGCGAGCGTGCCCGCCGAACGGAGCTTGTCCACGGCCTGCGAGACGCAGGGGGTGAGCGCGCTGCCCTTGTCGAGCACGGCCCCGAACTGCTCGGGGGTGCCGCCGCCTGCAGGCAGCTGACCGACGATCTTGGCGTTCGGCAGCTCGGCGGAGGTGATGTAGAAGGCGGTCGGGAGGTCGACCACCAGCGCGTCGATCTGGCCGTTGGTCAGCGCGACCTTGGCGTCGTCGTTGGAGTTGAACACCGACGGCTTGGTGGTGGGCGCGATCTGGTTGGTGACGGCGTCGAGGCTCGTGGTGCCGACCTGCGCGCCCAACCGCACCCCCTTGAGCGCCTGGATCGACGTCGCCCCGGCCGCAGGTGAGCTGTTGAGCGCGATGACGGCCTGCTTGACGTCGTAGTAGGGCGAGGAGAAGTCGACCGCCTGCTTGCGCTCGTCGGTGATGGAGAACTCGTTGAGATCCAGGTCGTAGGTCTTGGGCCCGGGCTGGATGGCGGCGTTGAACGGCACGCGCACCCACGCGACCTTGTCCTTGGGGTAGCCCAGGCCGTCGGCGACGGCCGCGGCGACCGCGCCCTCGAAGCCCTGCCCGGACTCCGGCTTGTCATCGACGAACCAGGGCGGGTAGACGGGCTGGTCGGTGCCGAACGTCAGCGTGCCCGGCTTGAGCGTCGCCAACCCGCCGGGCTGGCACGCGGGCCCCGCCTGGGGCGCTGGCGCCTGAGGTGCGGGCGCGCACCCGACGGTCATCAGAAGGGTGACGGCCAGGAGGCAGGCGGAACGGAACGTGACGGTCACGGGGGCAGTCTGACGGTTGGGGGCCCCCGCGTCGATCATCAGTTTGTCCGGTCCCTGCCGCCCGCGGCCCCGCCCCCACGGTCTTGTAGGCTCTTCGGCGGTAGCGTGTCCGAGCGGCCGAAGGAGCACGCCTCGAAAGCGTGTGACGTGCAAGCGTCCGTGGGTTCAAATCCCACCGCTACCGCCAGCCTCACCAGGCGAAACGCCGGGAACGTTGCTTGAGACGGACCCGGCGTTCGCCGTCTAGTCTCCTTTGCCGCCGTCGATAGTGTCACAGCCGGTATGTGCGAAGGGCGTAGTCCAGAAAGTAGGTGAACTCGCCCTCGCAGGGCCCGCCTGATCGGGCGGGAATGATCTGTTGGATCTTGTACGTCGATCCGGGCAGCAGCGGCGGGCCTGCGTGGGGGACCGCGGCGTGGAAGCCCCCGGCCCCCGGGAAGCCATCATCGTCGTACCAGTCGACTCCGGGCTCGGTGAAGCCACGGGAGACGCCGACCTCGGTCCAAATGCCAGCGAAGGAGTCCAGGACATCGAAAGAGTCGAGGAACCCCGGGTCGATCTCCTCGTTGTGCCGTGCGCCGGACGGGTCAAGCCAGCCGATGTTGGGATCGGCGGGCGAGCCGACGTCGCAGTGCCCAATCTCGTGGAAGTACAGCCCGCTCACCTTGATGTCGTAGAGCGGCTCAACGGGCAGCTTCGAGCGGATGGCGTAGGGCTGGAAGACGCCGTTAGCCAGCGTCTCGCGCAGCGTGATGTCGACCTGCTCGGCCCGCCTTGATCCGTCTCCCGGCGAAAAGTCGTGGGTGAGGCGGTTGCCGTGAACGGGATCATAATTCTGCGTCACCCGAGCGCCGCCAAACGAGACGCTGATCTCGAACGGGCGTCCTCCGTCGATCGCGATTCCCGGAGGCACCGACACCAGCGTCGACACACTGCGGTTCTGCAGCTGCACTCCCGCCGCGACGCGCTGGAGCGTGGGCGTCGGGGCGTCGGGATAGGGCGCAGGCGGCGCGTTCGTACCACCTTCACCGCCCCACGGGTCTGGGGGCGCGTCATGTACACCACCACCGCCCGGCGCCGGGGGCGGTGCGGGCGACGTGGTGGTCGGGCGGGGCCTCGGCGTCGTCTGGGCCGTGCCATCTTCAGGGATGCCCGGCGGATCCCCGGGTGGTGGAAGGGCGGCCGCCTGACCTGCCGCTCCAATGGTGACCGCCACTGCCATCACGACCGATGTCATGACCCATGCCGCCCGACTCTTCCTCATGCGCCGTGTCTCCCCGGTTCCCGCGTCCCCGCCGCCTGCGATACGGACGCCTCCACATGAACATCAGGGTCAGGAACACCGACGGCTACCGCCATCGCCGCAGGGACGTGCTGTGCTCGCACCTACGGCAGGGAAGTGTCACCGGACGGAAAGGACACAACCGGCATACGGGTCCGATGACGTCACTGCTGCGGGGCATGGAGGTGACCGCGCGGAGCCCTGACGGAACACTGCGCTGTCTGTTGATCTCTTCGACCCACTTTGCCGCAGCTCACGCCCATGTCGTCGACTCAACGACTGCGTTCTCGAAGAAGACACTCCGCGCAACCATGCGATCTACGCAGGGAGTGCGGAGTGCAATCAGATCGGGCCTGATGCGGGCTGATGCGGGGCAGCGGTTCAAGTCCTCCATACCTTGATCAAGGTGGCGCCTGACGGCGCTGTGTCTGATGCAGCCGCAAGCGCTCGCGCGGGGCGTGCGGCCTCCGGCCGGTCCCCGCACGGCGCGCGGCTGCGAGACTGCCCGGCCACGCCAACTATTCGTATGCCTCATGCGACAGCCGATCGGCAGTGCCCCGATCCAGAACATGCCCCGCCACCCGAGCCCGGCGAGCAGGATGATGGCGATGAGCGGGGTCGCCTCGCGACGGCCGGAACGTCGAGCGCTGGAACACCCGCCTCACGTGCGTCGAGCAGGCGCCCATCACCGCGCACTTCGGTCGGATTCCGGTGCGTCGCTACTACCGGCTCGTGGATGCCGTACCTGCATTGCGCAACTTCTCTGTGGAGTACCGGTTCAGGTTCTAGCGAGCAGGGTTCGTCGACTCATCACGCTGCCTGTTGACGAACACGGCGAACGCCGGGCCCGCGGTAGCGGACCCGGCGTTCTGGGTGGGAATTGCTTAGTACCTTCGGGCGCCGCGCCGGGTGTACACCCCGGCCACAATGGCGACACCGATGGCGGCGACGATCACCTGGACGAGCAGTTCCAGCCAGTCGATGCCGCTGGTCACAGTCGGGATACCGACCGCGCGTGCGATGAACGTCCCGATGAATGCGGCGACGATGCCGATGACGATGGTCAGCCAGATCGGAATCGGCTGACGACCCGGCACGACCAGACGTCCGAGCGCGCCGATGATGGCACCGACGATAATCGCGGTGATGATGCCCGTGACGGTCACGGTCTCCTCCACTACTGCCCCGGGGGCCGCTGGTGGCGACCCGCTGATCGCTGAGTGCCCACTCGCGGACCTGGGCACCCGCCCGTCACCAAAACGTCATCAAACGAGCACCATTCGGCGTAGCGAGATCGATCATTCGCTCCATCCGGCGCGTCTGAGGATGGCCGCGATGACCGGATGCTTGGCTTCCGCGTAATAGTTCATGTCGCGCCACTCGCGGTCGGCAAGGGCACGCTTGGCCGCCTCGTACAGGCGCCGGTCGTTCTCCTCGGCGCGCAGGTGGTCGCGGAAGAGGAGAAACTTGCGCGTCTCGGGATGGTCGGGCGGGTAGCAGTGCAGATTGACCGGTTCGTCCGGTCGCCGATGCGCAGGCAGCGGTGTTGTGGCTCGCGAACCCGCAGGTCGTAGCCCGCCGCCTCGAGGTCGGGGAGGTAGGCGGGCTCGTCGTCGGGGTCGTCGATGCCGACGACGATGCCGATCGTCGGCTTGGCGGCGAGCCCGGGCACCGAGGTGGACCCGATGTGCTCGACGAGCCGGGCCCGCTCGCGAGGACGGCCCGCAGATCGGCCGCCCGGGCCTCGAATCGCGCGGGCCAGGCGGGGTCGTACGCGCCCAGCGTCACCCAGGTCGGGCGGGGGCCGTTGACGAGAACCTCGGCCAGTGCGTCGTCGGTGAGCGGCGTGTCGGACACGCGGCCGATTCTCCTCGGGGCAGCGGACAGGAATACGGTGGTTGCGCATGCTCAGCGTCGGGCACCAGGGCCTCAGCGAGGAGGCAGACCATGGCCACCGTCAGCGTCCGCTACATCGTCGACGACGTCGACGCGGCGATCGCCTTCTACTGCGAGCACCTCGGCTTCGAGGAGCTGATGCACCCGGCGCCGTCCTTCGCCATGCTGACGCGCGGCGATCTCCGGCTGGTGCTCAGCGCGCCCGGCGGGGGACCGGGGGGCGGGCAGGCCATGCCCGACGGCACGATGCCCACCCCGGGCGGGTGGAACCGGTTCTCGATCGAGGTCGACGACCTGGCCGCCGTCGTGGACAGACTGCGCGCCGCCGGTGTCCATTTCCGCAGCGACCTGATCACCGGCGTCGGCGGCAAGCAGGTGCTGATCGACGACCCGTCCGGCAACCCCGTCGAACTCTTCGAACCCACCCGCGCCGAGGCACGCCTCGGCGGATAGTCACGCGAGCAGCCTGTTCAGGAGGCCGCCGCCGCTTCCGATCCGCTGGGCCAAGGCCGCGCATCACCGGTGTGATCAGATCGCCGATCTCGGCGGTCAGCAGGGCCGCGAGCCGCTGCCCTTCGGAGGTGAGGCGGACGCGGACGGCCCGCCCGTCGTCGTCGCTTGGGTACCGGCGAACGAGCCCGCGTCGGGCGGCGCGGTCGATCAGTCCGCTCACGGACGACCGGTCCAGGCCGAGGTGCGTCGCCAGATCGGCCATCTTGGGCTGGCGGTCTCGCAGGATGGCCCGCACCGGCAACTGCGTCAGCGACAGGTCATGCGCGGCCCCGCCTGGCTCAGGAGTGCCATCACCGTGAAGGAAACCCGTACCAGGCCGTCCACCACGTCGAGGGCTTCGTCGTGGTCGGAGCTCGCCGCCGTGGGTTCAGCTATCGTGAAGTAGTTGGTATTACCATCTAATCTAGAGCGCCTGGGCGCTCACCACGTCATCGGCGCGGGCCGAAGCCCGGGGCGGCTCGCCGCGTTGACCGAACTCGGCGCGGACGCGACGGTGTTCCCTCGATGGGGACCCGGTGGATGTCACGCGCAGCCTCGGACGGGTCGCGTGTGACGTCGACGTCGTCCTCGACGGATCGACGCGCGCATCGTGCCGCTCGCCAACGTCGAGACGGCCTGGAGGGACATCGGCAGCGACCAGCGCATCGTCATCACCGCCGGTGGCTGACGCGCTCCGACCACATCGCAGGGCCATTGCGGCCTGCGTCGCCCCGTCAGGGCACGGGTTCCATGCCGTGGCGGCGCATCAGGTCCCGCTCGGCCGCCCCGGAGGGCGGTTCGGCACCCGACCACATGTCGTGCAGTTCCTCGAAGTAGGAGTCCATGGCAGGTGAGTGCAGGATCAGCACGCGGGCGTCGGCGTCGGCGCGGTTGGCGAAGCTGTGCGCGACACCCCCGGGAGCCAGGACGAAATCGCCCTCCGCGCAATCGACGATCGCGTCGTCCAGCCAGAACGTGACCCGCCCCTCGACGACGTAGAACGCCTCGTCCGCAGCGAGATGGATGTGCCGGGGCGGCGGTCGTCCTCCGGGAGGGAGGCGGCGCTCCATGAAGGAGAAGGCCCCGCCGGTGGTGGCGGCGATCGCTTTGAAGACCATCAGGCTGCCCCTGGCCTCGAGCGGCTTGCCTTCACCCTCGCGTAGCACGATTGCCTCGGCCATCGCCTGACCTCCGCTGCTCCCGACGTAGAGGCCGAGGTTAGCTCTCGGCAGGTGGGCTTTCCGGCCGGACGCGACGCACCCCGCAAGCACGGAACCGAGGGCGAACGACGACGCCGGCCGGTCCCCGTTCGGCGGCCCGGCGTTTGTGCTGGTCAGTGTGGCGGAGGATGGGGGATTCGAACCCCCGAGGGCTTGCACCCAACCCGTCCACCAGCCGCGTGAACCGACGGTGCCAGGAGAGAGCTGGGAGGACCGAGCCCGTACGTGCAGTACGTCGACGACCTGCGCGACGTGATCGCCGAACGTGGCGCGCCGGGCGCCGTGATGATCCGCGCATTGCGGACCTACTCCACGGAGCCCGCCACCCGCGTTCGGCTGACTCGCTCGTTGACAGCCTCGGTCGGATCCGCGAAGTATCGGCGTCGAGGAACTCGCAGCAGGGTCGACGAGGAGTCCGTCCGATGAGCGTCACGAGCGATCCCACCTTCTATCGCAGCGCTCGCGATGCCGCCGCCGCGCCTGCCGAGGAACTGGCCTACGTCGCGCGTTCGACCGGGCGGGTGAGCGCCCCGACGCGATGACGGTCGTGGACGTGCGACGGAGTCGCCGACACCTACGGGCAGGTCGTGGGCTGGACCGACGTCGCCGGGCGGCGACGAGCTGCACCACTTCGGCTGGAACGCCTGCAGCAGCGCGCTCATGCACGAGGGCCACGACATGGCCGGGCTCGAGCGCCGCTATCCTGCTCGTGCCGGGCCTGCGCTCGTCGCGACTCTACACGTCTGCGACACCCAGCCCGACCCGCGCACGCCCGCGCTGGTCAAGACGGTCGAGCGCCGAAGGAGCTGTCGGACAAGGCGGGATACTCGCGCCCGCACACGCTGCACTGCGGGCCGGACGGCGTGTTCCTCACCTGCCTCGGCGGCGCCGGAGGGTGACGACGACGGGCCCGGCGGCATCGCGCTGCTCGACCACGACACGTTCGACGTGCTGCGGGCGTGGGAGAACGACCGCGGGCCGCAGCACTTCCACTACGACGCCTGGTGGCACCTGAACCAGAACGTGCTGATCTCCAGCGAGTGGGGCAGCCCGTCGATGATCGAGAACGGCGTCGTGCCGGAGCTGTCTGCTCGGGCAACGCGTACGGGCACGCACTGCACTTCTGGGACCTCGCCGAGGGCAGAGCACCAGCAGCGGGTCGATCTGGGGCGCAGCACCAGATGGCGCTCGAGGTGCGGCCGTCGCACGACCCGGAGCGCGACCTGGGGTTTCGTCGGCGTCGTGATCTCCACCGAGGACCTGTCCGGCTCGATCTGGCGCTGGTTGCGCACGACGACGGCCGCGGGGGAGTGGAAAGTCGCGAAGGTGATCACGATCCCGGCCGAGCCGGCCGACCCCGATCGACCTGCCGCCCGCGCTCAAGCCATTCCGTGCGGTGCCGCCGCTCATCACCGACATCGACCTGTCTGTGGACGACCGGCTGCCTCTACGTCTCCTGCTGGGGCACCGGCGAGCTCAAGCAGTACGACGTCAGCGATCCCGCCGCACCCGCGGGAGGTCGGCTCGGTCCGTCTCGGCGGGATCGTCGACCGCGCCCCGCATCCGGCGCGCCCCGACCTGCCGTTGGCGGGCGGCCCGCAGATGGTCGAGGTGAGCCGCGACGGCAGCCGCGTGTACTTCACCAACTCGCTCTACGGCGCCTGGGACGACCAGTTCTACCCGGACGGCGTCGGGTCCTGGATGGCCAAGCTCGACGTCGGCGCGGCGGGCGGGATGACCGTGGACGAGCGCTTCTTCCCGCACGGCGACGACTTCCGCGGGCTGCGGGTGCACCAGATGCGGCTGCAGGGCGGCGACGCGTCGTCGGACTCCTACTGCTACCGCTGACCTCCATCCACGCCGAAGGCGTCCAACCACAGCCATTCTTGCCCGCGTCGGCGGCTTGGCGGGCAGCCCAGTCGAGTAGGCCGCCGATCTCCTGACCGCTGGCGGAGCGGATCACGGCCATGCGGTGCACGTAGACGCGTCGGTCGGGTCGTCCTCGGCGGTCACGAACTGTCGGGTGATCAGCTCGGGGAACCAGGTTGTCATGGCGTGGTGAAGGGTCCGGTGCTGGTCGAGCAGAGCGACGAGTTGACCGAAGGCCGCCGCCAGGTGAGCGCGGACGTGCTGGTTAAAGATCAGGATCGGCACATTGAGCTTCACGCAGGCAAATCGGGCCTGGTACTCGTCGTCCGCTTGGCGCACGCTTGTTGAATGCCGCGGTGGTTGACCACCCTTATCCTCCTCATGCTCTTCTTCGTCTTCGTGGCGCCCGATCCGGTTAAGGCGGGTACCGCGACCGGGAACGCCCTCAAGTCGCTGGGCTTGTTCTTCCAAAGCGCCATCGCCGCACTCTCGGGCACAACCGCGACGAACCATCCCGCCGGCAGCGTCCTGGTGTACCCGAACGGAGCGGTTGCCTCCGGAGACGGCACCACCGACGGCAGCGGCGGCGGCGCCGCACCTCTGCTCGGCCTCGAGTCGACTCCGGATTCTGGAGCCGTGCCCGCTCTGGAGCCCGAGGCGGCCCTGTCGTACTCGCCACCGGTCGCGTTGCGCATTCCGTCGATCGGCGTCACAAGCGGGTTCGTCGCCATTGGGTTGGATGCCGACGGAGCTCTGGAGGTCCCGTCGGCCGCCGATCTCGTCGGCTGGTACACGGATGCGCCGACTCCCGGAGAGCGAGGGCCTGCCGTGGCCACGGCGCATGTCGATTGGAAGCACCAGATGGGCGTCTTCCATGACCTCGGGCGACTGAAGCCCGGGAACGACGTGACCATCGACCGGGCCGACGGCGTGGTGGTGACGTTTCGCGTGACTCGGGTCGCGGAGTACCCCAAGACCCAATTCCCGACCGACGAGGTGTACGGCAGTACCGATGCGCCGGAGCTCCGCCTGATCACCTGCGGCGGCCGATTCGATAGCAATACCCACAGCTACGACGACAACGTCGTGGTCTTCGCCGGGATGGTCGGGGTGGCCTGACGGCGCCAACCACGTCGTCGCCGGGCCGGGGTCAACACCGAGTCAACACATGTCCTTGCTGAGACCAGTACCGGGCTTCCGGGATCTCGGGATGGCACGCCCCACCCGGAGATCCTGCCGTTCCGGCGAGGACACGAGCACTTCGTCTCGAACGCGGAGGCACCGGCCCGTACTGGGGCGTCCTGTTCCGGTCCCTGCCTCTAACGTGCTCGTTCCCTGACGGCGCGTGCCGGCCGGTGGAAGATCCTTCGGTCATCGCCGGGTCGGTAGAGGTGCCACGAGCCATCCACGCGGAAGTGGCTGTGCAGGCTGCGGCCCTCGGCGTTCCGGAGCGCGCAGTGATGGGTCTCTTGGGCTGCTCGACGACGTCAATGGCCGCGCGGTACCAGCACGTCAGGTGTCGTTCGGGGTGACGTGGCCCGGCGTGTGGGCGGCTTGATCTGGGGCCGCCACGGACCCCGAATGAGACTGGAAGTGCAACTGCACCGACGACGCCCGGCTCGTCGTACGGGGGGACAGCCCGACGTTTATGCTGGTAAGCGTGGCGGAGGATGGGGGATTCGAACCCCCGAGGGCTTGCACCCAACACGCTTTCCAAGCGTGCGCCATAGGCCACTAGGCGAATCCTCCAACGGCGCTCAGCATAGCCCGGTCACCGCGGCCGCCGACGACCGCCTACACTCGGCGGCGGACTCCGCGCGGCGTCCACCCTGTGAACTCCCCCAGGGCCGGAAGGCAGCAAGGGTCAACGGGCTCTGGCGGGTGCGCGGAGTCCGCTTTCGTCTCCCGGCCCCGGTTGTGTCGGGGCCGGTCGGTAACCTCGCTGACGTGGCGCTGGCTCTCTACCGCAAGTACCGCCCGGCGAAGTTCGCCGAAGTGGTGGGGCAGGAGCACGTCACCGAGCCGCTGAGCCGGGCGATCGAGGCGGGCCGCATCAACCACGCCTACCTCTTCTCCGGTCCGCGCGGCTGCGGCAAGACGTCCAGCGCCCGCATCCTCGCCCGCTCGCTCAACTGCGAGCTGGGCCCCACGCCCGAGCCGTGCGGCGTATGCCCGTCGTGTGTGTCGCTGGCGCCGGGCGGGCCGGGCAACATCGACGTCACCGAGCTCGACGCGGCGTCCCACGGTGGCGTGGACGACACGCGTGAGCTGCGCGATCGCGCATTCTTCGCCCCCGCAGAGTCGCGCTACCGCGTCTTCATCGTCGACGAGGCGCACATGATCACCACGCAGGGCTTCAACGCCCTGCTCAAGATCGTCGAGGAGCCGCCGGAGCACCTCGTCTTCGTGTTCGCCACCACCGAGCCGGAGAAGGTGTTGCCCACCATCCGGTCGCGCACCCACCACTACCCCTTCCGCCTCATCCCGCCCGGCACACTGCGCAAGCTCCTGGAGCGCATCTGTACCGAGGAGGAGGTCACGGTCGCGCCTGCCGTCTATCCGCTGGTCATCCGCGCGGGCGGTGGCTCGGCGCGGGATTCGCTCTCGGTGCTCGATCAGTTGGTCGCGGGCGCCGGGCCGGAGGGTGTGACGTACGAGCGGGCGGTCGCCCTGCTTGGCGTCACCGATGTGTCGCTGATCGACGACGTGGTGGATGCGCTCGCGGCGGGTGATCGGGCCGCGGTGTTCGAGGCGGTCGACCGGCTCGTCGAGGCCGGTCACGATCCCCGCCGCTTCGCCACCGATCTGCTGCAGCGGCTGCGCGATCTCACCCTGCTGCAGGCCTTGCCGGAGGCGGTCGAACGGGGGCTGGTCGACGCGGCCGACGACGAGGTGGCGCGCATGGTCGAGCAGTCGGGCAAGCTCGGCGCGGCCACGCTCACGCGCTACGGCGAGATCCTGCATACCGGGCTCACCGAGATGCGGGGTGCCACCGCGCCGCGGCTGCTCCTGGAACTGCTCTGTGCGCGGATGCTCCTGCCCGCCGCCACCACCGCCGATCCGGGTCTGCTCGAACGTCTCGAACGCCTGGAGCGCCGCTCGGACATCGCCTCCACGCCGCCCGAGCCCGGTGAGGCAGGCGATGCCACTGCAGCCGGTCGCCGGTTCGAACGGCCGAGCGTGCAGCCTGCAGAGCCGGTTCCCGACGGCAGCCCCGCTCCGCCCGAACCGACGGCACCGCCGGGGGCGCCTGCGCCGGGTGTCGAATCCCGTACGCGGGTCGCTCCGAGCGGGCCGGGTGAGGCAGGCGGTCGGGTGGCTGAGCCCCTGGCGACAGGCGCCCTCGGCGCTCGCGAGGCAGGCACCCGCGCACCCGCGCCCGTCCCGCCGGTGTCCGACGCGCCCACGGGGCAGGCCGAGGCCGCCGCCCCCCGCCGCACGCGGGGGTCGGCGCGGCGGACGTCCGGCGGGTGTGGCAGGAGATCCAGGAGGCGGTGAAGCAGCGCAAGAAGCGCACCGCGGCGCTGCTGGTCAGCGCCACCGTTCGGGCGGTGGAGAACGACACGCTCGTGCTGTCCATCGGCACCGCCCCCCTCGCCCGTCTGCTGTCGGAGCAGAGCAACACCGACGTCATCGCGGAGGCGCTGCACGCCGTGCTCGGGGTCCGCTGGCGGGTGCGGTGCGAGCACGGTGAGGGTCCGCCCGCGCGGGGGGCGGCGCAGGGGCAGCGCCAGGATCCGTCGAGATCACCCGCCGAAACGCAGCCGGGCGGCCCGCGATCGGGCGGCGCGCCAGAGGGTGGCCGCGCCCCGTCGGCTGAGCCGAACGTGAGTGGGGGAGTGCGCGGCGGGTCGGCAGGCCCATCGCGCCCCAGCGCGTCAGGGGAAGCCGTCGGTGAGGCGGTGTCATCGGGAATGGCGCAACGTTGGACGGCGTCGGGAGGGGCGTCGTCGAGCGGAGCGCCGGTGGGGCAGGCGGCACCCCCCTCCTCGCAGGTGGGCGGCGCGCGGCCCAACCGACGTCCGGCAGGCGTGGGCGAGGGTGTGCCGCTCCCACCGGAGCCCCCGGATGACGACATTCCGCCTGACGACGAGGAGGCGATGCTCGCCGAGATCGACGCGGGCGAGAGCGGTGTCCCGGTCCCACCTCGGCCCGACCCCGAGGAGGCCGCCATGGAGCTCCTCACCAGCCAGCTCGGTGCGCGGGCAATCGATCGTCGCTGATCCAACTCGTGCCTGGCTACACTTTTCGTCCTGACCAGCCACGCCGGGGGAGCCCATGACAGTCGACGCACTGCTTCAGGCCATCCCGCCGCTGCTCGTGTACCTCACTGTCGGCTTCGTGATCGGGCTGGAAAGTCTGGGAATTCCGCTGCCAGGCGAGATCGTGCTGGTCAGCGCCGCATTGTTGTCGTCACGGAATGAGCTGGACGTGTCGCCGCTGTGGATCGCGGTCGCGGCCAGCACCGGGGCGATCGTCGGCGACTCGATCGGCTACGCCATCGGCCGCCGGTACGGCACGGCGTTGTTCACCAGTCTGGGTCGCCGGTTCCCGCGCCACTTCGGGCCCACCCACGTCGCGTTCGCCGAGAACGTCTTCATGCGATGGGGGGTGCTCGCGGTCTTCTTCGGCCGCTTCATCGCCCTCCTGCGGATCTTCGCGGGTCCCCTCGCGGGCGCGCTGAAGATGCCCTACCCGCGGTTCCTCGCGGCCAACGCGCTCGGCGGCATCGTCTGGGCGACCGGCACCACGATGGCGGTCTACTACCTCGGCGTGATCGCCGAGACGTGGCTCGCCCGCTTCTCCTGGATCGGCCTGATCGTGGCCGCGGTGGCCGGGCTGACGATCGGCTTCATCGTCAAGCGCAAGACCGCGCGCATGGCTGAGCGCTTCGCCGAGCAGCAGGCCGCCGACGCGGTGGAGGAGCAGGGCGCCGCGGAGGTCTGAGCCGCAAACGGGTCCGGCCGCGCGGCATCGTGTCAAGTTCGCAGCTGCACCGTGCTCAGATGGCGCACATGCCGTGCCGAAATCCCGCACTCGCCGTGTCGAAACGCGGGACTCACCGTGGGGTGGGGTGGAGGTAGGCGAGGATCCCGTTTGCGAGGGCCGTCGCGTAGCGCTGTCGGCCCTCGGGCGAGGACACCACCGCCGCCTCGGCCGGGTTGCGCATGTTCGCGCACTCGACGAGCGCAGCGGGCCGGGTCGCGAGGTTCAGGCCCGCGAGGTCCGGCCGCAGGGAGATGCCCTGGCTGCCGATGTAGGTCGAGTCGTGGAAGCCCGCCGCCCGCAGCGCGTCGCGCAACGCCGTGCCGAGGACGTGCGCCTGCCCGGACTGGACGGGGTTGAGGGGCGGCGCCGAGAGCGCCACGTGAAAGCCGCTGCCAGAGGCGGCGGCGCCGTCGGCGTGGATGGACACCACGGCCGCCGCGCCTGCGCGTTGGCCCGCTGTGCCGCGCACGTCGACGCAGGGGCCGACGCCGTTGTCGTCCTGCCGGGTCAGCACCACGCGCACGCCAGCCGCCTCCAGCACCCGCTTGGTGCGCAGGGCGACGTCGAACGTGAACGCGTGCTCGGGATAGCCCGCGTTGGTGGCCGTGCCCGTCGTGTTGCAGGGCTTGGTGCCGCCGCGCCCGTCGGGCACCGGCCGGTTGACCTCGCCCGGGTGGGTCGAGTTGCCGCCGTTGTGCCCGGGATCGAGCACGACGACCGGTGCGTCGGCCGCCGGAAGGGGCGACGTCGGTGGCGCGGCAGGAACCGTGGCCGCCGCCGTCGCGCTGGCCGGGGCGGCCGCTGTTGTCGTCGGAGATGAGGTCGTGGCCGTGGACCCGGGCGTCTCCGGCGCCGAGGAGGACCCCGTCGACGTGCACCCGGCGAACGCGGCCGACCCGACCACGGACAGCGCCGCAAGAAACGCGGCGAGCCGCCTTGCCGGGGCAGGCGGGCCGAGGCCACGGGCGCGCACGGGGACACCTTCGCACGGCTACCCTGGCGACCGGAGCCGGCGTGCGGATCGCCGCCGGGTGACGCGAGGAGTTCGCTGGTGCAACCGGGTCTACCTGATATGCAGGTGCTTCTGCAGCAGGTGCAGCAGATGCAGGAGGAGATGTCGACGGCCGAGGTCACGGGCCAGGCGGGCAACGGGCTGGTGGAGATCACGACGACGGCCCCGCTGCAGACGTCCGGGCTGGAGATCCGCCATGTGCGCATCGATCCCAAGGTCGTCGATCCGGAGGACGTCGACACCCTGCAGGACCTGATCGTCGGCGCCCTCGAGGACGTCGTGGCGAAGGCCGCCGCGCTGCAGCAGCAGAAGATGGGCCCGCTGGCGGGCGGCCTGGGCCTGCCCGGCCTGGGGTAGAGGCGTGTTCGAGGGGCCCGTCCAGGACCTGATCGACGAGCTGGGCAGGCTGCCGGGCATCGGGCCCAAGAGCGCGCAGCGCATCGCCTTCCACCTGCTCGCGGCCGATCCTGCCGACGTCTCACGCCTGCAGGACGTGCTGCAGAAGGTCAAGGACGGCGTGCGGTTCTGCGAGGTCTGCAGCAATGTGTCCGAGCGCGAACGCTGCCGGTACTGCGCCGACGCCCGCCGCGACCCGACGATCGTCTGCGTCGTCGAGGAGCCGAAGGACGTACTGGCCGTAGAGCGCACCCGCGAGTTCAAGGGCCGCTACCACGTGCTCGGCGGTGCCCTCGACCCGCTTGCGGGCGTGGGCCCCGACGCGCTGCGCATCCGTGAGCTGCTGGCCCGCCTCGGCGGCACCGGCCCGGCGTCGGACGAGACGGAGATCGCCGAGGTGATCATCGCGACCGACCCGAACACGGAGGGCGAGGCCACCGCGACCTACCTGGTGCGGTTGCTGCGCGACTTCCCCGGCCTGACCGTCACCCGGCTCGCGTCCGGCCTGCCCATGGGCGGCGACCTGGAGTTCGCCGACGAGCTCACGCTCGGCCGGGCCTTGTCCGGCCGCCGCGCCCTGTAACCGGACAGGACGCGGCGGCGGTGCTCCGTTGTCGGTGGCTCAGTCGTCGTCGCTAGTCGTCGCCGCCGTCGTCGCGGGACCCGCCGAGCGGCTGTGGGTGCAGCGACTCCCACTGCTCCCGGCGCTCGGCCGCGACCTCGCGCCAGCCTGCGGCCTGGAGGGCGTCGACGACGCCGACGACGACGGCGGCCAGCAGCAGCACCCCGAGGCCGCCGAGGATCATCAGGATCACGGCGACCACCTGCCGATCCGCTGCAGGCGGCAGGCTGCGGTGAGGGACTTCATCATCGAGCTCCTTTCCCGAGTGTGGGCACTGTTCGACGGTTCGTCGCAGTGCGGCGTCGGCCCTGATCGGGCGCACCTGAGGGAGGGGCGGAGAGTCGTGGTGGGTCTGTGCATCACGGCCTCCTCTCGGGATGACCGCCCTCGGCGTGGTGACTTCCACCACAGCGGGGGCAGTGCTTAGATTGCCCGATGCCAGTGCCTCATGCAATTGCATTCAGGCGCTCAGGGTGACGAATCACCCACCCGCAGCAGCGTCGTACCCGGGAGATGGAGAGCATGGCCGCGCCGCAGAGTCCGATCGGCTCACGCCGCAGGCTCGGGGCTGAGCTGCGCAGGCTGCGGTCGAAGGCGGGGCTCACGCTCGACGAGGTCGCCGAGCGCATGACCTGCTCGACGTCCAAGATCTCCCGACTCGAGACGGGCAAGGGCGTGCCCAAGGTGCCCGACGTCAGCGAGCTGATGCGGATCTACGGCGTCGCGTCGGACACGGAGCGGGACATGCTCCTGCGGCTCGTGCACGACGGGCGTGAGCACGGGTGGTGGGAGTCGTATACCGAGGGTGTTCAGCCCGAGCGCTACATCCTCGACAGCCCCGGCCGGTATGCGTCGCTGGAGAGTGACGCGCGCGCCGTCCGCTCGTTCGACCTGACCGTGATGCACGGCCTACTGCAGACAGCGAGCTACGGCCGCGCGGTGATGCAATCTGTCCTGACACATCACACCGAGGACGAGATCGATCGTCTGGTCGCACTGCGTCAGCGCAGCCAGGAGGCCATCCGACGGCGCCACCCCCCGCCACTCGACGTGATCGCTGTGATCGACGAGGGCGTGTTGCAACGCCCGGTAGGCGGATGGGGGGTCATGGCGGAACAACTGGACCGCCTGCTCGAGATCAGCTGGTTACCTAACGTGACCATGCAGGTGCTCCCTCTCGCCGTCGGGATCCTCCGTGCCCACGCGGGCCATTTCGCCCTGCTCGAGATCCCGCCCGAGCTGGGCTCGGACGTCGTCCACATCGAGGGCCACGCTGGGAACAGCTACCTGGATACCCCGTCCGACGTGCGGCTCTACCGCGAGATGTTCACCGACGTGCTCGCCAACTCCCTACCCCCCGCCGGAAGCCGAGAGGTGATCACCAGTTACCGTGCGCGGCACACTCCCCACTGAGCGAAAGGCCCCCCGGCGTCGTGGTCGACTACAGGATCAGCAGTTACTGCCGTTTTGGCGACTGTGTCGAAGTCGGGCAGCAGCCCGGCGGTTCGATTACCGTGCGTGACACCAAAGATCCGCTGCGCCGCACGGAGCTGATGTTCAGCCGGGAGGAGTGGGAGGCCTTTGTCAAGGGCGTCAAGGACGGGGAGTTCGACCCCGTCTGAGGCGCTCGCCTTGCTGGTCAGTCTCCGCGCGGTCCCCGCAGTCCGCAGCCAGGGCATACGGCCACCTCGGCAGCGCGGGCGAGCTGACTCTCCCCGGCACGGCTCTCGATGCTCGTGGGCAAGTCCCGCAGCGGTGCCGATCACCGCCTCGAAAGACCGGCACGTTCTCGGGCGGGAGCAACCGTGTGGAAGCCGCGCTCGGCGGAGTGGTCTCGGTGTGGCACAGCGCCCGAGGTAACGACGCGCCGATGATCTTACCGACCATGTCCGACGCCCTGCACGCCGCGCGGGCCGGTCTCGAGGTGACCGACCCGCGCGTTCGTCAACTTCGCTAGCGCATCGCTCGGTTGATCGCCGAGACGACGGCCTTGAGCGAGGCGGAGACGATCGAGCTGTCGATCCCGACGCCCCACAGCACGCTGTCCGCCGACCGCGCACTCGACGTAGGCGGCGGCGCGCGCGTCGTCGCCCGCGGACAGGGCGTGCTCGTCGTAGTCGAGCACCCGCACGTCGAACCCGATGCCCGCGCAGCGCGTCGACGAACGCGGCGATCGGCCCGTTGCCGCTGCCGGTGATCTCGTGCGATCTCGTCGCTCGACGCGCGACGGTCGCGACGATCTCGTCGGTGCCCTCGCCGTCGCTGGTGAGCCGGTGGCGGATCAGCTCGAGCGCCGCGGTGACGCGGTCGGAGGTACTCGTCGTCGAAGACGTCCCAGATCTCCTCGGGCGAGACCTCGCCGCCCTCGGCGTCGGTCTTCGCCTGCACGACCCCGGAGAACTCGATCTGCAGCCGGCGCGGCAGGTCGAGCTGGTGCTCGGTCTTGCAGGATGTAGGCGACGCCGCCCTTGCCGGACTGCGAGTTGACCCGGATGACGGCCTCGTAGGTGCGGCCGACGTCCTTCGGGTCGATCGGCAGGTAGGGCACCGCCCAGCGATACTCGTCGACCGTCGACGCCCGCCTCGGCGGCGTCGGCGCGCCATCGCCTCGAAGCCCTTCTTGATCGCGTCCTGGTGCGAGCCGCGAGAACGCCGTGTAGACCAGGTCGCCGCCGTACGGGTGGCGCTCGTGCACGGGCAGCTGGTTGCAGTACTCGACCGTGCGGCGGATCTCGTCGATGTCGGAGAAGTCGATCTGCGGGTCGATGCCCTGGCGTGAACAGGTTCATGCCCAGCGTCGACCAGGTCGACGTTGCCGGTGCGCTCGCCGTTGCCGAACAGGCAGCCCTCGATGCGGTCGGCGCCGGCCAGGTAGCCCAGCTCGGCGGCGGCGACGCCGGTGCCGCGGTCGTTGTGCGGGTGCAGCGACAGCACGATGCCGTCGCGGCGCGGCAGGTTGCGGTGCATCCACTCGATCGAGTCGGCGTAGACGTTCGGCGTGGCCATCTCGACGGTCGCCGGCAGGTTGATGATCACCTTGCGGTCCGGCGTCGGGCTCGACAGACCTCGATGACCTGCGTTGCAGACCTCGACGGCGATACTCGAGCTCGGTGCCGGTGTAGGACTCCGGCGAGTACTCGTAGTAGACCGTCGGTGTCGGGGTACGTCTCGCTCGAACTCGCAGCACAGCCGCGCGCGCCTGTCAGCGGCGATGTCGATGATGCCCGTCCCGGTCCGGGCCGAAGACGACGTGGCGCTGCAGGATCGACGTCGAGTTGTAGAGGTGGACGATCGCCTGCTTCGCGCCGCGCAGCGACTCGTAGGTGCGCTCGATCAGCTCGTCGCGGGCCTGGGTCAGCACCTGGATCGTGACGTCGTCGGGGATCAGGTCCTCCTCGATGAGCTGGCGGACGAAGTCGAAGTCGGTCTGGCTCGCGGACGGGAAGCCGACCTCGATCTCCTTGTAGCCCATCGCGCACGAGCAGGTCGAACATGCGGCGCTTGCGCTCCGGGCTCATCGGGTCGATCAGGGCCTGGTTGCCGTCGCGCAGGTCGACCGCGCACCAGCGCGGCGCCTTCGTGATGCGCTTGTCGGGCCAGGTGCGGTCGGGCAGGTCCACCGGCTCCACCATCTCGTGGAACGCGCGGTAGCGGTGGACCGGCATGTGGGAGCCGCGCTGGGGGTTCCAGACAGGCTGGTTGTCGGGCGCAGGGCGCGACGGGGTGCGCACGCGGCTGCGGGATACCGACGAATAGGAATCGGGTGAGGTGGTCATCGCGGGAGGGCTCCTGGAGGGGTGGGCCGGTGGGTGACCGGCGCACGCGCCTTCCCGCGACGAGGGGCCGGTCGGTCAGACCCCGCCGCGGCGACGAAGGAGCAGGCGTTCCACGTGACCGAGATTAGCCCTTGTCCCCGGGCTCGAGCGCAACCGGGTGTTTCCTCGCCCGAATGAGCGATACTGACAAGGAGGACGGGCGTGGTGGGACGTGTCACCATGCCCCCTCCGGTGCGGGGGAGGAGAGTCATGACCGTGGGAGCAACCACCCGGCGGGGCGCGGTGATAGTGGCGAGCGTGCTGCGGGTCATCGGCCTGCTCATCGTGCTCGTGCTCGTCGTCTACATCGCGCTGACGCTGCTCGACGCGAACTTCGCCAACACCTTCGCCGCGGCGGTGCGGGACCTGGCCAACCGGCTCGACCTGGGCATGTCCAACCTGTTCCTGCCTGCGAACCCGAAGGTGGCGGTCGCGCTGAACTACGGCGTGGCGGCGCTGGTCTGGTGCGCGATCACCGCGGTCGTCGTCCGGCTGGTCCGTCGTATTGGTTGACCTCGCACAGGGCGCGACGGCGTCGCACACGGTCGACGGTGTGCGAAGGCGAATCAGGGCGTGCGGAGTGTGGCGAGAAGGCGGGCGACCGCGGTCGTGAAGGCGTGGGCCGGGGGCGTGGCGTAGCCGACGACCAGCGCGGGCGGCCACCCCACCCCGACCGCCGCGGGTGGAGATCCGGCCGCGTCCGCCGTCGGCGGCAACAGGGGCGCGGCCGCCGGGGGCCGGAGCGCGAACGCCGCCAGGCCCTCGACGGCCAGGCCGCGCCGCCGGGCCGCCGCCACCACCTCGTCCTCGGTGCGCCCGGCGGGCAGGTCCACCACCGCGTGCAGCCCAGCGGGGAGACCGTGCGCGGCGAGGCCGGTCGGCGCGAGCGCCGCGATGAGCCGGTCCCGGCGTCGCCGGTAGGCCAGCCGGGAGCGGCGCACGTGCCGGTCGTAGCGCCCTGAGGCCATGAACTCCGCCAGCGTCAGCTGGTCGAGCACCGCCGCCCGCGCCGCCACCCCGGCGAGCTCGGCGACGATCGACGCCACCAGCCGCGCGGGCGGCACCAGCCAGGCCAACCCCACCGCGGGCGCCAACGCCTTGCTGGCCGTACCGCCGTACACGACGTCGTCGGGGGCGAGCGCCTGCATGGCGCCGAGCGGGCGGCGGTCGTAGCGGAACTCGCCGTCGTAGTCGTCCTCGATCACCACCCCGCCCCGCCCGCGTGCCCACCGGACGAAGGCCGCCCGGTGCGCCGCGTCGAGCGCCACGCCCAGCGGGAACTGGTGGGCGGGCGTGAGCAGCACGGCGTCGACGTCGGTCTCCGGCGGCTCCGCTCCCGACGCGCCGACCGGAAGCCCGACCAGCCGCAACCCGGCGTCGGCCGCGATCATCCGGTGCCGGGGGAGGCCGTAGGCCTCCACGCCGAGGCGGCGCGCCCCGAGGCGGCGCAGGGCGGCCGCCAGCGCCCAGAGCCCGTGCCCGAACCCCGCGCAGACGACGACGCGGTCCGGCGTGACGCGCACCCCGCGCGTCCGGGCCAGGTACGCCGCGAGCGCGGCACGCAGCGCAGGCACGCCCTGGGGGTCGCCGTAGCGGTACGCCGACGACGGCGCCCGTGCGAGCGCCGTCCGCGCGGCGGCGAGCCACTCGGTGTGCGGGAACGCCGCGACGTCGGGAAACCCGGCCCGCAGGTCGTAGACGGCGGAGGAGGCGGGCGGCACGCCCGCCGCGACTGCAGGAATGTCACCCTGCCGCGACGCCGTCGGAGGAGTGTCACCCTGCGGCAACCGCCCGGCCACCCGGGTGCCCGAGCCCTGCCGCGCGGTCAGCCACCCTTCCGCGACGAGCTGCGTGTACGCCTCGGCCACCGTGTTCCTGGCGATCCCGAGGTCGCCCGCCAACGCCCGCGACGGCGGCAGCAGCGTGCCGGGAGCCAGCCGCCCGGACTGCACGGCCTCCCGCAGCGCCTGCTCCAGCGCTGCGCGGCGCCCGCTGCGGCCCAGGTCGAGATGCAGGTCACGCCCGGAAATGGCCCAAGATTCCGCCATGGAATTGGACTGTAGACCTGGGCCTCTGCTGCCTACGGTGGTCGTCATGAACGCACACACGATCCCCGTCCGCCTCGACCTCGACCAGTACGCCACCGGGTTCGGGCGGGCCATGGGCCACCTCGACCGCGCCTCGATCAAGGAGCTGGACGCCGCGGGCATCGACCCGCTGCTGCGCGAGCTGATCCGCCTCCGGGCCTCGCAGCTCAACGGCTGCGCGTACTGCGTGGACATGCACAGCCGCGACGCCCGCGCGGCGGGCGAGAGCGAGCAGCGCCTGCACGCCGTGGCCGTGTGGCGGGAGGCCCCGTTCTTCACCGACCGCGAGCGCGCCGCGCTGGCGTTCACCGAGTCCGTCACGCGCGTCGCGGACACCCACGTGCCCGACGCGGCCTACGCCGACGTCGCGGCCGAGTTCGCGCCTGCCGAGGTGGCCGCCCTGCTCGTGCTGATCGTCACGATCAACGCCTGGAACGCGCTGTCCGTCGCGTCCCGCTCGTGGCAGCCCGAGGTGCAAGGATCCGCGGCGTGAACGCCTTCCTGGAGCTGCACCGGCCGGGTTCGCCGCTGCTGATGCCCAACCCGTGGGACGTGGGCACCGCCCGGGTGCTCGTCGAGCTCGGGTTCGCGGCGCTCGCCACCACCAGCAGCGGTTTCGCCGCCACGCTCGGCAAGCTCGACGGGCAGGTCGGCCGCGACGCCGCTGTCGCGCACGGGGCGGCGCTCGCGGCGGCGGTGCCCGTGCCGGTGTCGGCGGATCTGGAGAACGGGTTCGCCGATGACCCGGCGGGCGTCGCGGCCACCGTCGAGGCGGCGGCGGCCACCCCGCTCGCGGGCTGCTCGATCGAGGACCGCGGCCCCGGCGGCACCTATCCGATGGCCCTCGCCGTCGAGCGCGTGGCCGCGGCCGTCAAGGTGGCGTCCGGACGCCTCGTGCTCACGGCGCGGGCCGAGGGCCTGCTGTACCCGGACCCCGACCTGGCCGACGTCGTCGCCCGGCTGCAGCGCTTCGCCGAGGCGGGCGCCGACGTCCTGTTCGCGCCCGGGCTGAGCGACCCCGCCGACATCGCGACGGTGGTGGCCGAGGTCGACCGCCCGGTCAACGTGCTCCTGCGGCCGGGCGGACCGACCGTGGCGCAGCTCGCCGACCTCGGCGTCAGCCGGATCTCGGTCGGTGGCGCGTTGGCCTTCGCCGGGCTGGGCGCGCTCGCCGCGGCGGCCCGCGAGCTGCTCGACGGCGCGGCCCCCACCTTCTGGGACGACACGGTCGCGGGCGCGCGGCTCGCCCGCAAGGCCTTCGGTGGACCGTCGTGAGATCGGCGCGCGCCCGCCACGACCAGGCCACACGCTGACGGCAGGTGGCGTCGGTCAATTCCGTCGGCGCCTCAGACCGCCACCGGTAGGGTTGATGGTCGGTGTGAGGCGGTCCATAGGGGCCCCGGTTTGGAGGTCTGCGGTGGCCCTCGTCGTGCAGAAGTACGGCGGCTCCTCGGTGCAGGACGCGGATCGGATCAGGAAGGTCGCCGAGCGCATCGTCCGCACCCACAAGGAGGGCAACGACGTCGTCGTCGTCGTGTCCGCGATGGGCGACACCACCGACGACCTGCTGGACCTCGCCGAGCAGGTCTCGCCCGCGCCGCCGCCGCGCGAGATGGACATGCTGCTCACCGCGGGGGAGCGGATCTCCAACGCGCTGGTCGCCATGGCCATCCACACCCTCGGGGTGCAGGCGCGCTCGTTCACCGGGTCGCAGGCCGGGATGGTCACCACGTCCAAGCACGGCGACGCCCGCATCGTGCAGGTCAACCCGCACCGGCTGCGCGACGCGCTCACCGAGGGCTCGATCGTCCTGGTGGCGGGCTTCCAGGGGGTGAGCCAGGACTCCAAGGACGTCACCACGCTCGGTCGCGGCGGCTCCGACACCACGGCCGTCGCGCTCGCCGCCGCGCTGGACGCCGACGTCTGCGAGATCTACACCGACGTCGACGGGATCTTCACCGCCGATCCCCGGATCGTCCCCGACGCCCAGCGCCTCGACGCGATCACGTACGAGGAGATGCTGGAGATGGCCGCGTGCGGGGCGAAGGTTCTGCACCTGCGCGCGGTCGAGTACGCCCGCCGCTACGGCGTCCCGCTGCGGGTGCGCAGCTCGTACAACGACAAGCCGGGCTCGCTGGTCGCGGGCTCGATCGAGGAGATCCCCTTGGAGAACGCGATCATCACAGGGGTCGCGCACGACCGGTCCGAAGCCAAGATCACCGTGGTCGGGGTGCCGGACACACCGGGCATGGCCGCGCGGATCTTCCGGACGGTCGCCGACGCCGACATCAACATCGACATGGTCCTCCAGAACATCTCCCGCACCGGCGAGAGCTTCACCGACATCACGTTCACGCTCCCGCGCGTGGACGGGCCGCAGGCGGTCACGGCGCTCACCGGCGTGCAGCGCGAAATCGGGTTCGCCGAGATCGTCCACGACGACGAGGTCGGCAAGGTGTCGCTCATCGGCGCGGGCATGCGCAACCACCCCGGCGTCACGGCGACGTTCTGCGAGGCGCTCTCGCGCGCCGGGATCAACATCGAGACCATGAACACCTCGGAGATCAGGATCTCGGTGATCTGCCGGGTGGAGCAGCTCGACGCCGCGGTGAAGGCGCTGCACCAGGCGTTCGAGCTGGGCGGCGGCGAGCAGGCCGTGGTGCACGCGGGGAGCGGACGATGAGCGGGCGGACGGGTGCCGGACCGGTCCTCGCGATCGTCGGCGCCACCGGGGCCGTCGGCGGCACGATGATCGACATCATCGACGCCCGGGAGTCCGTGCCCTGGTCGCGGATCAAGCTCGTGGCCTCGCCCCGTTCGGCGGGCAAGGTGCTGCGGGTGCGCGGCGAGGACATCACCGTGGAGGCGCTCGCGCCCGAGGTGTTCGACGACGTCGACATCGCGCTCTTCGACGTGCCCGACGAGGTGAGCGCGCAGTGGGCGCCGATCGCCGCGGCCGCAGGCGCGGTGGCCGTCGACAACTCCGGGGCGTTCCGGATGGACCCCGAGGTGCCGCTGGTCGTGCCCGAGGTGAACGCCGAGCAGGCGGCGGTCCGCCCGAAGGGGATCATCGCCAATCCCAACTGCACCACGCTGTCGATGATGGCGGCGATCGGCGCGCTGCACCGCGAGTTCGGGCTGAGCGCCCTGGTCGTGGCGTCCTACCAGGCCGCGTCGGGTGCCGGGCAGGTCGGCATCGACCGGTTGCGCGCCGAGATGGACGCGGTCGCGGGCAAGGACGTGGGGGTGCGCGGCGGCGACGTCGCCGAGGCGCTGGCCGGGCTGCCCGCCGAGTCGCCGTTCCCCGCGCCGCTCGCCCTGAACGTCGTGCCGTGGGCGGGGTCGCTCAAGACTGAGTTGATGGAATTTGGCGGGTGGTCGTCGGAGGAGCTGAAGGTCCGCAACGAGTCGCGCAAGATCCTCGGGATCCCGGATCTGAAGGTCTCGGCCACCTGTGTGCGCGTCCCGGTGATCACGACGCACGCGCTGGCCGTGCACGCGACGTTCGCGCGCGAGGTGACCGTGCCTGCCGCGCGCAAGGTGCTCGCCGCCCAGCCGACGATCGTGCTGCGCGACGACCCCGCTGTGGGAGAATGGCCCACGCCCGCCGACGTGGTCGGGGACGACCCGACCTGGGTCGGCCGGATCCGCCAGGCGCTGGACTTCCCGAACACGCTCGAGCTGTTCGTCTGCGGCGACAACCTGCGCAAGGGTGCGGCGCTCAACACGTACGAGATCGCGGAGACCGTCGCGTCGGAGGGCTGATGGGCTACGAGGAGCTGCTGCGCCGCTACGAGGACGGCGGGGGGCACCTCGCCAAGGCCCGCGCCGAGGGCGTCGCGGTGCCGCCCGCATTGCGGACCGTGGTGTTGACCTGCATGGACTCGCGCATCGACGTGTTCGCGTTGTTCGGGTTGAAGCTCGGCGAGGTGCACACGCTGCGCAACGCGGGCGGCGTCGTCACCGACGACGTCATCCGCTCGCTGACGATCAGCCAGCGCAAGCTGGGCACCCGCGACGTTTTCATCGTCCAGCACGCGGGGTGCGGTCTCGGCACGTTCACCGACGACGACTTCAGCGAGGAGCTGGCGCGCGAGGTCGGCATGCGCCCGTCATGGCGCACCCACGCCTTCGCGACCCGGCGGTCAGCGTGCGCCGGGACCTGGCCCAGCTGCAGCACGACCCGTTCCTGCTGCCCGACACGCGGGTGCGCGGGTTCGTCCTCGACATCGAGTCGTTCGACCTCGAGGAGATCTTCCTCGACGACGAGCCGCAGGTGGCGCCGACGACCTTGACCTGAAGTCGGGTCGAGGTCCTAGCGTCGCCCGCATGACGATGACGGTCGTGGTGACCGGTGCGACGGGGCACGTCGGCGGGCAGGTCGTGGCCCAGCTGGCCGGGACGGGTGCGCGGGTGCGGGCACTGGCGCGGGATCCGTCGTCGGTGAGCGGGGCGGAGGCGGTCACGGGCGATCTCATGCGGCCCGGGTCGCTCGGCCCGGTGTTCTCGGGTGCGGACGCGGCGTTCCTCGTCTTCCCTTCGGTCACGGGCGACGCGTCCGCGGCCGGGTTGATCGAGGTGCTCACGGCGGCGGTGCCGCACGTCGTCTACCTCTCGGCTTTCGGGGTGACCGACGAGCCTGACCCGCACGCCCGGCCCGACGGCACGATCCTCGGTTCGCACGCCTACATCGAAGGGCACCTCACCGCGTCGGCGCAGGCCGCGACGTTGCTACGCGCCAGCGGGTTCGCCGCCAACACCCTGGGGTGGGCCGACCAGATCCGCGGCGGCGACGTCCTGCGCTGGTTCCACGCCGACGCCCGCCGCGCCCTCGTGCACGAGGCGGACCTCGCCGCCGTCGCGGTGCGGGCCCTGCTCGACGGACCGCGCGGCAGCGCCCGTCACCACCTGAGCGGCCCGGAGCAGCTCACCCAGCGCGAGCAGTTGGCGGCCATCGGCGCCGCGCTCGGCCGCCCGCTGCGGTTCGCGGAGATGGCGCCCGAGGACGCGGTGCGCGAGCTGGGCCGCGTCTTCCCCGCGGAGATGGCCGAGGGCATCGTCGCCGCGCACGGGGGGTTCGTCGACACGCCGGAGCCGATGACCCACGAGGTCGAGGAGCTCACCGGGCGGCCCGCCCGGACGTTCGCGCAGTGGGCCCGCGACCACGCCGCGGACTTCCGCTGACGGATCAGGGCAGGCTGAGCGTCGCGAGGATCGCGTGGTGGTCGCTGCCGGGCAGGTCGACCACCCGGAACGTCGTGGCCTCGATGCCGTGGGTGGCGAGCACGTGGTCGATCTGCGGTCCGATGGCCCGGGTGCGCGGGGTGGGGCCCCACGTGGAGAGCAGGCCGTCGCCGCGCTGGGCGGCCGCGTCGCCGCAGCCCACCATCCCCGCGCGCAGCATCGAGTGATCGAGGGTGGCGTTGAAGTCCCCGGCGACGATCGCCGGGGTCGGCCCGGCGCACCAGGTGGGCAGCAATGACATGTCGTCGCGCCACTCCGGCACGGATCCGGGCACCGGGGCCACCGAGTGGAACGCGATGACCCGCATCGTGCCCAGGGTGCCGCCGGAGATCTCGACATCAGGGAACGTCGAGGTCTGGTGGCCCACCGTGAACGTCACGTCGCCCAGCCGCGCCGAAACCAACGCCGTGACGCCCTGCACGTCGGCCTCGCCCTGGCCGGTGGACGAGCGGACCTGATAGCCGAGGGGCCCGACGAGCGGGGCGAGCTTCCCGGCGAAGCGCCTGCCCGCCTCGGGCAGGGACACGACGTCGGGTCGCGCTGTGCGGATCAGGTCGGCGAGCGCCTGCACGTTGGCGCGCCCCTCGTAGACGTTGAACGAGAGCACGGTGAACGGTCTGCCGCCGGTCGGCTCGGGGTCCGGGATCGCGCGGGGGACGACCATGCCCGCACCGAGAAGCAGCACGGCGGCGAGACCGGCCGTGAACGGCCACGCCTTCCGCACCCGCAGCGTGAGGACGCCCATCAGGAGCAGCACCACCGCCCCGGCGACGAGCAGCTGCCACCGGAACGAGACGAGCTGCACGAACGGGCTGCGCCGGTCGAGGCCGAAGAGCAGGTCGGGCACCACGCCGATCGCGGCGAGCAGCGTGAACACCCCGGCCCACGCGAAGCGCACCAGGGAGCGTCGGGGCGGGGGCGGCTGCGTGGCGTCGGCGGCATCGACGCGGTTCGGGGGAGCGCTCACCTCATGATCGCGTTCGCGCACGCGGCACTCGGGCGCAGGGCAGACAGGTGCTGGATACTCAGGCACGCCGGGCTCGCGTTCATCGCCCCCGAGTGTGCCTCAGCCGGGTTGAGAGCGCGCTGAGGGCGTGGCCAGCACCCCCCCGAGGACAGCGGCGGCGAGCAGCGCGGGGAACGGCAGCACAGCCGCCGTGGCCCAGAACGCCCCGGCCGCGGTGACCGTGACCGCGAGCATCGTGCGCAGGCCGCGCCGGGTTCACGGGCCGCCGCCGTTGCTGACGATCACCTGGCCGGTCACCCAACGGGCGGCGTCGCTCGTCAGCCAGGCGATGAGTCGGGCGGCGTCGTCCGGCTCACCCCAGCGGCCCATCGGCTCCATCCCGACCACGGCCGCGTGCGCCGCCGCGTCGGCGTAGCCCGTGTCGGTCGCGCCCGGATCCACGCAGTTGACGGTGATCCGCCGCGGGGCCAGGTGCGCGGCGAGGCTCGCGGTGAGCTGGTGCAGAGCGCCCTTCGACGCGACGTAGGGCAGCTCGCCGGGCATCGGTCCGCGGTGCTGCCCAGAGGTCATGAACACCACGCGGCCGGGGCCTGCGCAGCGCGCGGCGAACTCCTTGACCAGCAGCAGCGTCGCCCGCGTGTTGACGGCGTAGGTGAGATCCAGCTCGGCGGCGGTCAGGTCCTCCAGCGCGATGGAGCTGCTGCGGGCGTGGTTGGCGACGAGTACCTCGACCGTCCCGAACGCCCGCACCGCGGCGTCGACCAACCGGGCCGGGGCGTCGGGGTCGGCGAGATCGGCGGCGAGGTGCTCGACCCGAGCGCCGTCCTTACGCAGGTCGTCCACGATGGACGCGGGGCCCTCCGGGTCGGCGCCCCACGGCTGCTCGGCGTCGGCTGGGCTCCACGAGTGCAGGAAGAGGTCCATCCCGGCCTCCGCGAGCCGCCGCGCGACGGCCGCCCCGATCCCGATCCGCCGCGACACCCCGGTGACCACCGCAACCGCCATGGCCCCACCTTGCCCGGGTGCCCCCGTTGACACAGCCCGGAACGGTGTGGCACGGCAGACTGAGCCGGTGGACCTGCCGGATGGCGAGCCCGACAGCGGGCCGTGGCGCACGGTCGCCGTCGCCGACCTCTACCCGGCGTTGGGTCGTCCGCGGGTGCTGGCCGTCGACGGGCGCAGCGGATCGGGCAAGACGACGCTCGTCGACCGGATCGTCGCCGCCGTGCCGGGTGCGGCTGTCGTCCACACCGACGACGTGGCCTGGTTCCACGACTTCTTCGACTGGGCCGACCTGCTCGCCGACGGCGTGCTGACCCCCTGGCGCTCGGGCGCGGACGTCGCCCACCGCCCGCCCGCGTGGGGCGCCCGCAGCAGGCCCGGCGCGATCACGGTGCCCGCGGCCGCGCCGCTGCTCGTCGTCGAAGGGGTGGGTGCGGGCAGGCGGGCGTTCGCGCACCTCGTCGACGCGATGATCTGGGTGCAGATCGACCGCGCCGTGGCCACGGCGCGCGGCCTCGCGCGCGACGGCGGCGACGTCGCCTTCTGGGACGAATGGGAGTCGCGCGAGCGGCCGTTCCTGGCCGCCGACCGGCCGTGGGAGCGCGCCGACGTCGTGGTCTCCGGGCAGGATGTGCGCCATGACCTGGTGGAAGTCGGCTGTGGTGTACCAGATCTACCCGCGCAGCTTCGCGGACGCGAACGGTGACGGCATCGGCGACCTCCCCGGCATCACGGGCAGGCTCGACCACCTCGCCGAGCTCGGCGTCGACGTCGTGTGGCTGTCCCCGATCTATCCCTCCCCCAGGACGACAACGGCTACGACATCGCCGACTACACGGGAGTCGACCCGATGTTCGGCACGCTCGCCGACCTCGACGCCCTGATCGCCGCCGCGCACGAGCGCGGCATCAGGATCGTGATGGACCTGGTCGTCAACCACACCAGCGACGAGCATCCGTGGTTCGTCGAGTCCCGCCGGGCCACCGACAACCCGAAGCGCGACTGGTACATCTGGCGGAAGACCCCGAACAACTGGCAGTCGTTCTTCTCCGGCTCGGCCTGGGCCCACGACCCCATCACCGACGAGCACTACCTGCACCTGTTCTCGCGCAAGCAGCCCGACCTCAACTGGGAGAACCCCGAGGTCCGCGACGCGGTGTACGCGATGATGCGGTGGTGGGTCGACCGCGGCGTCGACGGCTTCCGCATGGACGTCATCAACCTGATCTCCAAACCGGACGGCCTCCCCGACGGGGACGCGCGGGTGCTGTGCGCCAACGGGCCGCGGGTGCACGAGTTCCTCGCCGAGATGCACCGCGAGGTGCTGGCCGGACGGGCGCTGCTCGCCGTCGGGGAGACGCCCGGCGCCACCGTCGACGACGCGCGCCGCTACTCCGACCCGGCCCGCGCCGAGATCGACATGGTGTTCACGTTCGAGCACGTCAACCTGGACGCGGGCGCGACCAAGTGGGACCTGCGCCCGCTGCGGCTCACCGAGCTCAAGGCCAACCTCTCGGCGTGGCAGGACGGGCTCGCCGACGCCGGGTGGAACTCGCTGTACTGGGACAACCACGACCAGCCCCGCATCGTCTCCCGCTGGGGTGACGACGGCGAGCACCGCGTGGCGAGCGCCAAGACGCTCGCCACCGTGCTGCACCTGCTGCGCGGCACGCCCTACGTCTACCAGGGCGAGGAGCTGGGCATGACCAACGCGCACTTCACCGGCCTCGACCAGTACCGCGACATCGAGTCGGTCAGCTGGGCGAAGGGGGCGATCGCCGCGGGCCTGGCGGAGTCGACGGTGTTGCGGTCGCTCGCGGTGAAGTCGCGCGACAACGCCCGGACACCGGTGCAGTGGGACACGTCCGCGAACGCGGGGTTCACCGCAGGCACGCCCTGGCTGCCGGTCAACCCCAACTTCGCCGAGATCAACGCCGCGGCCGCGCGGAAGGACCCGGACTCGGTGTTCCACCACTACCGGCGGCTGATCGAGCTGCGCCACACGCTGCCCGTCGTCGTGGACGGGGACTACCGCCTGCTGGTGCCCGACGACGAGCAGGTGTTCGGCTACGTCCGCGCGCTCGACGGCGCGACGCTGACGGTGCTCGCCAACCTCTCGGGCGCGCCCGCCGCCGCCCCGGCCGCCGCGGGCGAGGTGGTGGTGACGACGCACGGGCGCTCCGCTGCGCCCGCCGTGCTCGCGCCGTGGGAGAGCGTGGCCGTGCTGGCCTGAACCGCGTCGTCCTGAGCCTGCGCTGTCCTTCATCCGTGCTGCCCCGGGCGGTGCGGGTTCCGGGCGCGGATCGGCGAACACGGCGTGTCGAATTGCGGGACTCGCCGTGTGCGCTTGCGGGACTCACCGTGGCGAGGTGCGGGACTCACCGTGCGGGTTTGCGGGACTCACCGTAGACGGAACGGGCCGCCACGCGCGGGAGGCGTGGCGGCCCGTAGGTCGTGCGAGCGGGGCTAGCTCTTGACGCCGCCCGCGGTGAGGCCTGCGACGATGCGGCGCTGGAAGATCAGCACCATGATCAGCAGCGGGACCGTGAGGATCACGCCCGCCGCCATGATCGAGCCGAACGGAATGTCACGGCCGGTGGTGCCCGTGAAGAACGTGACCGCCACCGTGGCCGTGCGGTACGCGGCCTTGTTCGTCATCGTCAGGGCGATGATGTACTCGTTCCACGCCGCCACGAACACGATGATCGCGGTGGTGAACACGCCGGGCGCCGCGAGCGGGATGATCACCTTGCGGAACGCCTGACCCTGGGTGCAGCCGTCGATCATGGCGGCCTCCTCCAGCTCGGCGGGCATCTGCCGGAAGAACGCCGTCAGGATCCACACCGCGAGCGGCAGCCCGAACGACAACGACGGGATGATCAGCGCCTGGTAGGTGTTGATCCACCCGATGTTGGTGAACAGGCTGAACAGCGGGATGACCATCGCGATGCCCGGGAACATCGAGCAGGCGATGATGATCCCCAGCGTCAGGTTCTTGAACGGGAAGTCCAGCCGGGCGAGCGCGTAGGCCGAGAACGTGCCGATGATGAGCGTCAGCACGGTGACCGAGCTTGCCACGATGATGCTGTTGAGCAGGGCCCGCCCGAAGCCGTTGGACGGGTTGAACGCGTCGATGTAGTTCTGGAACGAGATCGGCTGCGGGATCAGCGTGGTCTGGAACTGGTCGGCCGGTCGACGCAGCGAGCTGACGACCATCCAGTAGAACGGCGCGAGGCAGTAGACCATGATCACAACGATGCCGATGTAGCTGGCGATCGTGCCGTAGGGCTTCGGCTTGGGCGTGACCGGGACGCCATCCGCAGCGGTGCTCGAGGTGGTGGCGGACTTCGTGGTGTCGACCGGGGTGCTCACGGCGTGTCTCCCTTCGCGACGAGAGCGCGTCGCCTGCGCGAGGCCTTGGGCGTCTTGGCACGGGCGTCGCCGATGACGTCGGCGCCCAGGAGCTTGACGAACAGGTAGGCCACGACCATGACGTAGACGAACAGCACGAACGCGTAGGCCGCCGCCGGACCGAACCGACTGTTCGTGTTCTCCAGGTAGGCCAGGATCGAGATCGTCTCGACGCTGGGCTTCTGGAAGCCGATCAGCACGGCGGGCAGGTCGAACATGCGCAGGTTGTCCAGGATGCGGAAGAGCACCGCAACCAGCAGCGCGGGCTTGACCAGCGGGAGCGTCATGCTCCAGAACGCCCGCCACGCGTTGGCGCCGTCGATCTTGGCGGCCTCGTAGATGTCGGCGGGGATGACCTGCAGGCCCGCCAGTACCAGCAGGCCGATGAACGGCGCGGTCTTCCAGGTGTCGGCGATGATCACCGCAAGCTTGGCCTGCGGGCCATCGGTCGACCACAGGATCTGCTGGCCGAGGATCGAGTTGGCGATGCCGTTGGCGTCGAAGATCCAGGCCCACAGCTTGGCCGAGACCACCGTCGGGATGGCCCACGGCACCAGGATGCTGGCGCGGATGAGGCCCTTGCCCTTGAAGGCCTTGTTCATGATCAACGCCATGGCGACGCCGAGGATGACCTCGACGACCACGCAGATGACCGTGAAGAACGTGGTGTTGTAGAACGCGTTCCAGAACCGCGCGCCGGTGTCGCCCTCGAAGATCGCGGCGTAGTTGCCAAGGCCCACGAACGTGTCGCCCTGGACGACGAACCCGTCGGCGTCCACGCCCTGGCCCTGGCTGAACATTGACTCGTAGATCGCGGCCAGGATCGGGTACCCGATGACGATCAGCAGGACCGCCATCGTCGGGCTCAGCAGGTAGGCCGCGAGCCGCCCCTGCTGCCGGAAGTCGGTGGGTTGTTTCGCCTTCGGTGCAGGCGTCTGTGGCGGCGCCTCGACCACTGCCATGTCTGACCCTCCTCGGCCAGGAAGGCGGCGGGCCAGGTTCGGCCCGCCGCCCCTCGGATCCGTCGTGTTCTCGACTCCCTCGGATCAGCTCGACGTGAGCTGAGTGAGCTTGTCCTGAAGTTGCTGCAGGGCCTGGTCGGTGGTCATCGTGCCCTGCAAGGCGCCGTACGCCGCGTCTTGGATGGCGAGGGTGGCGTCGCCGTAGCGGACGACCTTGGGCCGCGGCTGAGCGCCGAGGATCGACGCCTTGAGCACCGGCAGATAAGGGAACTTCTGCTGGAGAGTGGGGTCGTCGTAGATCGCGGTGTAGACCGGGGCCTGCGACGCCAGCTCCAGGTACTTCTGGCTGTTCTCCTTGCTGGTGTAGTACTTGATGAAGTCCAGCGCGGTCTTCTTGTTCGGCGTGTAGGTGGAGATGCCGAGGGCGTGACCGCCGAGGCTGGAGACGCCGGGGCCGCTCAGCCCGGGCAGCGGTGCCACCGCGAACTTGCCCGCGACCTGCGATGAGCCGTCGGTCTTCTCCGCGAGCGCGTACTGGTAGGGCCACTGCCGGTGGAAGATCAGCTTGCCCTCCTGGAAGGCGCGACTGCCCTCCTCCTCCTTGTAGGTCAGCGCCTCCTTCGGGATGTAGCCCTCTTTGAAGCCGTTGACGAGGAAGTCAAGCCCTGCTTTCGCCTCAGGCGTGTTGACATTGGGCTTGCCGTCCTTGTCGGTGATCACCCCGCCCGCGCTGTTGATGGCCTCGGCCGCGTTCACCGTGAGGCCCTCGTACTTCTGGAACTGCCCGGCGTAGCAGTTGACCCCTGTGCCCTCCGGGGTGGCCTGGATCTTCTTACAGTCGTCGACCAGCTCGGCCCAGGTCTTGGGCGGCGCGGCGATGCCGGCGGCCTTCAGCAGGTCGGTGCGGTAGTACAGCATCCCGCCGTCGGAGCTGCTGGGCACCGCGTACAGCTTGTCCTTGTACTGGGCCGATGCGATGACCGGCGGCAGGAAGTCGCCCATCGGGAACTGGTCCTGCGGCAGCGGCAGGATGTAGCGGTTGGCCGCGAACTCGGAGGTCCACACGTTGTCGACGACCAGCACGCCGTACGCGTCGGACTTCGCGTTGGCGTTCTGGATCATCTGAGCGCGCTGGGAGTCGGCGTCCTCAGGCAGCTCGATCAGCGTGACCTTCTGGTCGGGGTGCTGCTGGTTCCAGCCGTCGAGGATCTGCTGGACGAAGCCGGACGTGTCCTTGCCCTGCACTAGGGTGATCGGGCCGACGCCGTCCAGTGCCGTGCTGGCACCCTGACTTCCACTGCTACCACTGCTACCACCACACGCACTCACGAGGAGTGCGGTGGCGGCCGCAAGGGCTCCGACCGCGAGTGACCTGCGGCGCATGAGCGTCAGTCCTTCCGTCGTCGTATCGCGCTGGCACCCGGCCGGGGCGGGGACAGCGTTTGCGCTGAGCAGCGTGTCATGTATCACTCGACTGGGATAGACGTGAACGCCTCGTTTCCAATTCGTGACCTGACGTCGGACGGGCCGCTCCTGGTACCGTTCCTCCCTGCGTGCAAGCGTGTACACGCCAGGTTCCGGCAGCACGCCGGAAGGGGTGGGGGGAGACGATGTCGGACGAGGCGGCGGGCCGTAGCCGGTCCCGACACGCCAGCATTCTGGACGTCGCCGCGCTCGCAGGCGTATCAGCCGCCACCGTCTCCCGCTCGCTGCGCGGCCGCGGCAGCGTCTCGCCTTCCACACGCCAGCGCGTGCTCGACGCCGCCCGCGAGCTCTCCTACAGCGCCTCGCCGCACGCGTCCGGCCTGGCCTCGGGCCGCACGACGACCGTCGGTGTCGTCGTCCCCTTCGTCACGCGGTGGTTCTTCGCCAACGCCGTGGCGGGCGCCGCGGACGCGCTGGCCGCGGCGGGCTACGACGTGCTGCTCTACCACCTCGGCGACGTCGCGGCCCGCGACCGCTTCTTCGAGCGCATGCCGCTGGCCCGCCGCGTGGACGCGGTGCTCACGCTGTCGATGCCGTTGAGCGAGGAGCACACGCTTGCGCTGCGGGCGTTGGACATGCCGTTCGTGACGCTCGGGGCGCGACTGCCCGGCGTGCCGTGCGTCCGGATCGACGACGCCGCGGCGATGCGCACCGCCGTGCACCACCTGCTGCACCAGGGCCACGAGCAGATCGCGATGATCGCGGGCATCGAGGACGACCGGGACTTCGGCTTCGTCTCCTCCACGGCGCGCCGCGCGGGATTCCGGGACGCTCTGCGGTCCGCGGGCATCGCGCCGGGGCCGATGCTCACCGGCGGGTTCGGGATCGAGGGCGGTGCACGGGCCATGGCCGAGCTGATGGCGGGGCCGACGTTGCCGACCGCCGTCGTCGCCGAGTACGACGAGCTCGCCATCGGGGCGCTGCGGACCCTGCGCCGGGCCAGCGTCGCCGTGCCGGGACGGGTGTCGGTGATCGGGATGGACGACCACGAGATGGCCTCGGTGGTGGACCTGACGACCGTCGCCCAGCCAGTGCGGGAGCAGGGCGACCGGGCCGCCCGGCTGTTGCTCGACCTGCTCGACGGCACGCTCGAGGGCGATGTCGACGTCGACGTGGTCGTGCCGACCCGGCTCGTGGTCAGGGCCAGCACCGGCTCGCCCTACGTCCGTGCCGCTGACGGGTCTTGTTGACCGGACGTGGTGCATGGCACAGTGCCACGGACGGTGATCGCCGCCACTCACTCGGATCGTCCGGCACGTTCCTGCCGGTGAGAAAGAGGTGTCCAGCATGGCCTCTGTTGCCTATGACCACGCCAGTCGCACCTATCCGGGCAACCCCAAGCCCTCGGTGGACCAGCTCAACCTCGAGATCGCCGACGGCGAGTTCCTCGTCCTCGTCGGGCCCTCCGGTTGTGGCAAGTCCACCGCGCTGCGGATGCTCGCGGGTCTCGAGGACATCAACGCGGGTCGCATCCTGATCGGCGGTCGGGACGTCACCCGCGTGCCGCCGAAGGACCGGGACATCGCGATGGTGTTCCAGAACTACGCGCTGTACCCGCACATGACGGTGCGCTTCCATGCGCGCGTGCAGCAGAAGACGTTCCTGTTCTTCCAGTTTGATCTGAATTCGGACGCTGTTGAAAATCTTAAGCTCGATCCCAATGGCGATCACTGATGCAGCGTAGATCGCAATTTCCACCCAGTACGTTCCGGGAGCTCTCAAGAGTGAAAATCGAGCGCGGGAGATCGCGTGACAGTTCAGTCTGCACGAAACGCAGCCCCACTACGGTCGTGAAAAACATGATCTGCCAATCGAATAGGCGTGGCCGGGGCAGATTGCGCCGGATCAGACGGTAGATGCTGAGATCAATAAACGGCGAGAACGACCAGATATCTTCCTTGTCGAGCGCCATGGTGCGCGTTGCGCCGAATCAAGCCGCACAGCACCAGGAATGGCAGCGTCGCCCACTCGCCATGCAACATGGCAGGGAACCCCATCAGGACTCCGCCCAGCGAACCCGCCCAGCGCCCGCCTATCACGCCCAGAAGTAGGGTCGTTTCAAAACCAAGGTCGCCGGCCAGAAAACTCTTCTGCGAAATACGGATCCAGACGCCGATCATCACCGGCAGCCCGAACCACAGAACCAGGTAAATTTTCTGCCGTAGCGTACGCTCTTCGCGAAACAGCAGCGACTTGAATTCCAACGAACGCACCAGGCTGCTGAGGAGATGGTCGTGGCCACGCCCAGCTTGAGCAGCAGGTGGATCAGAATGAGCCGTGGTTCCATGAGATTCAAAAGTCGAGATTCAAGGTTTGCTCGTCACGCGGGTGTTGGAGAAAACTGTAGCACGAAGCAAGCACGCGGCTGGAACCGCCAGGCCGGCCACGGAGTCTTATCAACTGTAGAATATCCTGATGCGTGGCCGAGACGTCCATGCAGGGAGGACGATTGTGCGCAAGCTTTGCGTGAGCGTGATCGTTTCATTGGCTGCGTTCGTTAGCAGTACCGTGGTTCAAGCTCAGACCTCGCCCCCCACTCCGCCGCAGCCCCCGCCCAGTCCGCACGGCAGGCGCTGATTGAGATGTTCATCGGCAAGGGTGACAACGACTTCACGAAACATCTGCCCGAAGATGCGCGACATACCCTGATTCGCAAGGGCGAATCTCCCGAGACGAACATGATTCTCCGTATTTCGAGCATCGGTCGCCAACTAGCCGGGCAGGGCGAGCAGTTTGAGACTTTCGACACAGGTTCAACGCTGCTCGTCAGCGAGCAAAATGATCACCGTGAAAAAATCGAAGTCAACGTGGAACGCGACAGCCTGATGGGCGAAGATGATGAGATCGAACTTTCGGTTCAATATTACAAAGATGGACAACTGCAATCTCTCCCCGTCATCCCGCGCCTGATCTTCACCTTCAGGCAGGAAAAAGAAGTCTGGCGACTCATTGAAGTCGTGGCCGCCGCGCACGTACCCCTGACCGATTCCGACTATCTCAAGGGACTCCGCAAGCAGCAGGACGAGGCCAATGAGGCTCAGGCCAAAATGCGTCTGACCCTCATCGCTGGAGCCGAAGCAGGTTACATAGCCAGACATCCTGATCAGGGCTATACCTGCTCGATGCCGACTCTGTTTGCCCGCGATCAAGCGGCCACCCCTGGAGAAGACAATGTGCCTTTCGATCCTGGTCAGGGCACCAACGACTGGAACGGATATAGTTTTGCTCTCACTGATTGCGACGGAAATCCGCCCACGAAGTTCCGCGTCACCGCCGTGCCCAGCGACTCCGACGCGGGACTGAAAACATTCTGCAACGATCAGTCGGGGACAATTAAGTTTGTGACAGGCGAAAAGGTCTCGAGCTGCTTTACCCGCGGCAAACCGGTGAATTCAGATGCAGGGACAGATTGAAAACAACCAAAACCATCAGCTATACGCCAATTCCTTGGCCCGCTGCGCCGCTTTCACCACCGCTTTGATCAGCGTGACTCGCAGCTTCCCCTCTTCCAGTTCCATGATTCCGTCGATCGTGCATCCAGCCGGCGTCGTCACGGCATCTTTCAGCAGAGCGGGATGATCGCCCGTCTCAAGTACCACGCGGGCAGCACCCAATGTAGTTTGCGCTGCCAGCAGGGTAGCGATATCGCGCGGCAATCCGACTTTCACTCCCGCCTCGGCCAGCGATTCCAGAATGATGTAAATGTAGGCGGGGCCGCTGGCCGAAAGTGCTGTAACAGCGTCCATGTGCTTCTCATCCACTACAACGGTTCGGCCGACCACGTCAAACATGTGGCAAGTTAGCGCCACGTGTTTCGCGCTGGCGTATTTGCCCTTGCAGATCGCCGTCATGCCGGCGCCCTGCATACACGGAGTATTCGGCATGGCGCGAATCACCGGCACATTCGGTGCAAGGTCGCGCTCGATCATCGTTGTCGGCACCGAAGCCGCCACCGACACGATCATCTGCTTCGGCGTAAGTTGCCCGCTGATCTCGCGCACTACGTCCTCGACCACTTGCGGCTTCACCGCAATCACAATGATGTCGGCGCCCTTCACGGCCTCGGCGTTGTTCGTCCCAACTTTGATTTTGAGTTTCGACGTGAGGGCCCGGGCGCGCTCCGGATGTGCTACCGTCGCGCACGTCGACTTCGCCGAGAGCAGACCGGTTTTCAGGAGCGCCTGAAGAATGATTCCACCCATCTTCCCCGCGCCCAGAAACGCAATTTTCTTTCCCGTCAGATCGCCCGCTAGATCGCTTGCCATAAGGTACCCCGCCTGTCTGGGAAACCACGAAGAACACGAGCAATGCGAAGACCGCTCGCGGTCGTGTTAGTGGTTAGTGATGTTGTTTGATGATTTCACCGAACCGCCGCTTGCCGCTCCATCCAATTCCACGCTGTTTGGACTACATCGTGTAAACCCCGCGTCGCCTTCCACTCCAGCAACTCCTGCGCCTTCGCCGGATTCGCCACCAGCGCCGGAGGATCGCCCGCGCGCCTGGCCACGATCTTGCGCGGCACCCGCTTACCCGTGGCCTCTTCGACGGCGGCAATCACGTCCAGTACCGAGTATCCGCTACCCGTACCCAGATTGACGGCAAAGCTTTCCTTGCCCGCCGTCAAGTGTTCCAGGGCTTTCACGTGCGCGCTCGCCAGGTCGTTCACATGAATATAGTCGCGAATGCTGGTCCCATCCGGCGTCGGATAATCCGAGCCAAAGACCTGCAACTCCGGACCCAGCCCCGCCGCCGCTCGCAAAGCCACCGGAATCAGATGCGTCTCGGGATCATGCAACTCCCCAATCTCGCCACTCTCATCCGCGCCCGCAGCATTGAAATAGCGCAGGCTGGCGTAACGGAAACCATAGGCCCGGTCATAAGCCTCTAATGCCTGCTCAAAAAACATCTTCGAGACGCCATACGGATTCACCGGCTGCCGCGTCGTGCTCTCGTCGATCGGAACTTTCGCTGGCTCGCCATACACGGCGCACGTCGACGAAAAAATAATTTTCTTCACGCCCGCATCGAGTGCCGCGTTCAGCAGCGAAAGACCGCCTTCAACGTTGTTGTGAAAATACTTTTTCGGATTCGTAACCGACTCGCCGACGTAGGCATGAGCCGCAAAGTGCATGATGGCCTCAGCTCGCGGCAACACGCGCGCCAATGCAGCCGAATCCAGAACATCGCCTTTCACCAACTCAAATCCCGAAGCCAGAAATTCATACCCTGTGCTGAGATTGTCGAACACGATCACTTCATGCCCGGCCCGCCTCAACGCCCGAGATGCATGACTGCCGATATATCCTGCCCCCCCCACAACCAGAACGACCACGCCGTTTTTCCTTTCCATGCCCGGGCCTGCGAAGACTCATTACAAGCGCGCGCCAGCAACTTTTCCTAATTTAGTAGGAATTATACGGGCTTCCGCGGCGCCCGGCGGGCAGACGATATTCACTATGATCCCGCATACGCTGTATGGCAGCAGTCTCGGCCTCACGCGAAGGTCGAGGTTTTGCGCGGCGATACCATGCTCCTGCTAAGATAGCGCCATCTTAACTGGAGGGCTCTGTGGACGACGCCGAATTGCCGCCAGATCCCGCTGCAACGCCCGAGCTTGACCCCGAACCGGCTGCGGTTCTTCTTCCTTCACTCACGCCTGCGCCAGTCGTTTTTGCCCCCAGTCCTGCGCTGAGCGTTCCGGTTCCGGTGCCTCCTCCTTCACATGCCGACCGCAGTACCGGCCTGGTGGTCTTCGGCATAGTCCAGATCATCCTCGGATTGCTGTCAGCGCTGATGATTCCCCTGATTGCTTTCGCGGCGGTTGTTTCCCGCCTGGGACCCAGCGGAGCCATGCATCCTGGCCAATTGTTATCCGCGACCTCCACGTACGCTTTCGCCGCGGTCGCCCTGGTCATGCTCGGAATCGGATCGATCCAGTACCGCCGTTGGGCCCGCGCGCTCACTCTAATCACGTCCTGGTACTGGTTGATTATGGGCACGCTGATCACGGTGTTGCTGACTGCGGTGATGCCTGTGGCCATGCGGACTGCGCTTCAGTCCCAGCAACACACAGGCAATACGCCATCGCCCGAAATCTCCACGGCGGCAATGGCCATTATCGTGACGCTCGTCATTGTCTTTCTTGCATTCTTTCTCATCGTTGTGCCGATCGCTTTTGTGGTCTTCTACACTCGGGCTGATGTCGCCGCGACCTGCCGCGATCGCGATCCGGTCGAACGCTGGACCGACCGCACTCCCCTGCCCGTCCTGGGCGCGAGCTTAGTCTTTTTTGTTGGAGCGCTGTATCTTCTCGTCGTCGGCGTCACCACCCCAATCTTTCCTTTCTTCGGACGATACCTCACCGGCATTCCTGGAGCCGCGTGCTTCCTCGTTCTCGCCGCCCTCGATGGTTATCTCGCCGTCGCCACTTATCGCCTCAACATAACGGGCTGGTGGATCGCCGCCATCACGCTGCCCCTACGCCTGCTGTCGATGGGACTCACCTACGTCAAGGCAGACCTCATGCAGGCTTATTCACAAATGGGGCGCTCCGACGCCGAGCTACGGATGTTGCAATCGAGCCCCATCCTTCGCGGGCATATTGTGCTGTGGTGGAGTCTGCTTTCGTTAGTCGTCTTCTTCGGCTATCTGCTGTGGATCAAGCGGTACTTCAAGCCGCCGGCCGAACCCGTATCCGAACCCCTCCCGGCTTAGGTAGTTTGAATGCCGAAGGGAAAGACGGCAGCAAGACTGAATACACTTTGAAAGCTTTGGGAGTAACCGCATGACTGAACAACTTGCCGACAAGAAATGTGTTCCCTGCCGCGGCGGCGTTCCTCCGCTCAAAGGCAAGGAACTCGAAGCGCTGCACCAGAGCGTTCCCGACTGGATCGTGGAAAAAGAACATCACATCCACCGCGAATTTCGCTTTCCCGACTTCAAGCAGGCGCTCGCATTCGTGAATCGCATCGGCGCTCTCGCCGAGGAGCAGGGCCATCATCCTGATATTCTACTGGGCTGGGGTAAAGCGGAAGTCACGATGTGGACCCACAAGATCGACGGCCTGACCGAGAGCGACTTCATTATGGCTGCCAAGATCGATCGCGCACTCAATGCCTAGCCCGATCACCCCGCGGGAATCTCTTCCAACCCAGGCGTCCATCTCCGCGTGGCCCATGCAAATACGGCTGCTGGAATCAGCATCATCAGTCCGACGCTGACGGCGACGGTGCGGGCCGAGAATCCCCCAATCGAGCAACCGACCGCCAGATAGGCGGTGGTACGGCAAACGTCAAGCTGGCCAAGCCGAGGTCGGCGGCGAAGACGCGCCCGCGGAAGCGGTCGTCGGTGTGAAGTTGTAGCAGCGTCGTAGAGAAGACCCAGACGGTCGAACCTCCTGCATGGGCCATCATCGCGCAGCCGCCGCCATCCATACGGTCCGGCTGACGCCGAGCAATACGCAGTATCCGGCGGAGATACGAGATAGCCGATCAGGATGCCGAGCCGCAGTCGATGATCGCTGCGGCCCGCCCAACGCGCCGACACGACGGGCCCACGAGCGCGCCCAACGCCGCGCCCGGCAAGCAAGAATACTCATTCCGAGCATTGCGCCGCCCGCGGCGTTGAAGCCGGGCCGGTGCACGGCAAACTCACGCGCCCCCATCACCGTGAAGATCACCCAACTCGGGCCGACCATGAGTTCTCCGGCTTTGGCAAAGACCGCCGGAAGCAACGTTCGGATGATTGCGTATGTAGCGAATGCCTTCGATCACCGGAGAAAAATCCACCAGATCGCGGGACGCAGTGGAGCGGCAGCTTCGGCGTGCGGTTCAGAGAAGCGCATTCCGGCAATAAGGATCGCAGAAATAAGAAGGAAAGGGCGTTGAGGATGAAGACGGTGTCGCGTCCGAAGAATGCAGCCACGACGCCCACCGACCGAAGCGCCGATCATCAGGTTCACCGACCACGTCATCGAAGACAAAGTGTTGGCGACCAGCACTTCTCTTCGGTCGTGATGTTCGGTATCACCGCACTTCGGGCCGGTTCGAAGAACGCAGCCATCGTCGTTTCCGCCAGCAGCAAGGGAAAGACGAGCCATACCATCGATCGCGAACGCACGAACAACATCGCCAGCACCACGCCGAAACGGATCAGGTCGGCGGCGATCATGACATGTTTGCGGTGTCAACCGGTCGTTCACTACGCCCGCGGTCGGCCCCACGAAGGTCTGCGGCAGGACTTGCAGCACCAGCGCTAGCGCGACGGAACTCGGCTTGCCCGGTAAACTGCAACAGCAGCGTGTAGATCGAGAGCGTGTAGAACCAGTCCCCAATCTCGCTGACGATCTGTGCCATCCAGAGTCGGCGGAAATTCGGTTCCCGCCCACCAGGCGCAGCGTATGACTTCAACGTAGATCGAGGATGCGCCGTGCTCGGGTCCGGTTCCATGGGAGTGCTTAGGGTAATTGGTTATGCAGGGCGGGGCAAAGGAATGGAGGAAGAAGAGCCTACGGTTGCTGGTGTCGATCATGGTTGGTTGGGCTAAGGGCGCAACTTGATCTTCAGATCGGCGGCGATCTGCTTGCCGTGGAAGCGTCCGTTTTCGATGAAGATTTCGTTCGTGCGCGAGCCCGCGACGATTACGCCAGCGACATAGACTCCGCGCACGTTGCTCTCCAAGGGACACCGGGTCGCACACCGGCCGGCATTGCTCCTCCGACAGTTCGATGCCCATGCTGCGTAGGAAATCGTAGTCCGGATGGTAGCCGATCAAGCGCCAGAACGAAGTCGTTCTTCAAGCGCACGGACCCGCGGGGCGTGTTGATGAATACGTGATCGACGCCGATCTCTTGCACGGAGCTGTTGAAGTAGGCTTCGATCTCCCCCGCCTTGATGCGATTCTCGATGTCCGGCTTGACCCAGTATTTGACGTGATGGTGCAACTGCGACTCGCGATACACCAGCGTGACTCGTGCGCCGTGCCGCCACAGATCGAGCGAAGCGATGGCCGCAGAATTCTTGCCGCCGATCACCAGGACGTCGGTATCGTAGTAGGGATGCGGCTCGCCGTAGTAATGCGAGACCTTGGGAAACTCTTCGCCGGGGATCCCGAGCTGGTTCGCCAGATCATAGTATCCGGTCGAAACAACAACTTTCTTTGTGCGGTAGTCGTGCGGGCGCCCGGCCCGATCGGTCGCGGTGATGCTGAAGTTTCCATCTTCTCCGAGTACGGTCTTTACCCATTCATATTGCCGAACATCCAGTTTGTAGTGTTCGGAAACTTTGCGATAGTACTCAAGCGCCTCTTCCCGCGTAGGTTTCTGGAGCGCCGTGGTGAAAGGAATGTCCCCGATCTCAAGCAACTCCGGCGTCGTAAAAAAGACCATTTTCGGCGGGTAGTGAAACAGCGAGTTCACCAGACATCCCTTGTCGACGACGATCACTTTCAGCCCTATTTTCTGGGCCTCGATAGCGCAGGCCAGCCCCGTCGGCCCGGCGCCGATCACCATGACGTCCGT
>CAVYOT010000006.1:0-71623 GCA_963770115.1 uncultured Actinomycetota bacterium
TCTGAACACCGAAGCGGTGAGCCTTACGGGCGCGGTCTGGACAAGGGATTCCCGCGGGCTGATCGGTGGCCGACGTCGGGGCGTGTCTCTTGCCCCGGCGCGCCACACCTTACAGCCCGCGGGATGTTATCGCCGTGATCGCCGGGTTGCTGCTGTCCGTGCTAGCGGCAAGCCTCGGCGCGGCGTTCTGGTCCCAGTTGCTGACTCGCCTCGCGTCCTTGCGGAACACCGGGGAGAAGCCCGCACCCGGAACCTGAGCCTTTCCCTAGCGGGGGGCCCAGAACACGTACCACGTGGTGTAGTCGACGGCCACGGTCGGTGCGCCGCATGTGGCTGGGGCCACGCCGCCGCGGGTGTCCGTGCGCTGGACGAACTGCACGTTGCGAGTACACCCTGACCCGCCGTGCTCGACTTGCTGACCTTCAACCACGCGATGTCCTTCGCCGGGTTCGGGGCCGGAACGGAGATCGCGCCCGTGCCGTCGAACCTCGAACCGTCGAAGTCGGCCCAGAACGGCCCCTTGCCGTGGATGCCCGCCGGGAGGCCGCGTGTCGTGAACAGACCGGCCATCGGCTCCCGGAAGTCGAACTTTCCAGTGCGGGGTTGCAGTCGTAGACCTGCTTGCCGACCCCGCGGAGCGTCGCGACGACCTTGTAGGCCTTCGGTCGTCGACCTGGATATGCGACCGGTAGTTTCGAATTCGGCGTCGGTCCGGCCAGGACGCCGCCGCCGGAAGGCGTGTCGGCCGTCGCTGCGGAGATGGTGACGGTCATTGCCGTGGCAATAACGGCGATCGCCGCGAGGCAGGCGGCTACCACTCTTCGTTTCATCGGGATTCCTCCATCGGGGAGCGTGAGGGGGTGCCGGGAAAGGTACACATGTGCACAATGGATGCCGTCGCGCACCCTCGTAGACCAACGTTGTCCAATACATCATTGGGCTGTTCAGCGGCGTATCCGAGAATGTGCAGCCGATCGGCAGCGCAAATGACGGGCGTTCAGGGCAGCAGATGCCGCCTGTCGCCTGGTCGTGGCGGAGGCCGTGTGAAAGCCTCGGACCGTGCCCTCCGTACCGTCCGCGGCCGCCCTCCGCAGCATCGGAACGCCCGTCGTCGCCCTTCTGCTGCTGGTGCTCGTGTGGGGCCGCGACCTCGCGCCCTGGGTGGTGCCGATCGTCGCGGTCACGCTGGTCGGGGCCGTGCTGGTGGCGGTGCACCACGCCGAGGTCGTGGCGCACCGGGTGGGCGAGCCGTACGGCTCGCTGATCCTCGCCGTGGCCGTGACGGTGATCGAGGTCGGACTGATCCTCAGCATCACCGCCTCGGGCGGTCCGCAGACGGCCTCGCTCGCCCGCGACACCGTGTTCGCCGCCGTGATGATCACCTGCAACGGGATCGTCGGGCTGTCGTTGCTGGTCGGGGCGGTTCGCCATCACGTGGTGTCGTTCCAGGCCGCGGGCAGCGGCGGCGCGTTCGCCGCCGTGATCACGCTCGCGACCCTGTGCCTCGCCCTCCCCGCCTTCACGACGACCACGCCCGGACCGACGTTCACAGGCCCGCAGCTGGCCTTCGCCGCGGTCGTCTCCGTGGTGCTCTACGGCGTGTTCGTGTTCGTGCAGACCGTGCGCCACCGCGACTACTTCCTGCCGGTCGTCCGCGACGAGGTCGGGGACGGTCCCGCCGCCGAGGAGCATCGGGAGCCGCCGAGCGGGCGCACCGCGCTGATCAGCCTCGGGCTGCTGCTCGTGGCGCTCGTCGCGGTCGTCGGGCTGGCCAAGACCGTCTCGCCGACGATCGAGGCGGGCGTCACCGCCGTCGGAGCGCCGCTGTCGGTGGTGGGCGTGACGATCGCGCTGCTGGTGCTGCTGCCCGAGACGCTCGCGGCGGTGAACGCCGCCGCGCGCAACCGGCTCCAGACCAGCTTCAACCTGGCCTACGGCTCCGCGCTCGCCAGCATCGGGCTGACGATCCCCGCGATCGCGCTGGCGTCGGTCTGGATGGACGGTCCGCTGCTGCTCGGCCTGTCCGGCATCGAGTTGGTGCTGCTCGCGCTGACCGCGCTCGTCGGAGCGCTGACCGTCGGGCTCGGCAGTGCCATCGTGCTCCAGGGCGCGGTGCTCCTGGTGATCTTCGCCGCGTTCCTCTTCGTCGCGGTCGTCCCGTAGCACCGTGAGCGGGTCGGATCGGCCGTCGAACGGCGCTACCGCGAAGCTGAGAACGGCGATCGGCCATTCGGCGGAGTAGAGCAGTCTGAACGGTCGATATCGGGCCGACCGGCCACCGTTCGTCCTCCGCTGATCTTCCGCTCGGCCAGCCCCTTCCTCAGGTACGGCAACCGGGGACGACCACCTGCTTACGGTCTGGACGACCCTCTCCGCTCCCCGCTTGAGGCCTGGTGTGCGATGTCCCTAGACCTGCTCCCCGTCGCCGTGCGAACGGCACCCGTCCAGGAGCCCGCCGCCCGGCGGTCGATGCTCGACGTCACCGTCGCCCGCCTCGACGTCGCCCGCGTCGTGCGGATGGGCGAGCTCGCGCCGTCCGCGGAGGAGCGGACCACCGCCCGCATCGCGGTCATCGGCCGGATCTCGCACCTGGACCCCGACGGGTGGCTCGGCTCCCGCTGGTACCGCTGGGCGCGCATGTTCGGGTTGCCGCGGCTGCCCGACCCGACGCCCGCCGCCCGGCTGCTGCTCGCGCCCTACGACGCGCTCGACCACGTCCACCGCACGCTCGCGCCGTACTTCTCCGGCGTCCTCGCGGTGTTCGACGCCGGGCTCGCGCTGTCGCCCGGTGTCCCGGACGAGCCCGAGGCGAACGAGATGCTGCTGCGCGGCTGGAGCGCGGCCTGTCTGCCCACGTCGCTGACCACCGGCACCGCCTACGGACCGCGCACGCCGGAGGTGGAGGAGGTGCTCCGGCTCGCCTGGGCGGCCTCGCCCGCCGCCCGCCTGCGCGCCCACCGCGCCAGGGCGGCCATCCCCCCGCACGTGTGGAACGCGGCCTGCGGGGCCGTCGACCAGGCGTCGACGGTGTGCGGGGTGCCCTTCCTCGCCCGCTACCTGTTCGGTGAGGCGCTGTCCGTCAGCTCCGACGCGAGCCTGGCCGACGCCGTCTGGGGTGCGGCCGTCGCCGTGGCCTTCCAGGACGACCTGCCCGCGTCCACCCGCGACCTCCTGGCGGGTCCTTTCCGCGCCGCAGGCTGACCGCACGCTCACGGGATCGGCGGATAGCGTCTCGCCGCATGATCCTCTACCGCGATGGCGACGTGCCGCTGCGGGGTGCGCTCGTGGCGCCCTCTGGCGAGCAACCCGTGCCCGGTGTGCTCCTCGTGCACGGGGGTGCAGGGCTCGACGACCACGCCCGCGAGCAGGCCGCGCGCGTGTCCGCCCTCGGCTACGCCGTGCTGGCGTGCGACATGTTCGGCGAAGGTGTCGCCGGGCACCGCGAGCGCACGATGGCGACGATCGCCGGGCTGATGGGCGACCCCGACCGGCTGTGTGCCCGCGCCCGGGCCGGGCTGGACGTCCTCGCCGCCCACCCGCGCGTCGACGGGCGGGTCGCGGCGGTCGGCTACTGCTTCGGCGGCACGACGGTGCTCGAACTGGCCCGCGCGGGCGCCCCGGTGGCCGGGGTGGCGAGCATCCACGGCGGTCTGCGCCGCCACCGCCCCGGACCGGTCGCGCCGATCGAGGCGCGGGTGCTGGTCTGCCACGGCGCCGCCGACCCGCATGTGCCGCCCGCCGACCTCGCCGCGTTCGTCGAGGAGATGACCACCGCCCGGGCCGACTGGCAGCTGCACGCCTACCGCGGCGTGCAGCACGGCTTCACACACCGGCGACCGTCGTCCAACCCCGGCGTGGCCTACGACGCGGACGCCGACGCCCGCTCGGCGGCGGCGTTGCGGCTGTTCCTCGCCGAGCTTTTCGGCCCGGAAAGGACTGCCGAACAGGCTACTTCTTCTCGCGCCACGCCCGCTCGAACGGCAGCCGCCACGCGTTCGGCGCGATGAGCTGGTGGATCGCGTTCGGGCCCCAGGTGCCGGGCGGGTAGATCTTGACCGGCGGCGGGTCGTCCAGCAGCGGTGCCGAGCGCTCCCACAGCGACTCGATGCCCTCTGCCGTGGTGAACAGCGTGTGGTCGCCGCGCATCGCGTCCAGGATCAGCCGCTCGTAGGCCTCCAGCACGTCGCCTGGCGCGCTCGGTCTCCTGGGTGGAGAACTGCATGCGACAGCTTGTCCAGCCTCATCCCCGGCCCGGGCCGCTTGCCGTAGAACGACAGCGACACCTTCGAGGTGTCGGCCAGGTCGAAGGTCAGGTGGTCCGGGCCCGGCTGCGCCGACACCGGAGCCGGGCGGGAACATCGTCCGCGGCGCCTCCTTGAAGGCGATCGAGATGATCCGCATGCCCTCGGCCATCTTCTTGCCGGTGCGCAGGTAGAACGGCACGCCGGCCCAGCGCCAGTTGTCGATGCCGACCTTGAGCGCGATGAACGTCTCGGTGTCGGAGTCGCGGCGCCACGCCCTCCTCGTCGCGGTAGCCGGTGTACTGCCCGCGCACGACGTCGGTCGGGTGGATCGGCAGCATCGAGCGGAAGACCTTGTTCTTCTCCTCGCTGATCGCCCGCGGCTCCAGCGCGGTCGGCGGCTCCATCGCGACGAACGCCATCACCTGCAGCAGGTGGGTGACCACCATGTCCTTGTAGGCGCCGGTGGCTTCGTAGAAGTTGGCCCGCTGGTCCAGGCCGAGCGTCTCGGGGATGTCGATCTGGATGTGGTCGATGAAGTTGCGGTTCCAGATCGGCTCGAACAGGCCGTTGGCGAAGCGGAACGCCAGGATGTTCTGCGCCGCCTCCTTGCCGAGGAAGTGGTCGATGCGGAAGATCTGCGTCTCGTGCGAAGGTCTGCGTGCACGAAGTCGTTGAGCGCGATCGCGCTGTCCAGGTCGGTCGCCGAACGGCTTCTCCATGACCACCCGCGACGTTGTCGACCAGGTCGGCGTCGCGCAGCATCGTGATCACGGCCTGCGCGGCCCGGGGCGGCACCGACAGGTAGTGCAGCCGCCGCGCCCCCTCGGGCCGAGCAGCGACTCGGCCGACTTCGACCGCCGACGTCAGCCCCTCAGGGCCGGCGCTCTGCGGGACGTAGGTGAGCTTCTCGGCGAACTCGGCCCACTGCCTCGTCGGACAGCTTGTGCGTGCCGAAGTCGTCGATGGCCGACTTGGCGAGCGCGCGGAAATCGTCGGTGCTGAGGTCCTCCATCGACGTGCCGACGACCCGGACGTCCGGGGTGAACGCGGGACTGCTGGAGGTAGCCGAGACCGGGCAGCAGCTTGCGCTTGGCGAGATCGCCGGTGGCGCCGAAGAGCACGATCACGTGCGGCGGCAGGGCCTCCACCATTCCGCGCTGACGGGCTCGGGTCCGCGCAGGCCAGGCGATCGTCTGGGGATCGCGGGGCCGCTGGGGCCCCACTGCAGTCGTATCGGACAGATCCGTCACGCTCGTCCTCCTCCGGGGCCCAACGACCGCCCGGCCGTGGCGGGTGGCACCGCCGGGGACTATACCCACGGGAAAGCGCCGGAACGATGATCGAATATCAACCGGGTGTCGAACGGGAGGACCATGCTGGAGGGCATTCTCCCCGTGCCACGCGAACGCTGGCTGCCCGAGGCTCTGGCAGGCGCGACCCTGGCGGCGCTGGCCGTTCCCGAGGTGCTCGGGTACGCGCGGATCGCAGGCATGCCCGTCGTCACGGGCCTCTACACGATGCTCGCGCCGATGGTCGTGTTCGCGGTGCTGTGCTCGTCGCGCCATCTCGTCGTCGCGGCCGACTCGGCCACCGCGGCCATCCTCGCCGCGGGACTGTCGGGGCTCGCGATCGCGGGCTCCCCGCGCTACGTCGCGCTCGCGGGCACCGTGGCGCTCGTCGTCGGGGCGCTGCTGGTGGCGGCCCGGCTGATCAGGCTGGGCTTTCTCGCGAACTTCCTGTCCCGCACGGTGCTCGTCGGGTTCCTCACCGGGGTGGGCGTGCAGGTGGCGCTCGGCCAGCTGGCGGACATGTTGGGCGTCGACGCCGGGAGCGGCACGCTGCCGGAGAAGCTCGTCCGCGTCCTGGGTGAGCTGCCGCGCACCCAACTGCCCACGCTGCTGATCGCGGTCGTGGTCGTCGTGCTGGTGCTGGTCGGCAGAGCGGTCGACCGGCGGATCCCGGCGGCGCTGCTCGCGGTGGTGGCCGCGATCGTCGGGAACGCCCTGTTCGGGCTGTCCGGGCTGGGCGTGGCGGTGCTCGGCCCCATCCCGGCGGGCGTGCCCCGGCCCACGCTGCCCGCACTCGCACCGGCCGACCTGGCCGCGGTACTGCCGCTCGCCGCGTCGATGATCGTCGTGATCCTGGCCCAGAGCGCGGCCACCTCCCGGGCCTACGCGGCCCGCTTCGACGAGCAGGTCGACACCGACGCCGATCTGCTGGCGCTCGGCGGAGCCAACCTGGCGGCGGCCGTCACCGGCACGTTCGTGGTCAACGGAAGTCCGACGAAGACCCAGATGGTGGTGGGCGGGGGTGGGCGCACCCAGCTCGCGCAGCTGACGTCGGTGGTGCTCGTCCTCGCGGTGTGCGTGGTCGCCACCGGCTTCCTCGGCGGCCTGCCGCTCTCCGCGCTCGCCGCGGTGGTGTTCCTCATCGGGGTCGAGCTGGTGGACGTCGCCGGGATGCGGCGGATCCTCGCCGTGCGCCGCGCGGAGTTTGTCGTCGCCGTGCTGACCGCGCTCGCCGTGGTCGTGCTGGGCGTCGAGCAAGGCATCGTGGTCGCCGTCGTGGTCTCCATCGTCGATCACCTCCGGCACAGCTACAACCCGCGCAGCAGTGTGATGGCGAAGTCCTCCGCGGGGCACTGGGGGGCGCTGCCGGTGGATCCCGGGGTGCGCACGGCAGGCGGGCTGCTCGTCTACCGCTTCGGCAGCGGCCTGTACTTCGCCAACGTCGCCCGGCTCGTCGCCGATGTGTCGGCGATCGTCGGCGAGGGCCCCCCGGTGCGGTGGTTCTGCTTCGACGCCGCCGCGATCGGTGACGTCGACTACACCGCGGCGACCGTGCTCGCCCAGATCGTGCAGCGCGAGCAGAAGGCGGGCATGCGGGTGGTGATGTCCAATGTGGGCGACGCCGTCCGCGCCGAGCTGGACCGCTACGGCATCACGGCCCTGATCGGCGCGGACGGCTTCTACGAGACGTCCGGCGAGGTCCTCGCGGAGTACCTCGCGGCACGCCCGGAGTGACCGGGCCGTGTACTAGAGGCCGCAGGACCCGCGGTCCAGGTGCATGAAGCGGGCGTTGGCCCAGCGGCACAGCCGGATCCCGACCACGACGCCCGCGATCGTGAACAGGGCGGGGACGTAGCCCGTGGCGATCTGGACGATCGGGATCGCCGGGCAGCCGCCCGAGATCGCCCATCCGGTGCCGAACAACACCGCACCGGGAACCACACCCGGGTGGATCCGGCCGGGCGTCCGCCGGACCCGCAGGATCAGGAACGCCACGACGATGATCGCGACGCCGCCCGCGAACGACAGCAGCATCCGCAGGTCCTGGAACGTGAACATGCGGTTGAGCTCGCCGAAGTCGCCGAAGCCGATGTTGGCCACCGTGAAACCCAGCGCGAGGCCGGTGATGACGGTGACGAGCAGGACCCCGCCGCGCGTGCGCACCATCAGATCACCTTCCAGAGCAGGAACGACACGATGACCGCCGTACCGAAGAAGACCGCGGTGGCGACGAGGCTGACCGGGCGCAGCCGCCCGCAGCCCGAGAGGCCGTGCCCCGAGCTGCATCCGCCCGCGAGCCTGGTGCCGAACCCGACCAGCACGCCGCCGACGAAGAGAGTGACCACCATCGTGATCGGGTTGTCGGTGACGATCGTGCGGAACGCGTCGCCCATGTCCAGGCGCAGCTCGAATCGACCGCTCGCGATCGCCGCGATCAGGCCGCCGACGAAGACCGAGACGAGCAACGCGGCCTGGGTGACCAGCGGTGCGGGCTTGCGCGGGGCGTCGCCCGCCGCGGCCGGTTGCTCGGGCAGCGGAGGGGGCGCGGTCGTCGCAGGCGCGGCCTGCGGCGCTCCGAACTCCTCGGCTGTGGCCAGCGCCAGCGCCTCGGCGAGCTCGTCGTCGTCGGTGAAGGCCTCGTCCAGCCGCTCCAGCGCGCGCTCCTCGCGCCAATGCAGGACCCGGTCCCACGCGGCCGAGATGCCGAACGAGCGGCCGGTGGTGACCGTGTAGAAGATCGTGACGGCGGCGAGCCCGACGGCTCCCGCCCACCATGCCCAGTAGGGGCTCATGCCGGTCCTCGCATCCAGTTGACGAGCCGGGTCCACCAGCCTTCACGGCCCGGGGCCTGCGGGGGTGGGGATGGACGCGCCGCCTGGGGAGCCGGGCGGACGCGGACGGAGGCCGCCGTGGACGCCGCGGTGGGCCCAGCGGTGGGCCCAGCTGTGGGCGCGGCGGCGGAGCTGTCGGCGGATCTCTCGGTGACCTTCGCCGCGGCCTCTTTGGCGGAGGGCAGCGTGTCCCACACGGAGCTCGCGGCAGCGGCGGTGACCGGGGCCGGGGCCGGGGGAGCCTCCTCGAAGGGGGAGCCCGCCGCGGCGCTGACCCGGGGGAGCGACTCGAATCGCGAGCGCGGCCGCGCCGCCGCGGAGTCGACCCCGGACCGGACCACGGTCTGGGCGTACTTACCGTTGGGCAGCAGCGTGATCGGCACGGACTGACCGGTCAACGACAACGTGTAGCGGGCGCAGCCCTTCCACCCCGCGTCGCTGTCGCAGTAGGCGTCGCGCCATCCGCGGAGGCTGGCGTTCAGCTTCGGGAAGAGCGGGCAGCCGGAGGTGTGTGAACAGGCCATGGGGGAGCCCCTGTTGCGGTCGGCGTTGATCCATCCGAGTGCAGCAGTGTAGGAGAACGCCGGCATTCACAACACGTGGGGTAACCATCTACGCCGAACGGATGAGCGAATTCAAGTCGGTAACACCCTGACGGGTGGATACGACCCTGTGCTGCGCTAACGTTCTGCCACCACCTCGCCGGGCTCGCTCCCCGAGAAAACCGGCTCGGACCGCACGGGGGTGGTTGAAGGAGATCCGCATGAGCATGCCTCCGGTCACCGTCAGCTCCGGCCTCTTCGCCTCCCTCCGGTCTCGGGTGGTGGCCATCGCCATCGTCCCGTCGCTCGTCTTCGTCTGTGCGGTGATCGGCGTCGGCTGGTACCGGTCCGATACCGCGCTCAAGGAGCGGTCGACCGCGGGGCTGGTCGGCGAGGGTGTCGACGTGACGGCCGGGTTCAGCAAGGCGGTGTCGGACGAGCGTCGGATCAGCGTGCAGGGCACGGGCGATCTCTCGGCCGCGCGGACCTCGACCGACAAGGCCGCCGCCGGAGCGCGCGCCTTCCTGGGCAGGCTGCCCGACACCGCCCCGACCGGGGTGCGGGACTCCTTCACCCAACTGGGCACCGCGGTGGAGGCGGTCAGCCGGGCCCGCCGCGACGTCGACTCCGGCGCGCGCGACCGGGACGCGTACGAGGCCTACGAGCCCGTCGTCGAACCGCTCAACGCGGTGGTCGGCGCGCGCACCGCGCCCGGCTCCGACCTCGACGTCGTCACCGGCATGAGCGCCGCGGGGAACCTCCTCGCGGTCGTCGAGTCGGTGCGCAGCGCCGATCTGGTCGTGGCGGCCGACGGCCCGCGCGGGCTCGACGTGCCCGCTTACCGGGAGCTCACGGCGGAGGCCGGGCAGATCGGGGAGGCCATGCAGTACGCCGTGGCGAGCCTGCCCGACGCCCGCCGGGACGCGGGCACCGCACTGCTCGACACCCCGGAATGGCGCACCTTCACGGCCGATACCGAGCTGCTGCTCGCGGCGGGACCGCGCGTGGAGGCACCGGCGGGCGGGCAGGCGGACAGCAGGCGCGGCGGCGACCGCGGCGCGGCGGACCGGGCGGCGGCGGTGGTCGGGGAGCTCCCGGCCGCGGGGGACGCGGTCGCGGCGAAGGCCTCGGACCTCGCGTACGCGACCGCCCACGACGCCGTCGCGGTGGCGGTCGACCGCGCGGGCACCGCGCTCAATGTGATCGTCGGCATCGTGCTCGGCGTGGTCGCGGTCATCGTCGGCGGCATGCTGCTGGCGATGCGGACGGGCAACCGGCTCGGCAGGCGGATGGCCGGGCTGCGCGCCGCTACCCACGGCACGTCCGCGCGGCTCCCCGACATGTTGGACCGGATCCGGCGCGGCGAGCCTGTGGACGTCGACGCCGAGTTCCCCGTTCGCGACCACGGCACGGACGAGATCGGCGAGGTCGGGACGGCCGTCGAGGAGGCGCAGCGTTCGGCCGTCGCCGCGGCGGCCGAAGAGGCCCGCACGCGCGCAGGCGCCAACGCCGTGTTCCTCAACATCGCCCACCGCAGCCAGGCCATCGTGCACCGCCAGCTGCAGGTGCTCGACGAGGCGGAGCGCGCGGAGAACGACTCCGACCAGCTGGCCCGGCTGTACCAGCTCGACCACCTGTCCACCCGCGAGCGCCGCAACGCGGAGAATTTGATCATCATGGGTGGCCAGCAGCCGCGCAGGCGGTGGCGCAAGCCGGTGCCCGTCGCCGAGATCATCCGCAGCGCGGTGTCGGAGAGCGAGCAGTACACGCGCATCACACTCGGGGACATCCCGCACCGCTACGTGGACGGCGGCGCGGTCGGCGACCTCATCCACCTGCTCGCCGAGCTGGTCGACAACGCGACGTCCTTCTCGCCGCCCCAGTGCCCGATCGACATCACGGCGAGCGTCGTCGGCCGGGGAGTCGCCGTCGAGATCGAGGACCGCGGGCTGGGCATCGAACCGGAGCCGCGGGCGCGGATCAACCAGATGCTGACCGATCCCCCCGACTTCGGCCTGCTCACGTTGTCGGAGGACTCCCGGCTGGGTCTGTTCGTGGTGTCCCGGCTCGGGCAGCGGCACGGCCTCCGGGTAACGCTGCGGGAATCGACCTACGGGGGCGTGCAGGCGCTCATCCTGGTGCCGAACACCCTGCTCGTGGCCCAGCCCGATGACGAGGGGGAAGCGGAGGAGCAGCTGAGCGGCCCGGCAGACGGCGAGTTCGACGGGCGGGGCCGCAGCGGGTCGCACGGGGCGGGGACCAACGGCCGCCGCCCCGGTGGCGTGGGGACCAACGGAGGGCTCACCAGCGGGCAGGGCGCGAACGAGCACCTCTCCTCGCCCGAGGCCCTGCCGCGCCAGCGCGGCGGCTCGCCTGCCCGCATCCCCTCGTCGGACACCCCGCAGGCGACCCCGACACCCCCGGCCGCATCGACCCGGGGCACCCGACCCGCTCTTCCCGAGCGCATCCGCGGTGGCGGGGCGACACCAGCGGCCCGGCGCGGCGCGGAGCCCTCCGGCGCCGACGTGGCCCAGGCCGCCGACTGGCGCGCCTCCGCCGCTGACAGTGCTCCGGTGGCGAGCACCCCGGCCCCTAACACCCCGGCCCCTAACACCCCGGCGGAACCCACCGCGGTCGCAAGCAGCGCAGTCGCGGGCACCGCAGTCGTCGGCGCCGCGGCAGAGGCCACCCCGGCCGATGTCGCCCCGGCCGATGTCGCCCCGGCCGATGTCGCCCCGGCTGATGTCGCCCCGGCCGAGTGGTCGCCACTGCCCAGGTCGCCCACGAGATCGGGGCGGTGCCTGCCCAGGCCGCCGCCTCGCCGTCCGCCGCCTCGCCGTCCGCCGCCCCGTCCGACGCATCCCCGTCCGACGTGGTGGCCGCGAGCGCTGCGGCGGCGTCCGACCTGCCCGATGCCGACGACGCGACGTCCGGTGCCACGATGCCGCCGCTGCCCGAGCGGAGGCCGCAGGGCCACCTGGTCAAGGGCCTGCGTGGCCGTCCGGCAACGGAGCGGGACACGGCCGCCGAGGCCGCCGAGCCCGCGGCGGGCCGGTCCTCCAGCGCCATGTCGGCCATGCAGCGTGGGGTCCGCAGCAGCCGCGGCGACGCGGCCGAGGACGGGGGCCGCCAGTGACCGCGGCACCGTCGGGCCACCGCGACGGCCTGGACCTGCGCTGGCTGCTCGACCAGCTGATCGTGCGGACCGTCGGCATCGACATGGCCGTGCTGCTGTCCGCCGACGGGCTGCTCCTGTCCCGGTCCTCGGGGATGGGCCTCGAGCCCGCCGAGCATCTCGCCGCCACCGCCTCTGCGTTGACCGGCCTCGCCCGCAGCGCCGGACGCCAGTTCGACCGCGGCTTGGTGCACCAGACCGCCATCGAGATGGACGGGGGCTACCTGCTCGTCGCCACCGCGGGACAGGGCACCGCCCTCGCGCTGCTGACCGACCGCGACCCGGATCTCGGCATGATCGTCTACGAGATGCAGCTCCTCGTGCGTCGTGTTGGCGACCACCTCGGGGTGGCGCCGCGATCGCGCGGTCCCTCGATGAGATCGGACGGGAGGGCCCATGTTTGAGAACGAGTTCACCAGGGACTATCCCGGCGACCTGCCTGCCGACGAGCCGTGGTTCGACGACGACGCGGGACCGCTCGTGCGCGCGTTCGCGGTCACCAGCGGCCGGACCAGACCTTCCCGCTTCCTCGACATGGTCACGCTGGTGATGACCGTGGCCCCCACGGTGGCGGCACCCAGCCCCGAACACCGGGCGATCCTGCGGCTGTGCGCCGCCCCGCGCTCCGTCGCGGAGGTCGCCTCCACCCTGAACCTGCCCCTTGTCGCCGCCAAGGTCCTCGTCAGCGACCTGGTCGAGCTCGGCGGAGTGGTCTTCAAGACCCCGCTCAAGAGTGACGACCCCGGCTTCGACCACAAGCTCATACGGACGGTGATCGATGGCGTACGCCGGCTCTGAGGTCGATTCGGCGACCGAGCTGGAACGGCCCTACTCCGCGGTGAAGCTGCTCATCGCAGGCGGATTCGGCGTCGGGAAGACGACGCTGGTCGGCGCGGTCAGCGAGATCGCCCCGCTGCGCACCGAGGAGATGCTCAGCGAGCTCTCCGACGGCGTGGACGACCTGACGCACGTCGAGGAGAAGAACACCACGACGGTCGCCATGGACTTCGGGCGGATCACGATCACCGAGGACGTGATCCTCTACCTGTTCGGCACGCCGGGGCAGGAGCGGTTCTGGTTCATCTGGGACGAGCTCGCCACCGGGGCGCTCGGCGCGGTCGTCCTCGCCGACACCCGCAGGCTCGACCGCTGCTTCGCGTCCATCGACTTCTTCGAGCGCCGCGGCATCCCGTTCGTCGTCGGCGTGAACTGCTTCGACGGCGTGCAGGCGTACGACGTCGACGACATCCGCCGCGCGCTGTACGTGCCCGAGGCCACCCCGGTGCTGCTGTGCGACGCCCGTGAGCGCCAGTCCTGCAAGGAGGTGCTGCTCGTGCTGCTCGAGCACGTCCTCGTGCTGATGGGCGAGCCGGTCGGCTGAGGGGCCACGCGCCCGCTAGACGGCGCTAGACGGCACTGCCCTTCAGCCACTGCGGCCAGGCCAGCTCCCAGTCGCCGTAGGTGTCGCTGAGAGGCAGCTGCTGGCCGCCGGAGTTGGTGATCTCGACGACGTCGCCGATGCCGAAGTGGTCGAAGAACCACTGGGCGTTGGCGGGGCTGAGGTTGACGCAGCCGTGCGAGACGTTCGCGCCGCCCTGCGAGCCGACCGACCACGGCGCTGAGTGCACGAACTCCCCGTCGTCGGAGATGCGCTCGTCGAGGTCGACCTTCTCCTTGTAGTAGCCCGGCTGCCCCTGGCAGACGCCGTAGGTGCACGAGTCCATGATGATGCTGGGCTGCTTGTCGGAGATCACATGCGGCCCGATGTGCGACGGGAAGCCGGGGGAGCCGAGGCTGATCGGCATCGTGTTGACGAGCGCCCCGTTGTCGAAGATCTGCATCTGCTTCGTGGCGCCGTCGGCCTTGGCGACCCAGGCGTCGTGCACGTGGACGGTCTCGGTGCGGTCCGTCTCGCCATAGACGCCGCCGCCGAGGTCGACGCCGTAGACGCTCGCCTTCAGTGTGATCGTCGACCCGGCCTTCCAGTAGGTCTGCGGCCGGTAGTGCGCCTCGGTGTCCGACAGCCAGTACCAGCCGCCCGGCTGCTGCGGGCTGGACGTCACCGACAGCGCCTGCTGCGCGGCGGCGCGGTCGTGCACCGGGTGGTTGAACTTCACCACGAGGGGCTGGCCGACGCCCACCGTGCTCTGCGACGGGGGCGGGATGAAGGAGGGGAAGGCCTGGACGCTCGGGGTGAGGGTGGACACCGCGAGGTCCTGGTGGCTGGCCGTGCCGTCCGGTCCCTTGGCGTCCACGCCGACCGCGTAGCTCGCCGCGTAGGCGAGCGGCTCGGTGGAGGTCCACGCGGCGCCGTCGGCGGCGAGCTTTCCTGCGACGGCGGCACCGCTCGCCTTGTTCGTGACCGTGATCTTCGTCGCCGTGCCCTGCGCCACGTGCACCACGATCGGCGTCGTCGGGTTGACGCCCTTGGTCGCCGGTGTGATCGACACCACGGGCCGGGGCGGGGCGGCAGGCGCCGACGCCGCGCCTGAGCCCGGACCGAAGGCAGGCTGCTGCGCGGCGGTGGCGACGGCCAGGCCACCGCCCAGGGTCAGGAGCACCAACACGCCGAGGGCGGCGGGCAGCCAGCGCAGGCTGCGAAGCGGTGCCATCTGTTCGGTCACACTCCATCCGGTCGGGTGAACGTCGGCGGACGCGGAAACGGGCTCGGAAACGGGCTCGGAAACGGGCTGGAGGCGGAGACGGGCTCGGAAACGGGCGTGGAGAGGGCGGCGTCGACCTTCCCGTCCTCGATTGTCGCCCACGGCGACCGCGTCGCGCTCATGAGCCCCGTCGATGAGCGGTATGTCGGTATCGCCCCGGGCTCGCCGCACCGGACCCCGAGATGATCGGATGACGGGTGTGCGACACACGCCGCGGAACCTCCGCGCGGGCCGGTCCGTTGACCGCCGCGTGGACCTCGATCTACGGCGCCGGACCCGCCGGGCCCCCCGCGGCGCCGGGGTCGCGGCGGCGCTCACCTTCGCCGCCGTGCTGCCCGACCGGGTGGGCGTCGGCCACCTGTTCCCGCTCGCCGCGGTGGCGGCCCTGCGTCCGCACGCCACCGCGGCCGCCCTCGCAGCCTCGGCTCTGCTGGCCGGGCGCCCCCGCACCCGACCGCTGGCCGCGGGCGTCGGGTCCGCCGCCCTCGTGGGGGCCGCGTCCCTGCTGGGCCGTGCGCGCCGCGCGCAGGGGGAGCGCCGCCGGGAGACCACCGATCTCATCGTGCTCGCCGCCAACGTCCTGGTCGGCTCGGCGGACACCGGAGCGCTCGCGACGCTCCTGGAGCGGGAGCAGCCCGACCTCGTGTGTCTGCCCGAGGCGGGGCCGGACTACCGCGACAAGCTGTATCCCCTGGTCGCCGCGCTGGGCTACCGCGCGTGGGCCTCGACGGCACCCGGCACTTCCGACGGCGAGGGCGTGGTGCTGCTCGCCGCCGAGCGGATGGGCGAGCTCACCGTGGCCAGCGGGCCGGAGCTGCGCCACCGCTACCTGCGGGCCACGGGCGGGGCACTGGGCGCGCGCAGCTTCTACGCGGTCCACCCGGAGGCGCCGATGAGCCCGGCCCGTACCGCCTGGTGGCGGGCCGATCTCGAGCACATCGCGCGGTGGTGCGGTGAGTCGCCCGCCCCGATCGTGGCAGGCGACTTCAACGCCACGGCCGACAACGCCGTGCTGCGGGCCGCGTTGCGGCACTGCCCCAGCGCGGCCGACGGCACCGGTCAGGGCCTGGTCGGCACGTTCCCGGCGGTGCTGCCGCCGTGGTGCGGCATCCAGATCGACCACGTGCTCGTGCCCCACGGAGCGACGACGACACGGTTCGCGATCCTGCCGGTCGCGGGCAGTGACCACCGCGCGGTTCTGGCCGGGATCAGGCTGCCGACGGGGTGATGCCGGGCGCCCGGCAGAATGTCCGCGTGATTCCCTCGGAGGCCCGCGACGCGACCGCGCCCATCCCTGTGTCGCCCCGACCCGAGCCCGGCACGCCCGCTTACGCGCCCTCCGGAAGGAACCGGCTGAAGGCCCTCGCCAGCGGCTGGCGGGCGCCGCAGCACCGGGACGGGATGGCGCTCGTCCTGAGCTCGGGGCTCTCCTCGGCGGTCGGCCTGCTCTACTGGGTGGTCGCGGCGCGCATGTTCGACCCTGCGACCGTCGGCGTCAACTCCACGCTGGTGTTCACGCTGGGCCTGCTGGGCATCGTGGCCCAGCTCAACCTCGGCAGCGCCATGCTGCGCTTCGTCCCGGTGGTCGGGCGCGGCGCGCGGTCGCTCGTGGCGCTCTGCTACGCCATCGGGGTCGTCGCGGCCGTGCTGATCGGCTCGGTCTTCGCGCTCGGGGCGGGCTGGTGGGCGCCGGATCTGCGCGCCGCGGTCGGCGCGGGCGCCCTGCTCGCCTACTTCGCCCTGTCGACGCCGTTCTGGACGGTGTTCAACATGCAGGACTACCTGCTGACGGGGATCAAGCGGGCCACCGTCGTGCCGTTCGAGAACCTCGCGTTCGCCCTGCTCAAGATCGGCCTGCTGGTGGTGGGCGGCCTGTTCGGCCTGTACGGCGCGATCGCGGGCTCCTGGGCACTGGGCACCGCGGTGACGGTCGTCGCGATCACCATCTACCTCATGCGCGTGCTGCCGCCGCACCAGCCGCGGGCGCAGCGGCCGCCGACGACATTCTCGCTGCGCGCGCTCTCCGGCTTCGTCGCGGCCGACTGGGTCGGCAGCATGTGCCTGACACTCGTGAACTTCGGCCTTCCGCTGCTGGTGTTCTCGCGCCTGGGCGCCGACTCCGCCGCCACGTTCAACGTCACGTGGCAGTTGGCGTACGCCCTGTACCTGGTGCCGACCGGGATGGGGCAGTCGCTGGTGGCCCACGTCGCCTCCGACCCGTCCGAGCTGAACGCCGCCCACCGCCAGATGCTCACCAAGTGTCTGACGCTCGTGGTGCCCGCCGTGGTCGTCCTGAGTGCCGGGTCGTGGCTGATCCTGCGTGTGTTGTTCGGCGAGCACTACGCCGCGACGGGCAGCCTGCTGCTCTCGCTCGCCGCGCTGTCGGCCGTGCCCGCGTGCGTGAACCTCGCCGCGGTCGCCGCCGCCAGGGTGAGCCAGCAGCGCGTCGGGCAGTTCGGGATCACGTTGGCGCTGGCGGTGATCGTCATCCCGGCCGCGTGGGTCCTCATGCTGCGCTGGGGGCTCACGGGGGTGGGTGTCGCGTTGGTGGGCGGCCAGTCCGTGGTCGCCATCGCGGTGCTGCTGATGCGCCGGTTCGGCCGACGTGCGGCCCGTGCCGCCTGACCTCGCCGCCACCGATCGCCAGGTAGCTTCGGAAGACGTGGAAGAAGGATCGCCGAAGGCACCGCGGCGGCTGCGCGCGGTCGGTCGGCTCGCTGCGGCATGCGTGGTCGCCGGGATCCTGCTGGCGGCGATGCTCGCGCCGGTCGGTCTGGGCGTCGGGGCGCTGTCCAACCAGGTCAACGACGCCGTCGGCGTGATCGCGGCGAGCACGGACGACGGCGAGCTCACGTCGGCGCAGTTGCCGCTCGTCACCACGGTGCTCGACCGCAACGGAGCGCCGATCGCCAGCCTGTTCGACCAGTACCGGCTGCCGGTGAGCTACGACGGGATCGCGAAGTCGATGGACGCCGCGGTCATCGCGATCGAGGACCGGCGCTTCTTCACCGAGTCCGGCGTCGACCCGCGGGCCGTGCTGCGTGCCGCGGTGAACAACAGCTCCGGAGGCAGCACACAGGGCGCGTCGACGATCACCCAGCAGTACGTCAAGAACTACCTCATCAACGTGATCGACCGGACGAACCCGGCCGCGCAACGCGCCGACCGCGCCGACACGATCTCCCGGAAGGTCCGGGAGGCGGAGCTCGCCCTTCAGCTGGGCCACAGCGTGCCGAAGGAGCAGATCCTCGCGGGGTACCTCAACGTCGTCGAGTTCTCCGGGAGCGTCTACGGCGTCGCCGCGGCGGCCCACGCCTACTTCGGGACCACCGCCGACAAGCTCACCGTGTCGCAGGCCGCGCTGCTGGCAGGCATGGTGAACAACCCGAACCTCTACAACCCCTACTCCCACCCGCAGCAGGCCACCGCGCGGCGCGACACGGTGATCGACGCGATGGTGGCGACCGGGTCGCTGACCGCCGACGCCGCGAACGCGGCCAAGGAGGCGCCGTTGGGCGTCGTGCCGGGCGGCCCCGACGCCCCGGGCAGCACCTGCCTGGCGGCTGCGCCCGACGCGGGATTCTTCTGCGACTACGTCGTGAGCTACCTGGAGCAGACCGGGTTGACCGAGGACCAGCTCTACACGGGCGGCTACACGATCAAGACCACCATGGACCCCACCGCCAGCCAGGTGATCAAGGACGCGGTCGACCGGAACGTCCCGACGAACCAGGACGGCGTCGCCAACACGTTCGCGGTGGTCACGCCCGGCAGCACCGGGCACGAGGTACTGGCGATGGTGGCCAACCGCAACCTCGGCACCGACGCCGCGCAGGGGGAGCGTTCGACGAACATCGTCGCCGACGCGAGCAACGTCTTCGGGGCGGGCTCGTCCTTCAAGATCTTCACGACGGCGGCGGCGCTCGAGCAGGGCACCGTCGGCTTCAACTCGGACCTGCCCAACCCGGGGTCCCAGTGCTTCACCCCGCCCAACGCGAACCGCTACACGCACTGCTACCCGGTGGCGAACGACGGGAACTACGCCGACCCGATCAGCCTGCCGGACGCGTTGGCCACCTCGCCGAACGTTGCTTTCGTCGGCCTCGAGTCCCGCACCGGCGTGCCCGCGGTCGTGCAGATGGCGCAGCGGCTGGGCCTGCGCCACACGATGGCGACCAACGCCGCCGGGAGCACACCGGTCACCGACCCGGCCGATCCGCTGTCGCACAAGCCGCAGTACAACCAGCCGCAGTCGCAGTACTTCCAGGGGCTGCTCTCGTTCACCCTCGGCGACAGCCCGGTGAGCCCGCTCGAGATGGCCAACGTGGCGGCCACGATCCTCTCCGACGGCGTCTGGTGCCCGCCCAACCCGATCCAGTCGGTCACCGACCGCAACGGAAAACCGGTCGCGGTGGCGCAGCAGCCCTGCGAACAGGTCGTCAACCCGGGCGTCGCACACACGCTCGCCGCGGGCCTCGCCAAGGACACCACCGCGGGGACGTCGGCCGCTGCGGCGGGCGCGGCGGGCTGGCACCGCCCCGACATCGGCAAGACCGGCACCACGAACGACAGCGAGTCCGTGGCGTTCATCGGCGGCGTCGACGGCTACGCCGCGGCGTCGATGGTCTACGCCGACAGCGCGCACCCGCAGGAGGTCTGCCCCGGGAGCCCGGTGCACCTGGGCAACTGTGGGCACGGGGCGTTCGGCGGCACCGTCGCCGCCCCGCCGTACTTCGCCGCGTTCAACCAGCTGCTCGCGGGCCACCCGGACGTGCCCATCCCCGGCCCGGACCCGGCCTACCAGGACGAGGGTGGCCGGCTGCCGGTCGTCCCCTACGTCGTCGGACAGGCGGGCACGGCCGGTGCCCAGGCCGTCACCGCCGCGGGCTACCCGGTGACGATGCAGGCGATTCCCTCCGCGCTGCCGCAGGGCCAGGTGATCGGCGAGAGCCCGCAGGGCAACCTCGCCACGGGCACCCGGGTGACGCTCTGGACGAGCGCGGGCCATTGACCGGGTCAGTGGTCGGGCCCGCGGAGCCGACGGCCGAGGACGTCCGCGCCGCCGCCGCCCGGATCGCCGGGCACGCGCATCGCACGCCGGTCCTGCGCTCGTCGCGCGTCGACGCCGAGCTCGGCGCCGCCGTCGTGTTCAAGTGCGAGAACCTGCAGCGCGTCGGGGCGTTCAAGTTCCGTGGCGCGCTCAACGCCCTCTCCCGGTTCACGACGCGGCAGCGGCGGGCGGGCGTCGTGGCGTACTCGTCGGGCAACCACGCCCAGGCCATCGCCCTGGCGGCCCGGATACTGGAGATCCCGGCGACGATCGTCATGCCGCACGACGCCCCGGCGGCCAAGGTCGCCGCGACCGTCGGGTACGGCGCCGAGGTGGTGCGCTACGACCGGTTCACCGAGGACCGGGAGGCCATCGGCGCGGCGCTCGCTGAACGCGGCGGCCTGACCCTCGTGCCGCCCTACGACCACCCCGATGTGCTCGCGGGCCAAGGCACCGCGGCGCTGGAGCTCTTCAGCGAGGTCGGCCCCCTGGAGGCGTTGTTCGTCCCGCTCGGTGGCGGCGGGCTGCTCTCGGGCACGCTGCTCGCGGCGGAGGCGCTCGCGCCCGAGTGCCGGGTGTACGGCGTCGAGCCCGAGGCAGGCGACGACGGGCGCCGCTCGCTGGCCGCCGGGGAGATCGTGCGCATCGACGTGCCCGCGACGATCGCGGACGGCGCCCAGACGACCCACCTGGGCGCGCACACGTTCCCGATCATCCAGCGGCGGGTCACGGCGATCAGGACGGCGTCGGACGCCGAGCTCGTCGCGGCGATGCGGGTCTTCGCGGCGACGATGAAGCTGGTGGTGGAGCCCACCGGGTGCCTCGGCCTCGCCGCCGCGCGCGCCGCGGGGGATCTCGCGGGGCAGCGGGTCGGCGTGATCGTCAGCGGTGGCAACGTCGACCTGGACCGCTACGCGGCGCTGCTCTCCGGGAGGGCGTAGCCCCGGACCTGCCCGCGGGGAACGCGTGGCGCGTCCGTGATCGTCGGTTCGGCGCCGGAAGCGGCCATCGCCGAGAACCTGGGTGTCGCGAGAGCAGCGTCAAGACCCACGTCGGGCACCTGCTGACGAAGCTCGGGGTGCCAGACCGGGTGCACCTGGTCATCCGGGCCTACGAGATGGGGCTCGTGCAGCCGGGGGCGCTGCTCGCAGAGCAGGCGGGCGAGTGCCGGGTCGCGGCGTCAGCGGGCAGGTGGACCGCGGTGCGGCGCTCCTGTCCGAGGGGGCGTAGAAACTAGCTCGTGAGCGATGCGAAGGATGCGAGGGACTCCCTGGAAGCCGGGACGATCACGATCACGGGTCACGGCGGCGACGAGATCGAGGCCTACCTGGCGCGCCCGACCGGCGGTGCGCCCTACGGCGGCATGGTGGTGATCCACCACATGCCCGGCTACGACGCCGGGACGAAGGAGATCGTGCGACGGTTCGCGGCGCGCGGGTACGCCGCGCTGTGCCCGAACCTGTACCACCGGGAGGCGCCCGGCGCGAGCCCGGACGACGCGGCGGCCTACGTCCGGGCGCACGGCGGGGTGCCCGACGAGCGGCTGGTCGGCGACGTCGACGGCGCTGCCCGGCATCTGCGCGGGCTGCCCGGCGCCACGGGGAAGGTCGGGGTGATCGGGTACTGCTCGGGCGGCCGCCAGACGTTCCTCGCGGCCTGTTCCCTCGACCTCGACGCGGCAGTCGACTGTTACGGGGCGTTCGTCGTCAACGAGCCGCCCGCGGGCTTCCCGCTCGCGGTGAAGCCGCTGCTGGGGCTCGCCCCGCAGCTCTCGTGCCCGCTGCTGGGCCTGTTCGGCGCGGACGACACGTTCCCGGGTCCGGAGGAGACCGCGACGCTCTCCGCCGAGCTGGACCGGCTGGGCAAGCCGCACGAGTTCCACACCTACGAGGGCGCAGGCCACGCGTTCTTCTCGGTCGACCGGCCCGCCTACCGCCCCGAGGCGGCCGTCGACGGCTGGGCGAAGATCTTCGCGTTCCTCGGCACCCACCTGGCGGTGTGACCCGTGTGCACCTACGTCACCGAGAAGGTCGCGATCGAGGGCAGCGGCAAGGGCGCGCAGGGATGGTTTGCGCTGACCGACGCCACGGCGTACGTCGACCACCCGGTCCACGCGCCGTACGGGCACACCGTCAACATCGACTTCCTGGCGCCGGAACGCGGACCCTCGGCGCGGGTCGCCGTCGAGCTCACGGAGGAGGCGGCGCTCGCACTGGTCGGCGCGATCACGCGGGCACTGGCGTCCGCGCCTCCGGGCCTCGCGTCCCGGGAGCAGGGGAGCGGCGCGCCGCGAGGAACGTCCACATCCGCTCCGTGACGGAGGCGGGCCAGTTGTGGTCGGCACCGGGGTAGACCGCGAGGTCCACCTCGGTGCCCGCCCGACAGGTCGTCCAGCGCTGCAGCACGGCGCCCGCCTCGGTGGACGTCACCGAGGGTGTCGTGCAGCGGTCGCGCGCGGCGAGCCAGGCCGCCGCCGCCCTGGCCGACGGCAGCGCGGGGTGGGCCCTCTGGTCGCCGCCGATCGGCAGCACGTGGTCGTGGACCCCGACGGCCATCATCGAGGGCAGCGCCGCGCTCGCCGTGCAGGGCGTGAGCGGCACCGCGCCGTAGGTGGCGACGGCCGCGAAGAGGGCGGCGTGCCCGCAGGCCAGCGACCAGGCCAGCTTGCCCCCGTTGCTGTAGCCGACGAGGTAGACCCGGCCGGGGTCGACCGGCAGGGTGCGCAGCGACGCCGCGACGACCGCGGCGACGAACGCCGTGTCGGGTGTGCCGCGCGTGCCCGCGACGCCGCAGCAGCCGGAGCCCGCGTTCCAGGACCGGGCGAGGCCGTCGGGGTAGACGAGCACCGCCTGGCCGCGGCGGGCGAGCGGGAGGAAGCCGGTGGCGCGCACGGCCGTCCAGGGCTGCTGGCCGCGGCCGTGCAGGACGACGAGCAGCGGCAGGAGACGGGCCGTGTTCAACGCCGTGTTCAACGCCGTGTTCAACGCCGGGGTCGCCGCTGGGGTCGATGTGGTGGCCGCCGCCGGTCCGGGGGCGATCGTGCGGTAGGTCCGCACCACGCCCGCGACGGTGAGGGAGTGTTCGGTGACAACCGTCCCGGCGAGGTCGGGCGGGGTGGTGGGCACCGATCCTGCGCCCGCCCCGGCCGAGGATCCGGCGGTGGCGCCCGCCGAGTCGGACAGGCCGACGATCACCACAACGAACGCCGTGAACAGCGCAAACAGGCCGCCGACGATCGCTCTCGTCCGGCGTAGGCCCCTCACGGGGCGAGTATGCGCCAGAACCTCCTGGCGGCGATACGGCCTCGTCGAGATCAGCCGAGTACTGAGGAGCAGCACATTTCCCGCACAGCAGGTTCACAGGTTCGGCGGTCATCGTCGGTGGACATGGCTCCCCGCTTGCGCAAGCTGATCTCCGAGCGGGCCGCCGCGACCACGTTCGTGTCGGATGCCCGCAGCCGCCGCGCCGTCGACCACCGCGCGCTGGCCGCCGCGGTGGACACGTGGGCGGGCGAGCTCGCCGCCCGGAGGGTGGGTCCCGGCGCGCGCGTCCTGCTCGACATCGCCGATCCGCTCGCGTTCGCCGTCGCGCATCTCGCGGTCGTCGCAGCGGGCCGCTGCTCGGCGCCGGTCGACCCGGGCGCGCCGCCCGCGGAGGCCGAACGGGCCCGGGAGGTGGTGTCGCCCGCCGTGGTGCTCACCGACCGCGCGGACCGCGCGGGCGTGCGCGTCACGCCGCACGGCCTGCCCGCGACACCTGCCGGGGTGCCGAGCCGCGCCGATGAGGGGCCCGGAACGGTGCTGCTGCTGACGTCAGGGTCGACGGGGGCGCCGAAAGCCGTCGCGCTCACCGAGGCCCAGTGCCTGCACGTGGCCCGTGCGGTGGCGGCCCACCATCGGCTCACCCGGGCCGACCGCGGCTTCTGCCCGCTGCCGCTGTTCCACGTGAACGCGCAGGTCGTGGGCCTGCTGGCCACCCTCGTCGCGGGCGGTGAGCTGGTGCTGGACCGGCGGTTCCGCCGCACCGGGTTCTGGGAGCTGCTGTGCGAACGGGACATCACGTGGGTGAACGCCGCCCCCGCGATCCTCGCGATCCTCGCCCGTGACGCCGCGGAGCCCGTCGTGCCCGCGCGGCTGCGCTTCGTGCGGTCGGCGTCGGCGGCCGCTGCCACCGGCCGTGCGCGACCTGTTCGCGGCACGCACCGGGCTCCCGGTCGTCGAGAGCTACGGCATGACCGAGGCGGCGAGCCAGATCACCGCGACCGCGCTGGACGAGCCGCATCCGGCCGGGGTCGGTCGGCAGGCCGGTCGGCGTCGAGCTGCGGGTGGTGGACGACGCCGGGCGGGTGTGCGCGCCGGGCGTCGTCGGGCGGGTGCGGATCCGGGGGGCCGGGGTGATCCGGGGCTATGTCGGCGGCGGCGCCGCGGACCGCTTCGACTCGGCAGGATGGCTCGACACCGCCGACCTCGGCGCCCTGGACACCGACGGGCACGCTCTACCTGCACGGCCGCGCGGACGACGTCGTCAACCGCGGCGGCGAGCTGGTGCACCCTCGCGAGGTCGAGGAGGTGCTGCTCGGGGACCCCGCCGTCGTCGAGGCGGTCGTGGCGGCCCGCCCGCACGACGTGCTCGGCGCGGTGCCCGTGGCGCTGGTCCGCCTCGACGGGGATGACGCGCACGGCGCGGACGACCCGGTCGGGCGGCTGGGGGAGCGGTGCGCGCGGGAGCTGGCGGCGTTCAAGCGGCCGGTGGAGATCCGGGTGGTCGAGCGGTTCCCGGTCGGGCCCACCGGCAAGGTCCGGCGGGCCGCGGTGCGCGCGGGGCTGGCGGCCGAGGCGGCGGCCCGGTGACGGCGGTCGAGCCCGCGAGCGATCCCGTCGAGACCGCGCTTCCCGGTGCTCGAACCCCGGAGACGTCGGTCTCGCGACGACCACGGCGTCACGTCCCGTCGGCCGACGTCGTGCGGGTGCTGACGTTCGCGTGCGTGATCGCGGTGCACACGCTCTCCACGACGCATCCGCTGGACGACCCGCGCGCGGACGCGCTCGTCATGCTGCTGCACTTCACGCGCGAGGCGTTCTTCGTGCTCACCGCGTTCGTGCTCATGCATCGCCACGGCGAGACCCCACCCCGGTCCGGCCCGTTCTGGCGGCGGCGGTTCCTGCTGGTCGGGGTGCCCTACGTCGCGTGGACGGCGATCTACACCGCGTTGCAGTCGGTGACCTACGACGGCGCACGCCTGGCGATCGTCGCGACGCCGCCCGCCGAAGCCCAGAGGTCCTTCCTCCTCAACCTCGCGACCGGCACCGGCTGGTACCACCTGTACTTCCTGCTCGTCTCGATGCAGTTCTACCTGCTGTTCCCGCTCTTCCAGCGGCTGCTCGTGGCGACGAAGGGCAGGCACCGGTGGCTGCTGCTCGCCGCCGCGGTCCTCCAGGTCTTCCTCGACCTGTGGATCCACGACCCCGCCCCGACCGGGCTGAAGGCCGTGTTGCTGCCCTACGCGGGATCGTTCGTCGGCTCCTACGTGTTCTTCCTGACCCTCGGCGGCGTCGTCGCGCTGCACCGCGAGCGCGTGCTCGACGCGCTGTGGCGCCATCCGGCGCTGGTCGTCGCGGCCCTCGTCGTGACGGGCGTCGCGGCCGAGGGCTGGTACCTCCGGGCCGTCGCGACCGGCACCGACCCGCAGTTCGCGAGCGACGTGTTCCAGCCGGTGATGCTCCCGTGGGTGGTCGCGGTGGTGGCGGGGTTCGCGCTGCTCGGCCTGGTCTGGGCACGGGCGCGCGGCGGGCGGGCCCCGCGCTGGGTCGGGTGGGCCTCCGAGCGCTCCTTCGGCGTGTTCCTCGTGCATCCGGTGATCCTCTGGGCGATGACGGTCGAAGGCCCGTCCGCGCCCGCGGTGGCGCTGCCCCCACCGCTGCCGACGGTCGTCGTCTACCTCGTCGCGGTCGCGGGCTCGCTCGCCCTCGTCGCGCTGTTCCGCGCCACCCCGCTGCGCATGCCTCTCACCGGAAAACCGAGCGACAGGAGAAAAGGATGATCGACACGAGGCTCGAGCTGCCCGCCCGCGAACTGCGCCAGTCCGGGCCCCGCCGGACCGGGCTGACGATGGTGATCGACACGGGGCTGTTCACCGGGCAGTTCGTGGACGCGATCGAGAGCGTCGGCGAGCACGTCGACCTGGTGAAGTTCGGGTGGTGTACCGCGCTCGTCACCCGGGACATCAAGCGCAAGATCGACGTGCTGCGCGAGGCGGGCATCACGTTCTACTTCGGCGGCACGCTGTTCGAGCGGTTCGCGCTGGACGGGATGGTCGACGAGTTCCGCGACCTGTGCCGGTCGCTGGGCGCCACGCACGTCGAGGTGTCGAACGGGACGATCGCGATGAACAACGCCGAGAAGGCCCGCTGGGTCGCGGCGATGGCCGACGAGTTCACGGTGATCAGCGAGGTCGGGTTCAAGGACCCCGGCCGTGCCGACGCGATGTCGGCGACGGAGTGGATCGAGGCGATCGGCCAGGACCTGGCGGCGGGTGCCCGCCTGGTCACCGCGGAGGCGCGGGAGAGCGGGCGCAGCGGGCTCTGCCACCCGGACGGGCGGCCGCGGGGCGACATCGTCGAGGACGTCCTCGCCTCCGGCGTCGACGTCGAGCGGCTGCTGTTCGAGGCCCCGACGAAGGAGCTGCAGACGTTCTTCGTGAAGCGGCTCGGGGCCTCGGTCAACCTCGGCAACGTGCACGCCCAGGACGTCCTCTCGCTGGAGACGCTGCGGCTGGGGCTGCGGTCGGACACGATGCGGACGGGCGGGTAGGGATGCGCACGCAGGACGACGCGTTCCACCTGGCCATCCCGGCGGCCGACCTCGATGAGGCCCAGGAGTTCTACGGCGCCGGGCTGGGCTGCAAGCTCGCCCGCCGCTACGCCGACCGGATCACCCTGGACTTCTTCGGCGACCAGGTCGTCTGCCATCTCTCCGACGAGATCGTCGCCGAGCCGCGGCTGTACCCCCGGCACTTCGGGGTGACGTTCCGGCACCGCGACGACTGGGAGCGGCTGCTGCGCCTGGCCCGGCTCCGGAAGCTGCGGTTCTTCGAGGAGCCGTTCCACCGCTTCGCGGGCACGGCCGAGGAGCACGAGTCGTTCGTGCTGCAGGACCCCTCGCACAACCTGCTCGAGTTCAAGCACTACGTCGACCCGCGGATGATGTACTGACCGCGCTGCGGCCGTAGACTAGTGAGCAATGCTCAACAAAAACTACCGCTGGATCGCGCTGTCCAACACGACGATCGGCGTCCTGATCGTCACGATCAACATGTCGATCCTGCTCATCGCCCTCCCGGACATCTTCCGGGGCATCGGCATCGACCCGCTCGCCCCGGGCAACGTCGGGTACCTGCTGTGGCTGATCATGGGCTACCTCGTGGTGACGGCCGTGCTCGTCGTCAGCTTCGGGCGGCTCGGCGACATGTTCGGCCGCACCCGCATGTACAACCTCGGCTTCGCGGTCTTCACGGTGTTCTCGGTGCTGCTCGCGGCCACCTGGATGCACGGTGCGGCGGGGGCGCTGTGGCTGATCGTGATGCGGGTGCTGCAGGGCGTCGGCGGCGCGCTGCTGCTGGCCAACTCCACCGCGATCCTCACCGATGCCTTCCCGGCCGAGCAACGGGGCCTCGCGCTGGGCATCAACCAGGTCGCGGGCATCGCCGGATCGTTCGTCGGGCTGGTCGTCGGCGGCGTGCTCGCGCCGCTGGACTGGCGGCTGATCTTCCTCGTGTCCGTGCCGGTCGGCCTCTTCGGCACGGTCTGGGCCTACGCGAAGCTCCGCGAGACCCGCCCGCGCAGGCCCGCCCGCCTGGACTGGTGGGGGAACGTGACCTTCGCGGTGGGCCTCGTCGCCGTACTCGTCGGCATCACCTACGGCATCCAGCCCTACGCCGGGCACACCATGGGCTGGACCAGCCCGACCGTGCTGGGTCTCATCGGCGGCGGCGTGGTGGTGCTCGTCGCGTTCGGCGTGATCGAGACGCGGGTGGCCGAGCCCATGTTCGACCTGTCGCTGTTCCGCATCAGGGCCTTCACCGCGGGCAACGTCGCCAACCTGCTCGCGGCGCTGGGCCGCGGCGGGCTGCAGTTCATCCTCATCATCTGGCTGCAGGGGATCTGGCTGCCCGAGCACGGGTACGACTTCGCCGAGACGCCGCTGTGGGCCGGGATCTACATGCTGCCGCTCACCGTCGGGTTCCTCGTGGCGGGTCCGCTCTCGGGCGTGCTGTCGGACCGGTTCGGCGCCCGCCCCTTCACCACCGGGGGGATGGTGCTGGCCGCGGGGAGCTTCCTGCTGCTCGACCTGCTGCCGGTCGACTTCGACTACCGCGCCTTCGCGGCCGTGCTGGTGCTGAACGGGTTGGCCATGGGGCTCTTCAGCTCACCCAACCGCGCGGCGATCATGAACAGCCTGCCCTCGGGCGAGCGCGGGGTGGGCGCCGGGATGACCTCGACGTTCCAGAACTCGGCCACCGTGCTCTCGATCGGCATCTTCTTCTCGATGCTGATCCTGGGCCTCGCCGCCACGCTGCCCACCACGCTGACCGCGGGCCTGACCGCGCAAGGGGTGCCCCCGGCGGTGGCGCAGCGGGTGGCCGCCCTGCCGCCGGTGAGCACGCTCTTCGCCGCGTTGCTGGGGGACAACCCGATCCAGAGCCTGCTGGGTCCGGGTGTACTGGACGCGCTGAACCCGCAGAGTGCCGCCTACCTGACGGGGCGCTCGTTCTTCCCGCAGCTCATCGCCGGTCCGTTCGCCGCGGGGCTGACGCTGGCGCTCGGCTTCGCCGCGGCCGCGTGCCTCGTCGCTGCGGTGGCCTCCGCGCTGCGCGGGCGCCGGTACATTCACCGGGAGCCCGCGGCCGCCCGTGCGACGGGCGCTTCGGAGACCACCGCCGCGGCGTGAGGCCTACTTGCCGAACACCGACTTCGCAGCGTCCTTGACCTTCTCGCCCGCCTGCTTGACCGAGCCGGACGCCTGGTCGGCGCGGCCCTCGGCCTCGAGGTCCGGGTCGTCGGTCGCCCGGCCCGCGCCTTCCTTGGCCTTGCCCTTGAGCTCCTCGGCCTTGTTGTCGAACTTGTCGTTGAGCGCCATGGCCCACTCCCTTCGCTTGCCTACGGAAACGGGATGCCCTCTTGCGGCGCCGCCCAACCATCGTGATCACGTCCGCGGGTGCGTGTCGCGGCCTGCGCGGGGGAGGAGACTCGCCTACACCCGCCGCCGATCAGGAGGACAGATGGACGAGCACGTGTCGAGCGCCACCCGCAAGTCGCTGCACGCCGTGGCCGAGCGACTGCTCGCGGGCCCCCAGTACCGGGCGCAGGGCACCATCAGGCTGTGCGTCGCCCCCGGGGGCTTCGGGCAGGTGGCGGGGCCGTGGCGGGTCGAGGGGAGCGAGCTGGTCGGGCCCGATCGCCGGGTGCCGCTCGCGGGGACGGTCGCGGACGTCGCGCGGGCCGCGGGCGTCGAGGCGGGCGCGCCGACCAACTACTCCGACCACGCCGACCTCACCGACGACGCCCCCCTTGCGGTGGACCCGACCGCGGCGGCCGAGCTCGCCGACTGGTTCGCCCGCGGCGAGGAAGGGCTGCGCGCGTTCGCCCCGGACACCGAGCCGGTGCTGTGGCCCGAGCACTTCGACCTGGGCATCACGGTCGACGAGGTCAACTACGGGATCTCCCCGGGCGACGCCGGACACGCGGGCCCCTACGCCTACGTCGGTCCGTGGACGCAGCGGGAGGGCCCGTTCTGGAACGCGTCCTTCGGGTCGCTGTGCGACGCCGCCGAGCTCCCGGACGCCGAGGCGGTCGCCGCCTACTTCGGGGCGGGCCGCCAGGCGGCGTCGGACGACACCTGAGACGCCCCGGCCTGAACCGGGCGCCAGGCTGACCGATGTCGTACTGCCCGACCCCCGCGGCGGCTGCAGAGCTGCCGTCGGGCGATCCGCTGCTCCTGCACACGGACGCGACCTGGCCGTGGGCTGGTTTACGTCTGGTCACGGAGCGCCACCTTCTGCGCCGGAAGGGCCCGCCTGACCGGCCGCCCGTCGCAGCCACTCGCGTGCTGGGCGCCGGTGCGATGGTGGATCGTGGGCTTGTCCGGGTAGCGTGCAGGCCAAGGACCGGCCGCTGTGGCCTCGTCAGCGCTCCCCAAGCGGCGTGGCGGTGGAACGCACGGCCGAACCCCACTCGAGAGGACCGATGGTGGGCGACGACATGTTCGCGACCGAGGGTGACTCGGCGAACGTCGGGCGCCAGGGCACGGCCACTCGCGAGAACGGTCGCGTCGGCCGTCGCGCGCCCGTGGCCGCCGACACCGCGGCGGGCGACCCGGCGAGCGGCGACGTGTCCGTCGACGTGCTCTGGCGGCTGCGGGAGCGGGTCGACCGCAACGTGCGGCTGGTGGACCGGATGCGGGCCGACCCCCTCGCCCCCGAACCGCCGGGCCTTCCGGAGCTGATCGACACCGCCCGGCGCATGCGGCACGACGCCGAAACGCTTCTGCTACTCGCGGGCGTCGACACGGGGGCGCGGCCGGGTGCACCGGTCCGGCTCTCCGCGCTGCTCGACGAGGCGGTCGACGCGACGGACGAACCGATGCGGGTGGACGTGCGCAGCGGGCCCAGCGCCACCGTCGAGCCCGCCGCGGCGACCGAGCTGCTGCACGTCGTGGCCGAGGCGGTCGACCACGTTACGGCGATCCATCCCGGTGCCCGGGTCGAGGTGTCCCACCGCACGGAGTCGCCCGGCGGCGTCGTGGTGGAGATCCGCACGGCCAGCAGCACCCGCTACGACCCGGGAGGCAAGCGGGGGATGGCGGTCGCCGCGCTGATCGCGCAGCGCTCGCGCAGCGGGCTGGTGCTGCGCACTCCGCTGCCCGGCCCGGCGGGCCCGGGCGCCGCGATCGTCACCATCCACTGCCCGGCGCGCGCCGTGAGCGTCCAGGAGCTGGAGTACGCCCCCTGGCCGGAGCCCCCGGCGCGGCCGTCCGGCGAGTTGGACCGCTCCTTCGGCTCGTCGGAATATGCAGGCGGCTCCAACGGCTACGCCGCCGCACACGATGCCGAGACACCCGCCCACGGCCTGCCCGTCGATCCGCTCGGCCACCGGCCCTCGCCCCGCCCCACGGTCGAGACGCTGTTCAGCGAGCTGTCGGCCGACCGGTCCTACGGCGACTATCCGGGGTCCACCACCTCCGAGTCCCGCACCGCCAACGGCCGGTCGCATCCCGGCACGGACCCGGTCGACGAGCTGTTCGGCCCGCTCGTCGACCTGCCCGCCGGATCCGAGAGCCAGTCCGTGGCCACGCCGATCTTCGAAGCCGTCGCGTCGGCGTGGTTCCGTGACGACGTGCCCCAGGCCGCCGCCACCGACTGGGAGTCGCCCGGCGACCGGGAGTGGCGTGCGGCCGCCGAGCGCGCGGCCCGCACCGAGGACACCACGTTCACGGCCGAGGGCCTGCCGCGCAGGCGGCCGGGCGGTCGCCTGGTGGCGCCGCGCCTCCAGGACGGCAGCGGCGAGGGCGCCCACGCCCAGCCCGCCACCCCCGCGGACCGGGTGCCCGACCGGGTCCGCGAACGCCTGGCCACCTACCAGCGCGGTCTGCGCCAGGGTCGACACCGGGCCGAGCCCGCGGACCCGGGTGATCCCGCCGCCTGGTGAGGCTGCTGCTCGTCGTGCCGAGGCCGCCGGTCGTCGCACCGCGGTGATCTTCCGTAACGCTCCGTGTCATGGGGGCGACGGATCGGACAAGCGCGTGCCGCGGCGGTGCGCGGCGGCGAAGGGGATGGGGACGTGGCGGTCGCACCGAGGCGCAGACGCCGTCCGCTGCGCATGCGCGCCCGCGGCACCGACCGGCTCGAGGACCTGGTCGCCTGGGCGCTGATCACCTGCGCGGTCGGCGTGGTGCTGCTCGCGGTGGCGGTCGGCCATCTCGGGCACGAGCACACCCTGGCGAGGTCGCGGGCCGAGTCCGCCAGTCGGACGCTCACCCGCGCCACCCTGCTGGACGACGCCGACGGGATGGTGCTCGTCGACGGAGCCCGCCCCCGCACGGTCCTCGCCCGGTGGACCGCACCCGACGGCCAGGTGACCGAGGGTCGCATCGTCGTCGGCACGCGGCGCTCCGCCGGTGACACCGTGCCGGTCTGGACGGACCGCGCGGGCGCACTCGTCCCGACGCCCCTGTCGGCAGCGGCGGCCGTGGTGGTCGGGTGGACGTGGGGCGTGGCCGTGGCGCTCGCGGGCTGGGCCGTCCTCGCGTTGCTGTGGACGGTGGTGCACGCCTGGACGGCGCATCACACCGCCGCGGCCTGGGCGCGGGAATGGGCGACGGTGGAACCGACCTGGAGCGGCCGCGTCCCCTAGGTTGATGGTCGTGCTCTACGACGTCGCCGCACTCCGGGACCGCTTCCCCGCGCTGAAGGCGGGCTACGCACACTTCGACGGGCCCGGCGGCACGCAGGTGCCCGACGCCGTCGCCGACGCGGTGGCCCGCGCCCTCGTCGCGCCGCTCGCCAACCGCGGACGGGTCACCGAGGCCGAGCGCACCGCCGACGGGATCGTCCTCGGCGCGCGGTCGGCGATGGCCGACCTGCTCGGCGCCGACCCCCGCGGCGTCGTCTTCGGCCGCAGCATGACGGCGCTGACCTTCGACATGGCGCGCACGTTGGCCTCGACCTGGGGTCCCGGCGACGAGGTGGTGGTGACGCGCCTCGACCACGACGCGAACATCCGGCCGTTTCTCCTGGCCGCCGAGGCGGTGGGGGCGAGGGTGCGCTGGGCCGAGTTCGACCCGGCCACCGCGGAGCTCACCGAGGACGACATCGCCGCCGTCCTGTCGCCGCACACCCGGCTGGTCGCCGTCACGGCCGCGTCCAACCTCCTGGGCACCCGCCCGCCGGTCCGCGCGATCGCCGACCTGGCGCACGCCGCGGGCGCGCTCGTCTACGTCGACGGCGTGCACTACACCGCGCACACCGCCGTCCACAGCGAAGCGCTGGGCGCCGACCTGTACGCCTGTTCGCCGTACAAGTTCCTCGGCCCGCACTGCGGCGTGCTCGCGGGCGCTCCTGCACTGCTCGAGACGCTCCGACCGGCCAAGCTCGCCCCCTCGAGCGACGACGTGCCCGAGCGGTTCGAGCTGGGCACGCTGCCCTACGAACTGCTCGCGGGCACCACGGCGGCGGTGGACTTCCTCGCGGGCATCGCCGGGGCAGGGGGCTCGCGGCGGGACCAGCTGCTGGTGTCGATGGCCGCCGTCGAGGCCTACGAGGACGGCCTGCGCGCCCGCATCGAGGAGGGCCTGCGCCGGTTGCCCGGCGTCACGGTGTACTCCCGGGCGAGGCACCGCACCCCGACCCTGCTCGTGGGGCTGGGCGGGCGCGAGCAGGAGGCCTATGCGTTCCTCGCGGAGCGGGGGGTCAACGCGCCCGCCGGGTCGTTCTACGCCCTGGAGGCCTCGCGACGGCTCGGGCTGGGCGACACGGGCGCGCTGCGGATCGGGCTCGCGCCCTATGTCGACGACGCCGACGTCGACCGGTTGCTCGACGGGTTGGCCGCGTTCACCCGCTCCTAGTTGCCCCCTTTCGTGGTCTGCGTGGTCCTGCCGGCTCAGCGCTCGACATGCAGCAGCCCGAGCCGCTGGGTGGCGCGGGTCATAGCGACGTAGAGGTCGGCAGGGTTGTGTGCCCGGATCCGCTCCGGGTCGACGATCACGACGGCGTCGAACTCGAGACCTTTCGCCGACACCGGGGAGTGCAGCTGCGCGGGAAGACCGGCGAGGCCCACAACGTCGTGCATGTCCGCGGCGATCACCGCCAGCGTCCCGCGGCCCAGTTGCGCCACCTCCGCATCGACCGCCTTGCGCAGCTCCGCTGCGACGTCGGTCGCGGGCACGGTGCGCCGCCACGGATCCACCCCGGTCGCCCGCACCGACTCGGGCGGCTGCCGGTCGGGCGCGAACTCGGCCAGCACGGTGGCGGCCAGCGCCATGATCTCGGCAGGCGTCCGGTAGTTCACCGTGAGCGTCCGGTAGGTCCACCGGGAACCGAGGTGCGGGGCGAGGACGTCCGCCCACGCATGCGCTCCCGCGGGGGCGCTGCGCTGCGCGAGGTCGCCCACCGCGGTGATCGAATGGGAAGGGCAGCGCCGCAACAGGACGTGCCAGTCCATGGCGGAGAGCTCCTGCGCCTCGTCGACGACGAGATGCCCGAAGCGCCAGTCCCGGTCGGCCGCCGCCCGCTCGGCGACGCTCATGAGGTGCTCGGGCACCTGCCGGGCGGCGAGCATGTCCGCTGTGACGAAGTCGGTCGGGCGCAGCTCGTCGGGATCCTCCCCGGCGATCTGGCGGTCGGTCGCCTCCAGGATGCTCAGCACCTCCGCGGCGTAGGCCCGTTGAACAGCACTGTCGGGCTCGCGCTCCGGCGTGCCCCGCCCACCTGACGCGCCGAGCGGGGGACCGAGCAGCTCGGCCAGCTCGTCGAGCAGCGGCGCGTCCGCCACCGTCCACGCGGAGTCCTCGGCGCGGCAGAGCCCGGAGAGGTCGGTCCCGCCGCCTGCCGAGGCCAGCCGGTGCGGCGACGCGAAGAGCTCGGCGAGGAGCCGCTCCGGGTTCAGCACCGGCCAGAGCCGCTCGACCGCCGCGTGGAAGTCGAGGTCCGAGCGCAGGTCGTCGCGCAGCTCGTGGCGGAGCTCTGCCGACAGCTGCGCCGCGCCCGTGGGCTCGATCTCCGGGAGGTCGCCGAGCTCGCGGAGGATGTCGGCGAGCTCGGGCGGGTCCTCCAGGTTCTGGTGGAGCCGCTCGACGCCCTGCTGGACGAGCAGGCTGCCGAGCGTGTCGCGGAACGTCGTCCGTGCGGCGTTGTGGGGCAGGCCGGTGGCCCGAGCGCGCCTTCTGGCTTCTGCCGCCGTCGCACGGTCGATCTCGACAGTGACGTCGTCGAGCTCGATCGCGATCGGCGACCCGGGCAGCTCCTGCCGGTCGGCGACGGCGCGGCGCAGCACGTCCAGCATCGCCAGCCCGCCCTTCGTGCGGGCCGCCTCGTCCTGGTCGACGGCGGTCGCGACGACGCCGTGCGCCAGCCTGCCGGGGGTGGTGAACACCACCGCCGACTCGCCCAGCGCGGGGAGCACGCCCCCGACGTACCGGATGAACCCGGCGCTGGGGCCGACGACCAGCACGCCGCTGCGGGCCAGCCGCTCGCGATGGGTGTAGAGCAGGTAGGCGACACGGTGCAGCGCGACCGCGGTCTTCCCGGTCCCGGGGCCACCCTCGATCATGACGACGCCGGAGAGCGGCAGCCGGATGATCGCGTCCTGCTCGGCCTGGATCGTCGTCACGATGTCACGCATCATCGACCCGCGCGGCGCCTTCAGCGCGGCGAGCAGCGCCGGATCGGAAGCGGATTCGGAATCGGTCTCCTGGTCCAGCACATCGTCGTGGAAAGTGGTGACCCGCTCGTCGGGCGCCCTCCCGGCGAGCTGGAAATGCCGTCGCCGGGTCACGCCGAGCGGCGTGGCCAACGTTGCGCAGTAGAACGGCTGGCTGGCGGGCGCCCGCCAGTCGATGAGCGCGCTTTCCCCGTCCGCGGGATCGGTGAGCCCGATGCGGCCGATGTAGCTCGTCGACCCGTCGGCGTGGTCGAGCCTGCCGAAGCACAACCCCGAGCGGGCGGCATTCAGCGCAGCCACCCGCTCCGACCAGCGGTGCACGGAGACGTCGCGCTCCCAGCGGGCGCTGAGCTCCCCGCCCGTCGGCGCGGCCAGCATGCCCCGCGCCTGTGCCGTGGCGGCCACGAGCTCGGTGGTGAGCAGCGCATGCAGGCGGTGGATCCGCCCGGTCTCCGCCTCCAGCTCCTGCTCGAAGGGGGGTCGGTCCGCGCTCTCCCCGCCCATGTTATTATGGAGATGTAGAGCTACGAATTCATTCTCAGATCGCACTCACAAGAATAGCTTTTCCGCCTATCGCTGTGCAATGTCGCATCGGGGTGGATGTTGCATTGGGAATCGCAGGAGTGTGCGCCGGGGGCGTCCCCTTCAGGACGTCCGCTCGGGCGACCGCGCCCCGGGGAAGAGCCGCGGGAGGAAGCGCACCATCAGCGCTGACCAGGTCAGGTGGGTCACCAGCGGGGCCTGGATCCCGCCGGTGGCCTGGCGCTGCCGGGCGAAGAGGGCGCCCATCACCACTGAGGCGAGCACGAGGGCGGGGTTGCGGGTGGCGGTGGTGGCGAGCGTGTACACCGCCGTCGACACCGTCGCCGGGCGGCGCCCCGCGGCGGCGTAGAGGGCGCCGCGGAAGAAGACCTCCTCGGCCGCGCCGTTGGCGAGGGTGGTAGCCAACACGAGCCCGCCCGTGCCCTGGTCGGCGTAGCGCAGCACCGAGGTGATCGCGCGGTCGAGGGGCGGGATGCGCCGCGCCACGAGACCTGCGCCGTAGAACGCGCCGAACGCGCCGGCCCCGACGAGGGCCGGCCCGGCGAACGGACGGCGGGGCACCCCGTCGCGTCCGCGGGACCAGCCGCGGGGCACGGGGCCCGAAGCCAGCCCGCCCGCGGTCCAGATGAGCGCCGTCGCGGTGGTGAGGCCGTAGAAGCGGCGCGAGCCGGGACGGGCGGCGAGCGAGGCGCCCAGCACCCCGACGCCCGCCGCGGCCGTCACGCCGACCACGCGCCGACGGCGCCGGAGCGCGGCGGCCGTCTCCCCGCGGTCGTCCCCGTCGGCGCCGGGCCCGCCCACCACCTCGTCCCGCTGGAAGATCCCCACCGCTGCACCCTGCCACCCCTGGGCCCGCCCCGCCCGCCTGCCCGCCGGTGCGCGTCATGCGCTTCGCAGACCGGCTGTGCGCCGCGCAGAGTCCCGGCGATCTGCGAGGCGTATGCGGCCTCTGCAGGACGCCTGGGTCGGGCTCGGCGGGCCAGGGCTCGGTGGGCGCGGGGCCGGGTCAGGCGCGCAGGCCCGCCGCGCGGGTGTGCTCGAAGATCAGGTTGGTCTCGGTGCCCGCGATGGCGGGGTTGCGGTTGAGCTGGTCGCCGACGAAGTGCCGGAGCGCGTCCGTGCTGGCCGTGGCGACGTGCACGAGGAAGTCGTTGGCGCCCGCGAGGAAGTACACCTCGAGCACCTCCGGCCGCCGCGAGAGTTCGGCCGTGACCTGGGCCATCGCCCCGCGCGCGTGCGGCTGCAGCCGGATGGCGATCATGGCCTGGAGGTCGTGGCCGAGCGCCTTGGGCTCGATGTCGGCGTGGTAGCCCCTGATCACGCCCGCGGCGCGCAGCGCCCGCACCCTGGCCAGGCACGTGGACTGCGCGACCCCGGCCTTCTCGGCGAGGTCCTTGTTGGAGATGCGGGCGTCGTCGACGAGCGCCCGCAGGATGGCGCGGTCGGTGTCGTCGAGCGGCCGCAGATCCTTCGGCGGCAGCCGTCGACCCCGCACCGTTCCCGCAGGAGGCAATGGCATAGGGGAATCCTAGAGAATCTCCTGCGGGAAAGTTGCTGTTCAGTCGTCCATATCTTCATCCTCGGAGCATGCGAATCGGTGTACCCCGCGAGGTCAAGAACCACGAGTACCGCGTTGCGCTGACCCCTTCGGGGGCGCGCGAGCTCGTCCGCTCCGGCCACCACGTGCTCGTGGAGCGCGGGGCGGGCCTGGGCAGCTCCATCGCCGATGCCGACTTCGAGGCGGTGGGCGCGCGGATCGCCCCCACCGCCGACGACGTCTGGGCGGTGGCGGACCTGCTGCTCAAGGTGAAGGAGCCGATCGGGCAGGAGTACCACCGGCTGCGCCGCGACCAGGTGCTGTTCACCTACCTGCACCTCGCCGCCTCGCTCGACTGCACGCGGGCCCTGCTCGACTCGGGCACCACCGCCATCGCCTACGAGACGGTCCGGCTCCCCGACGGCACCCTGCCGCTGCTGGCCCCGATGAGCGAGGTCGCGGGGCGCCTCGCCCCGCAGGCGGGCGCGGGCGCGCTCCTCGCTGCCGCGGGTGGGCGCGGTGTGCTGCTCGGCGGCGTGCCCGGCGTCCGCCCGGGGAAGGTCGTGGTGATCGGCGCGGGCGTCTCCGGCCAGAACGCCGTGGCGATGGCCGTCGGCCTCGGCGCCGACGTCACCGTGCTCGACCTCGACGTCGCCAAGCTGCGCCACCTCGACGACCGGTACGCCGGTCGCGTCCGCACCGTCGTCTCCAACGCCCACGAGCTCGAGCTGGCCTGCCTCGAGGCCGACCTCGTCATCGGCGCCGTCCTGGTGCCGGGCGCGCGCGCACCGAAACTGGTCGGCAACGACCTCGTGCGCCGGATGAAGCCCGGCTCCGTGCTCGTCGACATCGCGATCGACCAGGGCGGCTGCTTCGAGGACTCCCGTCCCACCACGCACGCCGACCCCACCTACCGGGTGCACGGCTCGGTGTTCTACTGCGTCGCCAACATGCCCGGCGCGGTGCCGCACACCTCCACCTACGCGCTGACGAACGCCACGCTGCCCTACGTGCTGCGGCTGGCGAACCTCGGCTGGGAAGCCGCGCTCGCCACCGACCCCGCGCTCGCGAAGGGCCTCTCGACGCACCGGGGCGCGCTGCACAGCCTCCAGGTGGCCCACGACCTCGGACTGCCCTACACCGAGCCGGGCGCGCTGCTCGCCGCCTGACGCGCCCGGAGCCCGGCTCCTCCCGTCCGGGATGATCGTCGAGCCGTAGGGTGCGACTGTGTCCGCCATCTGGTGGTTCGTCCTGGTCGGCGTGGTGGTGGTGTTGCTCGCCACCGGGGCCGTCCTCGCACTGCGCCGCCGCGACGGGGGGAGCGAGCACGTGCTCGACGCCGAGCCGGAGGACCGTCCGCTGGCCGCTGTGGTCGTCAACCCCGTGAAGATCGACGAGTCGGTCCGCGGCCAGGTGGTCGCCGTGTGCACCGGTCTCGGCTGGGCGCCGCCGCTGTGGCTGCTGACCTCGCCCGAGGACCCCGGCACGGGTCAGGCCCGGCTCGCGGTCGAGCGCGGCGCGGACGTCGTCATCGCCTGCGGCGGCGACGGCACCGTCCGGGCGGTCGCGCAGGCGCTGGCGGTCACCGGCGTCGCGATGGGCCTGCTGCCGGTGGGCACCGGGAACCTGTTGGCCCGCACGCTGGGCCTCCCCACCGACATCGCCACGGCCACCCGGGTGGCGCTGACGGGCGACGACCGCGTCATCGACGTCGGGAGGATCTCCGCCGACGAGGGGGACGAGCTGGTTTTCCTCGTCATGGCGGGCACGGGTTTCGACGCGGCGATCATGGAGAGCACGCCGGAGAAGCTGAAGGGCCGCGTCGGTCCGTTGGCCTACATCATCTCGGGCCTGCGTGCCATGCGGGGGCGCCGCGCCCGGGTCGCGATCGCGCTCGACGGCCGCGATCCGGTGCGCCGCAGTACCCGCATGGTCGTGGTCGGCAACACCGGCACGCTGGTCGGCGGCCTCGCGCTCATGCCCGACGCGTCCATCGACGACGGGCTGCTCGACGTGGTGAGCCTCGCCCCGAAGGGCTGGGTCGGGTGGATCGCCGTCGCCGCGCGGGTGGTCACCCGCAACCGCCGCGGCGGACGGCGCATCGAGCGCTGGCAGGCGCACGACATCGTCGTCACCTCCGACGTGCCGCAGCCCGCCCAGGTGGACGGCGACCTGATCGGCGAGGCCCGCGAGCTGCGCATGTGCGTGGACGCGGGGGCGCTGGTGGTGCGGGTACCGGGCGGCGACCATGTGGCGACGGCCTAACGTCGGGGTCGTGCGGACGGTTCAGGTCATCGGGATCGGGGCGGGCGCCCCCGACCACCTCACGTTGCAGGCCGTCGCGGCCCTGAACCGCACCGACGTGTTCCTGCTCGTCGAGAAGGGTGAGCCCACCGCCGATCTCGCCGGGCTGCGCGCCGAGCTGCTGGCCCGCCACGTCAGCCGCCCGTTCCGCGTCGCGACGATGCCCGATCCCGAGCGCGACCGCGCCGCCGCCGACTACGAGGACGCCGTCGCGGACTGGCAGCGCCGCCGCGCCGCCCACTACGCCCACGCGCTTGCCGAGGAGGTGCCCGACGGCGGCGTCGGCTCCTTCCTCGTGTGGGGCGATCCCGCGATCTACGACGGCACGCTGCGCATCCTCGGCGACCTCGGCGCTATCGGGGGCGTGCCGCTCACCGTGGTGTCGATCCCCGGCATCAGCGCGGTCCAGGCGCTGGCCGCCGCGCACCGGCTCGTGCTCAGCAGGGTGGGCGGCTCGTTCACGGTGACCACCGGCCGCAGACTGGCGCGGGCCGGGATGACCGGCGACGATGTGGTGGTCATGCTCGACGCCGGGTGTGCCTTCGCGGACCTGCCCGAGACCGGCGTCGACATCTTCTGGGGCGCATACCTGGGCTCGCCGGACGAGGTACTCGTCGCGGGCGACCTCGCCGCCGTCAAGGGCGAGATCGTGGCGGTAAGGGCGCGGGAGCGGGCCCGCAAGGGATGGATCATGGACACGTACCTGCTGCGGCGCCGGTGAACGTCCTCCTGCTCGGGGGGACGGCCGAGGCGCGGCGGCTGGCGGCCGTCCTCGGCCGCCGTGCCGGGATCGCGGTGACCTCGTCCCTCGCGGGCGCGGTGGCGGTGCCGCTGCTGCCCGAAGGCGACGTCCGGATCGGCGGCTTCGGCGGGGTCGACGGGCTCACGGCCTGGCTGCGCGACCACCACGTCGACGTCGTCGTCGACGCGACCCATCCGTTCTCGACGGTGATGACCGCACACGCCATCGACGCCACGGCCGCGCTCGGCCTCCCGCTCCTCGTGCTGCGCAGGCCCGGGTGGTCGGCAGGTCCCGGCGACCACTGGCACTGGGTGCCCGACACCACCGCTGCCGCCGCGGTGCTCCCCAGCCTCGGTGAACGGGTGTTCCTGGCGATCGGGTCCGGCGGCCTCGCCGCGTTCGCGGACCTGCCCGGCTGGTTCCTGCTGCGTTCGGTCGACCCGCCGCCCCCGCCCCTGCCCGCGCACCACCACCTGGTGCTCGACCGCGGCCCTTTCACCGCCGACGCCGAGCGGGCCCTGCTGCGCGAACACCGGATCGACGTGCTGGTCTGCCGCGACAGCGGCGGCGACCTCACCGCAGCGAAGCTCGTCGCCGCCCGCGAGCTCGGCCTGCCCGTCGTGCTGCTCGACCGTCCCCCCGCCCCGGACGCGCCGACCGTCGAGACCGTCGACGACGCGGTGGAGTGGCTCATCTCGGGAACTCGGCCCGCACCCCCACCAGGCGGACGGGGCGGCCCGGGGTGAACCGCCCCAACACCTCCAGCGCGGCCGCCTCCAGCGCGGCGGCGTCGGACGTGGGCTCCGGCAGCGTCATGCTCCGCGTCGTGGTCGTGAACGGGGCGAACCGCACCGTGACGCCCACACGCGCCGCGGGCCTGCCCTCGGCCAGCACGTCGTCGGCGACCCGGCGAGCAAGGGTGGCCGCGGCCGCGCGGACGTCGGCCCAGTCGGTGAGGTCGGCCGGGAAGGTCTCCTCCCGCCCGTGGGAGCGGGCGACCCACGGCTCGCCGCGCACCTCGACCCGCCCGATCCCGCGCCCGAGCTGGACGTACCAGGGGCCCAGCGCCGGGCCGAGGTCGGCGGCGAGCGCCGCCGGGTCCGCGGCGCCCAGCTCCGCCACCGTGTGCAGGCCCCGCTCGGCGAGCTTCGCGGCCGTCTTGGCCCCGATACCCCACAGCGCCCGCGTCGGCCGGTGCCCCATGACCGCGGTCCAGTTCTCCGCGGTGAGCGTGAAGCGTCCGCCGGGCTTCCCGAACTCCGTCGCGATCTTCGCCCGGAGCAGGTTGTCCCCGATCCCGACCGCGCACGACAGGCGCGTCCGCTCACGGACCGCGGCCTGGATCCGTTGCGCCAGGCCGTCCGCCTCCTCGGCGCCCTCCACGGTCGCGCCGACGAACGCCTCGTCCCACCCCATGACCTCGACGGTGAGATCGGGGACCCCGTCGAAGCTCCGCAGGACGTCCATGACCTGCGCCGACGCCGCCTCGTAGGCCGGGTTGTCGGCGGGGAGGAACACCGCCTCGGGACAGCGGCCGAGCGCGGTGCGCAGCGGCATCCCGGACCGGACGCCGAACGCGCGCGCCGCGTAGGACGCCGTGGCGACCACCCCGCGCCGGGTCGGGTCGCCGTGCCCGCCGACGACGACGGGCCGGTCGGCGAGCTCCGGGCGGCGCAGGATCTCGACCGCGGCGATGAACTGGTCGAGGTCGACGTGCAGCACCCGGTACACGTACCCGGTTCTAACGCTGGGGGAGCGGGTTGACCAGGCGCACCACCGACGAGGCGGTGCGCAGCGAGCCGATGCCCGTCGGGTGGAACGGGAACGGGTCGGCCATGCCCTGGATGTCCGGGCCCAGCCCGTCGGCCTCGGGGTCGCACAGCAGCGACAGCTCCGGGCGGGCCACCGCGAAACCGTACTTCACCGCCCCAGCCGAGAGGACGGTGTTGAGCTGGTCGTTGCGCGCCGTGAGCAGGGCGATCTTGGTCGGGTCGAGGCCGGGGTACCCGGCGGCCCTCGTGTCGTCGCAGTCGGCGTGGGAGGCGAACGCGCCGTAGGACGTCACGACGATCACCTGGGGGCGGCCGGGCAGGTCGTTGAGGTCGACGAGCAGGTCGCCGTAGGCCCGGTCGAACGCCGCGAGCCGGTAGTCGAACTCGCCCTGTGTGAGCGCGTCGGAGCAGTCGGGGACGCCGTAGCAGTAGCGCAGGAAGTCCGTCCAGCCGACGTCGTTCGGGCCGATCTCGACGACGACGAAGCGCAGGCCCTGCACCTGGCGCAGCACGCCGACCTGGGCGGGCACCTGCCTCCCGCCGATGTCCTGCGGGCCGCGCAGCCCGGCCGTGACCGTCGCGTCCGGGCACGCCAGGTTGAGGACGCGGGCGGGCAGGAGGTCGCCGATCTCGGAGGCGAGCGAATCGGTGCTGCGCTGGCACACCGCGTCATCCGGCCGGGCGTAGGGTCCGGTCGCGGGCACCGGCGGACCGCCGAGCCGAGCCGCCCGCGAATCGCCGATGACCGCGCCGGTGTAGCCGGTGACCGGCGGCCCGACAGGGTCGGGGGACAGGTGGTAGGCGCCGACGAGCTGGGCGAGCGAGCTCACGCCCCGCAGGCCCTGCACGGCACCGTTCCACGCCAGCGCCCCGCAGGCCGCCCAGGCGAGCGCCGACACGGCGAGCGCGACCGCCGTCGTGCGGCGGGTGGCCCGGATGCTCCGGCGCCACAGGTCGGGCGGCGGCTCGCGGCCCGCGTGCGCGATGCGCCGCAGGGCGACGAGGCTGCGGATCCCCACCGCCGCGACCGCCGCGACCAGCGTGAACACCAGCAGGCCGATGCCCGCCTCGAGGTACCAGTCGACGAACCCCCGGGTGATCGCGGCGACCGCAGCGTCGCGGGCCGCTGGGCCGCGGTCGGCGTCGAACACGGCGTCGGCCGCAGCGTTGCGCTGGACGGGGCCCATCGTGAGCTGCGGGCGCAGCGGCCCCCACACCGTGAGCGGGCGCAGATCGAGCGTGGTGTTGCCGACCTGCACCAGCCGGGCGGGCCCGGCCGGGCTGAGCTGCACCGGCCGCGCGCCCACCGTGACGATCTGCCCGAAGGCGACGACGTCGCGGCCGGGCGTGAGCGCGATCGTGGCCGGGATGCCCGCGACGAGACAGAACGACACCAGCGCGACGGTCGGCCAATGGCGCAGGGCTCGGCGGGGCCTGCGTCGGTCGTACAGAGCTGGTCCCCTTCGTGCCGCCTCGAGCCGTGCGCCGTCCAGCATGCGCCGCGCCGGGCCGTCGACGGAAGGGGTCGAGGAGAAGCCGTCGGTTCCCACGGCGCCTGACGCAGGCTCCGCTGAGCGCCCGACGTTCGCTCCGCAAAGCTCCGCTCAGCGCCTGACGTTCGCTCCGCAAGCTCCGCTCAGGGAAGCGCGCGGACCGCCAACAACGCCACGTCGTCGGTCATCGCATCGGGGGAGAAGCGCTCGACGGCGTCGCGGACGGCCGCGACCACCTGCCGGGCCGGGCGCCCGGCCACCCGGGCCGCCGTCGCGATCAGCCGCTCGGGCCCGAACTGCTCCTGCCCGCGCCGTCGTTCGGTGACGCCGTCGGTGTACAGCAGCAGCGCGTCGCCCGGCGCGAGGTGGTGGCGGGTGACCTCGACCGCGACCTCGGACAGCAGTCCGACCGCCGTGCCGAACGCCCCGACGTGCTCCGCGCGGCCGTCGGCCCGCACCATCACCGGGCGCTCGTGCCCGGCGAGCAGCAGCTCGACCGCGAGGCCCGGCGGCTCGCCCGCCTCCGTCCTGCGGACGAGCGCGGCGGCCAGCGTGCAGTACTGCAGCGGGTCGCCCGCCTCCATCATCACCTCGTTGAGCAGGGCCACGGCGTCGGTGAGCTCGCGCCCGCCGCGCACGAGCACGCGGAGGACGTCGCGCACCAGCCCGGTGCGGGCCGCGGCCCGGGCGCCCTTGCCGCAGACGTCCCCGATGGAGACCAGCCAGCGGTCCGCGTCGACGGTCAGCACGTCGTAGAAGTCCCCGCTCACGTCGGAGCCCCGGCTGGCGGGCAGGTACTCGGCGGCGAGCTCGATACCCGGAGCCATCGGCAGCGCGCGGGGGAGCAGTGCCTGTTGCAGCGCCTGCGACACGGCCACCTGGGCGGCGGCGCTCTGGGCGTTCTGCACCGCGAGCGCGGCGCGCCGGGCGATGTCGGAGATCAGGACGGCGTCCTCGGGCGAGTGCGGGCGGCCCTGCGGGCGCCCCACCAGCAGCGTGCCGATGGTGGCCCCGCGGGTGCGCAGCGCGACCGCCAGCCCGTCGGTCGGCGCGGCGATCCGGACGGGCGCCGCACCGGTGCGCGCCACCTGGTCCAGCAGGGCGCGCAGCTCACGGGAGGGGCCGGGCGTAGCCGCGGGGTCGAGCGCCGCGCGCAGCTCGGGCAGCTCGTCTTCGTCGGCGTGGGTCAGCGCGGCGAGCCGCAGGCCGTTGCCGGTCTTCGTGGGCTCGGACAGGTGTACCGCGCACCAGCGCCCGAGCCGCGGAACGACGACCTGCGGGACGACCGCCACGGCGAGCTCGACGTCGAGCGACTGGCCCAGCAGCTCGCTGGCTTCCGCGAGGTAGGCCATCCAGGCGCGCCGGTGCTGGTCGACCGCGCGCAGCCACTGGGTTTCGACGGCCATCGCGACCCGGTAGGCGACGAGCTCCACCAGCTCCGCGACGCCGTCCTTGTCGACGGGCGGCCCGAGCAGCCGGATCGCCCCACGCAGCGGCGGTGTCACGGGCAGCGCGACGTCGAGGAAGACCGCCCCGCCCGCGGGCCCGGCGCGCGTGACCTCCGCCAGACCGGCGCCGTCGCCCTCGTCGACGACGACGGCGACGGCGTGCACGTCGAGCACGTCGCGCAGCCGCCGGGCGAGCTCCTGGACGAGCTCGTCGGGCTGGAGCCGGTCGCCCAGCCCCGTCGGGACGTGCAGCAGCCGCCGGGCCAGCTCCGCGCTGACCCGCGCGGGCGCGTGGTCGGGCGGCGCCGCCGGGACCCCCTCGGGGGCGGGCGCGCGGCCCCCGAGGGTGAACCACACCGTGTGCCGCCCGTCGGCGTCGTGTCGTGTGCCCCAGGCCGTGGCGAGGCTCGCGACCAGCCCGAGGCCCCGACCGTGCGTCGCGGCCCGGCCGTAGCGGCGCCGCGGCTCGGCGAGATGCGCCTCGAGCGGGCCGGACCCGCGGTCGGTGACGGACACGGTGAGCACCCAGCCGTCGAGCCCCCCGTCGATCTCGAGGTCGACCTCGAACTCCGTGCCCGCGTGCAGCACCGCGTTCTCGGCGAGCTCGCTGGCCAGGAGGACCGCGGTCTCGGCCACCTCGGGATCCAGGCCGTCGACCGCGTCCAGCACGTCCTGCAGCATCCGGCGCGCCTGCCGGGCGGAGCGGGCGTCGGGCGGCAGCCGGATCCGCCGCGTTCGCGAAGCAGGCACGGGGTGCAGTGTGCACGGTGTCGGCCGGACCCGCTCGGCGCCCGGCGCTTCCCGTCGGCCGTCCTGCTCCGTCCGCGGTGGGGCCACGGGGCGGCCACACGGCGGATGCGGTCCACTACCCTGGCGCACCGGCGCCGGGGCGTCCGCGTCCGGACGCCCGATGAGGGGAGGCGGACACCCGTGACGACGGCACGGAAGGTGCGGACGGCCGACACCGGCGACGGGTCGGAGCCGGTGCTCGCAGAGCTCGCAGGCGCGTTGGCCCAGCTGCGTCGGGGGCGGTTCGACGTCCGGCTTCCGCGCCGGGAGGGGGCGGCGGGCGCGATCGCCGACCAGTTCAACGAGATGGCCGCGGTCGCGCAGCGGCACAACCGGGACCTGCTGCGGATCGGGCGCAGCGTCGGCCGCGAGGGCCGGATGGGCGACCGGCTCGACGAGGAGTCCTACGACGGCGCGTGGGCCGACGGCGCCCGCGCGGTGAACGCGCTGGTCGACGACCTCGCCGCGCCCACGGCGGAGATCGCGCGCGTCATCGAGGCGGTGGCCGAGGGCGACCTGTCCCAGCACATGGCGCTGGAGATCGAGGGCCGCCCGCTGCGCGGCGAGTACCGGCGCATCGGCCGCACGGTGAACACGATGGTCGACCAGCTGTCGTCGTTCGCCGACGAGGTCACCCGCGTCGCCCGCGAGGTCGGCACCGACGGGCGGCTGGGTGGGCAGGCCGACGTCCGCGGCGTCTCGGGCACCTGGCGGGCGCTGACCGACTCGGTGAACACGATGGCGTCCAACCTCACCAACCAGGTGCGGTCAATCTCCGACGCGGCCACCGCGATCGCGCAGGGCGACCTGTCGCGCACGATCACGGTGAGCGCCAGGGGCGAGGTCGCCGGGCTCGCCGACACCATCAACGCGCTCACCGCCACGCTGCGTCTCTTCGCGGGCGAGGTCACCCGCGTGGCGCGCGAGGTCGGCACGGAGGGCCTGCTCGGCGGGCAGGCGACGGTGCCGGGCGTCGCGGGCACGTGGAAGGACCTCACCGACGCGGTGAACGTCATGGCCGCGAACCTCACCGGCCAGGTGCGCGGCATCGCCCACGTCGCGACGGCGGTGGCCCGCGGCGACCTGTCACAGAAGATCACGGTGGACGCGCAGGGCGAGATCCTGGAGCTGAAGTCGACCGTGAACACGATGGTCGACCAGCTCCGGTCGTTCGCCGACGAGGTGACCCGGGTGGCGCGCGAGGTCGGCACGGACGGGCGCCTCGGCGGGCAGGCGGTGGTGCCCAACGCGGCCGGCACGTGGCGGGACCTGACGGACAACGTCAACGAGCTCGCGTCCAACCTGACGATGCAGGTGCGCAACATCGCCCAGGTCACCACGGCCGTCGCGCGGGGGGACCTGTCGCAGAAGATCACGGTCGACGCGCGCGGGGAGATCCTGGAGCTGAAGTCGACCGTGAACACGATGGTCGACCAGCTCTCCTCGTTCGCCGACGAGGTCACCCGCGTGGCCCGCGAGGTGGGCATCGAGGGCAAGCTCGGCGGCCAGGCCCAGGTGCGCGGCGTGTCCGGCACCTGGCGGGACCTGACGGTCAACGTCAACGAGCTGGCGTCGAACCTGACCGTGCAGGTGCGCAACATCGCCCAGGTCACCACGGCCGTCGCGCGCGGGGACCTGTCGCAGAAGATCACGGTGGAGGCGCGCGGGGAGATCCTGGAGCTGAAGTCGACCGTGAACACGATGGTCGACCAGCTGCCGAGCTTCGCCGACGAGGTGACGCGCGTGGCGCGCGAGGTCGGCACGGAGGGCAAGCTGGGCGGCCAGGCGCAGGTCCAGGGCGTGTCCGGCACGTGGCGCGACCTCACCGAGAACGTCAACCGGCTGGCACTGACGCTGACCTCGCAGCTGCGCGCGATCTCCGGTGTGGCGACCTCGGTGGCCAGCGGCGACCTGACCCAGCAGATCCAGGTCGCGGCGGCGGGGGAGATCGCCGACCTCAAGGACAACATCAACCGGATGATCGCGACGCTGCGCGAGACCACCGCGGAGAACGCCGAGCAGAACTGGCTGGACTCCAACCTCGCGCGCATCGGCGAACAGCTCCAGGGCCAGCGCGACCTGGGCGAGGTCTGCCAGCTGATCATGAACGAGGTCTCGCCGCTGGTCGACGCCCAGGTCGGGGCGTTCTTCCTGGCCGGGCATGACCGGCTGATGGTGATGGTCGGCGGCTACGCGATGGCGGTCGGCACCCCGCCTGCCGCGTTCGCCATGGGCGAGGGCCTCGTCGGCCAGGCGGCGGCGAGCAGGCGGGTGCTGCACGTGCGCGACGTGCCCGACGACTACCTGACGATCCGCTCCGGCACCGGCTCGACGCTGCCGCGGGCCGTCGTGGTGCTGCCCGTGCTCTTCGAGGGCGAATGCCTCGGCGTCATCGAGCTCGGCTCGGTCACGCCGTTCTCGCTGCTGCACCTGACGTTCCTCGGCGGCTCGTGGCGACCATCGGCGTCGCGCTCGCGACCATCCAGGCCAACCGGCGCACCGAGGAGCTCCTCGTGCAGAGCCAGCGGCTCACGACCGAGCTGCAGGACCAGTCGGCGGAGCTCCAGCGCACCAACGCCGAGCTCGAGGAGAAGGCCGAGCAGCTCTCCCAGCAGAACCGCAACGTCGAGATCAAGAACATGGAGCTCGACGCGGCGCGCCGCGGCGTGGAGGAGAAGGCCCAGCAGCTCAGCCAGGCCAGCCAGTACAAGACCGAGTTCATGGCCAACATGAGCCACGAGCTGCGCACCCCGCTGAACTCGCTGCTGCTGCTGGCGCGGCTCCTCGCCGAGAACCCGAACGCCAACCTCTCGCCCCGGCAGATCGAGTTCGCCAACACGATCCACGGCGCCGGCTCGGACCTGCTGCGGCTCATCGACGACATCCTCGACCTCTCCAAGATCGAGTCCGGGCGGGTGGACGTCGACCCCGCGCCGGTCGTGCTCGCCGAGGTGCTCGGCGATCTGGAGCAGGCGCTGGGCCCGCAGGCCGAGGAGAAGGGGCTGACGCTGCTCGTCGAGATCGCGCCCGAGGCGCCCGCGACGATCACCACCGACTCCCAGCGGCTGCAGCAGGTGCTGCGCAACCTGCTGGCCAACGCCGTGAAGTTCACCGGGACAGGCGCGGTGACGCTGCGCGTCGACCGCGCGGGCGGCCTGGTCGCCTTCGTGGTGCGCGACACCGGGATCGGTATCCCGGCAGACAAGCTCGAGATGATCTTCGAGGCGTTCCAGCAGGCGGACGGCACCACCAGCCGCAAGTACGGCGGCACGGGCCTCGGGCTGTCCATCTCCAAGGAGCTGGCGCGCATGCTCGGCGGGCGCATCGAGGTGACGTCGACCGTGGGCAGGGGATCGGTGTTCACGCTGCTGCTTCCCGACGAACTGCCGCTGGGTCCGTCGGCGACCGCGCGCGTGGCGGCCATTCCCGCACCGGTGCCGCTGCGTGGCCCGGCGCAGCGCACCGCCCCGGCCGTACCCGGGCTCGCGGGCGCGACCGTGCTGATCGTCGACGACGACGTGCGCAACGTCTTCGCCCTGACCAGCGCACTGGAGCTGCACGGGCTCACGGTGCTCTACGCCGACAACGGAGCGGCCGGGATCCGCCTCGTCACCGAGCATCCCGAGGTCGACGTCGTGCTGATGGACACGATGATGCCCGACCTCGACGGCAACGAGACCACGCGGAGGATCCGGGAGCTGCCGCGCGGCCGGGAGCTGCCGGTGGTGTTCCTCACCGCCAAGGCGATGCCCGGCGACCGGGAGGCGAGCCTCGCCGCGGGCGCCACCGAGTACGTCACCAAGCCCGTCGACCTCGACGAGCTGCTCGCGCTCATGGCCTCCTGGATCACGCCGTCCCGATCGCGCCATGGCCGACCTCGCCGGATCCGCCGATGACCCGGCCGAGCCCGCCGCGTCCCCGGATCCTCGCCGTCGACGACCGGCGGGAGAACCTGCTCGCCCTGCAGGCCATCCTGGAGGGGCTCGGGGTGGAGGTCGTGTCGGTCACCAGCGGGGAGGACGCGCTCAAGCGGCTGCTCACCGACGACTTCGCGGTGATCCTGCTCGACGCCCACATGCCCGGCATGGACGGCTTCGAGACCGCGGGGCACGTCAAGCAGCGCGAGCGCACCCGGCACATCCCGATCCTCTTCCTCACCGCGGTCGACTACGACCCGCACCTGGCCTTCCGCGGCTACCAGGCGGGCGCCGTCGACTACATCACCAAGCCGTTCGACCCGTGGGTGCTGCGCTCCAAGATCGGCGTTTTCGTCGACCTCTGGACGGTCCACGCCCGGTTGGCCGAGCAGGCCGCGGAGTGCGCCCGGCTGCGGACCGCGATCGACGACTGCCTGGAGGCCATCGAGAAGGCCGACGGGGTCGACGGGGTGTCGGCCCAGGTCAGGGAGCGGCTGAGCGCCGCGCGCGATCGCTGAGCGGAGCTTGCGGAGCGAACATCAGTGCTGAGCGTCACGCTCACACCGTCGGGCGGCGCGCGAGGCGCGCCAGCGCGGGCGCCACGAGCAGCATGACGATCACGCGCAGCACCTGCGTCGCGACCACGAACGTCACGTTGCCGCCCGCCGAGATCGCCGTGGCCAGCACCGCGTAGACCCCGCCCGGCGTCGTCGCCAGGTAGCCCTCGAGGACCGTCGTCCCGGTCGTCGCGGAGAGCAGCAGGCCCAGGCCCGCGCAGGCGGCGATGATCGCCACGATGAGCGCGACGGCCAGCGGCAGCACGGTGATCACGGTGCGCAGGCTCTCGCGGGTGAAGCGCACCCCGGCCTGCCAGCCGATCACCGCGTAGCCGAGCTCCACGACGAGGTCCGGGGGCGCGACACCCGGCCCGAGTCCGCTGAGGGTGAGCGCGATGGCGACGGCCATCGGGCCGAGGAGCCCGCCCGCGGGCACCCGGGTCACCCGCGCGAGGCCCAGGCCCACCGCGGTGCAGACGACGAGGAACCCCAGGCCCGACCAGCCGGTCGAGGCGGACGCGGCGGCGCCGCCCGCGGCCGCGCCGAAGCCGAGCGCCGCGATCACCGGCATCGTCGCCGTGACGATCCCGACCCGCAGGTACTGCACGACGGCCACGACGCGGTCGTCGCCGCCCAGGTCGCGGCTCACCGCCACCAGCCCCGACGCGCCGCCCGCGGTGAGGGCGAGCATCCCGGTCAGCGGCGTGACGCCGCGGTGCAGGCCCAACAGCAGGCCCGCGGCCATGCTCACGGCGAGCGTCCCCATCGTGATGAGCAGCACGGGCAGCCAGTCGGTCGCCAGGCCCGCGAGCGTCGACGGTTGGGCCAGCACGCCGATGACGACACCGATAACGGCCTGGGCGAGCGTCGTCGCCCGGTGCGGCACGGCGGCGGGCGCGCGCCCGGCGAGGGCCAGCGCCGTGGCCGCGATGAGACCGGCGAAGAGCGCGGGCGACGGGAGGCGGGCCAGGGCCAGCGGCACGGTGAGCGCCGCGGTGGCGACGGCCAGCAGCACCCACCGCCACCGCTCGCCCGTTCCCATCCCGTTGATCCTCGGCCACCGGCGGAGCTCCGGCCGCCCGGCCGGGGGAGATGTCGGTCACTGGGCCGTCGGGCTGCGCGGTGATCGACAGGGAAGGATGGGAGCCGGGAGGTGACGGCCGCCATGGTCGAGAGCATCGAGCCCTTCGGCTTCACCCTGCTGCTGGCCGGGGTTGCGGTGACGGTGGCGCTGCTGTCCAACCGGATCGGCGCCCGCTTGCGCATCCCGGCTCCGGCGATCTTCCTCGTCGCGGCGTCCGCGTTGTCCGGCGTCGTCCCGGCCCTGGGACACCTGCCGATCGAGGCGGTCGAGGAGATCGTCACGGTCGCGCTGGTGCTCATCCTCTTCGAAGGCGGCATGGGCATCGGCGTGCGGAGGCTGCGGCTGGCGCTGGCCCCGGTGCTGGTCGTCGGGGTGGTCGGCACCGTGCTCACGGCGGTCGCGGTCGCCGTACTGGCCCACGTGCTCTTCGGGCTGTCCTGGACGCTCGCCCTGCTGCTGGGCACCGCGCTGGCGCCGACCGACCCCGCGGTGGTGTTCTCGGTGCTCGGCAACCGGGAGGTCCGCGGCCGGGCGGGGGTGATCCTGGAGGGGGAGTCGGGGGCCAACGACCCGGTCGGGATCGCGCTGCTGCTCGCCCTGCTGACGGTCGGCGGCACACTGGACGCGGGCGCCGTCAGCTCGATCGCGCTCACGTTCGTGGTCCAGATGGTGGTCGGCGCCGCCGTCGGCCTCGGGGGCGGGTGGCTGCTGCTCCAGGCGATGCGCAGGATCTCGCTGCCCGGTGAGGGGCTCTACCCGCTGCGCACCCTCGCCGCGGCGCTGGCGATCTACGGGCTCGCCACCGTCGCGCACGGTTCGGGCTTCCTCGCGGTCTTCGTGGCGGGGATCCTGCTCGGTGACGAGAGTGCCCCCTTCAAGCGGGAGATCGAGAACTTCCACTCGTCGCTCGCGGGCCTCGCGGAGATCGTCGCCTTCGTCGTGCTGGGACTGACGGTGCCGCTGCGCGACGTCGCCGAGAGCGGCGCCTGGCTCATCGGGCTGGTGTTGGCCGTCCTCCTGGCGTTCGTCGTGCGCCCGGTGCTGGTCGGACCGCTGCTGCTGGCGGTGCGGCTGACCGTCGGCGAGCGGGCGTTCGTGCTCTGGGCCGGGCTGAAGGGCGCGGTGCCGATCCTGCTCGGCACGTTCGTGCTCGCCGGGGGCACGGCCGACGACCGGCTCGTCTACCACGTCATCTTCGTGGTCGTGCTGTTCTCGGTGGTCGTGCAGGGCGGGTTGGTCCCCGCGGTGGCGGCGCGCTGCAAGGTGCGGATGCGCGAGGTCGAGCCGCGGCCGTGGTCGATCGGGCTCCGGCTGCGCGACGAGCCCGACGGCGCGAAGCGGCTCGTGGTGGAGCCCGGCTCTCCCCCCGATGGCCAGCAGGTGCGCGAGCTGCACCGCGAGCACGACGTCTGGGTCGGCATCGTCGTGCGGGACGGGCGGGCGCTGCGGGTGCGGCCGGACACCGTCCTGCGTGCCGGGGACGAGCTGCTGGTCATCACCGAGCCCGGTGCCACACCCGATCCCGCATAGACCCGTCAGCCAGGGCCCGTGCCGAGGCGCGCGCGGACCGCGGCGGCCGCGGTGGTCATCGCCCGCAGCTTGGCGCGGGCCGCCGAGGCAGGCAGGTGGCGCAGGCCGCAGTCGGGGGTCACGAGCAGCCGCTGCGCAGGCACCACCCGCAGCGCCCGCTCGATCCGCCCCTCCACGAGCGCGACCGACTCGACCTCGGGCGTCTTCACGTCCAGCACCCCCACCCCGAGCGTGCGGTCCCAGCCGTGCTTCTCGATCAGCGCCAGGTCGTCGTCGCCCTTGCGGGCGAACTCCAGCAGCAGCTGGTCCACGTCGGCGTCGAGGACGGCCGGGAAGAGGAAGTCGTAATGGCCCTCCCACAGCGGGCGGGCGTAGCGGTTGCCGTAGCAGACGTGCAGCGCCCACGTCACCGGCACGTCCTTCACAACCGTATTCACCGCCTCGACGGCCAGGCCGACGTGCTCGGGGTACCCGGCGAGGAACGGCTCGTCGATCTGAAGCAGGACGGCGCCCGCGTCGGCCAGGGCCCTGGCCTCCGCGTTCAGCACCCGGGCGAGGTCGCGCACCAGGCCTGCGCGGTCGGGGTAGGCGTCGGTGCGCAGCCGCTGCGACAGCGAGAACGGGCCGGTCATCGAGAACCGCACGGGCCGCTCGGTGTAGGCGCGCGTGAACGCGAGGTCGCGGGCGAGGCCCAGCGGACCGGGCTCGACGTCGGCGATGCGGGCGGGGAGCTCCAGGTCGAGGTAGTCGAAGTAGAAGGCCTTCACCGGCTCGCGGGCGACGACGCCCGGCACGCGGGCGAGGAGGTAGTCGACGTCGTTGTCGCGGCGCAGCTCGCCGTCGGTGACGACGTCGATGTCCGCAATCTCCTGGTCCTTGAGCGCGGCCTTGATGGCCACATCGTGCATGTCGGCGAGCTGGCTGCGGCTGATGCCGCCGTGGTAGACGGCGGTCTTGGCGCGCTCCAGCCAGTCGGGAACCGACCAGGAGCCGATCACGGTCGTCGTCAGCATGGTCAGTCCCGGACGTCCGCGGTGAGGGTGACGATGTTGCTCCCCGGCCGCGCGAACGGGGCGAAGGAAACGTCGAATCCCTTGCGGGCGCCGATGTGCGCCAGCAGCGGGCCGTTGACCCAGTTCACGACCGATCCGTCGTACTTGCCCGGCCCTCGGAAGCCCGTGCGGTACTGGTCGGTCGACGTGACGAAGATGTCGTGGCACTGCAGCCGCCCGAACGGGTGCAGGAGCGGAAGGGTCTCGGCGAAGCTGGCGGCGGCCCCGTTCGCCGCGTGCAGCCGCAGGTCACCGCCCGTCGCCGTCATCGGTCGCAGCAGCTCGCCGCTGATCCCGGGGGCGATCTCGTAGGTGTCGAGGCCGTACAGCGGCACGTAGCGCTCCTGCAGCCTCAAGCCCGACCAGCACGCCCGCCAGAACGCGACCGCGGCCGCCGGGTCCGGGATGTGCTGCGGCGCGGCCTCCGCGAGCAGGACGGGTCCGAGCCGCAGCAGCTTGTCGATCAGCGCGTCGAGCGTGTCCGGGCTGGTCGCGACGGTCGCGGCGATCGCCTGCGCGTCGGCGTCGTCGAGGTAGGCGCGGGTCTGGACGAGGTGCTCGCGCTGCCCGATCGTCGCGATCTCGTCGGTGGGCAGGTTGTCGTAGACGTTGGAGATGTAGACCAGGAACACCTTGAACCGCAGGAATCCCAGCGCCGTGATCGGCCGCAGCGCGTCGAGCACCAGCGAGCTGACGTGCTCGGCGTGGTCGCGCACCGCCGCGCGCGCCAGCTCAAGCACGTGCGGCGAGTAGTCGCACATGAGGTAGTGCAGGCGGCGGTAGTAGCGGCGCCCACCGGCGGCGTCGAGCTCGCGGAAGGCGTCGAGCCAGGTGCGGGCCTGGTTGCCGTTGCCGACACCCAGCTCCACCACGTAGAGCTCTTCGGGCAGGGCGTGGCGCTGCGCGAGGGCGTCCCACACCGCGAAGAGCTCGCGGATCGTCGCGCGCACCGGCTCGTCCTCGCGTGCGTCGCTCTGCCCGCCAGGAAGCGCCGATTCGTAGCCCCGCCCGGTGGCTTCCTCCCAGGCCTGTAGGTGCTGCCAGTAGAGGGCGTTGAAGCGCCAGATCAGGCTGCGGCTGGTCGGAGCCCACTCCTCCAGCGTGAGGTGGCGGTGGGACTCGCCGCCGGTGCGGTGGGCGCGCAGCGCGGCAGCCACCGCACCCGCCGTCGCGTCGGCGTCGGTGGTCCGGCGGAGGTCGAGGGCCAGCTCGAGCGACTCGCCCCCGGCCACGGGGTGCAGGGCGACCGGCGGGCGGAAGTTGTGGCGGTACTGCACCCAGTCGGCGGTGACACGCAGATGCGACAGGTCGACCTCGTCGTCGGCGATGACCGCGTCGAGCGCGGGGCCGAGGGCGGGCAGGAGCTGGATGGCCTTCTTGCCCCGCAACCTGCCCGAGGGGCGGATGTCCACCAGCATGCCCGCCCCCCGTTCGCCGTTGCACTTTGTCCGGACGATAGGGCGCCGGACCCCGATCCGCCTACGCTCCCGACCATGATCATCTGTCGTTGACGTGATCGAGATCACCCGATACGTTCGCGACTCGTGGTGCGGGCATTGCTGCCCTGTGTCAACCGTCGGGCGCCGCACCGCCGTCACGACTGGGTGACCAACCGATCCGGGAGCACACCGACATGGTCGACTACGATCCGCGCGCCGACACCGGCATCCCCACCGAACCGGTCGGCTCGCTGCCGCGTCCGGCGAAGCTGCAGGAGGCGTACGCGAAGTTCGACGCGGGGGAGATCGGCGAGTCCGAGCTGCAGAAGCTGCAGGACGCGGCGGCCAAGGAGTCCGTCGAACGCATGGAGGCCACCGGGGCGCCGATCGTCTCCGACGGGGAGCAGCGCTGGTCCAGCTTCGCGACCTACCCGATCGCCACGACGTTGGCGGGCACCGGACTCGCACCGATGCTCGGCCCGGGCGGCCAGTTCTTCGCGATCTTCGCCGACGGCCACGGACGCCAGCTGCCCAAGCTGGAGCACGGCCCGTTCGCCTACAACCAGTACGCGGCCGACGCGCTCAGCAAGTCGATCCGCTACGCCAGCAAGCCGATGAAGCAGGCCGTGATCGCGCCGTCGATGCTGGCGCTGCTCTACCCGCTGAAGGACCCGGTGGAGGGCTACAGCCGGGAGGAGTTCGAGGCGAAGCTGATCGACGAGTGCGAGAAGGACATCCGCCAGGCGTTCGGCGCAGGCGCGGCGCGCGTCTCGGTCGACTTCACCGAGGGCAGGCTCGCGACGCGCGCGGACCCGCGCAACCCGTGGACGGGCGCCGGGCTGCTGCCGCACTTCATCGAGCTCAACAACCGCGTGATGGCCCGCTTCACCGCCGAGGAGCGCAGGAACATCGGCATCCACACCTGCCCCGGCGGCGACCGGGACTCCGTCCACTCCGCCGACGTGCCCTACAACAACCTCCTGGGCACGATGTTCGACATCAACGCGGGCTACTTCCTCATCCAGCTCAAGAGCGAGCGGGAGAAGGACCCGGTGTACGAGACCATCGGGAAGAACCTGCGGACGGACGCCGACGGGGTGACCCAGATGGCCTACATCGGGGTCTGCAACGTGGCCTCGCCGCGGGTCGAGAGCCCGCAGGAGATCGCCGACCAGCTGATCCGGGCGTCGAACTTCATCCCCAAGGAGCAGATCGGCTCCACGGACGACTGCGGGTTCTCACCGTTCTCGATCGACGAGAAGCCCAACTACGGCTCGCCCGACTACGCCCGCGACGTGGCCTTCGACAAGATCAAGGCACGGGTGGAGGGGTCGCGGCTGGCCGCGGAGAAGCTGGGCCTGTAGCCCCGTCCGGGTTCGCGGCGATCATGTGCGTCGGTAGGCGGTGAAGCCGGCGGCCTCCGCGTCGGCCGCCGTGCGGAACCACGCCTCGGCCTTCGTCTGGCCGTAGTGCGGCGAGTCGGTGTCGTGGTACAGCATCGAGTCGGCGTTGCCCTTGATCGTGTACTCCGGCCCCGGCGGCCCGCCGTCGGCGAGCGGATGCGCTGAGCCCGGTCCGAACGGCCCGCCCTCCTCGGCCGACGCGGCCGGGATTCCGACGGGTATCCCCGCCGGGGTGGAGTCCGCCCCCGTGCCCTCGCCTGCGGACGCCTGTTCGTCTGCGGCGGGGGTCGGCTCGTCGGGGACCGCCTCGTCGGCGGTCGGCTCGTCGGACCGCCTCGTCGGCGGTCGGCTCGTCGGGGACCGGCTGGTCGGCGATCGGCTCGTGGGCGGTCGGTTGATCGGCGGTCGGCTCGTCCGGGATGAGGTCCTCGTCGGCGCCTGCGCCCGCGGCGCGGGAGGCCACCGCGCCGTCCTCGCCGTCCTCGCCGCCCTCGCCGCCCTCGCCGCCCTCGCCGTCGCCGCCGTCGGAGGACCTCCCCTCCGCAGCGTCGGTGGGTGCAGCGTCGGTGGGTGCAGCGTCGGTGGGTGCAGCGTCGGTGGGTGCAGCGTCGGCGGCCGGGGCGTCGACGAGCGGGATGCCCTCGGCGGGAGTGGCGGCCTCCGCGGCCGCGAGCGACGCCGTGTCCAGCATGTTGAGTGCCGGGTCGACGGCCGGGAAAACCTCGGTCGGGGCGTCGTCGTCCGGGACGACCGGGATCGACTCTGTCGGGGCATCGCCCGCGGGATCGACGATCGGGATCGCATCGGTCGGCGGGTCGGTCCCGGCCGCCGCGCCTGCGAAAGCCTCGGCGGTCTCGTCGGTGTCCGCGGCGCTGCGGGTGAAGGACTCGGTGGTCTCGTCGACGTGCGGTGGCGTGTCGGTGAGCGACCCGGTCGGTTCGTCGAGGCTCGGCGACCCGTCCCGGGCCGCGTCCGCGGAGGGTTCGGCCTTGCCCAAGTCGACCGGGCCGGTCCCGGCTCCCGTTGCGGTCGTGTCGCCCGGCTCTTTCCCGGCCGCCACCATCGCCGCTCCTGCGGCCAGTGCCCCGGCGCCCACCACGCCCGCGCCCGCAACGTCGGCGCCGGATGTGGCCGCGCCGGTGGGGGCCGTCGCGGCGGAGGCCGCACGGCCAGCCGGGGCGGCAGGCGGGGTCGAGCGGGCCGCGGCGGTGGGGCGGGCCTGCAGGGCCTTCAGCCTGCGCTGCTGGGGCCGCACCAGTACCAGCCACGCCAGCAGCAGTCCGACGAGGAAGGCGATCAGATACCAGAGCCAGGTCTGGCCGTAGAGCCACGACACGGAAGCGGTCCTCCAGGATCCGGCACGGAGAGGGTCAGCCTGCGGACTCGAGCTCGTCGGCACGGCGGCGCAGGGGCCGCGCCCAGAACAGCCACCCGGCCAGCACGCCGAGGAGCAACGCGACGACGACCCAGACCCAGACCTGGGCGAACAACCACAGCACGGCGACCTCCTTGCGCTCAGACGACGGTGATCTCGACGCGGCGCGCCAGAGCCCGGTCGGATGTGGCGGTGTCCTCGCCGCGGCCCTGCGCGGTGAGGTTCGCGGCGGGCACCCCACCGGCGACGAACGCGTCCCGGACCGTGGCCGCCCGCTGGGCGGACAGCTGCTGGGCGGTGAGCACGCCGTTGCCCGGTCCGGTCGCGACAAATCCGTCGATCTCCAACCGGGCGCCGGGCGCCGCGCGCACCGCCGCGAGCACCCGCGCGAGCGCGACCCGACCCTGGCTGGTCAGCTGCGGGCTGTCGGGTCCGAACGCGATCGGCGCGGCGGTCACCAGAGCGGTGATCTTCGCCTGCAGCGCCTGCTTGGCGGCGGCGTCCAGCTCCCCGCCGCCCGCCTGCGACCCCGAAGCCGTCGGGGGGGCGCCCGCACCGGCTGTTCCGGTCCCCGTAGGCGCGGCGGGCGCGGAAGCCGACTCGCCACCTGCCGCGCCACCGGTCTGCGCCTGCGCGGGGGCCGAGGGAGCCCCGGCGCCGCCACCCGCAGCGCCGGGCTGTCCCTCGCCGCTCGCCCGCACCACCCGCACGCCGGTGGCCGCCTCGACCGCCCGCACCGCCTGCGCCGCCGCGGCGTCCGACACCCCGCTGACCGTCGCGTCCCGGCCGTCGAAGCGGACCGTCGCGCCGCTGATCCCTGCGGCGGACAGCGCGGATTCGGCTGCGGTCGCGAGCGTGCTCTCGATCTGCGGACGGGGCCACAGCAGCGTCAGCCCGGCGAGCACGGTCGGCACGACGACGGCCGCCGCGGTGAGCGCGAGCCAGGGTGTCCGCGGCGTCGAGCGGTCGGCGTGGCGGGGAGACGGCGCAGCGTCAGGTGGCACGGAAGTCCTCGCCTCTACCGGAACGGGTCGGGCCCGGCACGCGCCCGGGTCGCATGATCACGCAACGATGCCACAGCGCGGTGACGAAATGGACACGGCCCGCCCGGACGCGACCAGCTGCGGAGCCCGCGGCCCGTCGGAGCGACACCGGTCACCTCGACATGGCGCGACCGCGCGCGCGGCGAAAGACTCGGCGGCAGACCGAGCCCGTTCCGATGGAGGAGCCCATGACCGACAACACCCCACGCGTGGCCATCGTCACCGGAGCGGCGCGCGGCATCGGCGCCGCTACCGCACAGCGGCTGGCCGCCGACGGGTTCGCGGTCGCGGTGCTGGACCTGGAGGAGGCGAGCGGCAAGGACACCGTCGACGCCATCGAGGCAGCGGGTGGGCGGGCGCTGGCCGTTGGCGCGGACGTCGCCGACGCCGCGCAGGTCGCCGCCGCGGTCGAGCGCGTGGCCGACGGCCTCGGCGCGCCGACCGTCCTGGTCAACAACGCCGGGGTCACGCGCGACAACCTGCTGTTCCGGATGACCGAGGGCGACTGGGACATCGTCATGGGCGTCCACCTGCGCGGCTCGTTCCTGATGGCGCGGGCGGTGCAGAAGCACATGGTGGGCGCCCACTGGGGCCGGATCGTGAACCTGTCCAGCACGTCCGCGCTGGGCAACCGGGGGCAGGCCAACTACTCCACGGCCAAGGCGGGTCTGCAGGGGTTCACGAAGACCCTCGCGATCGAGCTGGGGAAGTTCGGGATCACCGCCAACTGCATCGCTCCGGGGTTCATCGTCTCGGACATGACCCGCGCGACCGCGGAGCGCATCGGCGAGGACTGGGAGACCTATGTCGCGGCCCGCGCCGCCCAGATCCCGGTCGCCAGGGCGGGCCAGGTGGACGACATCGCGCACGCCGTGAGCTTCTTCGTCAGCGAAGGCGCGGGGTTCGTCTCCGGCCAGGTGCTCTACGTGGCAGGCGGCCCCAGGGCCTGAGCATCCGCGCTGGATACTGGATCGGTGCGGTTCATCTTCCGGCCACCGGCCTCGCACGCCGCAGGTCTGCTGACGCTCCCCTGGGACGTCCCGCTCGAGGAGTGGGATGACGACCGGCTGCTCGAGGTGGCGCACCGGGGCATCTCGCGCCATGTCGTGCGGTTCGTCGAGATCGACGGCATGGTGTTCGCGCTCAAGGAGATCGACGAGCGGCTGGCCCGGCGCGAGTACCGCCTGCTCGGCGAGCTGGAGGCCATGGGCATGCCCGCGGTCTCCGTGCTCGGGGTCTGCGTCGAGCGCGCACCGGTCGGCGGGCACCACCAGGACGCGGTGCTGGTCACGCGCTTCCTCGACTACGCGATGTCCTACCGCTACGTCTTCTCCCACCGGCACCTGAGCCACGCCACCGACCAGCTCATCGACGCGATGGTCGAGCTGCTCGCCCGCCTGCACCTCGCCGGGCTCTACTGGGGCGACTGCTCCCTGTCCAACACCCTCTTCCGGCCCGACGCGGGCACGATCGCGGCCTACCTCGTCGACGCCGAGACCGCGGAGATGCACCCCACGCTGTCGGACGGCCAGCGCCACGGCGACATCGACTACGCGGCCGAGCGCGTCGGCGGCGAGCTGTTCGACCTCCAGGACGGCGGGCTCCTGCCCGCCGACGTCGACCCGATCGTCGTCGCGCTGGAGCTGCCGCAGCGCTATCACGCGCTGTGGGACGAGCTGACCCGCGAGGAGGTCTTCCGCCCCGACGAACAGCGCTACCGCGTCGCGGAGCGCGTCGAGCGGCTCAACCAGCTCGGCTTCGACGTCGACGAGCTGGAGCTCCTCACCACCGCGGACGGCACCCGGCTCCGGGTCCACACGCGGGTGGCCGAGACCGGGCGCGACCGCCGTCGGCTCTTCGTGCTCACCGGGCTGGAGGTCACCGAGAACCAGGCGCGGCGGCTCCTCAACGACGTCGTCAGCTTCCGCGGCTACCTGGAGCAGAAGGAGGGCAGGCCGGTTCCGGAGACCGTGGCCGCGCACCGCTGGCGCTCCGAGGTCTACGACAAGGTCATGGCGATGGTGCCCGACGACCTCGACAAGCGGCTGGCGCCTGCGGAGATCTTCCACGAGATCCTCGAGCACCGGTGGTTCCTGTCCGAGCAGGCGGGTACCGACGTCGGCACCACCGCAGCGGCGCAGGCCTACATCGGCAAGGTCCTGCCCGAGATCTCGAGCACCCTCACCGTGCTGCCCACGGCGGACGAGCAGGACTGATCGACCCCGGTCAGGCCGCGCGGTCGGTCAGCGCGACACCCCACGCCGGGATCTGGTCGCCCGAGCCGACGGTGACCTCCTTGTCGCTGGTGTTGACCACCAGGACGCCGTCGGGCGCCCGGAAGGCCATCAGCGACAGGGTGGGGGAGTGTCCGATCTCGACGTCGCCCTGTGCGAGGCGCGGCACCAGCCACTGCCACGGCGACGTGAGCGGCGTCGACTTCCCGCCGTCCTCCTGCGTGCTGTCGGTCCACAGCGCGGCGTACTTGAGGCTGTCGCTGCCCTCCGGACCCCACTTCAGCGCACCGGCGGCGCCGGAGCGGGCCATGGCGCCGATGGTGGCGAGGTCCGCCGCGGCGCTCGCGGGGCTCGACTGGCCCGCGTCGACGCCGTCGGGGACGTCCGAGTAGAACTCGGCCCACCAGATCGGCAGCTTCGTGCGCTGCTGGATCCAGTTGTCGACCGCCGCGAACTTCTGCGCGCCGACGTCGATCGAGGACGGGTCCGTCTGCTGCTGGGTGCCCGAGCCGCCGTCGACCGCGATGAAGTCGGCGCCGACGTTGTTGGCCAGCCAGTAGTCGAGGATGTCGAGCGAGCGCTGGTCGGCGACGCCCCAGGTGCCCTGCAGGGAGGACGAGTCGGGCTGGCCGGGGTCGAGGCTGGTGATGACGGCGTAGGGGCCGCCGATCTGCACGTCGGGCCGCACGGCCTTCACGGCCTTGTAGACGTCGTTGTAGAGCGCGGTGTAGCCCTCGTAGTCCCAGCGGTTCTGGTCGTCGTTGTAGAAGCCCTTCAGCTCGTTCCACACGAGCACCCGCTGCACCTGCGGGTAGCGCTGCACGGTGGCGGCGGCGAGCTTGGCGAAGTCCTCGAAGTGCTCGGGAAGCGGCGCCCTTTCCAGCTTGTCCCAGTCGGTGGCGCCCTCCGGGCCGCCCTTCATCCAGTCCGGCGAGCAGCACAGGGTGAGCACCGTCTTGCCGCCGGTGTCCTTCACCAGCTGCATCCGCGTGTCGAGGCTCGACCAGTCGTACTCGCCGGGCGACGGCTCGGGGTTGAGCGTGCCGAAGCCCATGAGGTGGACGTTCTGCCAGATCGCGCCGCCGTTGGAGAGGATCGCGGTGCCGCGCGCGCGGGCGTCGGCGGGCTCGGAGGAATTGAGGCTGTCCTGGGTGTGGGTGACGCCGAGCTGCATCGGCGTCGGCTCCTGCACCCAGCCCCAGTCGCCGTCGAACGGGATCGTCCGCTTGGCCACGTCCGACGGCGTCGGTGCGGGCGCGGGCGCGGGGCCCGAGCAGGCGGCGAGCGCCATGGCGAACACGGCGCAGAGGGCGGCGACCAGGCGCACACGCACGTCAGAAACCTCGTCAGGAGGGGGAGCAGCGGTAGACGGCAAGCCTACCGGCGGACATCTCCGAGAGTCCCAGCGCGTCGCTGTGGCCGCGCTGAGAGATGCCAGGGCTGAGAGATCAAGGGCTGAGAGATCAAGGGCTGAGAGGTCACACGACCGCGCGGACGAACTCCTGCCCGGCCTCGTTCTGCACCACCACGGCCTTGACGTCCGACAGCGCGATGGCGGCCGATCCGTCCAGCGTCGCCCCGCCGGGTGCCCCGGACACCACCCACGACCCGGCGACCTCCTGCGTCCCGTCGCGCGCCACCACCAGCAGCCGACAGCGCTCCCCGGCCCGGATGCCCGCCACCGACGCCGTGAGCCGCACCCAGCTGCCCGCGGGCCCGAGCGTGGCCCGCATCGTGGCCCCGCCGGACCCGGAACCGGTCAGCACCAGCGCGCCGACCGCGGACCCCGGCGGCGGGACGAGCGGGACGCTCGCCCGCCCGATGGCCACGCCGCCGCCTGCGACGGCCGCGACCACCACCGCGGCCGCGGCGACGAGGCCGAGCACCCGGCGGCGGCGCCGGGTCCCGGTCTCCGCGCGGATCTGGCGCAGCGTCCGCTGCAACACCAGATCCCCGTCGGGGGGGCCGTCGAGGAACGCCTCAGGGGGCAGCTCACCGAGCACGCCGGTCATCTCCGTCAGCTCCTCGTACTCACGGCGGCACGCCGCACAACCTGTCACATGCCTGTGCACCGCGGCGGCCCGCTCGGGGGCGAGCAGGCCCAGCGCGAGAGCACCCAGCTCGACCGGGTCGTGCCGCGGGTCGGGGCCCGTCATGCGCGCACCCCCTCTGTCTCGGTCAGACGCTCGCGCAGCGCGCGGAGCGCGTAGTAGGAACGCGATTTCACGGTGCCTGCGGGGATGCCGAGCGCCGTCGCGGCCTCGGCGAGGCTCCGGCCGTGGAAGTACAGCTCCTGCAGGACGCCGCGGTGGTCCGCGGAGAGCCCGTCCATCGCCTCGAGGACGGTCACCGAGGCGACCACCCGGTCGGCGTGGTCACGCTCCACCGGGGGGAGCGCCGGATCCTCCGGAACCTCGTGCGGGCGGGCCGCCCGTGCGCGCATCCGGTCGGTCACCAGGTTGCGCGTGACGGTCAGCAGCCAGCCGCGGGTCGAGCCGCGGCCGTTCGTCATGACCTCCGGATGGCGCCACGCCCGGATCAGCGTCTCCTGGACGATGTCCTCGGCCGCGGCGCGGTCGCCGAGCAGCCGCGTCGCATAGGCGAGCAGTGCCCGACCGTGCTCGGCGTAGACGGCGTGGACGAGCGCCTCGTCCACCGTCCGCTCGCGACTCATGCCCCTCCTCCGGCGATCCGCGGTGGGCGACGGTAGTCGCCTCTCGGATCGTCGCTAACACGGACGGGGGACGCGGCGGGTTCACCCGGATCGGGGTGAACCCACGGCAGACTGCATCCGTGAGGCATGCATGAGGAGATTTGCGCCGCTGCTGACGCTGCTCGCCGTCGTCGTCCTCGGCGGCGCGCTGCTGACGCTCAACATGTTGGGCAACCCCGGCAACCAGAACGCCCAGCCGAGCGCCGTCTCGGAGTCCGTCCCGGCGGCGGCGCCCGCCACGTCCGCGGCACCGGCCGCCCAGAAGGCCGGGTCCGCGCAAGCGGCGCCGCCCGCCGTCGCGGAGAAGGCCTACGCGGGCCGCTCCTCCGGCAACGAGGTCACGGTGGCGATCGCGGTGAAGAACGGCCGCGCGGTCGGCTACATCTGTGACGGCAAGAAGACCGAGGCCTGGCTGGAGGGCACCGTGTCCGGATCGGACGTCTCGCTCAAGAGCGCGGACGGCAAGTCGACGATCGTCGGCACGGTCGACGAGGCCAAGTCGCTCGGCACGGTGGCCGTCGGCGACAAGGAGTGGCCGTTCGCCGCCAAGGCCGCGACCGCGCCCGCCGGGCTGTACGAGGGCCGGGCGTCGGTGAAGGGCGTGCTCAACCGCATCGGCTGGATCGTGCTCCCCGACGGCAAGCAGGTCGGCGTGCTGCAGGCGGGACTCACCCTCCAAACCGCCCCGCCCCTCGACACCGCGAACCTCGGGTCGACCACCCTCGGCGGGGTGCCGGTCGCCGTCCGGTCGGTCGGTGGCGGCGACGAGGTGATCGAGTCATGAGCGCCGCGACCCCCGCGGGGAGCTCGGCGCGCACCACCACGCTGCTCCTCGCATTCGGCGTCGGCACGCTCGTCGCGGTCGGGCTCGGCGTGTACGGGCGCCTGCACGACGCCACGTTCTTCGCGTTCAACCTCGCGGGCTTCTCCTCGGGCATCGCGGCGAAGGCGTGGCTCGCGACGGTCGCGTTCCTGCTGGCGCTGGTCCAGCTCGTCTCCGCAATGATCATGTACGGCCGCATCAAGATCACCGCCCCGCGGTGGATCGGCACCTTGCACCGCTGGTCGGGCCGTGCCGCGGTGCTGGTGACCGTGCCCGTCGCCGTGCACTGCCTGTACGCGCTCGGCTTCGAGACGGACGCGGTGCGGGGGCTCGTGCACTCCATCGCGGGCTGCTTCTTCTACGGTGCGTTCGTGGCGAAGATGCTCGTGCTGCAGCGCCACGAGGCGCCCGGCTGGGCGCTGCCCGTGCTCGGCGGGGCCGTGTTCACCGGCCTGACCGTGCTGTGGCTCACCGCGGCCGCCTGGTTCTTCGGCACCTCCGGCATCCACCTGTAGACCGCTGCCACAAGTACCCCAGACTCCCCGGGAGACGAATCGATGACCACGACGCTGAACCGCCGCACCGTCCTCGCGGGTGCGTGCGGCACCTGCGCCGTCGCGCTGGCGGGCTGTGCTGCCTACGGCCCCGGCCAGCCCGCCGCCGCTCCCGCCCCGACCGCCGCGGCAGGCGGCAACGCGGCAGGCGGCGGGGCGTCCGGGGCGCTCGCGACCACCGCGCAGGTCCCCGTCGGCGGCGGGGTGATCCTTGCCGACGCCGCCCTGGTGATCACCCAACCGAAGGCGGGGCAGTTCAGGGCGTTCTCCGCGATCTGCACGCACCAGGGCTGCACCGTCTCGACCGTCGAGGGCGGCACGATCAACTGCCCGTGCCATGGCAGCCAGTTCGCCATCGCGGACGGCTCGGTGGTCAACGGGCCCGCGCAGAAGCCGCTGCCCGCCAAGAAGATCAAGGTGTCCGGGACGTCCATCACAGCGGCCTGACCCTGCCTGACCCGGCCCGAAGACGGGGCACAGGCGACGCACAGCCTGCGTCCCGACGCTGGACGGCATGCAACAACGCGCACGCATGCAGCGGCGGACGGCCGTGCTCACCGCGGGCCTCGCCGGTGTCGCCGTCGTCGGGTCGGTGGGGATCGCGGTGCTGGCCGCGCACGACACGGCCGCGGCCGCCACCTCCCCGACATCGACCTCCAGCTCGGGCAGCTCCTCGTCGAGCGGCTCCTCGTCGGGGAGCTGGAGCCCCTCGGGCACGGGAGTGACGAGCGGCTCCGGGAGCAGCTCCCACGCCAGTTCGGGCGGTTCGTGATGCCGCTGCTGGAGACCTGCCCGTCGGTCCGGACACCGCGCAGTGGCCGCTCTGGAGCACCACGGCGCGGGCACCCGACGGATCGTCGAGGACGTCACCGCGCGGGTCGATGCGGCGTGCAGCCGCTTCCGGCCCGACTCCGAGCTCGCGCTGCTCCCGGACGACGGCCTGCCGGTGCCCGTCTCGCCGTTGCTGGCCGAGCTGGTCACCACGGGCCTGCGCGCCGCGGAGCGTACGGAGGGCGACGTCGACCCGACGCTGGGCGCCGCATTGGTCGCCGTCGGCTACGACCGGACGTTCGCCCTGATCGGCGACGGGCCGGTGCGCCGGGTCACCCCCGTCCCCCGCAGCACCACGTGCTCGATCCCCGCACCGGCGCACCCGCGGCGACGCCGTGGCGCACGGTGAGCGTGGCTGCCGCTGGCCCGCGACGGCGCGGGCAACGACGTCGCGATGCCTGCCGGGCTCGCGGGCCCTACCCGGCAGGCCGTGCGCGACTGCCCGCGGCTCGCGCTGCGGCTGACCCGGCCGGTCAACCCCTGAGGCGCTCGCGGAGCACGTTCTTGCGGATCTTGCCGGAGGCCGTGAGCGGGAGAGCGTCGACGAAGTGCCAGGTCAGCGGGGTCTTGTACGGCGCGAGCCGGCGGCGGCACCACGCGTGCAGCTCGACCTCGGTGGGTGCGGTGCCCGGCGCGGCCCGGATGAAGGCCGCCACCGTCTCGCCCCAGCGGTCGTCGGGCTTCCCGACGACCGCGACCTCGGCGACGGCCGGGTGCTCCTGCAGCACCTCCTCGATCTCGCGCGGCGAGATGTTCTCGCCACCGCGGATGATCATGTCCTTCAGCCTGCCCTCGATCCGCAGGTGGCCGTCCGCGTCCATCGAGGCGAGGTCGCCGGTGTAGTACCAGCCTTCGTCGTCGAGCACCGCGGCGGTGGCGGCGGGGTCGTCGAAGTAGCCCCGCATGACCAGGTAGCCGCGGGCGCAGAGCTCGCCGACCGCGCCGATCGGCACCGGTGTGCGTTCCGTCGGGTCGGCGATCATCACTTCGGTGTGCGGCAGCGCCGTCCCCAGCGTGCCGGTGCGGACCTCGGGCGGGTCGTCCAGGCACGTCGCGGTGAGGATGGGTGAGCACTCCGTGGTGCCGAACACCACGAAGAACGGGATCCCGAGGCGCCGTTCGCACTCCTGGGCCACCGCGACCGGCACCGGCGCCCCGCCGGAGCCGACCACACGCAACGACGAGAGGTCGCGCTTCTCCCAGTCCGGATGGTCGAGCATCGCGATGAGCATCGTCGGCACCCCGGTCGTGACCGTCGCCCGATAGGTCTCGACCAGCTCCAGCTGGAGCGCCGGGTCGAACAGCGCGAGGTAGACGAGCGTGGCGCCGCAGGCGAGGGCGCCGAGCACGCCCAGGCCACATCCCGCGGTGTGGAACAGCGGCATGGGCCACACGGCGATGTCGTCCGGGCGTCCGCCCATCCGTTCCCAGGTGAGGCGGGCGTTGGCGACCATCCCGTGATGGCGCAGCAGCACGCCCTTGGGGAAGCCGGTGGTGCCCGAGGTGTACTGGATCTGCACGTCGTCGCCGGGGGAGACGACGGGGAGCGGCACCGCCGGGTCGACGGTGACCGCCAGGTCCGCCAGGTCCTCCAGCGCGACGACCTCGCGCAGGTCCGGCAGGTCGGCACGCACCGCGGCGACGATCTCGGCCATCGGGTTGCCCCGGTAGGACGCCATGTGGAAGAGGCCGACGCTGCGCGACTGGCGCAGGACGTAGGTCAGCTCGGCCGCCTGGTAGGCCGGATTGACGGTCACCAGCACGAGCCCGGCGAGCGCCGCGCCGTACTCGAGGATGATCCACTCGAGGCTGCTGCCCGCCCAGACGGCGACGTGGTCACCGACCCGGAACCGCGACAGCAGCGCCCTCGCCGTCGCCTCCGCGCGGTCCAGCAGTTCGACGTAGGTCAGCGTCCGTCGCGCGCCGGGCCGCGGCGTGCCCTCGACGATCGCGAGCCGATCAGGGGCGGCTGCGGCGGCGACGCGCAGCGCGTCACCGACGGACTGTTCGGGAAGGGGGGTGGTGGTGTCGCTCCGCCGATAGGAAAGCTCGTCGGCCATGGCACCCCCCTCTGGAATTCACCCCTCGATGTGGGACTCGTGCATGATCTGTCCGTCGTTAACCGGTGGTGGCGCGTGCGGGCACTCACCGTTCGCAAGGGCCCCGATCGGCGGCCGAGCTGCCTAGACTCGCCCCATGGTCGACGCGGACACGCCACCCCCAGCCCCGCCCGACGAGCTCGTCCTGGCCGGGGAGTTCCCCGCTGCCACGCGGGAGCAGTGGGTCGCGCTGGTCGACGGGGTGCTGCGCAAGTCGGGCCGGATCGGCGCCGACGCCGCCACGGGCGCGGGGATCGCGAAGCTCGTGCGCCGCAGCCCGGACGGCATCCCGGTCGCCCCGCTGTACACCGCGGCCGACACGGCCGACCGTCCGCCCGTCGGCGTGCCCGGCCGTCCACCGTTCGTCCGGGGCGCCACGACCGACGGTCCCTCGCCCGACGGCTGGGACGTGCGCCAGCGCCACGACGACCCGGATCCCCGCGACGCCCACGAGGCGGTGCTCGCGGACCTGGAGAACGGGGTCACCTCGATCTGGCTGGCCGCGGGCGACGGTTCCCACCTGGCGACCGTCCTCGACGGGGTGCTGCTCGCCCTCGCGCCGGTCGCGCTGGACACGGGCGGCGCCGACACCGGGGCCGCAGCGGCGTACCTGGGCCTCGCTGCAAACGTCGGCACGGATCCGGCCGCGCTGCTGGGCACGCTCGGGCTCGACCCGATCGGCCTGCGCGCCTGCACCGGCACGGGTCCGGACGTCGCCTCCGTCGTCCCGCTCGCCCGGCGCGTCGCGGCAGAGCACCCGCAGGTGCGGGCCGTCGTCGTCGACGGCCTACCGGTGCACGGCGCGGGCGGTGCGGACGCCCAGGAGCTGGGCTTCTCGCTCGCGGCGGGCCTGGCCTACCTGCGCGCCCTCACCGACGCGGGCCTCGACGTCGCAACCGCGGCCCGCCTGCTGGAGTTCCGCTACGCCGCCACCGACGAGCAGTTCCCGACGATCGCCAAGCTGCGCGCCGCCCGTCGGGTGTGGGCGCGGGTGCTGGAGGCGAGCGGCGCCCGCGAGGCGGGCGCCCAGCGCCAGCACGCCGTCGCCTCGCCGACCATGCTGACCCGCCGCGACCCCTACGTGAACCTGCTGCGCGGCACGGTCGCCGGGTTCGCCGCAGGCGTCGGGGGCGCCGACGCGGTGACGGTGCCCCCGTTCGACGCCGCGCTGGGCGCGTCCACCCCGTTCTCGCGCCGGGTCGCGCGCAACACGCAGGCGCTGCTCGTCCAGGAGGCGCACGTCGCGCGGGTCATCGACCCGGCGGGCGGCGCGTGGCTGGTCGAGTCGTTGACCGACGAGCTGGCCCACCGGGCGTGGGCGTTCTTCCAGGAGATCGAAGCGGCGGGCGGCGTCGTCGCCGCGCTCGACGCGGGCCTGGTCGCGGAGCAGGTGGCGACGGTGTGCGCGGCGCGCGAGAAGGCGGCGGCCACGCGTCGGGCGCCGATCACCGGGGTGAGCGAGTTCCCCGACCTGGCCGAGCGGCCGATCGAGCGGGATCCCCGACCGCCGTCCCCCGCGGGGGGCCTGCCCGTCTACCGGCCCGCGGCGGCCTTCGAGGCCTACCGCGACCGCTCCGACGACGCGCTGGCCGCGCACGGCGCCCGACCGACCGCCTTCCTGGCGACGCTCGGGCCGCTCGCCGCCTACAGCACCCGGGCGTCGTTCGCGCGCAACCTCCTGGCCGCCGGTGGCGTCGACGCCGTCGAGGCGGGCCCCACCGAGACGGCGGACGAGGTGGCGGCGGCGTGGGCCGAGGCGGCGCTGCCGGTGGCCGTCCTCTGTTCCACCGACCCGCTCTACGCCGAGCGGGGGGAGGCGACGGCCGCGGCGCTGCGCGCGGCGGGCGCGGGGCGGATCCTGGTGGCGGGCCGGGTCGACGTCGCAGGCGTCGACGGGCAGCTCTACGCGGGCTGCGACGCCCTCGCTGTGATCGACTCCGTCTACGCGACCGTCGGAGGTGCTTCGTGACGATCCCTGACTTCACCGGCATCGAGCTCGGCGGCGGGGGGGCCCCATCGGACTGGGGGCCGGGACCCGAGGTCTGGGACTCGCCGGAGGGCATCCCGGTCAAGCCCCTCTACACCGCGACCGACCTGCGCGGCGTCGACTTCCTCGACACCTACCCGGGCATCGCGCCCTACCTGCGCGGCCCCTACCCGGCCATGTACGCCACCCAGCCGTGGACGATCCGCCAGTACGCGGGCTTCTCGACGGCGACGGAGTCGAACGCGTTCTACCGGCGCAACCTCGCCGCCGGGCAGAAGGGCCTCTCGATCGCGTTCGACCTCGCCACCCACCGCGGCTACGACTCCGACCACCCGCGGGTGGCGGGCGACGTCGGCATGGCGGGCGTTGCGATCGACTCGATCTACGACATGCGCCAGCTCTTCGACGGCATCCCGCTGGACAAGATGTCGGTGTCGATGACCATGAACGGGGCGGTCCTGCCCGTGCTCGCCCTCTACATCGTGGCGGCGGAGGAGCAGGGCGTGGCGCACGCGCAGCTCACCGGGACCATCCAGAACGACATCCTCAAGGAGTTCATGGTCCGCAACACCTACATCTACCCGCCGCAGCCCTCGATGCAGATCATCTCCGACATCTTCGCGTTCACCTCGCGGGAGATGCCGAAGTTCAACTCGATCTCCATCTCCGGCTACCACATCCAGGAGGCCGGGGCCACCAACGACCTGGAGCTGGCCTACACGCTGGCCGACGGCGTCGAGTACCTGCGCGCGGGCATCGACGCGGGCCTGGGCGTCGACGTGTTCGCGCCGCGCCTGTCGTTCTTCTGGGCGCATCGGCATGAACTTCTTCATGGAGGTCGCGAAGCTGCGGGCGGCCCGGCTGCTGTGGGCGAAGCTGGTCGAACCAGTTCGCACCGAAGAACCCGAAGTCGCTCTCGCTGCGCACGCACTCGCAGACCTCGGGCTGGTCGCTCACCGCGCAGGACGTCTACAACAACGTCATCCGCACGTGCGTCGAGGCGATGGCCGCCACCCAGGGGCACACGCAGAGCCTGCACACCAACGCGCTCGACGAGGCGCTCGCGCTGCCCACGGACTTCTCGGCGCGCATCGCGCGCAACACGCAGCTGCTCCTGCAGCAGGAGTCC
>CAVYOT010000007.1:0-239667 GCA_963770115.1 uncultured Actinomycetota bacterium
AGTCGCGCGGGTGCGGCGAGGTGAACCGCACCCGTTCCAGCCCGTCGATCTCCCCGCAGGAGCGCAGCAGCTTCGCGAACGCGCCCCGGTCGCCGGCACCCGCTTTAGCGAACTCCACGCCGTAGGCGTTGACGTTCTGCCCGAGCAGCGTCACCTCCAGCACGCCGTCGGCGGCGAGCGCGGCGACCTCGGCCAGCACGTCGCCGGGGCGCCGGTCGCGCTCGGTGCCGCGCAACGCGGGGACGATGCAGAACGTGCAGGTGTTGTTGCACCCCACGGAGATCGACACCCAGCCGGAGTAGGCCGACTCGCGGCGCGCGGGCAGCGTGGACGGGAAGACCTCCAGCGCCTCGGCGATCTCGACCTGCGCGGTGGCGTTGTGCCGAGCGCGCTCCAGCAGCACCGGGAGCGCGTGCACGTTGTGCGTGCCGAACACGACGTCCACCCAGGGCGCCCGCCGGACGATCTCCGCGCGGTCCTTCTGGGCCAGGCAGCCGCCGACGGCGATCTGCATGCCGGGGTGGGCGTCCTTGACGGGACGCAGGTGGCCGAGGTTGCCGTACAGCCGGTTGTCGGCGTTCTCGCGCACCGCGCAGGTGTTGAGCACGACCACGTCGGGATCGTCGTCCCCGGCGGGCACGTAGCCCGCGGACTCCAGCAGACCCGCCATCCGCTCGGAGTCGTGCACGTTCATCTGGCACCCGTAGGTGCGGACGGTGTAACTGCGGGCCACCCGACGAGCGTAGGCGCCATCGGCTCGACCGCGCCGCCCGGGCAGGGCACGATGCCACCCATGTCCGGCCAGCCCACGTCCCGGCGCACCGTTCTGCGCGGCCTCGGTGGGCTCGGGCTGGTCGCCGCGCTGCCCGCGTGTTCGTCGGCCTACTCCGACCTGCGCCTGACCGTGGCCACCGGCAGCCGCAACGGCGTCTACTTCGCGCTCGGCGGTGCGCTGGCGACGGCCTGGCGCGACGCGCTGGGCATGCGGACCCCGCCCGTCGTGACCTCCACCGACGGCTCGATCAACAACCTGCAGCTGCTGGCCGACCGCAAGGCCGACGTCGCGTTCAACCAGATCGACACGGCCGCCGACCGCTTCGCGCACAGCGCGGCTGCCGATCCGGCGAGCCTCCGTGCGCTCGCGCGCATCTATGACGACGTCGTGCACGTCGTCGTGCCCGCGAGCTCGTCGCTGACCTCCCTCGCGCAGCTGCGGGGCGCCCGCGTGGCGCTCGGGAGCGAGGGCTCGGGCGTGCTGTTCATGGCCCAGCGCGTGCTGCAGGCACTGGGGATCTCCCCCAGCGAGGACCTCAAGGCCGTCCACATCGGACTCGACGCCTCGGTGGTCGCCCTTCGGGAGGGCGGCATCGACGCGTTCTTCTGGTCCGGCGGTCTGCCGACCCTCGGCGTCGCCGACCTCGCGGCGAGCATGCCGATCCGGCTGCTCAACCTCCAGGAGGACCTCACCCGCATCCACGCCGCCTACCCCGAATACACGCCCGGCACCGTGCCCGCGGGCACCTACGGGCTCGCCCAGCCGGTGACGACCCTGCTGCTGCGCAACGTCCTGCTCGTCCGGGCGGACATGGCAGACGACGTGGCCTATTCCCTGGTCGCGGCGCTGTTCACGCGCCAGGAGCAGATCGCCCAGTCCAGCCCCAGCGCCCTGACCATCGACATGCGGGCCGCCATCGGGACCCAACCCGTCCCGCTGCACCCGGGGGCCGAGCGCTGGTTCCGGCAGGCCCGCAACGGGTAGCGGCGCTCCTAGCTGCCCGCGCGCAGCGCGTCGAGCTCGTCCGACATCCGACCCATCGCCCCGGCGAAGAACCGCTCACCCACCTCGTCGAACGGGTAGAGGTGGCCCAGGAGCTCCAGCATCACGAGCCCGTGCATGCGCCCCCGCAACTCGATGAACAGCGCCAGGGCCCCCGCGGGCAGCGGGATCTCGGCCTCCGCGACGACGGCCGCCAACACCTCCCCGCCCTCCGGCAGGGGTACCGCCGCGAGCTCGGCGGGGGTCCACCCGTCGAAGAGGACCTTCGCGAACGGTGAGCGAGCTTGCGCGCGCGGGATCCCGGCGCTGGTCATAGCTCTGGTGCTGGTGCTGGTGCTGGTGCTGGTGCTGGTGCTGGTGCTGACGATCCTGCTATCCGCGCTGGGCTTCCTGGGTCACCTGCTGCTGCGCGTCCCGTTCGGGCCGCAGGCGTGGGAGTCGGGCCGCGACGCGCAGCCCGCCGCCGCGAGGCAGTGACAGCCGCAGCTCGCCGCCCGCCAGCTCGACCGTGCGGGCAGCGATCGCGAGGCCCAGCCCCGACCCGTCGACGCTGCTCTGGGCAGGGCTGCGCCAGAAGCGGTCGGTCGCGCGCTCCAACTCGTCGGGCGGGATGCCCGGGCCGGTGTCGCGCACCGAGATCTCGACGTCCGTCTCGGACGCGTCGACGGTCACGGTGATCGCCCCGCCTGCGGGGGTGAACTTCACGGCGTTGTCGAGCACCGCGTCCAGCAGCGTCTCGACGGCGCCCGCGGTCGCGCGCACGCGGAGGCCGCGGGGGCCCTCCCGCCGCAGGCGCAGTCCCGAGTGCTCGGCGAGGGGCCGCCACGCGTCGATCCGGTCGTCGATCCCCGCGTCGACGTCGAGCGGGATGAGCGGGGCGGTGCGTTCCGCCCTGGCCAGCGCGAGCAGGCCGTCGAGCAGCGTCGAGAGCCGCTCGGCCTCCTCCAGGGCCGCGACGTGGTCCTCCTCGGCCATCGCGTCCACGTGCCCGTCCAGGTTGGACAGCCGCAGCCGCAGTGCCGTCAGCGGGTTGCGCAGCTGGTGGCTGGCGTCGGCGACGAACGCGCGCTGGGTGCCGTAGGCCTGCGCCACCGTCGCGGCCATCCGGTCGAACGACACCGAGAGCCGACGCAGCTCGGGCGGCCCGCTGTTGTCGGCCACGGGGTCCGGCGCACCGCCCGCGAGCACCGCCGACGCGACGCGACCTGTGCCCTCGTCGAGCCGCCGGACCGGGCGCAGGATCCAGCGCACGATCGGCAGCGCGACCACGACCGCGAGGGTGAGCGCGAGGAGCGCCGCCGCCGTCACGACGAGCCACACCTGCAGCTCGTACGTCCGCAGATCGTCGGTCGGCGCGACGGTGACCGACGCGCCGCGCACCTCGGTGTCGACGAGCACCGGCTCGGCGAGGACGAACGGCCGGTCGTCCCAGGGCCACAGCAGCGGGTAGGTCTCCGAGCGCCGGTTGGCCAACGCCAGCGCCACCCGTTCCCTGCCCGCGGGGTCGAGGGCGGGCGGGGAGGTGCGCGAGGCGGCGACGAGGCTGCCGTCCCGGTCGAACACCATCACCGCCACGCCGTAGACCTCGTCGTAGCGCTCGAGCTCGGCGGCGAGCCCGCTGGTGTCGTCCTGGGTGATCGGGCGCTCGGCGAGGGAGGCGTAGAAGATCGTGTCCGTGAGCTGCTGGGTGAACAGCTCGGACTGGCGGGCCTGCGAGGTCGTCACGGCGAGCGGCACGCCCAGCCCGACCGCCAGCAGCCCGACGAGGATCAGCACGATGACCAGCAGCCGCGTGCGCACCGGTCAGTCTTCCCCTGAAGCGGCGTCGGGCCTGCCGAGCCGGTAGCCGACACCACGGACGGTCTGCACCAGCTCGGGGCGGCCGAGCTTGGTCCGCAGGGTGGCGACGTGCACGTCGAGCGTCCGGTTCGCGCCCGACCAGGTGCGCCCCCACACCTCCGCGACGATCCGGCTCCGCGTGCACACGGCGCCGCGTGACGCGGCGAGCATGCCGAGCACCTGGAACTCCTTGCGGGTGAGCGTGACGGGCCTGCCCGCCACGGTCACCGTGTGGCGCTCCAGGTCGACCGCGACGTCGTCGACCACCACGACGTCGCCGGTCGCCGACCCCGGCCCGGGCCGCCGCCGCCGGTAGACCGCGTGCACGCGGGCCAGCAGCTCGCCGATGTCGTAGGGCTTGACCAGGTAGTCGTCGGCGCCGGAGTGCAGGCCGAGTATGCGGTCGTCCACCTCGCCGCGCGCCGACACCACGATCACCGGCACCTCGCTGACCGCCCGGATCGCCCGGCAGACGTCGACGCCGTCGATGTCGGGGAGTCCGAGGTCGAGCAGCACGACGTCGACCCCGCCCAGATGGTCGACCGCCCCTCGCCCGCGCGCCAGCCGGGTCGTCGTGATGCCATGGCGATGCAGCGCGGGACGCAGCGCGGCGGCGACCCGGTCGTCGTCCTCCACGAGCAGGATGTGCACGCCGCCCCCTGTCGCTTTTCGTTATCGGAGCGCAACCCTATGACTAGCTCAAGTCCCTTTACGTGGCTGTCCGAAAAGTCCTAGCTTCCGACAATGGTCGGAGGCGCACTCCCGTGACCGATGCTCCCATGATCCGGATGGCGGCCGTCGAGAAGCACTTCGGCGAGCTGCACGTCCTGCGCGACATCAACCTCGAGGTCGCGGCCGGACAGGTCGTCGTGGTGCTCGGGCCCTCGGGATCCGGGAAGTCCACGCTCTGCCGCACGATCAACCGGCTGGAGCCGATCGACTCGGGCACCATCGAGGTCGACGGGCAGCCGCTCCCGGCGGAGGGCAAGGCGTTGGCCGGTCTGCGCGCGGACGTCGGCATGGTGTTCCAGAGCTTCAACCTGTTCGCGCACAAGACGATCCTGGAGAACGTCACGCTCGGGCCGCTCAAGGTCCGCAAGGCGCGCAAGGCCGACGCCGAACGCGAGGGGCTCGCTCTGCTGGAGCGCGTGGGCATCGCGAACCAGCGCGACAAGTACCCCGCCGCGCTCTCCGGCGGGCAGCAGCAACGGGCGGCGATCGCCCGCGCACTGGCGATGAAGCCCAAGGTCATGCTGTTCGACGAGCCCACCTCCGCCCTCGACCCCGAGATGATCAACGAGGTCCTCGACGTGATGACCACGCTGGCCAAGGAGGGGATGACCATGCTCGTGGTGACCCACGAGATGGGCTTCGCCCGGGGGGCCGCCCATCGAGTGGTTTTCATGGCCGACGGCGAAATCGTGGAGGATGCGCCGCCTGACACCTTCTTCACCCAACCCCGTTCGGACCGCGCGAAGGACTTCCTCGGGAAGATCCTCACGCACTAGGGAGGACCCCCTCATGCCGTTCCGCAAGCTCGCCGCCGTGCTCCTGGCCGGTGGCCTCGCGCTCACCGCGTGCGGCCAGCAGGCCCCGCTCGGCTCGTCGGGCGCCAGCGCCCCACCCGTGGCCAGCGCCGCCAACTTCCCGCCGGACTCGACGATGGCCCAGCTCGCCTCAGCGGGCACGGTGCGCGTCGGCACCAAGTTCGACCAGCCGCTGTTCGGGCTCAAGGGCCTGGACGGCAAACCGGTCGGGTTCGACGTCGAGATCGCCAAGATCGTCGCCGCCAAGCTCGGCATCCCCGCCGACAAGATCACCTACACCGAGACGCCCTCGAAGATCCGCGAGGACGTCATCGCCAACGACCAGGTCGACATGGTGGTGGCGACCTACACGATCAACGACGCCCGCAAGCAGAAGGTCTCGTTCGCCGGGCCCTACTACGTGGCGGGGCAGGACCTGATGGTCAAGGCCGACAACACGACGATCACCGGGCCGGAGTCGCTCAAGGCCGCGAACGCGCGCGTGTGCTCGGTCAGTGGCTCGACGCCCGCCAAGAACATCGCCAAGTACGTGGACCCGGCCAACATCGTGCTGTTCGACGTGTACTCCAAGTGCGCCGACGCGCTGCGCAACGGCCAGGTCGAAGCGGTCACCACCGACAACGTGATCCTCTCCGGGCTGGTGAGCACCAGCCAGGGCGCGTTCAAGCTGGTCGGCAAGACCTTCACCAAGGAGCCCTACGGCATCGGCATCACCAAGGGCGACACGGCGTTCTGCCAGTTCATCAACGACGCGCTGAAGGCCTCCGTCGCCGACGGCACCTACGCGGCCGCATGGAAGGCCACGGCGGGCACCGTGCAGACCGAGGTGCCGACGCTGCCGCCCGCCGACACCTGCAGCTGACCTCCCCCACCGGGCGGGCCGTCGGGGCGGCCCGCCCCGTTCCCTCCCTCGGAGGTCTCCGGTGGACGCTCTGGTCGCCGAGTTCCCCAGCTTCGTCCTGGGCTTCTTCGGCACCCTGCGGATCAGCCTGTTCGCGGGCGTCGGCGCGCTCGTGCTCGGCACGCTGCTGGCGACGTTCCGGGTGTCGCCGCTACCCCCGCTGCGGGCGGTCGGCACCGCATGGGTCACGGTGTTCCGCAACTCACCGCTCGTGGTGATGCTGTTCGTGTTCGCCTTCGCGCTGCCGCAGGTCGGGGTGCAGTTCCCGACGCTGGGCGGCAACGCGTTCTTCTGGCCCGGCGTCACGGCGCTGGCCTGCTACACCGCCGCGTTCGTCTGCGAGGCGGTGCGGTCGGGCATCAACTCCGTGCCGCCGGGGCAGGCCGAGGCGGCCCGCGCGGTCGGGCTGACGTTCCAACAGACCCTCAGCGCCGTGGTGCTCCCCCAAGCGCTGCGCACGGTCGTCCCGCCGCTGGGCAGCGTGCTCATCGCGATGATCAAGAACTCGGCGATCGTCGGGGCGTTCGGCGTCACCGGCGAGCTGTTCTCGGTGGACGCGGCCAACACCGCGCTGGGCTACTCGGCGTTGTCCAGTCTCACCGGGGTCGCCATCGCCTATCTGGTGATCACCATTCCGGCCGGGATCGCGCTCGGCGCCATCGAGCGGCGGATCGGGGTCAAACGATGACGGTGCTCTACGACGTCCCCGGCCCGGTCACCCGCCGCCGCACCGCGATCGGCACGGTCGTCGCGGGGGTGGCGCTGGTCGGGCTGATGGTGCTCGTCCTCGTGCAGCTCGGCGCCCACGGGCAGCTCGAGGGGGACAAATGGGGCCCGATCTTCAATCCCGCCAACCCCTACTTCGTGGCCGTCTGGACGGCGCTGGGTATCGGGCTGGCCAACACCCTCGTGGCGGCGGCGCTCACGCTGGTGTTCGCCCTCGCCATCGGCACGCTGCTGGCCGTGACGCGGCTGTCGAGCACGCGGGCCTACCGGTGGCTGGTCGTCTCGGTGATCGAGCTGCTGCGCGGTCTGCCCGTGGTCATCACGATCTACTTCGCCTCGCGTGTGCTGCCCGAGATCGGGATCTCGCTGCCGCCGCTCTGGTACCTCGTCATCGGGCTCACCGCCTACAACTGCGTCATCATCGCCGAGATCCTCCGCGCGGGTGTGGCCGCGCTGCCGGGTGGCCAGACCGAGGCGGCGCTGGCCGTCGGGCTCACCCGGCTGCAGACGCTGCGCATGATCCTGCTCCCCCAGGCGTTCCGGATCATGTTGCCCGCGCTGATCAGCCAGCTGGTGGTCATCGTGAAGGACACCTCGCTCGGCTTCGTGATCTTCGGGTTCTCCGAATTCGTGCGCACGGCGAACACGGTGATCCAGTTCTTCGGCGGCCAGCTGGGGATCAACCTGGCCCTGCAGATGTACACCGCGGTGGCCCTGGTCTTCATTCTGATCAACTACGGCCTCGGGAGGCTCGCCGAGTTCGTGCAGCGACGGCTGGCCCGCGGCCGCCGCTCGGCCGCTCCGCCGATTGTGGAGGTGCCGACCGCCGTCGAGGCAGGTGCCCCCTGACCGGCGAGGGCTACAGGTTCTCGACGACCACCGGTTCGATGCCCTCGTCCTCCGGCAGCGGGAAGCCCAGCACCTGGGCGTAGAAGGAGAGCTCGGCGTCCAACGCCCTGCGGATGTTCTCCGCACGCCGGAAGCCGTGCTGTTCGCCGTCGAAGAGCAGGTAGGCGACGGGGACCTTGCGTTCACGCAGCGCGTCGACGATCATCTCGCTCTGCGCGGGCGGCACGATCACGTCCTCGCTGCCCTGCAGGACGATCAGCGGCCGGTTCGAAGCGTTCGACGTGGTGGATCGGCGAGCGCTCGACGTAGACGTCGCGCGCGGCCGGGTAGGGACCGACGAGGCGGTCGAGGTAGCGGCTCTCGAACTTGTGCGTGTCGCGGGCCAGCGCCTCGAGGTCGGCGACGCCGAAGTGGTCGGCGCCCGCAGCGAACGGCGTGTCGTCGCGGACCAGGCCGCGAGCGTGGTGAAGCCGCCGGCCGAGCCGCCCCGGATCGCCAGGCGCTCCGCCGTCGACGCGGCCGACGCGCGGCGAGGTACCGCGCCGCGGCCAGGCAGTCGTCGACGTCGACGATGCCCCATTGCGCCGGCGAGCTGCTCGCGGAACGCCCGCCCGTAGCCGGTCGAGCCGCCGTAGTTGACGTCGACGACGGCGAAACCGCGGCTCGTCCAGTACTGGACGCCGCGTCGAGAGACGGCCTCGGCCGACGGCCGTCGGGCCACCGTGGATCTCCACGATCAGCGGCGGCAGCTCGCCCTCGGGCCCGTTCAGCTCGGGATGGCGGGCGGGTAGAAGAGCGCGTGGGCGGTGCGGCCGTCGGCGGAGGGGAACGTCGATCGGCTCGGGCACGGAGACGAACGCGGGATCGACGCCGAGGTCGCGCGGCGGGCGCAGCGTCTCGACCACCCCGACGTGCGGGTCGACCCGGTGCACCCCGGTCTCCTGCGTCGGCGACGCCGGCCACGACGACCACCGAGCCGTCGGACGCGGCGCGCACCGTCGCGCACCCGGGTGAACGGCGTGTCGAGATCGGCGATCGTACCGTCGGGGGTCGGCGGGCCGAGGCCGTCGAACCCGTCGCGCTTGCGCGCGAACACGACCGACTCGTCGGCCGAGCGCCGCATACCGGGCCGGGCCGAACACCCACTGCGGCACGCCGATCTCGGCGTCCATGCGCGACCACCGTCGCGACGTCGTGCCCGGCGACGAAGCGGTAGAGGTTCCACCAGTCGGTGCGGTCGGAGAGGAACCACAGCGAGCCGTCCGGCGTCCCAGACGCGGCTCCAGCACCGACTCGCTCGGGCCGCCCGCCACCACGATCTCCTCGCCGGTCCCGAGGTCGCGGACGACCAGCTCGGTGCCGTCCCACGGCATCGTCGGGTGGTTCCACTCGAGCCAGGCCACGACGGCCGCCGTCCGGGCGAGCCGCGGGGTTCGACACGAAGTCGACGCCGGTGACCAGCACCTCCGGGCGCCGCGGCGCGTGCGCGTCGAGCCGGACGATCTCGTTGACGACCTCGGTGGCCGTCGGGCCGCGTGGCGCTCGCGCACGCAGACGATCGACCGGCCGTCGGGCGCCAGGTCACCGTCGGCGAAGCGGTCGGCCGCGCGGCGACGGCGGGCTCCGGCGTGAGCGGCTGCGGGTCTTCGCCGGGCGCGAGCCGGTAGAGCCGCTGGTCGGCCCAGTTGGCGAACCAGACGACGCCGTCGCGCGCCCACCACGCCCCGCCGCCGTACTCGTGGACGGCCGTGCGCGCGTTGAACCCGTCGGGCAGCAGGTCGACGCAGGTGCCGTCGGGCCGACGGCGCACGAGCTCGAGTACGCCCGCCCTCGGCAGGTCGCCCTTCCGCCCACAGGACGTCGTCACCGTCGACGGCGAGCTCCCCCAGCCGTACTGCGTCCGCCACCACCAGTGCGGACGTGAACGGGGTCGGCCAAGATCCGTACGGCGCGGTCACAGGGCACCACGCTAGTCGGCGCGGGCACCGAATTCGCGGATGTCGGCCCGGTCTCCGTCAGCGGATCACGCGCAAGGCCGTCCACAGCAGCGTGACCGCCGCGCGCGCATGCCCTGGCCGTACGGCGGGCAGCACGCCGAGCGCCCCGGTGAGGCCGGGCCACCAGCGCGTCGAGCCATCGGGACGGACGACGCCGAGCGCAGGCCGGGTGCAGGCGCGCACGGGCGCCGGCACGTCGGCCCCGAGGTAGGGATCGCGGCACGAGCGGACGGTGACCGGCACGCGCAGCACGTCGGGCAGTTCGCGCGCGATGGCCGAGCAGGGCGGGCAGTCGACGTCGGCAACCACGATCACTTCCACGATGCGCATGACGGGCGCCAGCGTAACGTGACCACCATGGCCGATACGCCGAACGAGCCGCTCGACGCCGAGATCGTCGGGGTGCCCGGCACCGACTACACCGAGGGCGGCGTGCCCACCCTCGACCACCTCCGCGACAAGATCGAGGGCCGCTACGCCACGGCCCTGGGCATGGAGGAGCTCGTCGGGGAAACCGAGCAGGGCCGCTCGGTGGCCGAGCTGGAGGCCAAGCGGAAGGAGGCGGCAGAGGCCAAGCTGGAGGAGATCCGCCGCTCCCTGGGCCGCTGAGCGGAGCTTGCAGAGCGCATGTCGGCGTTGAGTCGCTAGCCCCGATTGAAGATCTTGTTGCCGAGCCACACCAGCGGGTCGTACTTGCGGTCGACCACGCGCTCCTTCATCGGGATGAGCGCGTTGTCGGTGATCTTGATGTGCTCGGGGCAGACCTCGGTGCAGCACTTGGTGATGTTGCAGAAGCCGAGCCCGTGCTCCTCCTGCGCCGCGTCCTTGCGGTCGGCGGCGTCGAGCGGGTGCATGTCCAGCTCGGCGATCCGCATGAGGAAGCGCGGGCCCGGCGAACGCCTCCTTGTTCTCCTCGTGGTCGCGCACCACGTGGCAGGTGTTCTGGCACAGGTAGCACTCGATGCACTTGCGGAACTCCTGGCACCGCTCGACGTCGACCTGCTGCATCCGGTACTCGCCGGGCTCGACGTCCGGCGGAGGCGCGAACGCCGGGATCTCGCGCGCCTTCTTGTAGTTGAACGAGACGTCGGTGACGAGGTCGCGGATCACCGGGAACGTCCGCAGCGGGGTGACCGTGATGACCTCGCGTCTCGGTCGAACGTGGACATCCGGGTCATGCACATCAGCCGCGGCCGGCCGTTGATCTCGGCGCTGCACGAGCCGCACTTGCCGGCCTTGCAGTTCCAGCGGACGGCGAGGTCGGGGGCCTGCGGTCTGCTGCAGCCGGTGGATGATGTCGAGGACGACCTCGCCCTCGTTGACCTCGACCGGATAGTCGACGAGCTCCCCGGTTTCCGGTCGCCCCGCCAGACGCGGAAGTGGGCGTCGTAGGTCACTTCGCTGCCCTCCCCCGAGCGGTGTCCGCCCAGCTCCTCGCCGGTGTAGTACTTCTTCAGCTCGTCGAGCTCGAACAGGTCGAGCAGCTCCGGACGCATCGGGATCGGCTCCTGGCGGACGAGCTCGACGTCGTCCTCGCCGACCGCGCGCAGCACGAGCAGGACGTGCCGCCAGTCCGAGTCCATCACCGGGAAGTCGTCGCGGGTGTGCCCGCCGCGGCTCTCCTCGCGCTCGAGCGCCGCCTTCGCGACGCACTCCGAGACGAGCAGCATGTTGCGCAGGTCGAGCGCCAGGTGCCAGCCGGGGTTGAACTCGCGGTGCCCGGTCACGGAGACGGTGCGGGTGCGGGTAGCGATGTCCTCGAGCTTCTTCAGGGCGAGGCGCATCTCGTCCTCGCGGCGGATGATGCCGACCAGGTCGTTCATCGTCTTCTGCAGCTCGTGCTGCACCTTGTACGGGTTCTCGCCGCCCTCCGCCGCCGTGGAGAACGGCAGCAGCGCGCGTTCCTGCGCGGACGCGAGGTCGTCCAGCAGCACCGCGGGGCGCACCCCGCCCAGCCCGTCGACGTACTCGGCCGCGCCGAGCCCGGCCCGGCGGCCGAAGACGAGCAGGTCGGAGAGCGAGTTGCCGCCGAGCCGGTTCGAGCCGTGCATGCCGCCGGAGACCTCGCCCGCGGCGAAGAGCCCGGGGACGGTCGACATCGCGGTGTCCGGGTCGACCTCGACCCCGCCCATCACGTAGTGACAGGTCGGACCGACCTCCATCGGCTCCTTGGTGATGTCGACGTCGGCCAGCTCCTTGAACTGGTGGTACATCGACGGCAGCTTCTTGAGGATCTCCTCGGGCGACCGCCGGGAGGCGATGTCGAGGAAGACGCCGCCGTGCGGGCTGCCCCGGCCGGCCTTGACCTCGGAGTTGATCGCGCGCGCGACCTCGTCGCGGGGCAGCAGCTCCGGCGGACGCCGGTTGTTGTCCGGGTCGGTGTACCAGCGGTCGCCCTCCTCGGTCGTGGTGGCGTACTGCTCCCGGAACACGTCCGGGACGTAGTCGAACATGAACCGCTTGCCCTCGGAGTTCGTCAGGACGCCGCCGTCACCGCGCACCGACTCGGTGACCAGGATGCCCTTCACCGACGGCGGCCAGACCATGCCCGTCGGGTGGAACTGCAGGAACTCCATGTTGATCAGCGTGGCGCCGGCGCGCAGGGCGAGCGCGTGGCCGTCGCCGGTGTACTCCCAGGAGTTCGAGGTGACCTTGTAGGACTTGCCGACGCCGCCGGTGGCCAGCACGACCGCGGGCGCCTCGAAGCGGACGAAGCCGCCGGTGCTGCGGCAGTAGCCGAAGCGCCCGCGATCTTCGCCGTCCGCCTTGAACAGGTCGGTGATCGTGTACTCGGCGAAGACCTGATGCTGGCCTCGTAGTCGCCGGTCTCCCGGAAGTCCTCCTGCTGCAGCGAGACGATCTTCTGCTGCAGCGTGCGGATCAGCTCGAGGCCGGTGCGGTCGCCGACGTGGGCCAGCCGCGGGTACTTGTGGCCGCCGAAGTTGCGCTGGCTGATCTTGCCGTCCTTGGTGCGGTCGAACAGCGCGCCGTAGGTCTCGAGCTCCCAGACCCGGTCCGGCGCCTCTTTGGCGTGCAGCTCGGCCATCCGCCAGTTGTTGAGGAACTTGCCGCCGCGCATGGTGTCGCGGAAGTGGACCATCCAGTTGTCGTTGGAGTTGACGTTGCCCATCGACGCGGCGCAGCCGCCCTCGGCCATCACCGTGTGGGCCTTGCCGAACAGCGACTTGCAGATGATCGCCGTCCGCTTGCCCTGCAGGCGGGCCTCGATGGCGGCGCGCAGCCCGGCGCCGCCGGCGCCGATGACGACGACGTCGTACGTCGTAGCGTCTCGATGTTCTCGGTCCCATCGTTCTTCGTTGTCACGGTCTGATCAGTCGACGATCCGCAGGTCGGAGAACCATCCGGCCGAGACGGCCATGACGTAGAAGTCGGTGATGGCCAGCGACGCGAGCGTCGTCCAGGCCAGCTGCATGTGCTTGGTGTTGAGCCGGGAGACGTAGCCCCACAGCTTGTACCGCACCGGGTGCTTCGAGAAGTGGTTGAGCCGCCCGCCGATGATGCTGCGGCACGAGTGGCACGACAGCCGTGTAGGCCCAGAGCAGGATCACGTTGGCCAGCAGGATGAGGTTGCCGAGGCCGAGGCCGAAGCTGCCGTCCTGCCGTGAGAACGCCCGGATCGCGTCGTAGGTGTTGATCAGCGAGATGATCACTGCGAAGTAGAAGAAGTAGCGGTGCAGGTTCTGGCCCAGCAGCGGGAACCGGGTCTCGCCGGTGTAGCGCGCGATGCGGCTCGGCGACGGCGCACGCCGGCGGCGAGAACCAGAACGACCGGTAGTAGGCCTTGCGGTAGTAGTAGCAGGTGAGCCGGAACAGCAGCAGGAACGGCAGCGTCAGCGCTCGCGTAGGGCAGCCACCAGACGTCGGGCAGGAAGCGGCCGAAGCTGCGCGGCCTCGGGAGTGCAGCCCAGCGAGACGCACGGCGAGTAGAACGGCGTCAGATAGTTGTACTCCGGGACGAAATACCACCGCTCCATGAAGACGCGCACCGTCGCGTAGATGATCCACGCCACAAGCCCGGCGGCGGTGACCAGCGGCGGCAGCCACCACCGATCGGTGCGCAGCGTCTTGGCGGTGATCTGCGCGCGCCCGGTGGAGGCGTCTGTCGTGGACGACACGTCGGCAACCTCGTTTTCTGCGCAACCGGCGCACTCAGCGGAGGCAACGGCGCCGGCAATAGGAATGATTGCGCCGGATGCTACGGCGCGGGGACGCCGAGTGGCCGCGCGGGCCCGTTCAATGGGCTGACGCGATTCGATGCACGTAGGCTATGACGGTGACGTTGCAGCAGCTCAGGTATTTCCTGGCCGTGGCAGACGTGCGCAGTTTCACTCGGGCCGCGGAGCTCGTCGGGGTCGCGCAGCCCACGTTGTCGCGACAGCTGAAGGCGTTGGAGGACGAGCTGGGGGCACCGCTGGTCGACCGTGGCGCCCGCGACGGGCCGCTGCTCACCGCCGCAGGTCAGGCGGTGCTGCCATTCGCGCGGCGGATGCTGACCGACGCCGAGGGCGCGCGGGTGGCGGTGGCCGAGATCGTCGGGCTGGCGCGCGGACGGGTGCGGGTGGGCGCCACGCCGTCGCTGTGCAGCGGCCTGCTCGCCGACGTCCTGCGGGTGTTCCACGAGCGGTACCCCACCATCGCCCTGGAGCTGGCGGAGAGCGGTTCCCAGCCGCTGGTGCGCTCGCTGGTGCGCGGCGAGCTGGATCTCGCGCTGGTCATCGTGCCCGCTGCGGGCGTCGACCCGGCGCTGCACGCCATTCCCCTGCTGCGGGAGCGGCTCTCGGTGGCGTCGCCCGCGTCCGGGCGGCCGCCGTCCGCGCGGGGTTCGATGGGGTTGCGGGAGCTGGGCCGCCGGTCGCTGGTGGTGCCCCGCGAGGGCTACGACCTGCGGGAGACCACGTTGCTCGCGTTCGCCGAGGCAGGCGTGGAGCCTCGGCTCGCCGTGCAGGGCGGGGAGATGGATGCCGTGCTGCGGATGGTGGAGGCGGGCACCGGCGTTGCGGTGGTGCCCGACCTCGTGTTCGGCGGACGCCCCGGCCTGCGCCGGACGGTGCTCACCCCCGCGCTGTACCGGACCGTCGCACTGGCCACCCGCGCGGACCTGCGGCCCAGCCAGGCGACCGGCGCGTTCCAGGCCACGCTGCTCTCGTTCCTGGCCGAGCTCTCCGCGGCCGGGGGCTTCCCGGGCGACGTGCAGGTGCTGCGCCGCCCGGACCCCTGACCGCCAGGTCCCACCTCGCCCGGCTGATCACCGGTTCGGCGCACGACCGGACAGAAGTGGCCGCCTCACCCACCGAGCCGGTGATCACAGGCACTCCGCCCGTGCCGCAGCCGCGGGAGAGCGGCCGCGGGCCGGTCAGTCGTCGGGTTCGGTGCCGAGCTCGTCGATGTCGGCGCCGTGGGCGGCGAGCGCGTCCCGGACCACCCGGTACGCGATTCCGCTCGGGTAACCGCGGCGGGCGAGCATGCCGACGAGTCGTCGGGCGGCCCCGGCCCGCCGCTCGGGGGTGTCGGCGGGCATCGTGCGCAGCTTGCCCACGACAAGCTCACGGGCCCGCCGCTCCTCGGACGCCGCGTCGACCTCCGCGAGCGCCTCATCGGCCACGTCGTCGGCCACACCCTTGCGCCGCAGCTCGACGGCGATGGCGCGGCGGGCGAGCCCGCGTTGGTTGTGCCGCGAACGGACCCACTGCCCGGCGAACGCGGCGTCGTCGATGAGGCCGACCTCGTCGAACCGCTCCAGCACGACACCCGCCGCCTCGTCGGGCACACCGCGTTCGCGGAGGGCCCGGGCGAGCTCTCGGCGTGTGCGGGAGCGCTCGGTGAGCAGGCGCAGACAGATCTCCCGCGCCACCGCGACCGGATCGGCCTCGGGCTCGACGGCCCCCGACTCGCCGCCCCTGGGAGCGTTGCGGGAGGTTGCCCTGCTGGGGGTGCGGGACGTCGGGCTGGTGGAAGCGCTGCGAGACCTCGCGCTGCCGGAAGCGCTGCGAGACGAAGGCTCGCCGGTCCGGCGCTCACCCGGTGGTGGTGGCTCCTCCGACGGCCCGCGTGATCGGGCGCTGCGACGGTCCCGTCGTCCTGAGGCGAAGTCGACGACGCGGGCGGCGGGGAGGCTCAGGGCCGGTCGGTCGAGCGGGACGACGGGCGCTGCAGGGCTCTGCTCCCGCCACGTGCGCAGGTCCACGACCGAGGCCTGCCCGCCGTCGGCGGCGATATCGCGCAGCGACGCCACGGGCGCGGTCGGGCTCGCCTTGTCCAACTCGGCGAGACGGGCGACCCGGTGCCCGGCCTGCCCGGCGGTCGGGCCAGAGCCATCGCCGGGGCCGGACGCACCGGCCTCGTCGCGCGCGCCATCCTCGTTTGCCGCTTCGCCTCCACCCCTCGTCGCGGCCCGATCCGGCGCGGTGGCCGGTCCGTCCGGCTCGGGCTCGACAGCTCCTCCGGGCGAGTGGGGAGGAGCGGTCGGGCCGCCGTCGCGACCGGTCACCTCAGAAGTCGACCGGCGCAGGCAGCGGCTCGATGTCGGCGTCGAGCACCGCCCCGATGCCGAGCTTCTCCTTGATCCGCTTCTCGACCTCGGCGGCGACGTCAGGGTTGTCGCGCAGGAACTTGCGGGCGTTCTCCTTGCCCTGCCCCATCTGGTCGCCCTCGTACGTGTACCAGGCGCCCGACTTGCGGATGATCCCCTGCTCGACGCCCACGTCGATGAGCGAGCCCTCCCGGCTGATGCCGACGCCGTAGAGGATGTCGAACTCGGCCTGCTTGAACGGCGGCGCGACCTTGTTCTTCACCACCTTGACCCGGGTGCGGTTGCCGACCATGTCGGCCCCGTCCTTGAGGGTCTCGATCCGCCGGATGTCCAGGCGCACCGAGGCGTAGAACTTCAGCGCTTTCCCGCCCGTGGTGGTCTCGGGCGAGTTGTGGACGATGACGCCATCGGCCAGATAGTTGTGTGAGCCCTCGACCTCGATGTCGAATCGCTGCATCGATCGGGTGCGTGGCTTGACCCGCACGTCGAGCACCGGGGCGGGCACCGGCAACAAGGTCGGCTCGACGAACTCCACGCCGACCGCGAACTGCCCGCGGAATCGCTCCAAGAGCTTGTACTGCATCGACGGATGCACGTAGGGCGCCACGAGTCGGTGCAGCTTGGCCGTCTCATCCTTGGCGAAGGACAGCATCGGCACCCGACGACTGCCCCGCAGTGTCAGGGTGGGGTGCAGGTCGAAGGTGTCGGCCAGATGCTCCAGCAGGCGCTCGCGGGACCCAGGGCTGAGCGCCTTGACGCAGATCTCGGACCGGCCGCTTCCCTCACGAGTGCGCTCCTGCAGGCCCTTGGCGCGCGACGGGAACGACCCGTCGTCGCAGTACCAGACCGCGAGCGCCAGCGGAGTGAGCGCCTTGAGGTACTCCCACGAGAGGTGCTTGTGCCCATCGCCGAGGTACACCGCCTCCCGCACTTCGGCGAGCTCGGGGAGGGGGGTGAGGTCGACGAACGCGGCACCGCGGGCGTCGACACGGCGCGACTGGCCGATGTTGCCCAACAGGGACGCCTTCCAGTCGAGGTACTCGACCTGCTTGGCGCCGTGCCCCATGCGGAATCGGGTGCCGAGGCTGCCGGGGATCCGGCTCGGGGACAGGTTCGCGTCGCCCATCAGACCACCGAGGACGACCTGCCACTGCTGCGGACCGAGCCGGTAGGGCTGCGACAGCATCACCCGATCGCCCGGCGCGAGATCGCCCGCCTCCGTCCATCCGCCCGGTGTGCGGACGAGGTGGTTGGCGGTGAGGCCCATCTGGGCGCGGCCATTTCCGCTCGGACAGGCGACAGTGACCTGCAGGAACCGCTCGGCCGGGCCGTTGTCGAACCAGTTGACGACCTTCTTGGGAACGATCTCGCCGCGCTCCGGGTCGTACGAGAGCACCTCGACCGGCATCCGTTGATTGACGATCTTGCCGATCTTCTCCTGGGTTCCGTCGGCCAGCGTGACCCGGGTGGAGTAGCTCAAGCAGCCGAACATCACTCCGATCTTCTCCCGGAGCTGGTTGATGAAGACCGCGGTGGTGCCGGAGTTGCTCAACGCGCCGGTGATCTTGCGCAGGGCCTGGCTCATGAGGCGGGCCTGCAGGCCGACATGGTTGTCGCCCATCTCGCCCTCGATCTCCGCGCGAGGGACGAGCGCCGCCACCGAGTCGATCACGATGATGTCCAGCGCACCGGAGCGGATGAGCATGTCGGCGATCTCCAGCGCCTGCTCGCCCGTATCGGGCTGGGAGACCAGCAGCGCATCGGTGTCGACCCCGAGCGCCTTGGCGTACTCGGGATCGAGAGCGTGCTCGGCGTCGATGAACGCCGCGATCCCGCCCGTCGCCTGGGCGCTCGCCACGGCGTGCAGCGCGACCGTGGTCTTTCCGCTGCTCTCCGGGCCGTACACCTCGACAATGCGGCCCCGCGGCAGGCCGCCCACGCCGAGCGCGACGTCGAGCGCGATGGAGCCGGTGGGGATGACGCCGATCGGTGGGCGCGTGTCGTCACCCAGGCGCATCACCGAGCCCTTGCCGTGGTTCTTCTCGATCTGGGCGAGGGCGAGCTGCAGGGCCTTCTCGCGGTCAGGTGCGGTCATCGCCGGGTCTCCACCTCGTGCTTGCTGGTATCTCAGGGCTGCCGTCGACGGTAGAGCGCACCACCGACAGTTCGGCCGGGCGACCGCGATCTGTGGACGGCCACCCGTGATGTGGACAAGAGCGTAGCGAACACCCGTTCGATCGCGGGAGTCGACACGCCGGACGCGTACGCTGCGTCGCTCAGCGGCGCGCGGGCGGCACGTCGTAGGTCTCGCAGACGGCGAGCCACACCTCGCGCGGCTCGATGCCCGCCTCGAGCGCCTGCTCGACGGTGCGGCCGCCGAGCTGGGCGAACACGTGGTCGTAGGACAGCGACGCGGCACGGGCGGCGCCGAACTCGCCCTCCATCAGCTCGCGGAAGTAGGTCAGTCGCACCCGGATCACGGTAGCGTCGAAGGGTGCTCGAAGCGGTGTGGGCCGCCCTCGGCGGCGATCCCGGCGAGCTCACGCGCCTGGAGGTCACCGGCCCCCGCGCGACCCTCGCCTCGGCGTTCCCGGTGACGGACGTGGGTGTGGCCGCCGTCGGGGCGAGCCTGCTGTCCGCCACGCTCGGCTCGGGCGCGCGGGTGGGCGTCGACACACGCCAGATCGCCGTCGCCTTGCGGAGCGAGCGGTACGTGCGTCGGGACGGGCAGTCGGGCGGCAGCCCGTTCGACCCGCTGTCGGCGTTCCACCGCACCGCCGACGGCTGGATACGGCTGCACGCCAACTACGCCTGGCACCGGGAGGCCGCGCTGCGCGTGCTCGGGTGCGCGATCGAGGACGCACGGGCCGCGATCGCCGAGCGGGAGGCCGTCGAGCTGGAGACGGCGTTGCACGCCGCGGGCGGGGTCGGCGCCGCCGTCCGCACCGAGGCGCAGTGGCGGGCGACGGCCGGGCCGCCGCCTCCGCTCGTCGAGAGCAGGGAGCTGGGTTCGGCGCCACCCCGCCCGCGACGGCGCCTGCGCGTGCTCGACCTGACCCGCGTGATCGCCGGGCCGGTCGCCACCCGCACCCTCGCTGCCCACGGCGCCGACGTGCTGCGCCTGGACGCTCCGCACCTGCCGGAGATCCCCCTCCAGACGTGGGACACCCTCGCGGGCAAGCACAGCGCCCTGCTCGACCTGGGCGACGCGGACGTCCGTGAGCGGTTGCTGGCAGGCGCGGACGTCGTCGTCGCCGGGTATCGCCCGGGTGCTCTGGACCGGTTCGGCCTCGCCCCCGAGCCGCTCGCCGAACGGCACCCCGGCCTGGTCGTGGTCACGCTGTCGGCATGGGGCCACCACGGCCCGTGGAGCGTGCGGCGGGGGTTCGACAGCCTGGTCCAGGCGGCGTGCGGCATCGCCGTCGAGGAGGGGAAGCCCGACGCGCCGGGAGCCCTGCCTGCCCAGGTGCTCGACCACGCGACCGGGTACCTCGCCGCCGCGGGCGCGCTCCTGGCCGTCGACCGCCAACGCCGCCAGGGCGGCACCCAGCACGTGCGGTTCTCGCTCGCGGGCACCGCCGCGTGGCTGCAGGGCCTTCCGCGCAGTCCGCAGGGCGCCGCGGAGGGGGTCGCCGAGGTCGACCCCGCGCCGTACCTCGTCGAGAAGGGCCGGTTCACCCTGGCGGCGCCGCCGGGCACGGTCGACGGCACGCCGCTGACGTGGCCCGACCCCGCGCCCGCCTACGGCACCGCGGCCGCGGAGTGGAGGTGAACGACCCGACGGGTTTCTCCTCCCCGCTCGGCCAGGTCATCGTCGGCCTCGCGCTGCTGACGTCGCTGGTCGTGCTGCTGCGCTGGTTCTGGACCAACCGCCGTCGCTAGCACCCTGACCTGCGGCGATCCCCTACGCGGCCGTGTCGGGTACATCGTCGGTGCAGATGCCGACTTTCGCGTTCGGCGTCGCCGCGGTGGCCGAACCGGACGGCCACCGGTGGTCGACCACGGATCGAGGCGGGCCTGCGGCGACCTCTCCAGCCAGTGACGGCGACGGGGGTGACGCCGACCCGGTCAGCCGTCGCGGCGATCTTCGAACCCTCGCTACCTTGACCTCCGACGTGGACGGCCATCTGCGCCCAGGACGCAGGCCAGTGACCTCAGGGCTCGTCCAGTCCGCAAAGGGGGGCCGTCATGACCACTGGCGAAGAGGGCGGCGAGGCGCAGAACGTCAAGGTGCGGCCGATGATCGAGATGGACCATGTCGACGTCGATCGGATCATGCGGATGGCGTTCGGGACGTTCCTCGGACTCCCGGACCCGATGGCCTTCCTCGGTGACGCTGATTACATTCGGACGCGGTGGACCGCCACACCGGAGGCCGCGCTGACCGCGGAGATCGACGGCCAAGTCGTCGGGTCCAACTTCGCCACCCGGTGGGGCAGCGTCGGATTCTTTGGACCACTCACCGTCGATCCCCCGCTCTGGGACCGGGGAATCGCACGGCGGCTGATGGACCACACCATCGAGATCATGGACAGCTGGGGACTCACCCACGCCGGCCTGTTCACATTCAGCCACAGCCCAAAGCACCTGGGCCTCTACCAGCTCTATGGCTTCCAACCGCGATTCCTCACCGCCGTGCTATCCGCACAAGTTGTCTCGAGCCGGAACAGCGCCGGGTGGTCGACCTACAGTTCTGATCCCGACCAGGGCGGCCGACTGGCCGATTGTGCATCACTTACCAACACCATCTATCCCGGCCTCGACGTTGGCCGCGAGATACGGGCATGCCACGAGCAGCGTCTCGGCGACACCGTTCTCCTCGACGACGGATCAGGCTTCGCGATCTGCCACGTTGGTCCCGGAACGGAGGCAGGAACCGGGACCTGCTTCATCAAGTTCGCGGCGGCCCGGACGGGGTCGGTGGAGGCGTTTGCCCGGCTGCTCGACGCCTGCGAGACGTTCGCTACCGCGCAAGGTGCTGGGCGCGTGGTAGCGGGTATGAGCACGGCCCGGCGTGACGCCTATCGAATGCTCGGGGAGCGGAGCTACCGCGCGGACCTGATCGGCGTCGCCATGCATCGCCCGGACGAGCCCGGCTATCACCGACCGGACGCTCTGGTCGTCGACGACTGGCGCTGACCGCGTTGCGGGCGCTCGTGAACTGCCAGGCCGCGGACCGGCGGGCATAGGGAGGGGGAGCCACGCCCCGAGGAGATCGCTACCAGAAGGCGGAGAAGGGCCACATGACGCCGGTTCACCGTCTGCGTCCGCCAGGTCAGGGCGGCGTCGGCCGCGTTTCGCCTGGTCGGATGCAGTTCTGGACCAACAGCCGCCGGTAGCGTCCTGACCATGCTCCTCGCCCAGCTCAACATCGGCCTCCCCGTGGCACCGCTCACCGAGCCGCAGCTGGCGGGGTTCGTCGAGGCGCTGGAGCCGGTGAACGCGCTGGCCGACGCCGCGCCGGGGTTCGTGTGGCGGCTGCAGACCGAGGACGGCGACGCCACGGCGATCCGGCCGTTCGACGACGACCGGCTCATTGTCAACATGAGTGCGTGGAGCTCGGTGGAGGCGCTCGCCGCCTTCGTCTACTCCGGGCCGCACCGGGCGATCATGGCGCGGCGGCGGGAGTTCTTCGTGCCGATGCGCGAGGCGTTCCAGGTGCTGTGGTGGTCCGAAGGACTGCCGACGGTCGACGAGGCCAAGGCCCGCCTGGAGCACCTCAGGGCGCACGGCCCCACGGGGCACGCCTTCACGTTCCGCAGCCCGTTCCCCGCACCGGACGGCGAGCCGGTGCGGCGCGACGACGGGTGGTTCTGCCCGGCCTGAGCCCCCATCGGAGCCTGCCGTCGGCGGGCTGCAAGGCTGGCTCGATGCAGATGCGGTTCGGCGTCCAGGACGGCCAGGCCTTCCGGCAGCGCAGCGACGAGCTGTGCGCCGAGTTCGCCGAGTGGACGACCCGGCAGAGCGTCGCCGGGGACGCGGGCGACGTCGAGCTGCTGCTGGAGTGGAAGTGGGCCCACGGGGACGGCAGGCTCGACCACTGGACCGCCGCGGACGCCGAGGAGTTCCTGTTGGAATGGTGTCCGGCCGAGCTGACCTCACCACTGGATCTGTGCAGGGGGATCCCCACGTCGACGGCGGCCTTCGTGGCGTTCCTCGCCCACCGCGGCCTGCTGGCCCCGGGCTGTTCACCGTCGAGCGTCCGACGGCGCTGCGAGAAGGTCAGCGCACGGTTTCTCCGCGAGATGGCCGACCGCGCGGTCGCCGCCGACGCCGAGCTGGCCGAGCTGGCCCGCCGGACCGGCCGCACGGCGGAGGAGCTCAGCGCGATGCTGGCGTCGGACGAGTCGCGGATGGTCGGACCTGTGCGGCTCCCGACGAGCGACGAGGTCGCCGAGGCGGTGCGAAGGGCGCCGGTGTTCGCCGAGGTCAACGCCTTGGTGGCGGCGTGCGCCGCGCCCGGGGTCACTGTGAGCCCCGCGGGCGACGAGCCGCCATCGGGACACACGTGGGTCGACGTCGCGATGACGGCCGGAGCGCTGCGCAGGCAGGGTCAGCGGCTGGTCAGCACGGGCGAGTTCGAGGTGCTGCCCGCCGTCGACGCGTACGGCAGGGTGGTGCGCGCGGCGCTCGAGGTCGGGCTGCGCGGTGCGTCGGCCGCTCCGCATCCCGAGATCGGCGAGCTCGTGGACGAGAGCGCGATCCAGGTGCTGGCCGGGCTGCTGGACGCGGACACGGCGGTGCCCACCTCCGCGCTGGTGGAGATGGTGAGCGATGCGGCCGGGGTGGTGTTCGCTCAAGAGGTCGCCGCGTGGGCGGGCGACCAGGTGCCTGCGCAGATCAGGCGCATGGTCGAGCTGGGCCTGCTCGCCTCCGACCCGCCCGAGGACACGGTCCGGCTGACCGCGGCGGGCGTCGCGGTGGGCGTGGAGCTCGTCCAGGACTACGGCATGGACGTCGTCGAGCGCGCCGACCCGGCGACCGCGACCGCCGCGGAGCTGTTCGCCTGTCTGTGGCTGCTGGACGCGGACGAGGCGGTGGCCGACCTCACCACCTGGTCGTCGACGCGGCCCGACGCGGCGGCGGAGCTCGTCGCCACCGCTCTGGCGGAAGACCAGGAGGACGGCGACATCCTCGCCCTCCTGGAGCTGGTCACGGGGACCCTGGGCGAACCCGCCGTCGACGCCGTCCGCCATCACCTCTCCGGCCCCCACTCGGGTCTGGTGACGGCCTGGCTGGTCACGCGGAACGCGATCGACCCTGGCGAGATCGACCTCGTCCAGCTGATGACCGGTCTGGTCGCGATCAGCGCCGTGCTCCTCGACGACGAGGGGCCCGCGGCCCTGGTCGACTTCTTCGGCGACCACACCCAGGCCGTGGAGCTGATCGAGCACCTCTGGATGGCCGAGCACGACCGGACGGGAGACGTGCTCGCCGCGATCGGCGCGGAGCACCCGGACGCGACGATCGCCGCGGCGGCCCGGAAGGCCCTCGGTACGCCCAGCCCCGGCTCCTGACCCGAGACTGTCGGACCCCCGGCGCATGATGGTGGCGTGACCGCCGCACTGGAGAGCTTCTCCCCCGCCACCCGTGAGTGGTTCGCGGGAGCGTTCGCGGCGCCCACCGCCGCGCAGGAGGGGGCCTGGAGCGCCGCCCAGCAGGGCAAGCACGCGCTGGTCGTCGCGCCCACCGGCTCGGGGAAGACGCTCTCGGCGTTCCTCTGGGCGCTCGATCGGCTGGCGTCCGGGCCGCCGCCCGCGTCGCCGCAGCACCGGTGCCGCGTCCTGTACGTCTCGCCGCTCAAGGCGTTGGCCGTCGACGTCCAGCGCAACCTGCGTTCGCCCCTGGCGGGCATCCGCCACGCGGCGCAGCGGCTGGGGTTGCCGTTCCCCGACATCACGGTCGGCATGCGCACCGGCGATACCCCCGCCGACGAGCGGCGCCAGTTCGCCCGCACCCCGCCCGATGTGCTGGTCACCACGCCCGGAGTCGCTGTTCCTGCTCCTCACGTCGGCCGCTCGCGAGTCGCTGCGCGGCGTCCGCACGGTGATCCTCGACGAGGTGCACGCCGTCGCGGGCACCAAGCGCGGCGCGCATCTGGCGCTGTCCCTGGAGCGGCTCGACGAGCTGCTGGAGCAGCCCGGCGCAGCGGATCGGGCTGTCGGCCACCGTCCGGCCGCTCGACGAGGTGTCCACGTTCCTCGCGGGCGCCCGCCCCGTCGAGGTCGTGCAGCCGCGCACGCCGAAGACCGTCGAGGTGTCGGTCGAGGTTCCAGTGCCCGATCTCGCGCGCGCTGGACGAGCGGCCCGCGCCGGGCAGCTCCGACGAGGAGGTCGTCGGCTCCGCTGCGGGCACGGCGCAGCGGCCGTCGATCTGGCCCGCGGTCGAGCGACGGCTGCTGGAGCTGGTGCGCACGCACCGGTCGACGATCGTGTTCGCCAACTCCCGCAGGCTCGCCGAGCGGCTCACCTCGCGGCTCAACGAGCTGGCCGCCGAAGAGGTCGAGGGCGTCCAGGATCTGGACGGCGCGTTCCCCGCCGAGGCCATCGGGCAGTCCGGCATCGGCGGCGGCGCTCCTGCCGCGGTCGGCGAAGGCCCACCACGGCTCGATGTCGCGCGAGCAGCGCACGCTCGTGGAGGAGGAGCTGAAGGGCGGGGTGCTGCCCTGCGTCGTGGCGACGTCCAGCCTGGAGCTGGGCATCGACATGGGCGCGGTCGATCTCGTCGTGCAAGTGGAGGCGCCGCCGAGCGTGGCGTCGGGGCTGCAGCGGGTGGGCCGCGCGGGCCACCAGGTGGGCGCGGTGTCCAGCGGCGTGGTGTTCCCGAAGTACCGGGGCGATCTCGTCGCGTGCGCGGTGGTCGCGGAGCGGATGACGGCAGGCGCGATCGAGTCCCTGCGCTACCCGCGCAACCCGCTCGACGTGCTGGCCCAGCACATCGTGGCCATGGTCGCGCTGGAGCCGTGGTCGCTCGCCGACCTGGCCCGCGTGGTGCGGCGGGCCGCGCCGTTCGCCGCGCTGCCGGAGTCGGCGCTGCACGCCGTGCTCGACATGCTGGCCGGGCCGCTACCCGTCCGAGGAGTTCGGCGAGCTCCGGGCCCGCATCACCTGGGACCGCGTCACCGACCAGCTCGGCGGCCGGCCCGGTGCGCAGCGGCTGGCCGTCACCTCCGGCGGCACGATTCCCGATCGCGGCCTGTTCACGGTCATGACGCCCGGTGGCGCCGATGGCGCGGGCTCGCGCGTGGGCGAGCTGGACGAGGAGATGGTCTACGAGTCGCGGGTGGGCGACGCGATCATGCTCGGCACGTCGAGCTGGCGGGTCGAGGACATCACGCACGACCGGGTCATCGTCACCCCGGCGCCCGGCGTCGCCGGCACGGCTGCCGTTCTGGAAGGGCGAGCAGATCGGGCGCCCGTTGGAGCTGGGTCGCGCGGTCGGGGCGTTCGTGCGCGAGATGTCGCGCCTTCCCGACGAGGACGCGCGCGAGCGCGCCACCGCGGCGGGGCTCGACGTCTGGGCGGTCGACAACCTGCTCGCCTACTTGCGGGAGCAGCGAGAGGCCACCCGGCACGTGCCGAGCGACCGCACGATCCTCGTCGAGCGCTTCCGCGACGAGCTGGGCGATTGGCGGCTCGTCGTGCACTCGCCGTTCGGGTCGAAGGTCAACGGGCCGTGGGCGCTCGCGATCGCCGCGCGAATGCGGGAGCGGCGCGGGGTCGAGTGCCACGCCTCGGCCGCGGACGACGGCATCGTGCTGCGGCTGCCGGACGCCGTCGACGACAACGGCGCCGAGGTCGTGCCCACCGCGGAGGACGTCCTGCTGGATCCGGCCGAGGTGGAGCAGATCGTCGTCGCCGAGCTGGGCGGGTCGTCGCTGTACGCCGCACGGTTCCGCGAGTGCGCGGCCCGCGCGCTGCTGCTCCCGCGGCGGGATCCCCGGCGGCGCACGCCGCTGTGGCAGCAACGGCAGCGCGCGTCGCAGCTGCTCGCGGTGGCGGGACGCTACGAGCAGTTCCCCGTCACGCTCGAGGCGATGCGCGAATGCGTCCAGGACGTGTACGACCTGCCCGGCCTGCGCACGCTCATGGGGGACGTGCAGAGTCGCAAGGTGCAGGTCGTGGAGGTGGCCACGCCGTCGCCGTCCCCGTTCGCCCGCAGCCTGCTGTTCGGCTACGTCGGCATGTTCCTCTACGAGGCGGACGCACCGCTCGCGGAGCGTCGGGCCGCCGCGCTGTCGCTCGACTCCACGCTGCTCGCCGAACTGCTCGGCTCCGAGGCGATCCGTGAGCTGCTCGATCCCGAGGTGTTGGCCGAGGTCGAGGCCTCGCTGCAGCGGCTCGCACCCGACCGGCACGCCCGCGACGTCGAGGGGGCGGCCGACTTGCTGCGGTTCCTCGGCGATCTCACCGTCGAGGAGGCCGCGCTCCGCGGGGTCCGGCCGGAGTGGCTGACCGAGCTGGAGCGGGCCCGGCGGGCGATCCGGGTGCGCATCGGGGGCGAGGAGCGCTTCCTGCCCGTCGAGGACGCCGGGCGGGTGCGCGACGCGCTGGGGGCCGCGCTGCCGGTCGGGGTGCCCGAGACGTTCACGGAGCCGGTGAACGACCCACTCGGCGATCTTCTGCTCCGCTACGCCCGCACGCACGGGCCGTTCCCGGCGGCCGTTGCCGCGGCACGGTTCGGGCTGGGCGTGGCCGTGGTGTCGGGGGTGCTGGACCGGCTGGTCGGGATCGGTCGGTTGGTCCGCGGCGAGCTGCGGCCTGCAGGCGAGAGCACCGACTACTGCGACGCCGAGGTGTTGCGCAGGCTGCGCAGGGCGTCGCTGGCCCGGCTGCGTGCCGAGGTGGAGCCGGTCGAGCAGCGCGCACTGGGCCGATTCCTGCCCGCCTGGCAGGGCGTGCAGACGGCACCTGTCGGCGAGCGTCGGGGCCGGATGCGGCGCGCGCCAGGAGCCGAGGACGTGCTCGGCATCGTCGAGCAGCTCGCCGGGGCGCCGCTGCCCGCGAGCGCGCTCGAGTCGCTGATCCTGCCCGCCCGGCTGCCCGGCTACACCCCCGCGTTGCTCGACGAGCTCACCGCGGCGGGTGAGGTCAGCTGGACCGGCTGCGGCCCGTTGGCCGGTTCGGACGGCTGGCTCGCGCTGGCCCCGGCCGACGTCGCGGATCTCCTGCTGCCCGAGCCCGAGCCCGACACCGTCGCCACGCCGCTGCACGAGGCCCTGCTCGGCGCTCTGGAGGGCGGCGGAGCGCTGTTCTTCCGACAGCTGGCGGATGCGGCGGGCCGGGCACTGATCGATGGCGGCGAGGCGCCACCCACCGATGACGCGGTGGTCGCGGCGATCTGGGATCTCGTCTGGGCCGGGCTGCTCGCGAACGACACGCTCGCCCCGCTGCGGGCCCGGCTCGCCGGTTCCGGAGCGCGCGGCGGCCCCGCCCACCGCACTCGGCGTCCGGCGTCGCGCGGCCGGTATGCCGCAGCTGCGCGCGGGACGGCCCGCGATGCCCCAGCGCAGCGGGCCGCCGTCGGTCGGTGGGCGCTGGGCGCTCGCGCCCGCCCGCGAGCCCGACCCCACCCGCCGCGCCCACGCCCGCGCCGAGGCGTTCCTCGAACGACACGGCGTCCTCACCCGCGGCGCGCTCGGCACGGAGCGCATGAGCGGCGGCTTCGCCGGGATCTACCGGGTGTTGCGGGCGATGGAGGACTCCGGCCGCGCCCGTCGCGGCTACGTCGTGGAGGGGCTGGGCGCGGCGCAGTTCGCGGTGCCGGGCGCGATCGACCGGCTCCGCGCCCTCTCCCGCCCCGAAGGCGGTGGGACGGCAGGCCGTGCTCCCTTCGCCGCGATGGACGGCTCCGCCGCAGGCCCCCGTGAGCGATCAGGCGGCGTGGGCGGACGCGGCGAGGGCGCGGGGTTGTCACGGGTCGTGTTGGCCGCCGCCGATCCCGCCCAGCCCTACGGCGCGGCCCTGCCGTGGCCCGCTACGTTCGGCGAGACCAAGCACCGCCCCGGTCGGAAGGCGGGCGCGCTGGTGGTGTTGGTCGAGGGCGCTCCGGCGCTCTACGTCGAACGGGGCGGACGGTCGCTGCTGTCGTTCACCACCGAGCACGACGAGCTCGTGGCCGCCGCCCAGGCTTTGGCGGGTGCCGTCCACGAGGGCTGGCTCGGCACATTGGCGGTGGAGCGGGCCGACGGCGTGGGCTCCCTCGGCTCCGATCTGGCCCAGGTCCTCACCGAGGCCGGGTTCCGGATCACGCCGAAGGGGCTGCGTCTGCGCGCCTGACCGGCCTGCCCATCAGTCCAGGAGCGTCTCCGCGACGGCGGCAGCGGCCCCGTCCATCGCCGACCACGCGGCCGCCGAGCCCACGGAGGCCTCCGTCCCGCATGCCCCGGTCAACGCGGCACCGGCGCGATTCATCGCCTTTGCCCTGTTTCAGGCTGTTCGGCCGCTACGCACCATCGACGTGACCGGAGCGCGCTCAACCACGACACTGGGCCCGTGCGACCGACGGCGAGGCTCCGCCTTCTCGGGCGGTTCATGCTGTGCCTCGACGGCGACGTCGAGACCCGACTCGAGGCCGCGCGCGCCGAACTGCTCGTGGCCTACCTGGTGCTGCACCGCGACGCCCAGCTCCGCAGGCGACTCGCGTTCGCGCTCTGGCCCGACTCCGCGGAGGCCCAGGCGCAGACCAACCTCCGGAAGCTCCTGCACACGGTCCGCACTCGGGTGCCCGACCTCGAACACTTCCTCGAGGTCACGCCGCGCACCGTGCGCTGGCGCACCGAGACGATCCGCGTCGACGTCGACGAGTTCGACCAGCTGACGGACCCCGACCGCACAGCAGGCGAGGACCGGACGGCGACGTTGCGCAGAGCGGTCGCCTGCTACGGCGGTGACCTGCTCGACGGCCACGACGAGCCGTGGCTGCGCGCCGACCGGGATCGGCTGCGCGCCCGGTTCCTCGACGCGCTGGGCGAGCTCGCCGACGTGTGCGAGGCGGACGGCGAGCTGGCCGAGGCGGTCGCCCACGCCGAACGCCTCCTGCGGTGCGACCCGTTGCGCGAGGAGGGATACCGCAGGCTGATGCGCCTGCACGCCGCGCGCGGCGACCCGGCGCGCGCGCTCGGCGTCTACCACGAGTGCAGCACCGTGCTGGAGAGCGAGCTGGGGGTGGCACCGTCGGCGGCCACCCGGGCCGCCTACGCCGAGCTGCTGCCGCACGAGACGCGCGATGGCGCCGAGCCGGTCGCCGGGCCGCCCGCGCTGGTCGGTCGGGCCGCCGAGCGGCGCAGGCTCGTCGACCTCTGGCGGGCCTCTGCACGCGGGCCGCACCCAGTTCGTCCTGGTCACGGGTGAGGCGGGCGTCGGCAAGAGCCGCCTCACGGACGAGTTTCGGTCGTGGTGCGCACGGCAGGGCGCGGTGGTCGCGGAAGCCCGATGCCACGCCGCCGAGGGTCCGCTCGTCTACGGGCCGGTGACGGCCTGGCTCCGCTCGGGTGCGCTGCGGCCCCGGCTGGCGATGCTGGACCCGGCCCGGCGGTCGGAGCTCGCGCGGCTGCTGCCCGAGCTGCTCGTGGAGGAGCCGGACACACCGAAGCCCGAGCCACTCTCCGCCGACGAACAGCGGATGCGGTTGCTCGACGCCGTCGCCGAGGCCGTCTTCACCGGGCCCGCGCCCCGGCTGCTGGTGCTCGACGACCTGCAGCACGTCGACCGGGAAACCTGTCGCCTGGTGCACTACCTGATCCGCCGGGAGCCGACGCAGCGGCTGGTCGTCGCCGCGACCGCGCGCCGCGAGGAGATCGACCGCGACCATCCGGCCCAGGAGCTGCTGGCGGGGCTGTACGCGCTCGACCGGTGCGTCGAGATCGAGTTGGGTCGCCTTGACCACGCCGAGACCGACCTCCTGGCCCGCAGGCTCGCGGGCGGCGCCGCTCGACACCCGGCGCCTCTTCGCCGAGACCGAGGGCAACCCGCTGTTCGTGGTCGAGGCCGTCCGGGCGGGCTGGCGGACCGACGCCCCCGTCAGCAGGCGGGTCCAGACCGTCCTCCAGGCCCGACTCGCCCAGCTGAGTGGCGGGGCCAGAGAGCTCGCCGAGGTCGCGGCGACGATCGGGCGCGAGTTCCGCGTCGATGTGCTCGCCGCGGCGGCAGGCGAACACGGCGAGGCCCTCCTTGGCGGCCTCGACGAGCTCTGGCGGCGGCGCATCCTGCAGGAACACGGCGGGGAGACCTACCGGTTCAGCCACGACAAGATCCGCGAGGTGGCCGCGACCGGGGTCAGCCCACCGCGCAGGCGGCTTCTGCACCTGCGGATCGCACCCGCGCTCGAACGGGCCAACGCGGCCGACCCCGGCCCGGTCAGCGCGCAGATCGCCCGGCACTACGCCGAAGGCGGCGCGGCGGGAGAGGCCGTCCGCTGGTACCGGCGCGCGGCCGACGCCGCACAGGAGCTGCACGCCAGCCGGTCGGCGGTCGACCTGCTGGAGCGGGCGGTGCGCCAGCTCCGCACCCTGCCTTCGACGCGGGACCGCGACGTCGCCGAGCTGGAGCTCCGGAACGCGATCCTCGGGCCGCTCGCCTCGACCACCGGCTACGTCTCCGCCGCCATCGCGGCCCATCAGCAGGAGGCGACGCGGCTGTCCGCGGCATTGGCCGTCGAGCAGGCGCCGCCGTTGCTGCGCTCGCTGGGGATGAGCGCGCTGACCGGCGAGGACTTCCCGGCCACGATGCGCATCGGGGGCAGGCTGCAGGCGACCGGCGAGCGGCTGGGCGACGACGTCCTCGTCGTCGAAGGCGCCTACCTCCTCGGGATGGCCGCCTTCTGGCGGGCCGACTTCGCGGCGGCGCGCACACACCTCGAACTGGCCGTCGAGCGCTACCGGGCCGCGGACCTCGGGACCCATCTCGTCCGCTACGGCCAGGACCCGAAGGTCGCCTGCCTCAGCCGCCTCGGCAACACACGGTGGTTCCTGGGGCATCCGGACGCCGCGCTGCGGGCCCGGGACGACGCCCTCGCCTGGGCCGAGGAGATCGCGCAGCCGTTCAGCACCGGCATCGCGCTGCTCTTCGCCGCGCTGCTGGCCCTCGACATGGACGACGAGCAGGAGCTGCGCCGTCTCACCGCCCGGCTGGCGGCGCTCGACCCCAAGGCGCCCCCGTTCGCGCTGGCCGTCACCGCCCTGCACGGGCACCTCGACGCGCTCGACGGAAAGGCGGCGGCGGGCATCGGCGCCATCGACGCGGCGATCCGGGACGCGGGCCGCCAGGGCCCCGCGCCAGGGGTGCCCGCGATCCTGGCCCGCATCCGCCTCGCCGCCGCGGTCGCCGGGGCCGACGCCGCGCAGGCGGCCGCCGCTGCGGAGGCGCTCCTCGCGATGGGGGGCGCCGCGGACGTGTGGGCCCCCCAGGCCCGGCGCGTCGCCGCGGCGTTCCGCGGCGCTGCGCGCTGAGGAACGCCGCGGGAACGGCGCGGGGCGCACCGTCACGACACCGAGGGGCGAAGACCGCCCCCACCCAGACGGGAGCACCCGCAGTGACCATCACCATCCTCACCGTCGGCGCGACGGGAACCGTCGGTCGCCACCTCGTCCCGCAACTGCGCAACCGCGGCCTGTCGGTACGGGCGCTCGTGCGGGACCGGGCGCGGGCGGCCGAGCTGCTCGGGCCGGATGTCGACCTCGCCGTCGGCGACCTCGGCGACCGGGGCTCGCTCGGCGCGGCCGTCGACGGCATCGACGCCGTCTATCTGGCCTGCGCCAACCACCCCGCCCAGACGGCCTGGGAGAACGCGTTGATCGACGCAGCGGCGGCGGCGGGTGTGCGGCGCATCGTCAAGCTGTCCGCGATCGACGTCGCGGTCGGGTCGCCGGTCGCTTTCGCCGACGCGCACGGCCGCATCGGGGAGCACCTGCGCGCGAGCGGCGTCGACCACGTCCTGCTCAAGCCCACGTTCATGATGACGAACCTGCTCGGCGCGGCCGACGGCGTGCGCCAGGCCGGGGCGGTCTTCCTGCCGGGCGCGGGCGCGAAGATCGCGATGATCGACCCGCGGGACGTCGCCGACGTCGCCGCCGTAGCCCTCACGGGCGACGTCGCCCGCGAGCTGGAGCTGACCGGTCCGGCCGCGGTCACGTTCGACGACGTGGCCGACGAGCTCTCCGCCGTGACCGGGCGCAGCATCGGGTTCGTGCCCGTCCCCGACGAGGCTGCGGTGGCCCAGCTCGTCGGCGCGGGAGCCCCGGAGTGGTTCGCGACCAACCTCGTCACCCAGTTCGGCCTGCTGCGCCAGGGCGCACAGGCGCAGCCGCGCGACACCGTCCGACAGGTCCTCGGGCGCGAGCCGCGCTCGCTCGCCGCGTTCGTGCGCGACCACGCGGCGGTCTTCGCGGGCGGCCCACGATGACGGCGGGACTGACGGCCCCGCCGCTGCGGTTCGGCGACGCCGGGTACGACGAGGGCCGCGCGGCCTGGAACCGCAACGTCCACCAGACCCCGGCCGCGGTCGTCATGGCCGAGAACGCCCTGGACGTCCGCTCCGCGGTGCGGTTCGCCCGCGACGAGGGGCGGGGCGTCGGGGTGCTGGCCACCGGACACGGCGCGGCCGTGCCCTCCGACGGCGGCGTGCTCGTCAACACCTCGCGCATGCGCGCCGCCACCGTCGACCCCACGGCCCGCACGGCCAGGGTCGCCGCCGGGACGCGGTGGTCCGACGTCATCCCCGCGGCCGCGGCCCACGGGCTCGCGGGCCTGCCGGGCTCGAGCTCGGGCGTCGGCGTCGTCGGCTACACCATGGGTGGCGGCTTCGGCTGGCTGGGCCGACGCTACGGCCTCGCCGCGGGGTCGGTGCGCTCCGCCGAGGTCGTGACGGCCGACGGCACACTCGTGCGTGCGGACGCCCACCAGAACGCGGACCTCTTCTGGGGTCTGCAGGGCGGCGGCGGCAACTTCGGCATCGTGACGGCCCTGGAGTTCGCCCTCCACCCCGTCGCGCGGGTCTACGCGGGCAACCTCTTCTACCCCGTCGAGCGGGCCCGCGACGTCCTTGCGTTCTGGGCCGACTGGACGGGGACGCTGCCGGACGCGATGACCTCCGCCGTGGCGTTCCGCCGCTTCCCCCCGCTGCCGACGATCCCGGAGGCCTTCCGTGGCAAGCTCTTCGTCACGCTGCGGGGCTGCTGGTGCGGGCCGGACCTCGAGGAGGGCGGGCGCCTGGTCGCGGCGGTCCGGGCGGCGCTCGGGCCGCCCGTGGTCGACACCTGGCAGGTCATGCCCGCCGCGGGATTGGACGCGGTCAGCATGGACCCGGTGGACCCGATCGGCGCTCACCAGCACTCGGAGCTGCTCCGTGGTCTGTCGCAGGCGACCATCGACTCGCTCGTGGACCTGGGCAACAACGGACCGCTGATCATGCTGGAGCTGCGCCACCTCGGGGGGGCCCTCATCCGGCCCGCAGGGGCGCTGAGCCCGTTGGCGCACAGCGACGCGCCGTTCAGCATGAACGCGATCGGGGTCACCCCGACGCCGGACGCTGTGCCGGTGATCCGGGGCTACCTCGCCCGCGTCGCCGAGGCCATGCGGCCGCACGCGACCGGCGCGACGTACCTCAACTTCCTCGACCTCGACGGGGCGACGCCGGAGCGGGTGCGGGCGGCCTACTCGCCTGACGACTGGACGCGGCTGCGCGCGCTCAAGGGGCGCCGCGACCCGGACAACGTCTTCCGGTTCAACCGCAACATCCCGCCCGCGTCCGTTGACTGACGCGGGCGACGCCGGGGCGGGCGGACGCAGCGGGCTCGGGATGGTGCGACCGGCTGCGGCGCCTACGCCCTGGCCGTGGTGGAGACGATCGGCGCCCGCCGCGGCCTGCATGCGGCGGCGCGCAGGCCTGCGGTCAGACCGCCCCCAGCATCCGGCCGACGATGAGATCGACGTAGCCGTCGGCCACCTCGTCCAGCGAGAGCTCGCCGTCGGCGTGGAACCAGTTGCTGAGGCCGTTGAGCATGTCGCAGACGGCGAAGGTGGCCAGGTGCGGGTCGGGAACCGAGAGCTCGCCTGCCACCACACCGGCGGCGATCACGTCCCGCACCCGCCGCTGGTAGTAGCGGCGGTGCTGGTCGACGACCGCGCGGTGCTCCGGGATGAGCGCCGCCATCTCGTGCAGCCCGACGACGTGCTCGGTGCGGCGGCGGTGCAGGTGGTGCAGGTGGGCGCGGACCAGCGCCGCGAGCCGCTGCGCCGGTGTGCCGGGCGCGTCCAGCAGCGGGAGGTTCAGCGCGTTGGGCTCCTCGGTGACGGTCAGGCAGATCGCATAGAGGATCTCCTCCTTCGAGGCGAAGTGGTGGTAGAGGCTGGCGCCGCGCACGCCGACCGCCTCGGCGACGTCGCGCATCCCGACAGCGGCGTACCCGCGGTCGGCGAAGATCCGTGCGGCGGCGGCGACGATCGCGTCGCGCCTCCCGGTCGGCCGCCGCGGGCGAGGGCGTGGCGCCGCATCGGGCGCAAGGCTCACCGCAGCTCCCGCTTCAGGATCTTGCCCTGGGCGTCGACCGGCAGCTCGGCCACCACGTGCACGGCCTTGGGCACCTTGAAGGCGGCCATCCGCTCGCGGCAGAACGCGATCACGGCGTCCTGGTCGGGCACAGCATCCGGCCGCGGGATGACGAACGCGGTGACGGCCTCGGCCCAGTACGCGTCGGGACGGCCGACGACGGCGGCGCGCAGCACCTCGGGATGCGCGTGCAGGACGCGCTCGACCTCCTGCGACGAGACGTTCATGCCCCCGGTCTTGATCACGTCGGTGAGCCGGTCGTGGAAGAACAGGTTGCCCTCGGCGTCGACGCGGACGATGTCGCCGGTGTGCAGCCAGCCCGACCCGAGCGCGGCCTTCGTGCGCTCGGGATCGCGGTGGTAGCCCAGCATCACCGACGGGGAGCGGCAGATCAGCTCGCCCAGCTCGGCGTCGTTGCCGTCCTCGTCGACCACCCGCACCTCCAGGTGGCTCACCGGCTTGCCGATCCACGACGGGTCGCCCCCGCCCGGGATGTCCGCCAACCGGGCGAACCAGCCGACGGTGCCCAGCTGCGAGAGCTCCGACTGGCCCCAGTAGGTGCCCCAGCGGGCGTCCGGCGCGGCCGCGGACCAGGCCTCGATCGCGGCGGGCGCCACCTGGCCGCCGTAGGTCATGCAGCGGCGCACCGCCCCGACCGTGTCGGGCCCGAACCCGGGTTGCGCGGCCAGGGTGAGGTAGAACGTCGGGGTCTGCGCGATCACCGTGATCCCCTCGCGGGCGATGACGGGCAGCGTGGCGGCGGGGTCGACGGTCGCCGGGAGCACGAGCGTGGCGCCCAGGAGCGTCAGCGTGGTCATCGAGCCGAGGCCCGCGATCGTGTGGAGCGGCATCACGAACAGCCACGTGTCGTCCGGTCCGGTCTGCAGGCCCTGGCTCCACGCGGGCGCGGTGGAGATCAGATAGTTGCGGTGCGGGATCAGCACGCCCTTGGGCGTCGCCGTGGTGCCCGAGGTGTAGACGAGCATGGCGACGTCGCTCTCGTCGACCTCGGCGTCGGGCTCGGTCGTGGGCTGCGCGGCGAGCTCAGCGTCGAGGTCGGGGCCCAGCAGCAGCGACGTGCCGTCGACGGGCCCGACAAGCGCGGGATCGGCGATCACGACCGTCGGCTCGGCGTGCTCGAGCTGCCACGCCACCTCGTGCGCCCGGAACATCGGGTTGACCACGGTGAACGTCGCGCCGAGCTTCAGCGCGCCGTAGTAGGCGGCGACCGCCGGGATGCCATCCGTGGCGAGCATCGCGACGACGTGGCCGCGGTCCACCCCGCGCGCGGCGAGCAGGTGCGCCCACCGGTTGGCGAGGGCGTCCAGCTCGGCGTAGGTGACCTCCGCGCGGTCCGGCGCATAGGTCACGAACGCGACCTTGTCGGGCTGGGTGCGGGCGTGGCGACGCAGCTGGTCGCCGATCGTCGCGCGGCCGATCGGCGCGCGGTGCTGCCAGGCGGTCACGCGAAGAGCGGCTTGCTGAACGTCTCGGAGAAGACGATCTCCGCCACCGGCATGCGCGTCAGCTTGGCGGGGAAGTCGTTCTCCGGGTAACCGACCGCGATGTGGCCCGCCGTGATGAACCCGTCCGGGATGGCGAGCAGGTCGCGGACCCGCGGTTCCTCGATGCAGAGCAGCGTGGTGAACGCGGAGGCGACGCCCAGGTCGCGCAGGGCGAGGCAGAGGTTCTGGACGGTCGGGTAGATCGACCCGCCGCCGACCACCGAGAGCCGTCCCAGCTCCGTGTCGGTCGGGTGCAGCCCGCTGAGCTCCGCGCACGCGACGACGATCGCGGGCACCGACGCGAGGTGCTCGGCGAAGTAGTCGGCGTCCCGCACGGCGCGGGGCAGGGCGCCGACGTTCACGTCGCCGGAGGTGACCGCGTTGAAGTACGCCTTCCAGTGCGGGAGGTAGAGATCGGCCAGGGCCTGCTTGGTGGCGGTCTCGCGCACCACGATCCACCGCATCGGCTGGCGGTTGCCGCCCTGGGGGCCGAAGCGGGCGACGTCGAACGCGGCGCGCAGCACGTCGTCGGGAACGGGATCGGGACGGAAGAAGCGGCACGTGCCGGTGGTGCGCATCGCCTCGGTCAGCTCCATTGCCGCCTCCCTATCAACGGTTAGGTGATCGGATCGCAGCATGCTGGTCGGTGTGACGCAGGTCAAGTGCTCGCCTTTCGTCCCGACCTAACAGCGGTTAGCCTGGACCGAATGGACACCATGGCCGAGCCGCGCCCCGAGGCCGTTCCGGAGCGCGCGGTCCTGGCCGACGCCATGGAGCACGCCAACCTGCCGTCGCTCGTCGCCGCGCTCTACCAGCTCACCGGGGACGCCCGCTGGCTGGCCGATCCGTACCGGCCCACCCGCAGCCGGGGCATGGAGGACAACGACACCGGCGGCTTCGCACCGGGGACCCAGGCCGAGATCCGGGCCGCGGCCGTCGACGCGGTGCTCGCCTGGGCCGACGGCAGGCAGCCCGCGGTCCCCGCGCCGACCGGTGCGGCGCTCCTCGAACTGCTCGCGCTTGCGGTCGGTGAGCCGGTGCCGCCGGAGTACGAGCCGATGACGGCCGAGGACATGGGCTTCCGCCCCGCCCCGGCGCCGAAGGTGCCCTCCTCGGACTTCCGGGTGGTGGTCATCGGTGCGGGCGTGTCCGGGATGCTCGCCGCGATTCAGCTCGCCGAGGCGGGCATCGAGCACGTCGTGCTGGAGAAGAACGAGGACGTCGGCGGCACGTGGCTGGAGAACGCGTACCCGGGCGCGGGCGTCGACACCCCGAGCCACCTGTACTCGTACTCGTTCGCGCCGCGGCGCTGGTCGACCCACTTCGGCAAGCGCGACGAGGTGCTCGGCTACCTGCGCGACGTCGCCGACGCCCACGACCTGCGCAAGGTGATCCGGTTCGGCACCGAGGCGGCGAGCGCGGTGTACGGCGGCCGGCGCTGGACGGTCACGACCACCGCCGACGAGACGTTCGAGGCCGACGCCGTGATCACGGCGGTCGGCCAGCTCAACCGGCCGAAGATCCCTCCGCTGCCCGGTATGGACACCTTCCACGGCCCGATCTTCCACTCGGCGCGCTGGCCCGAGGACCTGGACGTCACCGGGAAGCGGGTGGCGATCGTCGGCACGGGGGCGAGCGCGATGCAGATCGTGCCCGCGATCGCGGGGCGGGCCGGGCACGTCGCGGTCCTCCAGCGCTCACCGCATTGGGCCGCGCCCAACGCCGTCTATTTCTCCCCCATCGACGACGCCGCGTCGCTGCTGATGGAGCACGTGCCGTTCTACCGACGCTGGTACCGCACGCGGCTGGCGTGGAACTTCAACGACCGGGTGCACGCCGCGCTGCAGGTAGACCCGCAATGGGAGCACCCGGAGCGGTCGGTCAACGCCGTCAACGACGCGCATCGGCGGGTGTTCACCCGCTACATGGAGAGCGAGCTGGCCGGGCGGCCGGAGCTCGTCGAACAGGCGCTGCCGGACTACCCCCCGTTCGGCAAGCGGATGCTGCTGGACAACGGGTGGTACGCCGCGATCCGCCGCGACGACGTCGACCTGGTCACCGCGCCGGTCGCGAAGGTAACGCCGACCGGCCTGCGGGCGGCCGACGGCACCGAGGTCGATGCGGACGTCGTGGTGCTGTGCACGGGCTTCGAGACGCAGAAGCTGCTGTGGCCGCTCGAGATCCGCGGGCGCGGCGGGCGGACCATCGCCGACGCCTGGGGTCCCGACGACGCGGACGCGCACCTGGGCATCACGGTGAGCGGCTTCCCCAACCTGTTCCTGACCTGCGGCCCGGGCACGGTGCTCGGGCACGGCGGCAGCTTCATCACGATCGCCGAGTGCCAGGTGCGCTACATCGTCGAGGCGCTCGCCGGGATGATCGAGGGCGAGATCGGCGCGGTGGAGGTGCTCCCCGAGGTGCACGCCGACTACGCGGCCCGCCACGACGCGGCGCACGAGGCGATGATCTGGACCCACCCGGGCATGCGCAACTGGTACCGCAACCCGGCCGGGCGCGTGGTGTGCGCGCTGCCGTGGCGGATCGTCGACTACTGGACGATGACGCGGCACGTCGACTGGGACGAGTACGCCGTCGAGCCCGCGCGCTACCGTCGGGACCGTGCCCGAGGGTGACACCGTCCACCTGGCGGGCGTGCGCCTGCGCGCCGCGCTCGCCGGGCAGCGGCTCGTGCGCGGCGAACTGCGCCACCCGCGGCTGGCCGAGCACGATCTCGCGGGCCTGACGGTCACCGACGTCGTGTCGGTGGGCAAGCACCTGTTCACCCGCTTCGACGACGGCCGCAGCCTGCACAGCCACTTCCGCATGGACGGCTCGTGGCACCTCTACCGGCCCGGGATGGCGTGGCAGCGCCCGGCGCACGAGGCGCGCGCCGTGCTCGCCACCGCCGAGCGCGTGGCCGTCGGGTTCGCGCTGCACGATCTCGAACTGCTGCCGACGGCCGAGGAGCACCGGCTCGTCGGGCACCTCGGCCCCGACCTGCTCGACCCGGCGTGGTCGGACGCGCACGCCGCCGAAGCGGTGCGGCGGCTCGCCGCGCGGGGGTCGTCCGAGATCGGGCTGGTGCTGCTCGAGCAGCGGGTGATGGCCGGGGTCGGCAACCTCTACAAGACCGAGGTCTGCTTCCTCCGCGGCGTCTCCCCCTGGACGATCACCCGGGACGTGGCCGACCCGGCGGGCGTGATCGCGCTGGCCCGGAAGCTCCTCCTGCGCAACGCCGACCGGCCCCAACAGTCCACGACCGGCGAGCTGGGCCGGGGCCGTCAGCACTGGGTGTTCGAGCGCGGCGGCCAGCGCTGCCGCCGTTGTGGCACCCGCATCCGCACGGCGGAGCAGGGCGACGGCGTGTACGCGCGCGTGGCCTACTGGTGCCCGACCTGCCAGCCCGGCCCCGCCCCCACACGGTGAGTCCCGCATCTCGCCACGGTGAGTCCCGCATCTGCCCACGCCGAATTCCGCATTCGTGCACGCCTGAAGCGGTGCCCGACCCCGATCCGGTCCGCGCAGGTGTGCTGAGATCCCGAACTCGCCGTGGCGAGACGCGGGACTCACCCTCAGGCGGTGCCCGCCTGACGGCCTGTCAGGCGGTGCCCGCCTGCTTGGTGGTGTCGATCTGCTGGGTCGCGGGGCTCGGGGCGGTGTTGCCCGCCGTGACCTCGCCCGCCACGGGCGCACCGTGCAGCGACGCCCGGATCTGCTCCAACCTGCTCGCGCCCGCCATGTCGATCGCGCTGGCCTGGACTTCCATCATCCGGCCCTGCACGGAGTTCTGCGCGAGCTCGGCGGACCCGATGGCGTTGGCGTACCGGCGCTCGATCTTGTCGCGGACCTCCTCCAGCGACGGGGTGTTGCCCGGCGCGGCGAGCTCGCTCATCTGGCGCAGCGAGGCTGCGGCCTGCTCCTGCATCTTCGCCTGCTCCAGCTGGGAGAGCAGCTTGGTGCGCTCGGCGATCTTCTGCTGGAGCATCAACGAGTTGCGCTCGACCGCCTGCTTCGCCTGGCCCGCGGCCTGGATCGACTGGTCGTGCAGCGTCTTGAGGTCCTCCACCGACTGCTCGGCCGTGACCAGCTGCGTGGCGAACGCCTGCGCGGACTGCTCGTACTGCCCGGCCTTCGTCTCGTCGCCCGACGCACGGGCCTGGTCGGCGAGCACCAGCGCCTGGCGGGCCGACGCCTGCAGCTTCTCGATCTCGCCGAGCTGACGGTTGAGCTTCATCTCCAGCTGGCGCTGGTTGCCGATGACGGCGGCGGCCTGCTGGGAGAGTGCCTGGTGTTGGCGCTGTGCGTCCTCGATGGCCTGCTGGATCTGCACCTTCGGGTCGGCGTACTCGTCGACCTTCGACGAGAACAACGCCATCAGGTACTTCCAGGCCTTCGTGAAACCGTTGGCCATCTGCTCCGCCCTCCGAGTGCGTCACGTGCTGCGGACCCCATCGTGGCACCGGTGCGGCCCACAGTTCCACCCGAGGTCGACGATATCGGGGGTCTTCCGGAGACCGGTGTCGGGGCGACCCCGAGACACCATATGCCTGCTGAGAAGGCCCTCAGGCAGCAGCACGGACTCCGCGCATCGGCATCGGCGCGAGCGGGAGCGTGGCGGGCGCGGTCTCGGCGCCTGCCAGCCGCAGATCCATGTGCCGCAGCCCGATGGGACGTGGCGCATGCGCGGCGGCGAGGGCCTCCGCCCCGTCCGCGGCCAGCGACCGGGCGATGGCCTCCGCGGCCTCGCTCAGCACCTCGGGCAGCGAGACATCCAGCGCGTCGCAGATCGCCGCGAGCAGCTCGCTCGAGGCCTCCTTGCGCCCGCGCTCCACCTCCGAGAGGTAGCCGAGGCTGACCCGCGCCCGCCGGGACACGTCGCGCAGCGTGCGGCGGCCCTCCGTGCGCGCACGCCGCAGGCTGCCACCGATCGCCTCCCGCATCAGCACCGCCATGCGACCCTCCTCGTGCCAGCCTCAACGACCCGGGCAGCCCCTGCAGCCGTGGGCTTCACCGTACCGACTTCGCCGCCCCGGCGTCGCCGACCGCCGTGTCCGCCCACGGCGAACGCGGCCCGCACACGTGCGCAGACTGCAGCGGGTGACATTCCTGCGACTGAGTCGGAGGAATGTCACCCTGCTGCGACGCGAAGGAGCGCGAAGGGGCCGAGTCAGACCGTCGTGGAGCGCGGCCGCAGCGCGCGGAGCACGTAGTCGATGCCCGTGACGACGGTCAACCCGACCGCCACCGCCATCACCGCCCAGCGCAGCGCGTCGACCGTCGCCGACACGCCGTCCAGCGGCAGCAGGTAGATCCCGATCGCGACGGCCTGCACGAGCGTCTTCGCCTTGCCGCCGCGGCTGGCGGCGATGACCCCGTGGCGGAGCACCAGGAAGCGCAGGAGCGTGATGCCCAGCTCCCGCACCATGATCACGATGGTGACCCACCACGGCAGGAGCTGCAGCGTGGAGAGGCCGACGAGCGCGGCGCCGGTGAGCGCCTTGTCGGCGATGGGGTCGGCGAGCGTGCCGAACGCGGTGACCAGGCCCCGCGAGCGGGCCAGCTCGCCGTCGAACCGGTCGGTGATCGCGGCGGTGACGAAGACCGCGGTGGCGGCGTAGCGCCAGCCGACGCTCTGCCCGCCGTCGGCGTACAGGGTCCAGAGGAAGACGGGGACGAGCAGCAGCCGCACCCCGGTGAGCACGTTCGCGATGTTGAGCAGGGGCGGCGGGCCGGGCGGCACGCCACTCATCCCGCGCTCACCCCACGCCTCCCAGGGATCCCACGAGCGTGCTGCGCGCGACGGTCTCGCGCGGAGCGACATGCAGATCCGCGCCCTCGCTCCCGACGACGACGGCGCGCACGAGATCCCCCACGGCGAGGCCCGACCCACGTTCCAGGACGCATTCGCCGTCGACCTCGGGAGCCTGGTGCGCCGCGCGCCCCGTGCACTCGAAGTCCTCGTCCTCCACGGCCTCGACGAGCACGGTGACCTCGGTGTCGACGCGGTCCTCCGCGCGCTGCGCCATCAGCTCCTGCGTCAGCGACGTGATCCGCTCGACCCGGGCGGCGATCTCCTCCGGCGGAAGCTTGCCCTCATAGCCCGCCGCCTCGGTGCCGTCCTCATCGGAGTAGCCGAACACGCCCACCGCGTCCATCCGGGCGCCTTCGAGGAAGGCCTCGAGCTCGGCGAGGTCGTCCTCCGTCTCGCCGGGGAACCCGACGATCACGTTGCTGCGGATTCCCGCCTCCGGCGCCAGCGCACGGATGCGGGCGCAGAGGTCGAGGAAGTCCTCCCGCGAGCCGAAGCGGCGCATGCGGCGCAGCACGCTCGGACTGGCGTGCTGGAACGACAGGTCGAAGTACGGCGCGACCCCCGGTGTCGTCGCGATGACCTCGATCAGGTCCGGACGCATCTCCGCGGGCTGCAGGTAGGAGACGCGGATGCGGTCGATGCCGGGCACGTGCGTCAGCCGCGGGAGCAGGCGTCACCAGCGCGCGGGTGCCGCCGGCAGGTCCTTGCCGTAGGACGTCGAGTTCTCGCAGACCAGCACCAGCTCCCGCACTCCCTGCATGCCCAGCCACGCGGCCTCGGCGACGATGTCGTCGGGCGATCCGGGACAGGAACGCGCCGCGGAACGACGGGATCGCGCAGAACGTGCACCGCCGGTCGCAGCCCGACGCGAGCTTGAGGTTGGCGACCGGGCCCGCCGAGAGCCGGGTGCGCGGGATCCAGGCGTGCCCGGGCACGTGGACGTCGGCGGCGGAGCGTTCGACCGGCGTGATCGGCAGCAGCGTGCGCCGGTCGACGGGGGTGTGCGCGGCGGGCGCGTGGCCGCCGAGGACGTCGGAGAGCCGCTCGGCGAGCTCGGGGTAGTCGTCGAAGCCGAGCACGGCGTCGGCCTCGGGGAGGCTGTCGGCCAGCTCCTTGCCGTAGCGCTCGGCCAGGCACCCGACGGCGACGACCTTGGCGCCCGCGACGTCGGTGGCCGCCAGCAGGGTGTCGATCGAGTCCTTCTTGGCCTGTTCGACGAAGCCGCAGGTGTTGACGACGATCACATCGGGATGTTCGTCGGTGTCGACAAGCTCCCACCCCGAGCCGGTGAGCCGCCCGGCCAGCTCCTCGGAGTCGACCTCGTTGCGGGCGCAGCCCAGCGTCAGCAGCGAGGCACGCCGCAGCGCGACAGCGGAGCGGCCATCGACACCGCGTGGTTTCGGCACGCCCGTCAGGGTAACCGGCCGCCCGTGATCTACTCGGAGCCGTGGCTGAGGTGTGCGTGCGGCGGGCCAGGACCGCCGACGTGACGGCGATCAAATCGCTCGTCGACGAGTACGCGGGCCGCGTCCTGCTGGCGAAGGAGATCGTCACCCTCTACGAGGCGGTGCAGGAGTTCCTCGTCGCGGAGGTGGCGGGCGAGGTCGTCGGATGCGGGGCGCTGCACGTGCTGTGGGCCGATCTCGGGGAGATCCGCACGGTGGCCGTGCATCCACGGGTTGTCGGGCACGGTGTGGGGCACACGCTCGTCGCCGCGCTGATCGAGAATGCCCGCACGCTCGGCCTGGAGCGGCTGTTCGTGCTGACCTTCGAGAAGCACTTTTTCGCAGGCCACGGGTTCGCCGAGATCGACGGCACGCCGGTCGAGCCCGACGTGTTCGCGGCGATGCTGCGCAGCTACGACGCGGGCGTCGCGGAGTTCCTCGACCTCGCGCACGTCAAGCCGAACACCCTGGGCAACGTCCGGATGCTGCTGCACCTCTAGGCCTACGATCTCAGGCGATGGGTGGAGTGGGCGGAGGCGGCGGAGCGGTCCGCGCCGCGCGCCCTGCTCCGCCGCTGCTGTGCCCGGACCTGATCGGTCGGGACGCCGAGGTCGCCCTCCTGCGCGAGCGGGTGGCGGCGGCGATCGACGGACGCGGCGGCGTCGTCGTGCTCGTCGCCGGGGCCGGGACGGGCAAGACCCGCCTCGCGGCCGCCGCCGCGGAGGCCGCCATCGCCCTCGGCTGCCCGGTCCTCACCGGGCGCGCGGTGCCCGGCGCCCACGCGGTGCCCTACCGCGCGCTCGTCGAGGCCTTCCTCGGGGCGTTCCGCTCCGCGCCGGTGCCCGACGCCCCGGAGCTGGCCGGGTTGGGCGCCCACCTCGGTCGGCTCGTGCCCGGCTGGCGGAGCGACACCACCGGTGGTCCCGACGACTCGCCGCTCCTGCTCGCCGAGGCCGTGGTGCGGCTGTTGCGGGTGCACGGCGAGGGCCGCGGATGCGTCCTCGTGCTGGAGGACCTCCACTGGGCCGACCCGGAGACGCTCGCCGCCCTCGACTACCTCGGCGACGCCCTGCGCGCGGAGCCTGTGCTGTGCGTCGGCACGACCCGCCCCGAGGGCGACGCGGCCGAGCTTCTCGAACGGCTGGCCCGCCGGGAACCGGGCGCGGCTGTGCGCATCGCGCCGCTTCCCGACGACGACGTCGACCGCATGGTGGCCGCGTGCCTGGGGACGCCGACGCCACCGTCCGGGCTCACCGCGTTCGTGCACGCCCACGGCGACGGCACCCCGTTCCTGGTCGAGGAGCTGCTCGCGGGACTCGTCGCGGCGGGCACGCTGCGGTACGAGGACGGCCGGTGGGTGCGCCACGGCGAGCTGACGCCGACGGTCCCCGCGAGCCTGCGTGAGTCGATCGGGCGCCGGATGGGGCTGCTCGACGGGACGGGACGCCGCGTGCTCGGAGCCGCCGCGCTGCTGGGCCGACGGTTCGACTGGGAGCTGCTGCCGGGCATCGCCGACGTCGACGGCCGCGCGGTGGTCGACGCGCTGCGGGCCGCGGTCGACGAGCAGATCGTCGCGGTCGAGGGCAACGGCTTCGTCTTCCGCCACTCGCTCACCCGGGAAGCCGTCCTCGCCGACCTGCTCCCGCCCGACCGGCTGCGGCTGGCGCAACGGGCGTGGCCCGCGGTCGAGCGCGCCAACCCCGGGCTGCCGGGCGCCACCTGCGAGCTCGCCGCCGAGCTGGCGGAGGCCGTGGGCGCGCCCGGCCCGGCCGCCGAGCGGCTGGTCGAGAGCGCCCGCCGCGCGCTGGCCGCGGGCGCCCTCACCACCGCGGAGGCCACCGCCCGCCGGGCGTGCCGGATCGCGCCGTCCGACCAGCCGGTGTCCCGCGACGCCGACGAGATGCTCGTCCGCGTACTCGTCGCGGCGGGTCAGCCCGGCGAGGCGAGGCACAGGGGGCTCGCGCTGCTCGACCGCCTGGACTCCGCGCAGACCGCGCGCCGGGTCGACCTGCTCGTCGCCACCGCCCGCGCCGCACTGACCGCCGGTGACGTGGCGGCGGCCGCGCAGGACGTCACCACCGCGCGGGCCGAGCTCGCGAGCAGCGGAAGGGGCGAACGCCCCGACGCGGGCGGGGACGCGCTCGGGGCCCGGCTGGACGCGGTGGCGGCCGCCGTGGCGCTGGACCAGGTGCGTCTTGAGGTCGCCGCCAGGCTGGGGCGAGCCGCGCTGGCCGCGGCGGAGCGGACCGGCCAGCCCGACGTGGCGTGCGAGGCGCTGGAGGTGCTCGGCCGCACCAGCCGCGGCCAGGGGGACGTTCCCGGCGCGCGGGAATGGTTCGGCCGCGCGGCCGATCTCGCCGAACGCAACGGGATGGTCACGTGGCACCTGCGGGCGCGGCATGAGCTCGCCCTCCTGGCGTGGTCGGTCCGCGGCGTGGACGGCATGCGCCAGACCCGGGACCTCGCGGCCCGCTACGGCGCACTGATCACCGTCGCCGTGATGGACCTCAGCATCGCCGACGTCGCCCTGATGGCGTTCGACCGGGAAGGCTGCCGCGCGGCGGCCCAGGCGTGCGTCGAGGCCAGCCGTCGGTTCGGCCTCGCCACCGAGCCGGTGGCCTACCTCTGGCTCGCGGGCGCATACGCGCTGGCGGGCGACGACGCCGCGCTGGCCGCCGCCGCGGAGCGGGCGCTCGCCCACGACCCGACCGACCCGCGCATCCTCGGCGACCTCCACGGGCGGGTGCTCGCCAGCCGCGCGATCGTGGCGGGCGATCTCGAAGCGCTCCCCGCGCACCTGGACACGATGATGGGCCACGTGCGGGTCGCGCCGTCCACGACGTCGGTCTTCCCCGGCCGGGTGCTGTGGGCGATCCTCCACACGATCGACGACGACGACCTCGGCGCCGCCGCACGCGGCGAGTACGCCGAGTTCGCGGACCGCGTCGGCATGCCGCCCTTCGTGCTGGCCGCCGATCAGATCGAGGCAGTCGCACTCGGGCGGGCGGGCGATCGGGCCGGGGCGACGGCGCTCATGGCGCGGACCCGCGACCAGCTGCGCCGCCTGGATCGGGCCTACGCCCCCGTGCACGTCCAGGAGATCCTCATCGCCAGGGCCGCGCTGCGCGACGGGTGGGGCGAGCCGGTCACGTGGCTGCGCGAGGCGGAGGCGTTCTTCGCCGCGGCAGGCTACGACCACACCGCGCGCCGCTGCCGGACGATGCTGGGCGCGGCGGGCGCCCCGATGCCGCGCCGCGGCAGGGGCGAGTCCAGCGTCCCGACCGCGCTGCGCGCCCTCGGTGTGACCAGCCGGGAGGTGGATGTGCTGAAGCTGGTCGCTGCGGGTCTCTCGAACCGCGAGATCGGCACCCGGCTGTTCCTGTCCACGAAGACCGTCGAGCGGCACGTCGGCAGCCTGCTGCACCGCACCGGGTGCGGCCAACCGCAGAGCGCTCGCCGAGCTCGCGCGGGTGCACGACGTCCAAACTGGGTGACGCCGCGCGTTAACCGGGGGTCCCGACCTCGATGTGGCGGCCGCGGGTCCGCCGGCACGCTGACCGGCATGCAGACCTCCGTCTACGAGATCGCCGACCGCGTCTACCGCCTCTCCACCTGCGTCCCCGACGCGGCGCCCGGCGGCTTCACCTTCAACCAGTACCTGTCGACGGCGACGAGCCGCTGCTGTTCCACACCGGCCCGCGGCGGATGTTCCCGCTCGTGTCCGAGGCGGTGGCGAAGGTGCTGCCGCTCGACCGGCTGCGCTGGATCAGCTTCGGCCACGTCGAGTCCGACGAGTGCGGGGCGATGAACCACTGGCTGGCGGCCGCGCCCGGAGCCCAGGTCCTCTTCAACGCCCTCGGCTGCATGGTCTCGGTCGACGACCTCGCCGACCGCCCGCCCGTGCCCGTGGCCGACGACGAGCCCCCGCGACCTGGGTGGGCACCGCATCCGCACGATCGTCACCCCGCACGTGCCGCACGGCTGGGAGGCGCAGGTGCTCTACGACGAGACGACCGGCACCCTGCTCTGCGGCGATCTGTTCACCCGCACCGGGGACGGCGCCGCGCTCGTCCATGACGCCGACCTGATCGGGCCCGCGCTGGCGGCCGACGACCTGTTCGGCGCAACCTGCCTGACCCCCTCGACGGCCCCCACGCTGCGGGCGCTGGCCGAGCTGGAACCCCGTACCTTGGCCCTCATGCATGGGCCCGCCTACGCGGGCGACGGCGCTGCTGCCCTGCGCGCCCTCGCCGACGCCTACGAGGCCCGTTTCGCCGCGGCCGTCCCGGCCTGACCAGGAGCCGACCATGACCACCACCACCGACATCGGCCCGATCACCCGCCCGGAGGCGGCGGCGCTCGCCGCCGCCGAGACCGGGAAGATGGTCGCGATGCTGCGCGCACTCGCGCCCGACGACTGGACGCGGCCGACCGACTGCCCCGCATGGGACGTCCGCGCGCTCGCCGGGCACGTGCTGGGCATGGTCGAGGGCTTCACGGGCCTGCGGCGGATGGCGCTGATGTTCCGGGCGGGCGGGAAGCTGGCCGGTGACCGCCCGCTCATCGACGGGGTGACCGACCACCAGGTCGCGGCGAACGCGAACCTGGCCACCGACGTACTGCTGGACCGCATGGCGGCGACCGGGCCGCGGCAGGCGCACTGGCGCGGCCACCGGCCGGTGCTGCGGCGCATGCGGTTCAGGCAGGTCTGGCCCGACGGAACGGCCGAATGGTGGACGATGGGCTACCTCTTCGAGGTGATCCTCACCCGCGACACCTGGATGCACCGCGTCGACGTGGCGTGCGCGACCGGCCGCATCCTCGACCTCACGCCCGGGCACGACGGGCGGATCGTCGCGGACGTCGTCGCCGAGTGGGCGCGACGGCACGGCAAGCCGTTCACGCTCGAGCTGGACGGCCCCGCGGGCGGCACCTACACGAGCGGGACCGGCGGTGAGGAGATCGCCTGCGACGCGGTCGAGTTCTGCCGCATCCTCTCCGGCCGCGCCACGGGCCCCGGTCTCCTCGCGCAACAGGTACCTTTCTAGATCGTCATCAGGGCGAGCGCGACGTTTCCGGTGATCGAACGCCCGGAAACGCGGACCTCGTGGCGACCCGACCCCGGCGTAGGGTCCAGTCCCCGTGACACCCGAGGAACGGCTCGCCGAGCGCGGGCTCACGCTGCCCCCGCTGCGCCGCCCGGCCGGGAGCTACCGCGGCTGGATGCGCGCCGGGGACCTGCTGTACCTGTCCGGGCAGGGCGCCGACGGCCACACCGGGCGTCTCGGCGCCGACCTCACCGTGGCCCAGGGCTACGCGGCGGCGCGGGCGTGCGCGCTCAACCTGCTCGCCCAGGCCAGGGACGCGCTGGGCGCGCTCGATGCCGTCGGCCAGGTCGTGCAGGTACGCGGGTTCGTCACCAGCACGGACGACTTCACCGACCAGCCCGCCGTGGTCGACGGGGCGTCGGACCTCTTCGTCGAGGCCTTCGGCGAGCACGGGGCGCACGCCCGCACCGCGATCGGCGTGGCCGCGCTCCCCCGCGGCTTCGCCGTCGAGGTCGACGCGGTCCTGCTCGTCGCCCCTGCACGTCCCTCGCCGTGACGATCAGCTCGGCCGGAGGGTCACTCGTCCTCGTCGTCTTCCACTCCCCCGCCGCCGCGCATGAGCCACAGCACGCCCGCCAGCTCGTCGGGCTTGATCAGCACGTCGCGGGCCTTCGAGCCCTCGGACGGTCCGACGACCCCCCGCGTCTCCAGCAGGTCCATGAGCCGTCCGGCCTTGGCGAACCCGACCCGCAGCTTGCGCTGCAGCATCGACGTCGAACCGAACTGCGAGGTGACGATCAGCTCGGCGGCCTGGCAGAGCAGCTCGAGGTCGTCGCCGATGTCCGGGTCGACCTCCTTCGCCTCGCCCGCCTTCTGCGCGGTGACGCCCTCGGTGTAGACCGGCTCGGCCTGGTCCTTGGTGAACGCGACGATCGAGCTGATCTCGTCGTCGTCGACGAACGCGCCCTGCATGCGGACCGGCTTGCCCGCGCCCATCGGCAGGTACAGCCCGTCGCCCATGCCGATCAGCTTCTCGGCGCCGGGCTGGTCGAGGATGACGCGCGAGTCGGTGAGCGAGGACGTCGCGAACGCCAGCCGGGACGGCACGTTGGTCTTGATCAGGCCGGTGACGACGTCGACGGACGGGCGCTGGGTGGCCAGCACCAGGTGGATGCCCGCGGCGCGGGCCTTCTGCGTGATGCGCACGACCGCGTCCTCGACGTCGCGCGGCGCGGTCATCATCAGGTCGGCGAGCTCGTCGACGATGCAGAGGATGTAGGGGTAGGGCCGGTACTCCCGCTCGCTGCCCGGCGGCGCGATGATCTCGCCCGACGCGGACCTTGCGGTTGAAGTCGTCGACGTGGCGGACCTTGTTGGCCTGCATGTCCTGGTAGCGCTGCTCCATCTCCTCCACCAGCCAGGCCAGCGCGGCGGCGGCCTTCTTCGGCTGGGTGATGATCGGCGTGATCAGGTGCGGGATGCCCTCGTACGGGGTGAGCTCCACCATCTTGGGGTCGATGAGGATCATCCGGACCTCGTCGGGCGTGGCCCGCGAGAGCAGCGAGACCAGCATCGAGTTGACGAAGCTCGACTTGCCGGAGCCGGTGGAGCCCGCGACGAGCAGGTGCGGCATCTTGGCCAGGTTGGCGCACAGGAAGTGGCCCTCGATGTCCTTGCCGAGCCCGATCACCATCGGGTGCTGCTCGGCGCGGGCGGTGCCGCTGCGCAGCACGTCGCCGAGGCGCACCATCTCGCGGTCGGTGTTGGGCACCTCGATGCCGACGGCCGACTTGCCCGGGATCGGGGCGAGGATCCGCACGTTGTCGGTGGCGACCGCGTAGGAGATGTTCTTGGTGAGCTGCGTGATCTTCTCGACCTTGACGGCCGGGCCGAGCTCGATCTCGTAGCGCGTGACCGTCGGGCCCCGGGTGAAGCCGGTGACCTGCGCGTCGACGGCGAACTGCTCCAGCACGCCGGTGATCGCCTCGATCATCGCGTCGTTGGCGCCGCTGCGGCGCTTCGGCACGGGTCCGGTGGGCAGCAGGTCGCTGGGCGGCAGCTGGTAGACCGTGCCGTCCGCGGCGGGCTGCACCGTGAGACGCAGCTGCTCGCCCACCGCGGCGTCCGGCTCGGGCTCCCGTACGGGTGGGGCGGCCGGGGCCTTGGCCGCCTCCGGGGCAGGGGTGGGCGCCTCCTCGTCCGTGTAGACGTCGGCCACCGCGGCGGCCTGGCGGCGGCGCGAGGGGCGACGCAGCGTGACCGGCGCGGCCTCGGTCACCGGGTCGGCCACCGCGTCGGTGCCGCCCTCCGTGGCCTGTTCGGCGTCGGCGGGAGCGCGGCCGAGGAGCCGCCGCAGCCGGTCCGGCACCTCGCGCACGGGCGTCGCCGTGAGGAGCAGCAGCGCGTAGCCCGCCAGCAACACGAGCACCGGCGCCGCGACCCACGCGGTGAGGCCGGTGGCCAGCGGGGTGGCCGCGACGTAGCCGATCGCGCCGCCACCGCTCGGCCAGCGCGCGGGTTCGTCCGGCCGGTAGGCGGCGAGGTGGACGAGCCCCAGCACGGCGAGGATGAGCAGGAACCCGCCGACGGCCACACGCGGCCGCGTGTCCGGGCGCGGGTGGGTCGCCATGAGCATCACGCCGACGATCGCGAGCAGCACGGGGAGCACGACCGCGCCGCGCCCCACCACGTAGCCGATGCCCGACGACACCGCGCGCCCGACCGGACCGCCCGCGCCGAACCAGATCCCGGCCGCGCTGACGACGGCGAGCACCAGCAATGCGACGCCGAGGCCGTCACGACGGTGGGCGGGGTCGATCTCCCGGGTGCGGCCGAGCGCCCGGCCCGCGGCCCTACCCAGCCGGGCGATGGCGCGCCCGACCGCGTCGATCATCCGGTCGACGAGGTCCGGGCCCTTCCGGGGCGACGGTCTGCGCCGCGAAGGAGGCGGGCGCCGTGCGGGTGGCTTGCGCCGCGCGGGGGGTCGCCGCGGCTGCGCGCCCATCTGCGCCGCCAGTTCCGCCACCGACCGCGCCCCGGTGCCCCTGCTGCCGCTGCCCGCGGTCGTCCGTCCTGCCACTGCCCCACGGTATCCGGGATCGGTGATCCACTCGGGCACCGACGCACCCCACGCCCCCGACCAGGCCCGCCTGCTCGCACCGCACAACGCGCACCGGAACGATCGACTCGCGGGCGCAGGCGCGGGGCGTGCGGCGCGCACGCCATGCCCGCGGGCCGCTGACTGCATCGGCACTGGTGTCCTCGCAGGGCGGGTGTGTCCTTCGCGGGGCCCGGACCTGCGAGGGCCAACGCGGCCTGCGGGTCGCGTGGGACGTGTGGTCAGGCCGACGATCCGTCGACCTGGGGGCGCCGGACGCGGTACTACGTGTAGCGCTTGAGCACCACCCACGTCGTCGTCCGGCGGGTCTCGCGCCAGCCCGCCACGGTGTCGAGCACCGCGTCGAGCTCGGCCGCGCTCGGGGCCGTGACCAGCACGATCAGGTCGTACTCCCCCGCCACCGTCTCGATCTCGGTGACGCCGGGCAGCGCGCCGAGCCGCCGGACGTACCCGGCCACGTCGGTGGTCTGGATGGAAAGGCCCACCCGGGCCCGGTGGGCAGCGGGCGAAGGGCCCGGCATCACGACGTCGGCCCGGTAGCCGCGGATCACCCCGGCGTGCTCGAGCCGCTGGATGCGCGCGAGCACCGCGGTGCGGGACAGGCCCACGACCCGCCCCAGGTCGGCCATCGTCGCGCGCCCGTCGACCGCGAGCAGGTCGAGCAGGCGATGATCGAGCTCGTCGAGCTGACGATCCGTCGGTGGCACGCCCGACATCGTGGCACTTCGCCTGCCAACTCCGACGCCAGGCGTCGTGACCGGCGTCGGCCCGGCGCCGACACTGGAGGGATGACTGTGACCCCGGACCGCGTCCACGAGACGCTCCGCCGTCACCTGCTCGTCGACGGATTCGACCTCGTGCTGGACACCTACGCCAGCCGTGGGTCCTGGCTCGTCGACGCGCGCGACGGCGCCCGCCATCTCGACCTCTTCAGCTTCTTCGCATCGGCACCGCTGGGCATGAACCATCCCGCGCTGGCCGACGACCCCGACTTCGTGACCGAGCTGGTCGAGGTCGCGGTGAACAAGCCGTCGAACTCCGACATCTACACCACCTACCTCGCCGACTTCGTCGAGACGTTCGTGGGTGTGCTCGGCGACCCCGCGCTCCCGCACCTGTTCTTCGTCGAGGGCGGGACGCTCGCCGTCGAGAACGCGCTGAAGACCGCGTTCGACTGGAAGCGCCGCCACAACGCGGCGCACGGCCGCCCGTCGCAGCGGGGCACGAAGGTGCTGCACCTGCGCAAGGCCTTCCACGGCCGCAGCGGCTACACGCTCTCGCTCACCAACACCGACCCGGTCAAGACCGACCTGTTCCCGAAGTTCGACTGGCCCCGCATCGACGTCCCCGCGATCCACTTCCCGATCGACGTCCGCGCCGTCGCCGAGGCGGAGCAGCGGGCGCTCGCCCAGGCCAGGGCCGCCTTCGAGGCGCACCCGCACGACATCGCCTGCTTCATCGCCGAGCCGATCCAGGGCGAGGGCGGCGACAACCACATGCGCGCGGAGTTCCTACAGGCCATGGCCGAGCTGTGCCGCGAGCACGACGCGCTGTTCGTGCTCGACGAGGTGCAGACCGGCTGCGGGATGACCGGCACCGCGTGGGCCTACCAGCAGCTGGGCCTGCGGCCCGACATCGTGGCGTTCGGCAAGAAGCTGCAGGTGTGCGGGATCATGGCGGGCGGCCGCGTGGACGAGGTGCCCGACAACGTCTTCCGCGTGCCCAGCCGGATCAACTCGACGTGGGGCGGCAACCTCACCGACATGGTCCGCTCGCGCCGCCAGCTCGAGGTGATCGCCGAGGAGGGCCTGATCGACCGGGCGGCCGTGCTCGGCAAGCGCCTGCTCGACGACCTGCGCGCCGTGCCCGGCGTCGACAACGTCCGCGGCCGCGGGCTGTTCGTCGCGTTCGACCTGCCCTCGCCCGAGGAGCGCGCCGCGGTGCTGAAGCGCCTGCACGCCGCACGCGTGCTCGTCCTCGGCGGCGGCGAGCGGTCGATCCGGCTGCGCCCGGCGTTGACCATCGAGGAGGACAACCTCGCTCTGGCCGTCCGCGAGATCGCGAAGGCGGTGGCGGCGTGAGCGCACCCGGACTGCAGCGGGGTGACCGTGCTGCGACCCGGTCGCAGCAGGGTGACACTCCTCCCATGGGTGGGGTGGGCGCGTACCTCGGCGGCGTCTGGCAGGACGCGGCGCCCGGCGGGCGCCTGACCTCCGTCGACCCGGCGACCGGCGCGCCGGTCGCCGAGGCCCTCCTGTCCGACGCCGCCACGATCACCGCCGCCTGCGCCTCCGCCCGCGACGCCCAGCGCGCGTGGGCGGCCACACCCGCGCCCGTACGGGGCCGGGTGGTCGAGCGCATCGGCCGGATCGTCGAGGCCAACTCCGACGCGCTGGCCGCGCTGGTCACCAGGGAGATCGGCAAGCCGCTCGCGGAGTCCCGCGGCGAGGTGCAGGAGGTCATCGACACCTGCTCGTTCTTCGCGGGCGAGGGCCGCCGACTCTACGGCCAGACCGTGCCCAGCGAAATGCGCGACAAGCAGCTGTTCACCTTCCGCATGCCGGTCGGGGTCGCGATGATCGTCACCGCGGGCAACTTCCCGGTCGCCGTGCCCTCCTGGTACCTCGTGCCCGCGCTGCTCTGCGGCAACGCCGTGGTGTGGAAGCCCGCCGAGTACACCCCCGCGATCGCGCGGGCGTTCACCGAGCTCTTCGTCGCGGGCGGGCTGCCCGCGGGTGTGTTGAACACCGTGCTCGCCGACGGGCCCGCGACCTACGAGGGACTGTCCGCCGCGCTCGACGACGGCCTGGTCCAGAAGATCGGCTTCACCGGCTCGTCGGCGGTGGGGGTGCGCATCGGCGAGCTCGCCGGGCGGCACCTGCAGACGCCGTGCCTGGAGCTGGGTGGCAAGAACCCGCTGGTCGTCATGCCCGACGCCGACCTCGACCTGGCCGTGGAGGGCGCCTTGTTCTCCGGGTTCGGCACGGCGGGGCAGCGCTGCACGTCGCTCGGCACGGTGATCGTCCACGAGTCGGTGCACGACGACTTCCTGGTCCGCTTCGACGCGGCCGCGCGTGCCGCGGCGGTCGGCGACCCGACCGGCGACGTGCTCTACGGCCCGATGATCGCGACGCGCTTCATGGAGAACTTCGAGAAGCACCTGGCGCTGATCGAGCAGCACCACACCGTGCACGGCTCGACCGGCACCGGCCGGATCACCGCGGACAACCCGCGGGACGGCTTCGTCGGCGACCTCGCGGGCCTCTACGCGCATCCGACGATCGTCGACGGCGTGCGCCGCGGGGACGCGCTGTACCGGACCGAGACGTTCGGCCCGATCGTCGGCGTGGCGACGTTCTCGACGTTCGACGAGGCGGTGGAGCTGGCCAACGGCCACGGCTACGGTCTGTCGGCGGCGATCTACACGACCGATCCGGCGCACGCCTTCCGGTTCCGGGAGCGGGTGAGCGCGGGCATGGTGAGCGTCAACAACTCCACGTCCGGCGCGGAGGCCCACCTCCCCTTTGGCGGCAACGGCCGATCCGGCAACGGCTCGCGCCAGTCCGGGGTGTGGGTGCTCGACCAGTTCACCCGCTGGCAGAGCCTCAACTGGGACTACGCGGGGCAGCTGCAGAAGGCCCAGATGGACACCCCCGACCTGCCCGCGGACCTGGAATTCCGCCTGGTCTGACGGGACCGCAACCCCCGCGGGCGGCGGCCATGGGTGCGCGACGTCAGCCGCTGAGGCCGCGGGAGAGGGTCGCGGCGATGATGCTGGGACGGCGGGTGAGGCGTTCCTCCTCGTCGGCCAGCGTCATCAGGCGTAGGCCCGTGTTGACCAGGAGCCAGCGCAGCGGTTCGGGCTCCCAGCGGCGCGAGCGGTGCCCCACCCACGGCAGCCGGACGACCGGGTCGGCGCGGCCGAGCACGAGCGCGGCCAGGGTGCGCCCGGCCAGGTGGGACGTGCCGACGCCGTCGCCGACGTAGCCGCCCGCCCAGCCCACACCGTCGGGGCCGAGCCCGACGCCCGCGTGCCAGTCGCGCGCGATGCCCAGTGGGCCGCCCCACGCGTGGGTGAAGTCGGCCTCGGCGAGGGCCGGGAAGAGGTCCCGTGCCGCCGCGCGCAGGCCCGTGAACACCCGGTCGTCGCGGTCGAACGCGGGCGCGATGCGCGAGCGCCAGTGGTACGGGGCACCCCGGCCGCCGAACACCAGGCGGTCGTCCGCCGTGCGCTGGCCGTAGACGATCAGGTGCCGGTGGTCGGTGAACGTCTGCCCGCCCGCGAGCCCGGCCGCGTCCCAGAACGACGACGGCAGCGGCCGGGTCGCCACGATCAGCGAGTACACCGGCACCACCGACCGCGGCGCGAGCTGCGCCGACCACGCCTCGGTGGCCCGGACCGCCGCGCTCGCGGTGACGACGCCGCGGTCGGTCACCACCCGCCGGGGTCCGATCGCGGTGGCCGCCGTGCGCTCGTGGATGATGCCGCCGCGCCGCTCGACGGCCCGCGCGAGCCCCCGGACGAGCCGTGCGGGCTGGATTCGCGCGCAGTGCGGCGTGTACGACGCCCCGAGCACCCGCGTCGCCCCGACCAGCGCCGACGCCTCCTCCGCGCTCAGGAACCCGCCCGCGGCCCGCGCGCGCCGGAGCTGAACGGGAGTGCGCGCGAGGGTGACCGTGCCGCCCTTCACCCAGTCGCACGCGATGCCCTCGTCGGCGACGGTCTTGCCCACCTCGTCCACGGTGTCGCGCATCGCGGCGCCCATCGCGAGCGCGGCGTCGCGGCCGTGGCGGCGGGTCAGCTTGGCCTCGCCCGCCGGGAACAGCGCCGAGCACCACCCGCCGTTGCGCCCGCTCGCCCCGAACCCGGCGATCTCCCGCTCCACCACGACGACGCGCAGCGCGGGGTCGATCCGCAGCAGGTGGTAGGCGGTCCACAGCCCGGTGTAGCCCGCGCCCACGATCGCCACGTCGGCCCGCACGTCGCCGTCGAGGGGCGCACGCGGGGCCAGGTCGTCCCCGTCGGCGACGACCTGGTCGAGCCAGAGGCTCCCTACAGGCGCGACCATGCCTCGCTCAGCACGCTGCGCAGGATCTGCTCGATCTCGTCGAACTCCGCGGGACCCGCGATCAACGGCGGCGCGAGCTGGACCACCGGGTCGCCCCGGTCGTCGGCGCGGCAGTAGAGGCCCGCCTCGAACAGCGCCTTCGACAGGAACCCGCGCAGCAGCCGTTCGGCCTCGTCGTCGTCGAACGTCTCCTTGGTCGTCCTTGTCCTTGACCAGCTCGATCCCGAAGAAGAAGCCGTCGCCGCGCACGTCTCCGACGATCGGCAGGTCGAGCAGCTTCTCCAGGGTCGGCGCGGAAGACCGGGGACTGCTCCCGCACGTGCGCGTTGATGCCCCTCGCGCTCGAAGATGTCCAGGTTGGCCATCGCGACCGCCGCCGAGACGGGGTGCCCCCCGAACGTGTAGCCGTGCGGGAACGAGGCCGTGCCGTGGGAGAACGGCTCGAACAGCCGGTCGCTGGCGATCATCGCGCCCGATCGGCGCGTAGCCCGACGTCATGCCCTTGGCGCAGGTGATGATGTCGGGCACGTAGCCGAAGTCGTCGCACGCGAACATCGACCCGATCCGGCCGAACGCGCAGATCACCTCGTCGGACACGAGCAGCACGTCGTGGCGGGTCGCAGATCTCCCGAACGCCGCTCGAAGTAGCCGGGCGGGGGCGGGAAGCAGCCGCCCGCGTTCTGGACGGGCTCGAGGAACACCGCCGCGACCGTGTCGGCGCCCTCGAAGAGGATCACCTCCTCGATGCGGTCGGCCGCCCACAGCCCGAATGCCTTCCCGTCCAGCGCCGTGCGGGGCGCGGTAGGCGTTGGTGTTGGGCACCTTGAACGCCCCGGGCACGAGCGGCTCGAACGGCTCGCGGTACTCGGCCACGCCGGTGATCGCGAGCGCGCCCTGCGGGCTGCCGTGGTAGGCGACCGACCGGCTGATCACCTTGGTCTTGCCCGGGCTTGCCGATGATCTTGAAGTACTGCTTGGCGAGCTTCCACGCCGACTCGACGGCCTCGCTCCCCCCGCTGGTGAAGAAGACCCGGTCGAGATCGCCGGGGGCGTAGTGGGCCAGCCGCTCGGCCAGGTCGATCGCGGCGCGGGTGGGCGTACGACCAGAGCGGGAAGAACGCCAGCTCCTCGGCCTGCCGCGCCGCGACTCAGCGCCAGTTCGTCGGCGGCCGTGCCCGACCTGCACGGTGAACAGGCCCGCAAGGCCGTCGAGGTAGGACCGGCCCGCGTCGTCGAGGATCCGGCAGCCCTCACCCTTCACGATGATCGGCGGCGCGCCCGCGGACTGGCGGGCGAAGTGCATCCAGAGATGGTCGCGGGCCGCGTCCGCACGGTCGGTGCCCATGGGCGTGGTTCGTGCTGATGTCGAGCTCGCGCTCATCGGGTTCCCCAGTTGTAGTGCTGCTTGCGCAGCTTCATGTAGACGAACGTCTCCGTGCTGCGGACCCCTGGCAGCGCCCTGATCCGGCGCCCGACCAGGTCCAGGAGGTGGTCGTCGTCCTCGCAGACCGCTTCGGCGAGCACGTCGAAGCTGCCCGCGGTGATCACGACGTAATCGACCTCCGGCATCTCCGCCAGCGCGTCGGCCAGCGCGAGCACGTCCCCGTCGCCGCGCACGCCGACCATCGCCTGGCGGCGGAACCCCAGCTGCAGCGGATCCGTGACGGCCACGATCTGGATCACGCCCGCCTCCTGGAGGCGCGCGACGCGCTGCCGCACGGCGGCCTCGGAGAGCCCGACCGCCCGCGCGATCGTGGCGTAGGGGCGCCGCCCGTCCTCCTGCAGCTGCTCGACGATCGCCTTGCCCACCTCGTCGAGCAGCGCATGGGCCGCGGACACGGAAGGGATTCCGTTGTCGGACGGGCCAGGCAACACGGATTTCATCGATGTGGTCCCAGCGGAGCCTCGAAATACGTCGTTCGACGTTCTAGCATCCTCGCAGCGGAGACCACCAGCCGGAGGCAGCATGAGCACCCAGACGTCGGAAACGGCAGGGACCGCACCGGGAACGAAGGGCCTGAAGGGCGGCGCGCTGGGCCTGGTGTCCAGTGTGGTGATCGGGATGGCATCCACGGCTCCCGCCTACAGCCTGGCGGCGAGCCTCGGGCTGATCGTCGTGCTGGCTGGCGAGAAGGCACCCGCGATCATGCTGCTGGCGTTCGTCCCGATGTACCTGATCGCGGTCGCCTACCGCGAGCTCAACGAGGCCGAGCCCGACTGCGGCACCACGTTCACCTGGGCCGCCCGCACGTTCGGCCCCAAGACCGGTTGGATGGGCGGCTGGGGCATCATCGCCGCCGACATCATCGTCATGGCCAACCTCGCCCAGATCGCGGGCGCGTACTCGTTCCGGCTGGTCGGGCTCGACAGCCTGGCCGACGACCAGTTCTGGTCCACGGTCGCGGGCGTCGTGTGGATCATCCTGATGACCTACATCTGCTACCGCGGCATCGAGGTGTCGGCCCGGATGCAGTACGCGCTGCTGGGCATCGAGCTGCTCGTGCTCCTCGCCTTCGCGGTCATCGCGCTCGTGAAGGTGTACGCGGGCGATGCGCCGGAGGGGTCGATGGTGCCGAGCATCGCGTGGCTGTGGCCGAGCGGACTCTCGCTCTCCGACTTCGTCGACGCCATCCTCATCGCGGTCTTCCTGTACTGGGGCTGGGACACCGCCGTGGCGGTCAACGAAGAATCCGACGACCCGGCAAAGACCCCCGGCCGGGCCGCGGTGCTGTCGACGGTGCTACTGCTGGTCACCTACGTGCTGGTGGCCGTGGCCTCCGTGGCGTTCGCGGGCACCGGCACCACCGGCATCGGCCTGGGCAACGTCGACAACGCGAGCGACGTGTTCGCCGCGATCGGCCCATCGGTCTTCGGCGACAGCCCTCTCGGTTCGGTCTTCGTCACGCTGCTGATCATCTCGGTGCTGACGTCGTCGGCGGCGTCCACGCAGACCACGATCCTGCCCACCGCGCGCACCGCCCTCTCGATGGGCGCCTACCGGGCGATCCCCAGCCGCTTCGCCAAGATCCACCCGAAATACCTGACGCCCAGCGACGCCACCTGGGCGATGGGCATCGTGTCGATCCTGTTCTACGTGCTGCTGACGATCATCAGCACGAACGTGCTCGCCGACTCGATCTCCGCGGTCGGGCTGCTCATCGCGTTCTACTACGGCCTCACCGGATTCGCGTGCGTCTGGTACTACCGCAAGCACCTGCGGGGCCGGAACCTGTGGACGAAGGGCGTGCTGCCCGGGTTGGGCGGCCTGCTGCTGCTGGGCGCGTTCGTCGAGGCGTCGATCACCTACGCCAGCCCGGACGGCGGCGAGACCACCGTGTTCGGCATCGGCGGCGTGTTCGTCATCGGGATCGGCTCGCTGGTGCTCGGCGCGGTGCTGATGCTGATCTATGGCCGGATCGCGCCGCCGTACTTCCGCGGCCAGACCCTCACGAAGGGCAGCCACGTCCTGGTCCTGCACCCCGACCACCCGGCCACGCTGGGCCTTCCCGACTCGCACGAGGAGACGGTGATCGCCCCGGACCTGTCGAACCTGCCGCCTGGCCAGAAGCCGGCGGACCCGCTCGAGTAGCGCCACGGCGGGTCGGTGGTCACGCCCCGGACGGGCGTGACCACCACACCGGCGCGGTCAGACGGCGATGACCGTGGGCACGATCATGGGACGGCGCCGGTAGGTCTCGCCGACCCAGCGGCCGACGACGCGGCGCACGGACTGTGCGATCCGGTGGGTGTCGGTGATGCCCTCCGCCTCGGTGCGGGAGAGCTCCTCCTCCACGATCGGGAGGACGGCGGACAGCGCCTTCGGGTCGTCGGAGAAGCCCCGGCCGGACAGCTCGGGCCGCGAGACCGCCCGGCCGGTGGTGGCGTCGATGGCCACGGTGATCGAGATGAAGCCGCCCTCGCCGAGCACGAGCCGATCGCCGAGCGTGGACTCGCCGACATCGCCCACGGCGAGCCCGTCGACGTAGACCCGCCCGACCTCGACCCGCCCGCTGATCGACGCCTTGCCGTCGATGAGATCGACGACGACGCCGTCCTCGGCGAGCACCACGGACTCCTCCGGCACGCCCGTCTTCACGGCCAGTGCGGCGTTGGCCCGCAGGTGGCGCCATTCGCCGTGCACCGGCATCACGTTGGACGGGCGCACCGCGTTGTAGAGATACAGCAGCTCGCCTGCCGGAGAGTGGCCGGAGACGTGCACCCGCGCGGTGCCCTGGTGCACCACCCGCGCCCCGAGCCGGGTGAGGCCGTTGATCACGGCGAACACGGACGTCTCGTTGCCCGGGATGAGCGAGCTGGCGAGGATCACCGTGTCCTCCGGTTTGATCCGCACCGACCGGTGGTCGCCGCGCGCCATCCGGGCGAGCGCCGAGAGCGGCTCGCCCTGCGACCCGGTGGAGACGTAGACGATGCGCTCATCGGGCAGCGTCGTCGCGTCGTCGACGTCCACCAGCAGGCCGTCCGGCACCGTGAGGTAGCCCATCTCGGCGGCCAGGCCCATGTTGCGCACCATCGACCTCCCGACGAAGCACACCTTGCGGCGGTGCGCCGCCGCGGCGTCGAGCACCTGCTGGACGCGGTGCACGTGGCTCGCGAAGCACGCCACGATGATCCGTGCGCCCGCCTCGTGGAACATGCCGTCGAGCACCGGGCCGATCTCGCGCTCGGAGATGACGAAGCCGGGCACGTCGGCATTGGTGGAGTCGACGAGGAAGAGATCGACCCCCTCGTCGCCGAGCCGGGAGAACCCGGCGAGGTCGGTGAGCCGACCGTCGAGGGGCAGCTGGTCGAGCTTGATGTCGCCGGTGTGCAGGACGAGGCCCGCGGGCGTGCGGATCGCGACCGCCAGCGCGTCCGGGATCGAGTGGTTGACCGCGAAGTACTCGCAGTCCCACCGGCCGTGGCGCAGCCTTGTGCCCTCCTTCACCTCCAGCAGGTGCGGGGTGAGCCGGTGCTCCTTGCACTTCGCGGCGACCAGCGCCAGCGTGAACCGGGAGCCGACCACGGTGAGCTCAGGGCGCTGCCGCAGCAGGAAGGGCACGGCGCCGATGTGGTCCTCGTGCCCGTGGGTGAGCACGAGCGCGTCGATGTCGTCGAGGCGGTCCTCGATGGCCCGGAAATCGGGCAGGATCAGGTCGACGCCGGGGGAGTCCTCCGCCGGGAAGAGCACCCCGCAGTCGACGACGAGCAGCCGCCCGTCGTGCTCGAAGACCGTCATGTTGCGGCCGATCTCGCCGATGCCGCCCAGCGCGACCACGCGCAGGCCGCCTTCGGACAGGGGCGGGGGCGCGGCGACGGGTAGCTCGGAGCGGTTGACCTCCTCCGGCGGTGCAGAGCTGGGGCGTGGCTGCTCGCGGCGACGGGGACGGTTTTCGGGACGTGACAAGGACGATCCTTCAGTTCGGAAGTGCGATGGGTAGGCCTGCGGCGGCCAGGTCGGCGGCGATCGCGCGGACCTGGGCGTCGTCGGCCGGGGGCAGGGGGAGGCGGGGCTCGCCGACATCGAGCCCGGCCAGGCGCAGTGCGGTCTTCGCGAAGACCACCCCGCCGACCCGGTCCATGGCGCGCGAGACCGGCAACAGCGCGGTGTTGACCGCGCGGGCGTGTTCGTGCTCGCCCGCCTCGAACGCCTCCAGCATGGCGCGGAGGCGATCGGCGACGACGTGCCCGGTGACGCTCACGAACCCCGCGGCGCCGACGGCGAGCCACGGCAGGTTCAGCGGATCGTCACCGCAGTAGTAGGCGAGCGGGGTGGAGGCCAGCACCTTGACGCCGTGCGGCAGGTCACCCCGTGCGTCCTTCACCGCGACGATACGCGGATGTTCGGCGAGGCGCTGCAGGGTGGCGAGCTCGATCGGCACGACGCTGCGTGGCGGGATGTCGTAGAGCATGACCGGCAGGCCCGTGGCGTCGGCGACCGCCGTGAAGTGCGCGAGCAGGCCTGCCTGGGGTGGGCGGGAGTAATAGGGCGTGACGACCAGCAGCCCGTGCGCGCCCGCCTGCTCGGCCGCGCGGGCGAGGCGGACGCTGTGTGCCGTGTCGTAGGTGCCCGCCCCGGCCACGACGGTGGCGCGCTCGCCGACCGCGGCGAGGACCGCGCGCACCACCTCGGCCTTCTCCTCGTCGGTGGTCGTCGGCCCTTCCCCCGTGGTGCCGCCGACGACCAGCCCATCGTTGCCCAGCTCGACCAGGTGCGCGGCGAGCTCCTCCGTGCGCTTGAGATCGAGCGCGCCCTCCGCGTCGAACGGCGTGACCATCGCGGTGAGCACGCGCCCGAACGGGCGGCCGGGGACGGGGGTCATGATGAAAACGGTACCGCCCGCCCCCGACGCGACCGGGCACGGTCGAACGGTCAGCCTCCAGGGCGCAATCGGAGCCGGAGCGCAGGCAGCCCGGGGGTCACATCGTGACGTCCGGCGTCACGCCTCCCGGGTGTCCGCATCCCTCACCCTCAGGAGCATCCGATGCCCGCCACCCGCAAAGAGGACGCGCCGGTCGTGCTCGACGAGCCGGAGATCACCGGCCGCCACGTCGAGCTCGGCGCCTACACGGTCGCGCTCGATCCCACCCGCACCGACGAGCTCGCCGCGGGCCTCGTCCGGTACCTGGAGACCGGCGAGGCCGCACCGGGCCTGTTCGCGCCCGCCGTCTTCTGCGACTTCACGATGCCGACCTGGCGGATCCAGGGCAAGGGCGTGGCGGCGGTGCTCGCCTTGCGCAGCGCGGGCCACCCCTACCAGGGTCGCGTGCCCCGGCACCGCGTCGACCACACCGCACGCGGGTTCGTGCTGGAGTTCGAGGAGGAGTGGGTCGACGAGAAGGGCGCGGCGTGGTACTGCCGTGAGATCCTCCGCGCGGACATCGCACCCGACGGGATCGTCGACCTGGCCGTGTACTGCACCGGCGACTGGGACGAGGCGCGCGTCGCCGAGCACGCCCTGGCCGTGGAGCTGATCCGCCCCTGAGCGGAGCGAGCATCGACACGGAGCGGAGCTTGCGGAGCTTGCGGAGCGAGCAACGACACGGAGCGGAGCTTGCGGAGCGAGCAACGACACGGAGCGGAGCTTGCGGAGCGAGCAACGACACTGCGCGGTGACCGTACGATCCGCTCGTGGCGGGCGCGTCGGACGGGGCGGGCGGGACATCGGCTGAGCAATCGGCAGGGAGACCGGCCGACGACCTCCGTGCCGCCCACGTCCGGGCCTACGACGTGGCCGAGGCCGCGGGCGACCCGGAGGCGATGGCCGCCGCCGCGCTGGCCCTGGCCGCCACCCGGACGTTCGGCACCGTCCTCGGGCGCGTGCCTGCCTTCCTCTTCGAGGCGCACGCGCTGGCCGAGGGGTCGCTGCGCGCACGGCTGGCCGTCGCGCTGGCCCGCGCCTGGGCCTACAGCGGGCATCCCGACCGCGCGGCGGGGTTCGCCGCCGAGGCCCAGGCCAGCGCCGAACGACTCGGGGACGGCGCGTTGCTCGCCGATGCCCTGGACGCGCAGCTCGCGGTCCACTGGGGTCCCGACGACCTCGACGAGCGTCTGCGGATCACGGCGCGGCTGGAGGACACGGCCGCCCACCTGACCGACGTCGAGGCCCGGCTCTCGGCCCACCTGTGGCGCCTGTCCACCGCGCTGGAGACCCTGGACAGCGCGACGGTGCGCCGCCAGCTGCGCGCGCTCGACCTGCTGGCCGACGAGTCGGGGTCGCCGCGCGTCGCCTTCTTCGCCGCCTCCCGCCGGGGCATGCACGCGCTGACGACGGGGGATCTCGACACCGCCCGTGCGGCGCTGCGGGACGCCCTCGCCACCGGGCGGGCCGCTGGCGAGGCCGACGTCGGGGCGATCGAGCACACGCTGCGGGAGGGCATCGCCCGTCAGGAGGGCGACACGGCGACGATGGCCGCCGAGGCCGTGATGCACGAGGCCTTCGGGCTGGCCGAGGGGATCCCGTCGATCGGGGCGTGGGGGGCGGTCCTCTGGGTGGGCGCGGGCGAGCCGGAGCGCGCCCGCGCCGTGCTGCACCAGCTCGCGGGCGGCGACTTCACGGGGATCGCGCGCGACGTCGACTGGCTGCTGACGACGTACCTACTCACCGACGTGGCCACCGCGCTGGAGGAGCGCGGGCTGGTCGAGATCGGCGTGGAGCTGCTCCGGCCGTACGCGGGCCGCGGCGTGATCGACGCGGGCGGCGTGGCGTTCGCGGGCGTCGTGGACGCCGTCCTCGCGCGGTGCTGTGCCCTGCTCAGCCGACCCGACGACGCCGCCCGCTGGTCGGCGGCCGCGCGCGCCGCGTACCGCCGGATGGGCGCGACCTGGCTGTTGAACACGTTCGACGCTGCCGGGCCGCCCGCGCCCGCATCGGGGGTCGCGCACCTGCGGCCCGGCGGCGACGGCATCTGGTGGGTCGGGCGGGACGGGGCGGCGGCCGCCGTCCGCGACATGCGCGGCCTGCACTACCTGCACCTGCTCCTGCAGCGGCCGGGCATCGACGTCCCCGCGCTCGAGCTCTCCGACGCCGTCGCGGGCCACGCGGGTGCGGGCGTCGTCGAGTCCGACGCGGGTGAGCTGCTCGACCGCCAGGCCCTGTCGGCCTACCGCCGCAGGCTGACCGAGCTCGACGACGAGCTGGACGAGGCCAGGGCGCACGCCGACCTCGGCCGGGAGGAACGCCTCGACCGCGAACGCGACGCCCTGTTGGACCAGCTGCGCGCGGCCACGGGGCTCGGCGGACGGGCCCGCGTCACGGGTGGCACGCACGAGCGCGCCCGCGTCGCGGTCCGCAAGGCGATCGCCGCCGCCGTCGACCGGGTCGCGGCCGTCGACCCGGCGCTGGGCAGGCTGCTGCGCGACACGGTCAGCACCGGTGCCGCGTGCCGCTACGATCCCGACCCCGACCGACCGGTCCGATGGGTCCTGCAGCCCGACCCGGCACGGGAACACGCACCGGACGGAGCGCAACGGCGGGATCCCCGCCGGAGCGGCGCACCCGGGACCGTCCGCCGAGGGTAGGGCGGCCCGTCATGCCCGATGGCGGGTCGCCCGCCCCACGATCACGTCAGTGCGCAGGTCGACGGCTCTCCGACCACGCCCGCATCCCGCCTCCGGAGCGCTGACGGGCCGGTATCCACCCGCCGGGGTCAGACTCCGCGCGACGCCGACCCGAGCGCGGTGACGTCGGTCGGGTCGCCGTCGACCTCGACCCGCACCGCGTCCCTGCCGAAGCCATGGAGCACCAGCTCGGCGGGCTCGCCCGTGATCGTCACCGACCGCTCCCCCGCCTTGGCGACGATCCGCTCGCCCGAGGGCCGCACGAGCGTGACCCCCACCGGGCTGCTCTTGTAGAGCATCCGGCCCATCCGCGCGAGCGCCGACCACAGCTCGCCGTCGCGCGCGGAATCGGGAGGCCGCGGCTCCCAGCCCGGCTCACCGCGCCGCACGTCCTCGTGGTGGACGAAGAGCTCGGCCCCGTTGCCGAGCCGGTCGAACGCGGGCACCCGGAACGGCGACCAGAGCGGCGGGCCGCCGCGCAGGAGGTTCACCCGGTCGGCCCACGGCGTGGAGTCGTAGCCCCGCATGGCGTGCTCGGTGACCGACGCGAGCGGGGCCACGACGATCCCCACCGCCGCGGCGGGCTGCCGCTCCCGCACCAGAAGGTGGGCCAGCAGGTCGGCGGTGGTCCAGCCCGCGCACAGGGTGGGCCGGTCCGGGCCGACCGCGTCGAAGGTGTCGCAGATGGCCGCCCGTTCGGCGGTCGCGAGGGTCATGCCACCGACACTAACCGCGGCGCAGGCGATCGGCCCGGCGCGCGGCTGGTGCGGTGGCCGCTACCCCTCGGTGACGAACGGGCTGGAGGCGATGTCGGTGCCGTCGTCGAGGGTGGCGATCTCGAAGTCGGAGAACACGTTGGGCACCTCGCGCTGCAGTTGGCGCAGGCACTCGACGGCGAGCGCGCGGATCTCGACGTCGGCGTGCTCGGTGGCGCGCATCGCGATGAAGTGCCGCCACGCGCGGTAGTTGCCGGTGACGACGATGCGGGTCTCGGTGGCGTTGGGCAGGATCGCGCGGGCGGCCTGGCGGGCCTGCTTGCGCCGCAGCGTGGCGCTGGGGACGTCGGCGAAGCGCTTCTCCAGCCCCTCGAGCAGCTCCTCGTACGCCTTGACCGACGCCTCCGCGGCCTCGGCGAAGAGCGCGTGCAGCTCCGGATCGGCGGCGATGACCTCGGGCTCGACCATCGCGGCGTTCCGCTCGGGGACGTAGCGCTGCGAGAGCTGGCTGTAGGAGAAGTGCCGGTGCCGGATCAGCTCGTGGGTGAGCGAGCGCGACACACCCGTGAGGTAGAAGCTCACCGTGCCGTGCTCCAGCACGGACAGGTGCCCGACCTCGAGGATGTGGCGCAGATAGCCCGCGTTGGTGGCGGTGCGCGGGTTCGGCTTGGTCCACGACTGGTAGCAGGCACGGCCCGCGAACTCCGCGAGTGCCTCGCCGCCGTCGGCGTCAGTGGTCCACGGGACGTCGTCCGGCGCCACGAATGCGGTCTTGGCCACCAGCTGGACGCGCAGAGGAACGATGTCCGGCATGCCACGAGCGTAACCTGACACCACATCGTCCTTGACTGACGTCACACGTGACGCCAATATGGCGTCATGGAACTCAGCAAGTACGTCACCCAGCTGCGGGAGGACCTCGCGTCCGCCGCGGCCGCGGGCGACGAGCAGACGCAGCGCACCGGTGCGCTGCTCGGCGCGGCGATCGAACCCGCCGCGCGCCTGGCGTTGATGAACGCGCTCTCCGACCTCGCGGCGGAGGTCACCGCCGCGCTCGGCGACCGCGTGGTCGAGGTGCGCCTCGACGGCCGTGACGTGCGCGTCGCGGTGAGCTCTGAATCGTCGGCCGACGAGCCGGAGCAGGCCGAGGAGGCCTCCGGGTTCTCCGGCTTCGGTCCGCGCGGCTTCACGTTCGGCGGGGACGCGGGGGACATCTCGCGGGTCACGCTGCGCCTGGTGGAACAGATCAAGAACCAGGCCGAGCAGGCGGCGGCGAACCAGGGGATGTCGCTCAACTCGTGGGTGGCGCAGGCGGTTCAGGGGGCACTGGCCGGTCACCAGCAGGGGCGGTCCGGCAGGCCAGGCCGCCGGGACGGCAAGGACGGCAAGCGCGTCAAGGGGTGGGTGCAGGGATGAGCGAGCAGGCGAGCGAATCATCGGCACAGAGCGAGCAGGCGAGCGAATCATCGGCACAGAGCGAGCAGGCGAGCGAATCGTCGGAGCCGCGCGATCAGGCGAGCGAGTCGATCGACTTCACCAAGCCGAGCGAGCCGTTGGGCGACGACTTCGTCCGGCGGGAGAGCTGGCCGGTGCGGGGGGTCGCGGAGCTGGAGCTCTCGGTCGACGTCGGGCGCATCGAGGTGCACCTCGACCACGCGGAGGAGCCCGAGGTGCGGGTCGAGGTGCGCCATGACCCGACCGCGGGCGGCATGTGGACCCAGGGCATCAGCGGCGTGCTCAACTGGATCGGGCAGGCGACGGGCGGGCCGGGCGTCGAGCCCGCCGACCTCGCCGCGGAGGCGGTGCAGGCGGCCGAGATCACCTGGTCGGAGCCCGGGCGGCGGCTGGTCGTGCGCTCGTCGTCGGAGCTTCCGCTGCGGGTGGTGCCGCTTGTCGTGACGGTGACCGCGCCTGCCGGTTCACGGCTGGCCGCCCGCACGGGCGCGGGCGACGTCGGGGTGACCGGCCGGGCGGGCTGGGCAGCCGTGCGCACCGGATCGGGCGAGGTGGACCTGGCCGCGGTGGACGGCGACGCCGACGTCACGACCGGCTCGGGCGACCTGGTGCTCGGCGAGGTGGCGGGCAGGGCGCGGCTGCGCACCGGATCCGGCGGGATCCGGCTCACCTGCGCGGGCGGCCCCACCGAGATCAAGGCGGGCAGCGGCGACGTCGCGATCGGCAGCATGTCGGGCGATCTCGGCGTACGCAGCGGATCCGGCGAGGTGCGGATCGACGACGCGCGCTCCGGACGGTTCGACCTCACCACCGGCTCGGGCGAGCTGCGGGTGGCGGTGCACCCCGGCGTGCGGGCCGAGCTGGACCTCACCTCCGGCTCGGGGCGGGCCAGCAGCGACCTGACCGTGAACTCCACCCAGCCCGCCGAGTCCGTCACGCTGCACGTGCGGGGGCGCACCGGCAGCGGCGACGTGCTGGTGACACGGGCCACGGTTCCGGCCTGACACCCGGCACGGTCGGCACGGTCGGCACCGCGGGCCGGTTACGGCCTGACACCGGCACGGCCACGCACCACGGGCCGGTTCCCCGACGCGCAGCAAGGTCGGCCCGGTCCGCGTGATCGCGGGTTCGGCGCAGATCCAGCCGGTACCGGCCGGATCTGCGCCGAGCTGGTGATCTCAGCCCGGCACATCCGAGGACGGGACGGGGCGGGGGCCCGTTCAGGACATGGCCGCGACGAGGGGTGCGGCCATGTTCCCCCGCGGCCCGACGAGCACGCCGGAGAGGCCGAGCCACTCGGCCATGGCCTGCAGCTCGCCCGCCAGCTCGGCGGCCACCCGCGGCCGGTCGACCTCCGGCTCGGCGAACGAGCCCTGCACCCGCAGGACCCCGGCGGCGCGATCGGCCTTCAGGTCGACCCGCGCCACCAGCTCGCCGTCGAGCAGGAACGGGAACACGTAGTAGCCGTACTCGCGCTTGGCCTCGGGCACGTAGATCTCGATGCGGTAGCGGAAGCCGAAGATCCGCTCGGTGCGGGCGCGCTCCCAGATCAGCGGATCGAATGGGCAGAGCAGCGCCCGGCCCGTGATCCGGCGGGGGATGCGCGCGCCGGGCACCCGGTAGGCGGGCACCCGCCATCCCCGAACCGTGAGCGGCTCCAGCTCGCCCGCTTCGATCAGTTCGGCGACGGCCTGCTGGGCCGCCGCCGGGCCGAGCCGGTAGTAGTCGCGAAGGTCGGGCTCGGTGGCCACGCCCAGCGCCGCCGCCGACTGCCGGACCAGCTGCCGCGCCGCGGCATCGGGCTCCGGGGCCGGTGCGGCGAGCACCTCGGGGGGCAGCACCCGCTCGGGCAGGTCGTAGAGCCGCTGGAAATGCACCCGGGTGCCGGTGGTGAGCAGCCCCATCCCGAACATCCACTCGCACACGCGCTTGACCTGCGAGCGCTCCCACCAGCTCACCCCCGACGGGCGTGGGACGCTCGCCGTGCCGAGCGCCTTCTCCAGCGCACCCGCCCCGACGGGGCCGAGCTCCTTCACGGCGGCGAGGATGTCCTCGACGAGCGCGGGCTCCTGCTCCACGAGCGCCGAGTAGTGCTTCCACCAGCCGCGCCGCTTGGCTCCCGAGAGCAGCAGCGGCCAATCGGCCACCGGCAGCAGGCTCGCCTCGTGCGCCCAGTACTCGACGAGCAGCCGCGGCCTGCGTGCGGAATGAGCCCAGGCAGCGTCGTCGATCAACTCCCTGGTGTAGGGCCCGAGCCGGGAGAACACCGGCATGTAGTGGGCGCGCACCGCGACGTTCACCGAATCGAGCTGCAGGAGCCGCAGCCGCCCCAGCACCGCGCCGAGGTGCCGCCGCGTGACGGGGCCGGACGGCCGCGCCGCGCCGAACCCCTGCGCCGCGAGCGCGGCGCGGCGGGCGGCGGACACCCCGATCGTCTCGACCGATCTCATGTCGTGGATGCTGCCACGGCCCCCCGACGTTTTCGGGCAGGCCGCCGCTCGGCGCTCACGACCAGCACGACAGCGAAAAGCACGACCGCGGCGCCGCCGAGCTGCAGCGCGGTGAAGCGTTCGCCCACGACGAGGGCGCCGAGCACCAGGGCGATGACCGGGTTGACGTAGGCGTAGGTGGCGACCGTCGAGACCGGCAGGTTGGCCAGCGCGTAGGCGTAGGCGCTGAACGCGCCCAGGCTCACGACCACGCTCAGGTACGCCCAGGTGACCCACGCGGATGTCGTGACAGCGGCGACGTCGAGGCGTTCGCCCGCGGTCGTCCCGATCGACAGCAGGACCACCCCGCCGGTCATCATCTGCACCGCGGCGAGCGCGAACGGGTTGGGCGGCACGGGCAGCCGCGTGGTCGCGAACGTCCCGGTCGCCCAGCCCAGGCTCGCGAGCACCACCAGCCACGGCCCCCACCAGGCTGTTCCCTGCACGCCGCCGGACGCAGGCCCGGCCAGCAGGAGCACCGCCAGCCCGATGACGCCGACGGCAACGCCCCCGACCGTCGCCCTCCGCGGGCGGTCGCCGGTCATCGCCCGGAGAATGACGATCCACAGGGGCACCGCCGCGAGCAGCAGCGCCGCCAGACCGGACGACACGCCCTGCTGCGCGAACACGACCAGCCCGTTGCCCCAGGCGGGCAGGAGCAGGCCCGACAGCGCGGTCGTGCCGAGCTGCGCGCGGGTCATCCGCAGCGCCGACCGGCCGCCGACCACCCGGACGACCGCCGCCAGCAGCGCGCCCCCGACCAGGAAGCGGAAGCCCCCTACCAGCAGCGGCGGCACCGAGGGGAGGACGAAGCGGTTGGCCAGGTAGGTCGATCCCCAGAGGACGTAGACGACGGTCAGGGCGATCCACGGCAAGCGCGGCGACACGAAGGACCTCGCGGAGAGCGGCGATGACACTGGCTACACGTTGCCATGGCGAACGACCGCCTGTCTCGGCAATACGGTATCCATGCGGCATGGCCCTCGCCACGGTTCGCGCCGCCGACCCCGCCGACGTCGCCGAGATCACCCGGATCCAGGCCGTCACGTGGGCCGCCGCGTACGCCGAGCTCGTGCCCGCCGGGGCGATCGCGCAGCTCGAGGGCGCGGACGCCGCGCGGGCGTGGACGGCCGCGATCGGGCAGGCGGCGGTGTTCGTGGCGGCCGAGGGCGACTGGACGGTCGGTTTCGTCGCCGCGGGCGCCGCGGACGTCCCGGCCGAGAGCCCGCTGGGCGCGCAGGCCTGGGGCGAGATCGGCACGCTGCTCGTCGAGCCCCGGTGGGGGCGGCGGGGCCACGGCGGCCGTCTCCTCGTGGCGGCGGTGGGCGCCCTGCTGGAGGGCGGCGCGCGCTACGGCCAGGTCTGGGTGCCCGAGGCGGACGAGGCGTCGCGCCGGTTCTACGCGAGGGCGGGGTGGGAGCCCGACGGCACGGTCCGGGCGCTGGACACGGGCGACGGACTGCTCCGCGAACTGCGCTTCACGGGGTCACTCGACCTGAAGCTCCGGGACTGACCCGCACACCTTCCGGCGTCCTCGCACGTGGCCGAACCTCTGCGGGGACGCCAGGGCGTGTGCGCGGTCAACCCTGGAGGTCCAGCAGGGGCTCCAGGCCGATCGTCAGGCCGGGGCGGGACAGCACCTCGCGGACCGCCAGCAGCACCCCCGGCATGAACGAGAGGCGGTCGAACGAGTCGTGCCGGATGGTCAACGCCTCCCCCGGCCCGCCGAGCAGCACCTCCTGGTGGGCGACGAGCCCTGGCAGGCGCACCGAGTGCACGTGGATCCCGTCGATGACCGTGCCGCGCGCGCCGTCGAGGGCGGTGGTCGTCGCGTCGGGGACGGCGCCGAGGGCCGCCGCGGCCCGTTCCGCCGCGATGAGCGACGCCGTGCGCGCGGCGGTGCCGGAGGGCGCGTCGACCTTCCCCGCGTGATGCAGCTCGACGATCTCCACCGAGTCGAAGAACCGCGCTGCCTGCCGGGCGAACTGCATCATCAGCACCGCGCCGACGCCGAAGTTGGGCGCCACCACGACATTTCCGGGCGTCGCGTCCAGCCAGTCGCGCAGCATCGCGAAGCGCGCTTCGTCGAACCCGCTGGTGCCGACGACGGCCGCGATGCCCGCGTCGACGACGAAGCGGATGTTGTCGAGCACCGCGCCGGGGTGGGTGAAGTCCACGACGACCTGCGCGCCCGCCTCGGCCAGACCGGAAAGGGCGTCGCCCTCGTCGAGCCGGGCCACCAGATCGAGATCGTCGGCGCCTTCCACGGCACGGCACACCTCGCCGCCCATGCGCCCCTGCGCGCCGAGCACACCCACCCTGATCCGCGTCGCCACCGGGGCAGCGTAGGTCACGCGAGAGCCAGCGCCCCGACCCACACACCGGCCGCCAGCACGCCGGTCGCGAGCTCGATGGCGATGCTCCAGCCGACCGCGGCCAGCGCCTTGCGCGTGGACGTCCACGCCTGCCCGCCGTTCGAGTGGCGCAGGAGCTCGCCCAGGTAGACGCCCAGCACGAACCCGAGGAACAGCCCGACGATCGGCACGACGAAGAACCCGACGATCCCGAGTACCGCCCCCAACGCCAGCGTCCGCCCCGGGACGCCCGCGTCGCGCAGCCGCCGCCTGGGCAGCAGGTACTTCGCAACCGATCCTGCGGCGATGATGGCGAGCGCGATGCCGAGCACCGTCCAGCCGAGCGCGTCGCCGCGGGGCACGGCCCACACGGCGATGCCGAGCGCCACCAGCACCAGCCCGGGCAGCACGGGCACGACGATGCCGACGAGCCCGACGACCACGAGCACGGCCGCCACGACGATCGAGACGCTCACGCGCGCATCATGCCCGCCTCGCGGGACACGGGCCTCCCGGCCGCAGCAGGGTGACATTGCTGCGATTCCGTCGGAGGAATGTCACCCTTCCTGCGATCCCTTGGGCTCGCACGGGTCAGCGCAGCGCGGCCGGGAGGGCCCGCTCGTCGTCGAAGGGGCCGACCACGGCCGTGGTCAACGGCTGCTCCAGCAGCTCGCGGGCCAGAACCGCGACCTGTTCGGAGGTGACGGCGGCGACCCGGTCGAGGCTCTCGGCGACCGTGCGCTGGTGGCCGTGGTCGAGCTCGAGCCGCCCGATCCGGTTCATCCGCGACGGCGTGTCCTCCAGGCCCAGCACCAGGCCGCCCCGGAGGTTGCCCTGCGCGCGGGCCACCTCGGCGGGCGTCAGGCCGTCCGCCGCGACCTCGGCCAGCACGGCGCGGATCACCGTGACCACCTCGTCCAGCCGCTCCGGCGCGCACCCCGCGTACACGCTGAACGCCCCGGCGTCCGCGTAGGACACCGACGACGAGTACACCGAGTAGGCCAGCCCGCGCTGCTCCCTGACCTGCTGGAACAGCCGCGAGCTCGGGCCGCCGCCGAGGGCCGTGTTGAGCACGGAGAGCACCGTGCGCCGCGGGTCGTGCCGCGACAGCCCCGGCACGCCGAGCAGCACGTGCGCCTGCTCGGTGTGTTCCGGCCGCAGCACGAGCCGCGGCCCCCGGGCGAGCCGCACGGGCTCGGGATGCCGGGGCCGCGCGGGCACGGCACCGTTCGCGCGCGCCGCCGCCCCGGCGAGCGCCTGGCCCACCATCTCGACGACGTGCTCGTGGACGAGGTTGCCCGCGGCGGCGACGATCATCCTCGGCGTCGTGTACTCGCCCCGCCAGAAGTCGTGCAGGGTCTCGCGGCGCATCGTCCGGACCGACTCCTCGGAGCCGATCACCGGACGCCCCAGCGGATGCTCGCCGAACAGCGCCTCGTCGGCGAGCTCGCCGAGCAGGTCCTCGGGGTCGTCGTCGCGCATCGCGATCTCCTCGAGCACGACGCTGCGCTCGATCTCGACATCCGACGGGTGCAGCGTGGCGTCGGTGACGACGTCGGCGAGCACCTCCACCGCGAGCGGCAGGTCGGTGTCGAGCACCTGCGCGTAGTAGCAGGTGTGCTCCTTCGCGGTGAACGCGTTGAGGTCGCCGCCGACGGCGTCGAACTCCTCCGCGATCTCTTTGGCGGTGCGCCGCCGTGTGCCCTTGAACAACAGGTGTTCCAGGTAGTGCGCGGCGCCCGCCTGCTCCGGCCGCTCGTCGCGGGACCCGATGCCGATCCAGATCCCGAGCGAGACCGACCGCACGGCGGGCACGGCCTCGGTGACGACGCGCAGGCCACCGGGCAGCTCCGTGCGGCGCACCTCGTGCGCACGAGCGCCCCTGGAGATAGCCGGGGAACCGCCGGGGGCGGAGGCCGCTGAGATGGACGCAGCCCCCGCCCCCGATGTGATGACGTTCGTCATGGGAGATGTGGTCAGTTCGCGGAGACCTCGACCGACGCGGTGTCGGGCGCGGCGTCGGGCGCCGTGGCGTCGGGGGCGTTGCCGTTGGCGGCGTCCTCGACGACCGGCACGAGGCTGATCTTGCCGCGGTTGTCGATGTCGGTGACCTCGACACGGAGCTTGTCGCCGACCTTCACGACGTCCTCGACCTTGCCGATGCGCTTGCCGCTGCCCAGCTTCGAGATGTGCACCAGCCCGTCCTTGCCCGGCACGCAGCGAGACGAACGCGCCGAACGTGGCGGTCTTGACGACCGTGCCGAGGAAGCGCTCGCCGACCTTGGGCAGCTGCGGGTTCGCGATCGCGTTGATCATGCCGACGCGGCCTCGGCCGACTCGCCGTCCGAGGCGCCGATGTAGATCGTGCCGTCGTCCTCGATCGAGATGTCGGCGCCGGTCTGCTCGGTGATCGCGTTGATCATCTTGCCCTTCGGCCCGATGACCTCGCCGATCTTGTCGACCGGGATCTTGATCGCCGATGACGCGCGGCGCGTCAGCGGCTCATCTCGTCCGGGCCGGTCGATCGCCTCGTCGAGCACGTCGAGGATCGTCAGCCGCGCGTCACGGGCCTGGTTGCAGCGCGGCGGCCAGCACCTCGGACGGGATGCCGTCGAGCTTCGTGTCGAGCTGGAGCGCGGTGACGAACTCGCTCGTGCCGGCGACCTTGAAGTCCATGTCGCCGAACGCGTCCTCGGCGCCGAGGATGTCGGTGAGCGCGACGTAGCGCGTCGGACCCGTCGACGTCGTCGGAGACGAGGCCCATCGCGATGCCCGCGACCGGCGCCTTCAGCGGCACACCGGCGTTGAGCAGCGACAGCGTCGAGGCGCAGACCGAGCCCATCGACGTCGAGCCGTTCGAGCCCGAGCGCCTCGGAGACCTGCCGGATCGCGTACGGGAACTCCTCGCGGCTGGGCAGCACCGGCAGCAGCGCCCGCTCGGCGAGCGCGCCGTGCCCGATCTCGCGGCGCTTCGGCGAGCCGACGCGGCCGGTCTCACCGGTCGAGTAGGGCGGGAAGTTGTAGTGGTGCATGTAGCGCTTCGTGCGACTCCGGGCGACAGCGAGTCGATCTGCTGCTCCATGCGCAGCATGTTCAGCGTGGTGACGCCCAGGATCTGGGTCTCGCCGCGCTCGAACAGCGCCGAGCCGTGCACCCGCGGGACGACCTCGACCTCGGCCGACAGCGGCCGGATGTCGGTGAGCCCGCGACCGTCGATGCGGACCTCGTCGGTGCAGGATGCGGCGGCGCACGAGCTTCTTGGTCACCGACCGGAACGCCGCGCCGATCTCCTTCTCGCGGCCCTCGAACTGCGGCGCCGAGCTTGCTCCAGGACCGCGGCCTTGACCTCGTCGATGCGGGCCTCGCGCTCGTGCTTGTCGGCGATCGGTGAGCGCCTGGCGAGGTCGTCGGACGCCTGCGCGGCGACCGCGTCGAGCACGTCGGCCTGGTAGGCGGGGAAGACCGGGAACTCCCGGTCGGCTTGGCGGCGACGTCGGCCAGCTGCTGCTGGGCGATGCACAGCGGCGCGGATGAACGGCTTCGCCGCCTCGAGGCCCTGCGCGACGACGGCCTCGGTGGGCGCCGTGCGCGCCGCCCGCGATCAGCTCGACGGTGCTCGTGGTGGCCTCGGCCTCGACCATCATGATCGCGACATCGCTCGTTCGGGCCGTCACCGACGACGCGGCCGGCCACGACCATGTCGAACACGGCCCGCTGCAGGCTCCTCGTACTGTCGGGAACGCCACCCACTGGCCGCTCGATGCAGGGCGACGCGCACGCCGCCGATCGGGCCGGAGAACGGCAGGCCCGGCGAGCTGCGTGGACGCGGACGCCGCGTTGATCGCGAGCGCGTCGTAGGGGTCCTGCGGGTCGAGCGACAGCACGGTGACGACGATCTGGATCTCGTTGCGCAGGCCGTCGACGAACGACGGGCGCAGCGGACGGTCGATCAGACGGCAGGTGAGGATCGCGTCGGTGCTCGGGCGGCCTTCGCGGCGGAAGAACGAGCCGGGGATCTTGCCGAGCGGCGTACATCCGCTCTTCGACGTCGACCGTGAGCGGGAAGAAGTCGAAGTGCTCCTTGGGGTGCTTGGACGCCGTGGTGGCGGACAGCAGCATGGTGTCGTCGTCGAGGTAGGCGACGACGGATCCGGCGGCCTGCTGCGCGAGGCGCCCGGTCTCGAACCGGATCGTGCGGGTGCCGAAGCTGCCGTTGTCGATCACGGCAGTGGTCTCGTGCACGTTCTCTTCGGGGTTTGTCATATGTCCTTCTCGTCAGGTGCCCCGCGCCCTGCCCGCGAGCCGGTCTTCGATCGAAGCGCTCGGGAGATCCTTCTCCCGGGGGCCACTACCGAGGACCGGCGCGTCGCGTGCGCTCGGCGCGGGGCGTCTCCAGTTGTCGGCAGGCCCGGACCGCCGAAGGGGACCGGGCCTGTCGGGTTCAGCGGCGGATGCCGAGCCGCTCGATGAGGGAGCGGTATCGAGCGACGTCCACCTCGCGCAGATACTTCAGCAGGCGGCGGCGGCGACCGACGAGCAGCAGCAGGCCACGACGGCTGTGGTGGTCGTGCTTGTGCATCTTGAGGTGCTCGGTCAGGTCGGTGATCCGCTTGGTCAGCAGCGCGATCTGCGCCTCGGGCGAGCCGGTGTCACCCGTGTGGGTGCCGTACTCGTCCAGGATGGTCTTCTTCTGTGCGGCGTCGAGTGCCACGTGCTCCTCTTCTTTCTGCGTGCCGTGTGGCCCTCGCCGTTCGATCCTGCGCGGGAGGGGAGACGGTCACGGCCGCCACGGACTGCAGCCGGACCCGAGACTCCACGTTACCAGGCACGACCCGCCCGCCCGGGGCCGGGCGGGCGGGTCGCGGGTCAGGTGCGGGGTCAGCCGTCGGAGTGGGCCGAGACGGTGATCGTCTTGGAGACGTCGTGCGCACCGGCGGGCCAGACCGTGTACGTGTGCGAGTTGGCGCCCTGCTTGTCGCAGCCGAACGCGAGCGAGAGCGTGCCGCTGGTGGGGTAGTCGCTGCCGTACGCGCCGTAGATGCCGGGGTTGTCCACCGCGATGGCCGCGCCCTTGGCCCCGCTGACCGACCACGCGATCACCACGTCCGTGCCCGGGGAGGAGAAGGGCGCGTCGGGCGTGCCGTGCACGGGGCACGTGGGCTGCTGGACGACGCGGAAGCTCGTGATCTTCGCTGCGGGCGCCGTGGGAGCGGGGTTCGAACCCTGGCCACCGCCGGAGCCGCTGCCGCCGCCCGTGCCGGTGCCGGTGCCGCCGGTGCCGGTGCCGGTGCCGGTGCCGGTGCCCGAACCGGTGCCCCGGCCTGCGCCGCCGGACACCGTCCTGCCCGGCGGCGGAGCGGGGGCCTGGGCCGCCGGGTCGACCGACGGCGTGGCCGGGGCGGGCGAGGCGGTCGAAGCGGCCGGAGACGCGGCGGGGGCCTCCGCGTGCGCCGAGCCGTCGAGGGAGCCGCAGGCGGTGAGGCCCATGGTCGCGAGCGCGGCGAGGCCCGTGAGGAGGAGGGTGGGGATACGGCGGGACATCGGGGCCTCCGGGGAACGCTGTTCTGTCGATCGACAGTCTGCGCCGCTCGACCGCCGATGCACCGTCTCCGACCGGAGAGAGATCGACACCTCGTCCGGACAGCCTTTCCTCACCCCGGGGCAAGCCCGGCGCGGCAGGCGAGGTCAGTAGGGCGCGAGGGGCACGCGATGGACGGGGCGGTAGCGGACACCGCCGCGGGCGGGCTCGCTCGCCACCAGCAGCACCTCGACCGGACGCCACCAGGGCCCGACGTGGTCGGCCCACGGCATGGGCGGATCGGAGTCGACGTGGGGCCCGGGTCGGATGCGGCGGCGCAACAGGGTGACGTGGGCGACGAACTCCGCGGACGTCCCACCGGCAAGATCCACGAGCGCCGTCAACGCCGCGACGGGCTCGGCCTCCACCCCCGCCCACCGGACGCCGGTGAAGGCCCCCGCGCCGCGCAGCCGCAGCCGCGGCGCCGCGGCGCCGTAGGCCGCGGCCTCCAACCGCCGCGCCTGGGGCCCCATCTGCGCTTCGCCGTGGAAGGCCAACGTGATGTGCCAGGTGGACGTGTCGGCGATGCGCCACCCCGCGGCGGGCTCGGCGGGCAGCTCGGCGGCCAGCGCAGCGACCGCCTCGGCGGGCGGCCAGAGCGCCGTGAACAGCCGCACGCCGCTCAGGCGGCAGGCGCGGGGCCGTCAGACCGCGCCGCCTGCCGCAGCAGGTCCGCCACCTCAGGGAACGCCGACCCCAGGACCGCTGCCGCCGCGGCCAGCCTGCCGGGCTCGACGGCGTCCCGCAGAGCCTCGGCCGCGCTGCGGCGTGCCTCGCCCGCCCGCACGCCACCCCACTTCCACTCCATCCGCGCGACATCGGTGAGCAGCGCGTCGACGGCGCTCGGATCGCCCACCGAGACCAGCCCGGCGCACCGCCTGTCGAGCGTCCGCAGCCGGGCCAGCACCGCCGGATCCCCGATCTTGACGCGGCGGGCGCTGACCAGTTGGCTCAGCATGGCCGGGCTGATGCCCAGCACGCGGGCGAGCCGGGCCTGGGAGATGCCCAGCCGCGTGGTGAGCACCCGCACCCGGTCACCGAGCGGGGCGCCGTAGAGCTCGCGCTGCCGCATCCGATTGGCCCTGACCATCTCGCAGGCCGCCTCCGCCATGCCCCGATGCTGACAGGCCGCCCCCTGCTCCCGTGGGCGATTGGGAAAGAATCATGAACCGAGCAGGGCGCGGGTCCGTGCGACGTCCTTGCCCATCTGTTCGAGCAGCCCGTCGACCCCGTCGAACCGCTCCTGCCCACGCAGCCAGTGCTCGACGTCGACGCCGATGTCGAAGCCGTAGAAGTCCTCCTGGGTGTCGAGCACGAACACCTCGACGGTGCGCTCTCGCCCCGAGAACGTCGGGTTGGTGCCCACCGAGATCGCGGACGGCAGCCGCCGCTCGCCCAGCACGAAATGCCCGGCGTAGACGCCGTCGGCGGGCAGCGCCGTGAAGGCCGCGGTCGCGATGTTGGCGGTGGGGAAACCCAGCTCACGGCCCCGGTGGTCGCCGTGAACGACGACCCCCTCGATGCGGTGCGGGCGTCCCAGCGCCACCGCGGCGGCGGCCACGTCCCCGGCGTCGATGCAGGCGCGGATGTAGGTGGAGGAGAACGTCACCCCGTCGTCGCTCATCAGGTCCAGCCCCTCGACGCCGAACCCGAAGCGCTGACCCAGCCGGGTCAGCATCGCCACGTCCCCAGCGGCACGGTGGCCGAAGGTGAAGTTCCGCCCGACGACGACCTCGGCGGCGTGCAGCCGGTCCACCAGCACCTCGTGGGCGAACGCCGCGGCCTCCATCCGCTGCAGCTCGGGGGTGAACGGGAGCACACAGAAGGCGTCGATGCCCAGCTCCGCCACCAGGTCGGCGCGCCTGCGCAGGCTCGTCAGCCGGGCTGGGTGGCTGCCGGGGCGGATCAGCTCGGCGGGGTGCGGGTCGAACGTGATGAGCACCGACGGCAGCCCGCGCGCCCGCGCCCGCTCGACCGTCCGGTTGATCAGCGTCTGGTGCCCCCGGTGGACGCCGTCGAAGACCCCGACCGTCACGACGCTGCGGCCCCACCCCGTCGGAATGGCCTCCAGCCCCCGCCACCGCTGCACGCGGCGCAGCCTACGCAAGGCGCCGTTGTGAACCTCGTCCCAGGCCGGTGCCGTCGGCGACGGCGGGTGTCACGCTGTGCGCGTCAACCCCTGACGACCCGGGGACCCGCGCGTCGGGCCTCGAGGGAGGACGGACAGTGATGTCAAATTCGATGTCTGATTCCGAGGTTCACGCGCCGTACCGCACGAGCACCACGCCGAAGCGGACGCGCATCCACCACCTGCGGGAGATGAAGGAGCGCGGGGAGCGGTGGCCGATGCTCACCGCCTACGACATGTACTCCGCAGAGATCTTCGACGAGGCCCGCATCCCGGTCCTGCTCGTCGGCGACTCGGCCGCCAACAACGTCTACGGACACGACAACACGATCCCTGTGACGGTCGACGAGCTGATGCCGCTGGTCAAGGCCGTGGTACGCGGGGCGAAGAAGGCGCTCGTGGTCGCCGACCTGCCGTTCGGCAGCTACCAGGTCAGCCCCGAGCAGGGGCTCACGACCGCCATCCGCTTCATGAAGGAAGGCGGGGCGCACGCGGTCAAGCTGGAGGGCGGGGCCCGGTTCGCGCCGCACGTCGAGGCCATGACCCAGTCCGGCATCCCGGTGATGGCGCACCTGGGATTCACCCCGCAGAGCGAGCACGCGCTGGGCGGCTTCCGCATCCAGGGCCGCGGCGACGCGGGCGAGCGCCTGGTCGAGGACGCGCTCGCGCTGCAGGCGGCGGGGGCGTTCTCCGTCGTGCTGGAGATGGTGCCCGCAGACGTCGCCAAGCGGGTGACGGCCGAACTGGTGATCCCGACGATCGGCATCGGCGCGGGCCCGGACACCGACGCGCAGGTGCTGGTGTGGTCGGACATGGCGGGCATGAACCGGGGCCGCAAGCCGCGCTTCGTCAAGCAGTACGCCGACCTCGGCGGGATCCTGCTGGACGCCGCCCGCGCCTACGCCGACGAGGTGCGCGCGGGCAGCTACCCCGACGACGAGCACTCCTACACGTAGGACCGCCACCCGCCCCCGATCGCAGCGGGGTGGCATTCCTTGCGACTGAGTCGCAGGACTGTCACCCCGCTGCGACCCCGGCGACCACCTCGGCCACGGTCGCACCTGCGGCGTAGGCGGCGAGCATGGCCGTGGCTGCGCACTCGCGCTTGCCCCAGCGCTCCCGCAGGGACGCCACGCGCGCCAGGTCGGCGTCGCGGCCCGCCAGCGCACGGCTCGCGGCGTTCAGGAGCGCGCCCGTGCCCGCGTGGACCGCGTCGTCAGCCAGACCGACCGTGGCGACATGCCGGTGCGCCGCCGCGTCGGGGGTCGTCCGGCGACCCGGCAGCGTGTCGTCGAGGACGAGGCCGGTGAGCAGGCTCAACAGCTCGCCGTAGAGCGCCAGATCGCCGATCGCGTCGCACGCCTTGAACTCCAGCCGCCCGACCTCGGCTGGCAGGCGCGCGGGCTGGGTGAGCGACGGGTCGGAGGCGACCTGCTGCGCGTCCGGCCCGAGGAAGACCAGCACGGCAGGCCGCGCACCCGTCCGCAGGTGGGTGCGCGCGGACAGCCCGCCCCAGGGCGCGCCGTCCCGGAACGGGGAGGAGAACGACAGCGGCACCAGCCACGGGCTGTAGTGCGTGAGCTTGCGCGCGGCGTCCACGAGGTCGGCGGCGCGGTCCAGGCCGTCGGCCGACAGGTTGAGGTCGGGCCCGTAGGTCACCATGTGCAGGTGCGCCGTGCGCTCCTCCGGCGAGCCGACGCGGTGCGCGCGCTCCCACTCCCCCAGCGGCGGGTCGACCACGTACGCCGATCGCAGCGGGTTGAACCCCACGGCGCACGCCGCGAGGCCGCGGCGGGCGAGCTCCGCGTCCAGCAGGTCGACGTCGGCCGCGAGCGCCGCGACCGCCGCCTCGACCGAGCCGTGGATGCGGGTGCGCACCTCCAGGCCCTTGGGGTCGCAGCGGACGAGCCCGCCCGCGTCGTCGAACCGCTCGTACCCCTCGACGTACCAGCGCTTCTTTTTGATCCCCTGGTCGCCGACCCGCAGGTCGGGGTAGTCGGCTTCGGCCAGCGGCAGGGCGTCGACGACGGCCTGCAGCTCGTCGAACGCCAGATCGGTGAAGTCGGCGAACGCACCGGCTCGCAGGATCGCCAGCTCGTGCTCGATGCCGTACCGGAAGCGCACCCGGTGAGGCTAGTGCGGCGGCCACAAACGTTCACCGGGTCCTCGCGCGCCCAGGCGCCGACGCGCGGCGTTGCCGCCCTCGCGAAGACGCCCGGTATGACCTTCGGGCGGCGCCTTGCGCGTCGGCGCCTGGATCACGCGATCACCCCGGCAACGTTCGTGGCCACCGCGCTAGTGCGCGTCCTCCGTGCTGAACACGATCCGACCCGTGGCCGGATCCGCCTCGACCAGCCGCACCCGCACGACCTCCCCCGCCCGCGGCACCCCGGCGCACCGCGCCAACACCGGCGGTTCGGCGACGAACACCTCGCCGTGCTCACCCGCGTCGTCGGCGCCCGACGCACGGAGAACCACGGCGTCGAACACCGCCCCGATCCGCGACGCCAGGAGCGCCGCCTCGGTGCGGTCGACGCACGCCCGGTCCACCTTGCCCGCGAGGGCGTCGGACTCCCCCATGATCGACGGGAGGGAGGGCAGCGCAGCGGCCAGCCACCCGGGCAGCGGCGCCCCGGCGGTGACGGCGAGGCAGACCTCGGTGCCGAACCGGTCCACCAGCCGCCGCAGCGGCGCGGTGACATGCGCGTAGGGCGCGCCGATCCCCCGTGGCCGGGGTCGGCGGGCGCGGGGGTGCCCGCCTGCCGGTCGAACGCCGCGTAGCCCGCGCCGCGCAACAGCGCGCTGGCCGCCCGGCGCAGCGCGAGGGCGGGCGCGGTGTCGCGCGGCAGGCCCGACAGCACCTGGGCCGCGGTCGCGCCCTCGGGCCACGCGATCCCGAGCGTCGCCGCCGTGCGCCGCAGCTGCGCCAGCGCCGACGGCTCGGGCGCGGGGAGCGTGCGCAGCAGCCCGACCCCGGCGGCCAACATGATCGACGCCGCCGCGGTGCCGGTGAGCAGGGACATCTCCGCGTTCCACGTCTCGACGTCGACCCGCTGCCGGATCCGCGTCGTCCAGCCGCCCGCGCCGTCCGGCACGACCTCCTGCTCGGGGAGCTCCAGCTCGATCGCGCCCCGCGCGACCGCGAGCGCGCGGCGCAGCCTGCCCAGCTCCGGCAGGGCCGCGATGGCCGGGTGCACGCGGCCCGCGTCGACGTCGGCCTGCACACCCGCATAGTCCAGGCGGGCCCGGGACCGCACGGTCGCCCGCCGGACGTCGACGCCGGTGCGCTCCCCCGAGGCGTCCAGGTCGAACGTCCACAGCACAGCCGGGCGCGGCCCGTCGGGCAGCAGGCTCGACGCCTCCTCCGACAGCGCGGGCGGGTGCAGGGGCACGGAGCCGTCGGGCAGGTAGACGGTCTGGCCGCGGCGGCGCACCTCGCGGTCGAGCGGGCCGCCCGGATCGACCACCGCGCCGAGGTCGGCGATGGCGTAGTGCACCAGGAAACCGTCCCCGCGGCGCCGCACACCCAGCGCCTGGTCGAGGTCCTTCGAACCGGGCGGGTCGATCGTCACGAGCTCGACGTCGGTGGCGTCGAACCGGTCACCGTCCTGGTGGGCCGCCCGGACCGCCGCCCGTGCGGCCTCCGCGAGCACGTCGGGCGGGAAGCCGACGGGAAGCGCGAACTCGGCGCGGACCGCGGCGAAGTCCGGGGCCCGCAGCCGCTCCGTCCCCGTGGCGCCCGCCGTCACAGCCACGCCGGGAGCGCAGGCAGTTTGCGGGTGCCGTCGGCGCGCAGCGGCTTGCCCTTCGAGCGGCCCAGCAACCAGGCGGCGAGCTCCGGCGCGGGTCCGGTCACGACCACCGCGCCATTGCCGTCACCGACCGACCAGCTGTGGTCGCCGTCGACGAGCCGCAGCACCGGGCAGTCCGGCTTCTTGGCCATCCCCTCGGTGGCGTCCACGAGCAGGGCGCCGACCATCGGCGCGGGCATGTCGGCGAACGACGCCCCGGCGTCGAGGTCGACGGAGTGGATCCACATCTCGCGCGCCCGCATCCACGGCACCGCCGACGCCCGGATCACCCGGCCCTGGACGTTGGTCACCAGCGCCGCCCAGGCCGCCTCCGGCAGCTCACGCACGACGTGCGCCAGCCGGTCGGACGACGCCGTGACGTCCTGGCGGATCTCGGTGGGCGTCCGGACGGCGCCCTTCTCGATGTCCGCGACCCGCGCCTCGGCGCTGGCATAGGCGGGCGTCACGATGCCGGTGCGCGCCCACATCAGCAGGTTGATCATGGCGTCGGCGTTCCGCGCGAGGTGGGTGAGCACGTGCGCACGGCTCCATCCCGGCAGCAGCGACGGAGCGCGGAACGCGTCGTCCCCGAGCCGGGTCATGAGGCCGCGCAGGTGCGCCGCACCGTCGGCCGCCCAGGCCAGCGCGTCGGTGACGGCGGGAGGGGTCACCGCTTCTCCGCTCGACAGGTGTTGCGCAGCTCTCCGACGCCTTCGACGGACGTCACCACCACGGTGCCGTCGGTGAGGTAGCGCGGCGGCTTGCGGGCGTGGCCGACGCCGCCCGGCGTGCCGGTGGCGATCACGTCGCCGGGGTTGAGCGTGACGATCTGCGACAGGTAGACGATCAGGTCCACCGGGCCGAACACCAGCTGGTCGGTCGAGGAGCTCTGGACGGTCTCACCGTCGAGCGTCGTGCCGATCGCCCAGCCGCCCTCGGGCAGCTCGTCGGGGGTGACCAGGTGCGGGCCCAGCGGCGTCGCGTGCTCGAACGTCTTGCCCTGCAGGAACTGCTTGGTGCGGTTCTGGTAGTCGCGCATGCTGACGTCGTTCATGACGGTGTAGCCCCCGATCGCCGCGCGCGCCGCCGCCTCGTCGGCGTGCCGCACGGGCGCGCCGATCACCACGGTGAGCTCGGCCTCCCAGTCGACCTTGTCCGAGACCGTGGGCAGCAGGATGTCGTCGTGCGCGCCGATCAGCGCGGGCGGGTACTTGGCGAAGATCGTGGGGTACTGGGGCAGCTCGTTGCCCATCTCCGCGACGTGGTCGCGGTAGTTCAGACCGACACAGATGATCTTCTCGGGGGCCGGGACGAGCGGCGCGTAGTCGAGCGTGTCGAGGGTGTGCGACGGCCCCGCCGCCCGCTCGGCGCGGTCGCGCCAGTCGGGGTGCTCGAGCAGCGCGCGGACATCCGCGTCGCCGGTCTCCACCGCCGCGTTGCCGTCCACCCTGACGGCGCGGTGTCCCGCCGCTGTGCGGATCGTCGCCAACCTCATCGGATCTCCTCACGTGCGGTCACGCCCGCAGTCTGGCGCGACCGCACGTCACGTGCCATCCCGGGCTACAGCGCCGCGTAGAGGGCCCGTTCGTAGTCGGCGTAGAGGGCAAGGGCCTCCGGCGGGACGAACGGGAGGAAGTTGGAGTAGATGGACGCGCAGATGCCGCTGGTGCGGTCGATCCAGAAGTGGGTGTTGCACAGCCCGGCCCACGCGCCGCTGCCCGCCCGCCGCATGCCGGGGACGTCCTCGGTGTTGAGGAGGAGCCCGTAGCCCCACTTGAAGCCGTCGCCGAGGTTGAGCTCGTGGGTGACCGGCGGGTCGGCCGTCGGGATCGCGGACGGGAAGTCCAGGTCGCCGATCTGGTTGGTGAAGGCGGCGTCGACGGTCTCGGACTTCAGGATCCGCGCGCCGTCCAGCTCACCGCCCCGCAGGAGCGCCTGCTCGAACCTGATGTAGTCGTTCGGGGTGGAGTACAGCCCGTGGCCGCCCGTCCAGTACTCCGGGCTCTGGTTGAGCTCGATCCCGCTGTCCACCCAGGCGCCGTCGACCTTGGCGTGCACGGGCGTCAGGCCGCCGTCCTTCCACTCGTCGACGATGCGGAACGCCGTCTCGTTCATGCCGAGGGGCCCGGTGATGCCGTCCTTGATCGCGACGTCCAGGCCGACGCCGCCCGCCGCCTCGACGACCTTGCCCAGCCAGTCGGTGTTGATGCCGTAGATGTACGTCGTGCCGGGGTCGGCGAGCATCGGGGCGGTGAAGACCACGTTCGCGCCGGAGAGGACGTTGGGCGTGCTGGTGGCGGCCTCCCACCGCACCAGGTCCTCGCTCCAGAACCAGTAGCCCAGGCCGGTGGTGTGCGTGAGGAGCTGCCTGACCGTGGCCCGGCTGGCGGGAGCGCGCAGGCGCGGCGTGTCGCCGTCCCAGCCCTCGAGCACCTGGACGTCGGCGAACTCGGGGCGGTAGGTGTCGATGGGCGCGTCCAGGTCGAGGCTGCCCTTCTCGACGAGCTGCAGCGCCGCGACCGTGGCGACCATCTTGGTCATCGACATGATCCGGAAATGGGTGTCGGCGGTGATCGGGTCGCCGCCGCCCGCGGCCCGCGGGCCCGCGGCACCCCGGTAGATCACGCCGTCGCGGTCGGCGGCGATGGCGACGACGGCAGGCACGTCGCCGCGGTCGACCGCCGCCTGCAGCACCCGGTCGATGGACGCGCTGTCAATGGCCATGATGATCTCCTCGACGTTGAGTCGTGTCGCAGATCACCCTGGTCGGGCGCGTGGGAACGGTCAACGCGCCCTACCCGACCGGACGGGGTGCCCGGCTGCCGGACCGGGCAGGGTCAGATCTCGCCGCCGCCCGCCGCGTCCGATGCGGAGGTCCGCACCGGGAGCGTGGCGAACACGGCGGGCGGCTCGCGCCACAGCTCCCCGGCGCCGCCGTGGATCGCCCGCCACACCCGCTCCGGCGTACAGGGCAGGTCGACGTGCCGCACCCCGAACGGCCGCAACGCGTCGACCACCGCGTTCTGCACCGCGGGGGTGGAGCCGACCGTCGCCGACTCGCCGATCCCCTTCGCGCCCAGCGGGTTCATCGGGGTGGGCGTCTCGGTGGTGTGGGTCTCGAACCAGAAGAGGTCGGCGGCGGTGGGCATCCGGTAGTCGGCGAGGGTGGCCGTCAGCGGCTGGCCGTCCTCGTCGAAGAGGATCTCCTCGTAGAGCGCCTGCGCGACGCCCTGCGCGAGGCCGCCGTGCTGCTGGCCGGTGACCAGCAGCGGGTTGAGCACCCGCCCGCAGTCGTCGACGGCGACGTGGCGGCGCGGCGTGACCCGCCCGGTCTCGGTGTCCACCTCCACGACCGACACGTGCGCGCCGAACGGGAAGGTCGCGCCGTCCTGATGGAAATCCAGGCCCGCGAAGAGCTCCTCGCCGTGGCTCGCCACCTGCGCCCACGTCACGGTCACCGACGGCACGCCCGCCACGCCGAACTCCCCGTCCTCAGTCAGCGTGACGTCGTCGAGGGCGGCCTCCAGCAGCTCCGCCGCCCGACGGCGGGCCTGCTCCAGCACGTCGTCGGCGGCGACGAGGACCGCGTTGCCGCCCATCTGCAGCGACCGCGAGCCGCCGGTGCCCCCGCCGCGGGGCACCGCCGCGGTGTCCGACTGCACGAAGCTGATCTTCTCGAAGGGGATGCCGAGCCGGTCGCTCGCGAGCATGGCGAACGCCGTGGCGTGGCCCTGGCCGTGCGCGGAGGTGCCCGCGGAGATCGTGGCCGAGCCGTCGGCGTGCACGGTGACCGAGCCGTACTCGCTGCCCCCGCCGCCCGCCGTGATCTCGACGTAGACGCTGATCCCGATCCCCAGCTGCACGGGGTCGCCCGACTCCCGCCGGGTGCGCTGCTCCTCGCGGAGCTTGTCGTAGTCGGCGAGGCGCAGGGCCTCCCGCAGCGGCAGGTCGTAGTCGCCGACGTCGTAGCGGGCGCCGGGCAGCGTCGTCACCGGGAACGCCGTCGGGTCGAGGAAGTTGCGCCGCCGGATCTCGGCGGGGTCCAGCCCCAGCTCGTCGGCGGCGAGATCCAGCATGCGCTCCAGGTGAGCGGTGGCCTCCGGCCGTCCGGCGCCGCGGAACGCGCCCATCGGGGTGGTGTTCGTCAGCGCCACGGCACCGTCGAAGGCGAGCTTGGGGATGGCGTACACGCCCTGGCTCATAACGTAGGTCGGGCCGAGCGTGAGAGCGCCGCCGAAGCCCGCGTACGCGCCTGCGTCGCCGACGACGCGCGCCCGGAGGCCCGTGATGCGGCCCTCGCGGGTGAGCCCCAGCTCGTAGTAGGCGATCTGGCCGCGGCCGTGCGGCATCGAGACGAGGTTCTCCGAGCGGGTCTCCACCCAGCTGACCGGCCTGCCCAGGGCCCGCGCCACGCCCACCGCGGTGGTGTGTTCGGCCAGCATCCCGGCCTTGCCCCCGAAGCCCCCTCCGACGTGCGGGGTGATCACCCGCACCCGCTCGGGGACGAGGCCGAACAGCTGCGCCGCCTGGCCGCGGAAGCCGTGCGGCATCTGCGTCGACACCCAGATCGTCAGCTCGTCGTCGCGGCCCTCGTGGCCGCCGGGAAGCACCGCGATCGCGTTGCCCTCCATCGGCATGACCGCCAGCCGCTGGTTGACCATGCGCGCCCGGACCACGACCTCGGCGTCGGCGAGCGCGTCCTCGGCGGGATCGGTGCGCTGGCCCGCGGCGAGGTTGTCGCGCCCGTCGAACTGGGCGGGCGCGCCGGGCTCCAATGCCTTCTCGGGGTCGACGACCGCGGGCAACGGCTCGTAGTCCACCTCCACCAGCTCGACCGCGTCCACCGCGGCGGCCTTCGTCTCCCCCACGACGACGGCGACCGCCTCGCCCACGAACCGCACGCGGTCGGTGGCCAGCGGCGGGCGCGGCAGCTCGGGGTTGAGGACGAAGAGACCGTGGTGCGCGGGCAGGTCGAGGTCGGCGGCCGTGTAGACGGCGACGACGCCCGGCGCGGCGGCGGCCTGCACGGTGTCGATCCCCGAGATCCGGCCGTGGGCCAGCGGCGAGCGCACGAACGCCAGGTGCAGCAGGCCGGGCAGCGCGAGGTTGCCCACGTACGTGCTCGCCCCGGTGATCAGGTCGCGGTCCTCCACGCGGCGGACGGACGTTCCGAGGATCGATCCAGGCATGCCGTCACCCTACGTCCGGGTCGGCGGGCGAGGGAGGTACGCGTCGACCCCCGCTGATCGCGCCCAGTGATCCGCCCCGTGATCCACCCCGTGATCCGCCCAGTGATCGGTACCGTATGGGGCATTGTCTCCGACGCCCTTCGCTCGCGACACTGCGCTGATGGCAGCGGGGGAACCGTTCGTCGGGAGGGGCGACGAGCTCGCGGTGCTGGCAGACGCGTGGAGGGACGCCCGCGCGGGCAGGTCGTCGCTGGTGCTGGTGTGGGGGGAGCCGGGCATCGGCAAGACGGCGCTGATCCGCCGCTTCCTCGACACCGAGACCAGTGCCGGGGCGATCGTGCTGCGCGCGGCGTGCGACGCGGGCGAGGTCGGGCTGCCCTTCGGCGTGGTCGGCCAGCTGGCCGTCGATGTCCCGGCCGCGGTGCGGGGGCCGCTGCTCACCGCAGGTCCGCCCGCGGCGGCCGACCCGCTCGCGGTCGGGGCCGAGCTGCTCACGGCGCTCGGCGAGCTTCAGGCCTCCGGGCCGGTGGTGGTCGTCGTCGACGACGCCCAGTGGGCCGACGACCCGTCCGCAGGGGCGCTGGCGTTCGGGGCCCGGCGCCTGCGCACCGACCAGGTGCTCATCCTGCTCGGCGTGCGGCAGCCGGAGCCGCCCGAGCTGCCCTGGTGGGACCGGATGTCGCCGCACGCGCCGCCGCGGCGCATCGAGCTCGGCGGCCTCGGCGCCGAGGAGATCATGGAGCTGGGCACCGCCGTCGGCGGGCACCCCTTCACGGCCGAGGCGGCCCGCAGGCTCGCCGAGCACACCGGCGGCCACCCGATGCACGCGGCGTCGCTGCTGCGCGAGCTGCCCTCGCCCGTCCTGCTGGACGTCTCCACGCCGCTGCCCGCTCCCCGCTCGCTGGCCACGCTGGTGCTCGTCCGGGTGGCGGCGCTGTCGCCGCTCGCGCAGGACCTCGTCCTGGCCGCCGCCGTCCTGGGGTCGCGATGCCCGGTGGGGCACGCGGTGGCACTCGCGGGGGTGCCCGATCCCGCCGCGGTGCTCGACGAGGTGGTCACGGCGGGACTGCTGGCCGAGGTCGTGGCGACGGGCGGCCGCGACATGGCCTTCCCGCATCAGCTCCTCCGGGCCGCGGTGTACGGGGACATCCCGCCGGGGCGCCGCCGCGCCCTGCACCGGGCCGCGGCCGAGCTCGTCGGCGGTGCGGCCGGGTTGGCGCACCGCGTCGCGGCCGCCATCGGACCCGATCCCACCCTGGCCGCGGGGCTCGAGGCCCTGGCCCGTGACGACCGGGCGGCCGGGCGGTGGCGGTCGGCAGCCGACCACCTGCTGGCGGCGGCCGATCTCAGCGGGTCGCCCGAGGAGCGGGCGACGCGGGTGGTCGCCGGGGTCGCCACGATGCTCGCGGGCGGCGACCTCGCAGGCGCACTGCGCCGCGAGCCGGAGGTCCGGGCGCTGCCGGAGACCCCCGCGCGCAGCCGCGTGCTCGGCCGTCTCGAGGCCTCGACGGGCAGGCTCCGCGACGCCCGCATGTCGCTGACGGCCGCCCTCGCCGCGGCGGGCGAGGACGACGCGGGCCGGGCGAGCGCGGCGACCCACCTGGCGCTGCTGTCCTTCGTCGAAGGCGACGCCGACGCCGCAGCAGAGCTGTCGGCCCGCGCGCTCCGCTGGTCACCCCCGTCCGAGGACGTGCCGGTCGCACGGTTCGTGCGGATGGTCGCCGAGGTCGTCCGCGGCGGGCCGTCCGCGGTGATCCCCATCTCCCGGTCCGACGGCCACACGGCCGAGGAGATCGCGCTGCGCGGGGTGCTGGCGCTGTGGCGCGAGGACGCGGCCACGGCCGCCGACGTGCTCTCCGCCGTCGTGCACGACGGGTCCGCGGGCTTTTCCCTGCAGGGTCGCGTGCTGCTGCTGGCCCAGCTGAGCGAGGCGCAGTACCGGACGGGGGACTGGGACGGCGCGACGGCCAACGGCGAGGTGGCGGTCTCCCTCGCCCGCGACGCGGGCGTCGTGATGGGTACGGGCACCACGAACGCGCTCGCCAGTTACGTCGCGTCGGGACGGGGCGTCTGGGACGTCGCCACGGCGCGCGTCGAGGCCGCGTCGGCCATGACCCGGGTGCTGCCGTGGTGGGGCGGCCGCGCCTACGCCGCCACGTCGGCGGCCGTGCTCGCCCAGGCGCGCGGCGACCACGCGGCCATGGTCGAGGCGTTGCGGCCGTTCGCCGACCCGGACGTCGGCGGCCCGGTCGGTAGGGCGGGCATCCTGCCGTGGCGGGCGCTCCGGGTCGAGGCCCTGCTCGGGGTGGGCCGTCTCGAGGAGGCCGACGCCGAGCTCGCCGTGCTGGAGGAACGGGCGACACTGCGGCCGCCCGGATGGTCGGCGCTCGAAGCGGCCCGGCTGCGTGCGGAGCTGACCGAGCGGCGGGACGGGCCCGCGAAGGCGCGGGAGGCCTACGAGCGGGCGCTCGACCTGGCCGACCACGTCCGCGCCGAGCCGTCCCGGGCCTGGCTGGAGATCGCCTACGGCCGTCACCTGATCGCGGCGGGCGAGCGGCGCCCTGGCGTCGACCTGGTACGCACCGCCCACGAACGGCTCGGCCACCTCGGCGCCCTCCCCTTCCTGGAGCGCAGCGACGGCCTCCTGCGCGCCGCGGGCCTGCACCAGCCCACCGCGGGCGGCCCGCTGGGGCTGACCAGCCAGGAGGTGGCCGTCGCGCGGCTCGTGGCGGAGGGGATGACCAACCAGGAGGTGGGTGCGTCCCTGTACGTCACGAGCCGCACGGTGGCATTCCACCTCAGCAACATCTACGCCAAGCTGGGCATCTCCTCGCGGCGCCAGCTCGCCGGGTACCTGCCCGATGTGCGCAGCTGAAGGGAAGGTCGGCCCGCGGCGCCGGTCTGACCACCTGAGCGATCATCGGCTCGCCGGGGCGCGGGCGGTCCCGCATGATGGGAGGCATGGCCGATATCCGGGTTCCCGGCGTCGGCGCCGTCACGACGCGGATCGCGGACCTGCGGGCGCGCCTGGGCGCCGACGTCTTCCAGAAGGTGGCGGGCGACGAAGGACCGAACCGGCGGGTGCGGATCCACACCGCGCCCGGTTCGCGCTGGTTCGCCGAGGACCGTCCGATCCGGCGGGTGCACGGTGACGCGTCCATGTTCGTCGGTGGGCTGCGGGCGCTGCTCCTCCAGTCGCTGCACCCGCTGGCCATGGCCGGGGTCGCCGGGCACTCGGGTTACCGCGGCGACCCGTGGGGCAGGCTGGCGCGCACCAGCTACTTCCTCGCCGCCACCACCTTCGCGCCCGACGCCGAGGCCCGCGCCACCATCGACCGGATCAAGGCGGTGCACGCGCGAGTCCGCGGCACAGCGCCCGACGGTCGCCCCTACTCCGCGGGCGACCCGCACCTGCTGGAGTGGGTGCACATCGCCGAGATCGACAGCTTCCTGATCGCCCACCAGCGCTACGGATCGCGGCCGCTGGACCAGGAGGACCGCGACGGGTACGTGGCGGACACCGCCCGCATCGCGCGCGAGCTCGGGGTCGTCGACCCGCCGGAGACCGAGGCGGCGCTGGCGGCCAGGATCGCGGCGTTCCGCCCCGAGCTGGAGGGCACAGCGGAGGCCCGCTCCGCGGCCCGGTTCCTGCTGCTGAACCCGCCGCTCGCGCTCGCCGCCCGCGCCCCGTACGCGCTGCTGGCCGCGGCCGCGGTGGGGCTGCTCCCCCGCTGGGCCCGCGCGCCGCTGGGCCTGCCCTACCTGCCGGTCGCGGAGGCGACGGCGGTCCGCGTCGGCGGGCAGGCCGTCACCCGGGGTATCCGGTGGGTGATGGCGGGCTAGGCGGTGGTGGGCGGGCCTGGGGTGGGTCGACAATGACACCGGCAACGGCACCCCGGGACCATCCCGGCCACGGAGGAGCAGCGATGACGCTCTACACCGACATCCCGACCCGTTCGGAGATCGACTCCCTGTGGCAGGCCACCTCCCCGGCGTCGGTCTCCCTCTACGTGCCCACGGAGCCGGAGTCGTCGGGCGAGGCGGAGCGGATCGCGTTCAAGAACCTCACCCGCGCCGCCCTCGACCAGCTGGCGCACGTTCCCAAGGACGACCTCGTCGCCGTCGAGGAGGCCCTGGTCGACCTGGAGGATGACGAGGACTTCTGGCGCCACCAGGCCCGCACCCTCGCGGTGTTCGCCACCCCGGGCTGGGTGCGCACCTTCCGGCTGCCGAACCGGCTGCTCGAGCTGGCGGTGGGGGGCGAGCGGCTGCACGTCACGCCGCTCATGCGAGCGGTGACCTTCCCGCAGACCGCCTTCGTGCTCGCCCTTGCCCAGGGCGGTGTGCGGCTCCTGGAGACCGTTCCGGACGCGCCACCGGAGGTCGTCCGCGTCCCGGACCTGCCCACCGACGTCGCCGCCGCCGTCGGCAAGTCGTCGATCAAGGACCGCGCGCCGGTGCGGCGGCTGCAGGGCGACGAAGGCCAGAAGGTGCGGATGCGCCAGTTCGCCCGGATGGTCGACACCGCGCTGCGTGAGGTGCTGCCCGGGCACGGTGTGCCGCTGGTGCTCGCGGCGACCGAGCCCCTCGAGGCGATCTTCCGTTCGGTGTGCCGCTATCCGGACCTGGTGCCCGAGTCGGTGGCGGGCAGCCCGGAGTCGGTCTCGGACGTGGACCTGGTGCGGGAGGCCCGTGCGGTGCTGGACCGCTACCACGCGGGCATGCTCGCGGAGCTGCGCGCGCTGTTCGAGCAGCGGGCCGGGCAGAACCGCACGTCCCTCGACGTCGCCACGGTGGCCCGGCTGGCCACGCAGGGCGCCGTCGACACGCTGTTCTTCGACATCGACGTCATGGTGCCCGGCGAGGTCGACGAGGACGGCGCCGTCCGGTTCGACGACGGGCCTTCCGGGGGTGGCGTCGGCGTCGTCGACGAGATCGCGCGACGGGCGTGGCTCACCGGCTCGCGGCTGCTCGCCGTCCGCCGCGAGGACGTGCCCGGCGGCGGTGACCTCGCCGCCATCCTGCGCTACGCGGCCTGAGCAGGGGTGGGTGACCGAGCACGCAGGGTCTGCGGCGGTCCGGGCGCTGTCGGCGGGGGTAGATTCGCGCCGTGCCCGGCTTCCACCACGTCGACCTGCTCCCGCTCGGCCCGGACGACACGACCTACCGGCGGCTGGCGCTGCCCCCCGGCACAGTGGTGCAGGCGGCGGGGCGGACGTTCCTGGAGATCGACCCCGCCACGATCACCGCGCTCGTGCGGGAAGCCGTGCACGACATCCAGCACATGCTGCGCCCCGCACACCTGGCGCAGCTGCGCGCGATCGTCGACGACCCGGAGGCCTCGGCCAACGACCGGTTCGTGGCCACCGACCTGCTCCGCAACGCGTGCGTCTCCGCGGGCGGCGTGCTGCCGATGTGCCAGGACACCGGCACCGCCATCGTCGTCGGCAAGCGCACCGAGACGATCCTGACCGGCGGTGCGGACGAGGAGGCCATCTCCCGCGGCGTCTTCGAGGCCTACGACCGGCTCAACCTGCGCTACTCCCAGATGGCGCCCACAACGTTCTGGGACGAGCGCAACACCGGCACGAACCTGCCCGCGCAGGTGGAGCTCTACACCGTGCCGGGTCAGGCGCCGAAATACGAGCTCCTGGTGCTGGCCAAGGGCGGCGGGTCGGCCAACAAGACGTTCCTCTACCAGGAGACCAAGGCGCTGCTGAACCCTCAGCGGCTCGCGGCGTTCCTCGACGAGAAGCTCCGCTCGCTGGGCACCGCGGCCTGCCCGCCCTACCACCTCGCGATCGTCGTCGGGGGCATGTCGGCGGAGTACACGCTGAAGGTCGCGAAGCTCGCGTCGGCGCGCTACCTCGACACGCTCCCGACCTCCGGATCGGAGCTTGGCCACGCGTTCCGCGACCACGACCTGGAGCAGCAGGTGCTCGAGCTGACCCGCCAGTTCGGCATCGGCGCGCAGTTCGGCGGGAAGTACTTCTGCCACGACGTGCGGGTGGTCCGGCTGCCGCGGCACGGCGCGTCGCTGCCGGTCGGCATCGCGGTCTCGTGCTCCGCCGACCGCCAGGCCAAGGCCAAGATCACCCCCGAGGGCGTCTTCCTGGAGCAGCTGGAGACCGAACCGGCGCGCTTCCTGCCCGAGACGACCCAGGAGGAACTGCCGGACGAGGTCGTGCACGTGGACCTCAACCGGCCGATGGACGCGATCCGCGCCCAGCTCTCGGCGCTGCCGGTCAAGACGCGGGTGGCGCTGACCGGGCCGCTCGTCGTGGCGCGCGACATCGCGCACGCGAAGATCGCCGAGCGGCTGGAGGCGGGCGAGCCGATGCCCGCCTACCTGCGCGACCACCCCGTCTACTACGCCGGACCGGCCAAGACACCCGCCGGGTACGCCTCGGGCTCGTTCGGGCCGACCACGGCGGGGCGCATGGACTCCTACGTCGAGCAGTTCCAGGCCGCGGGCGGCTCGCTGGTGATGCTCGCGAAGGGCAACCGCAGCAAGGAGGTCACCACGTCGTGCGCGACCTACGGCGGCTTCTACCTGGGCTCGATCGGCGGGGCCGCCGCGCGGCTGGCGCAGGACTGCATCCGCAAGGTCGAGGTGCTGGAGTACCCCGAGCACGGCATGGAGGCCGTCTGGCGGATCGAGGTGGTGGACTTCCCCGCGTTCGTCGTGGTCGACGACAAGGGCAACGACTTCTTCGCCGACGTGAGCCTGCCGACGCTGCAGCTGAGCTTCCGCCGCTGACCAGCCCGAAGTTTGCCGTCTCCGGCTCCCGGCTACCCGATGTTCCTCCGAACGCAAGGGAGCATCGTGGACACCAGCAGGAAAATTCATGCCACCAAGGTCATCGACGCGCCCGCCGAGGCGGTGTTCGCCGTGTTGGCCGACCCCAACCGGCACGCCGAGCTCGACGGCGCGGGCATGGTGCAGGGCCCGAACGACACGACACCCCCGATCGGCGGGATCGGGCAGGTCTTCACCATGAACATGCACCAGGACGACCTCGGCGACTACCGGATGGTCAACACCGTGACGGCCTACGTGCCCGGCGCGCGCATCGGCTGGGGCCCGGTACTGGACCCCACCTGCGATGCGGCCGAGAAGTTCCGCGGTGTCGCGGTCGGCGGCCACACGTTCACCTACGACCTGCACGAGAACGACGGGCGCACCGAGGTGACCGAGACGTACGACTGGACCAGCGTGAAGGACCCGACGTTCGAGAAGCTCTTCCCGCTGGTCTCCGAGGAGCAGCTCCAGAGCACGCTCGAGCACCTGGCCGCTGCCGTCCGCTGACCGGCGCGGTCGGCGGCGCGGGGCTGCGCCGTGATCAGCGCTGATCTGCGCTGATCAGCGCAGCCTGCGGGGGCCGATGTCATCACGGCGTGGGGGCGGGCCGAACCGTGCCCGCGCGCCGATGACGAAGACGCCCGAAGGAGTGGCGAGGACGGGGTCGAGCGCGAGCGAGCGCACCTCCGGCAGGTCCTCCGCGAGCTGTCCGACGCGCCGCACGAGGTCCTCCATCGCGGCGAGGTCGGTGGGCGCGGCGCCCCGGTAGCCGTCGAGCAGCGGCGCGGCCCTGGGTGCGCGCACCAGGGCCGCGGCGTCGTGATCGGACACCGGCAGCACCCGGAAGGCGCGGTCGCCCAAGAGCTCGGTGGCCGTGCCCGCGAGTCCGAACGAGATCAGCGAGCCGAACGAGGGGTCCTCGACGATCTCCAGGACGCAGGGCACCCCCCTCGGTGCCATGCGCTGGACGTACATCTCGTCCTGGCCCGACATCTGGGCCAGGTCGGCGTGCGCGCGGTGCGCGCCGATCGGCGTGACGACGTCGAGGCGGATGCCGAGCAGGTCGGGGCGCTGCCGCCAGCGGTCGCCGACGGCCTTCACGGCAACGGGATAGCCGAGCTCCTCGGCCGCCGCCACCGTCGCGTCGCCCCCGGACACCCGCCGGAACTCGACCAGCGAGATGCCGTAGCAGGCCACGAGTCGGGCGACCTCGTCGTCGGTCAGCACGGTGTCGCCCGCGCCGACGACATTGCCGCCGGACCGGAGCCCGGCGATGAGGGCACGGGCGCTGTCGCTGTCGATCCCGGGCGGCGGGGCGAAGTCGCCGACCGGCTCGGCGCGCCACCGCGCGTAGCGGCTCACCCGCGCGAGCGCGTCCGCCGCGCGCTCGGGACTGGCGTAGCTGGGCACCGACCCGCGGCCGGGGGTGCCGTCGGCGCCCGGCACGGCCAGCTCGGCGGACACGCCCTCGGCGGAGAAGAACACCGCGACCACCGGCTTGTCGACGCCCGCGGCCGCCTCGCGGAGCGCCCTCGCGTAGGCGTCGCCCGGCGTGGCGACCGGCGGGACGAACACCGCCACCAGCGCGTCAGCGTGTCCGGAAGCAGGACGCGCGACGCCCGCCGCCGGTCCTTCCGCCTCCCGGCCGACGGCCACCGGGAGCGCGCCCTGCGCAGCGGCATCACCGTGCTGTCCGGTCAGCCCCCCGTCCGGGGTGAATGCGGGAGTTGCCGCCGTACCCGCCCCATCGGGCGCAGGCGAGGTGTCGTCGCGCAGGGCGGCGGCGACCGCGGCTGCGAGCTCCTCGGGGGAGGCGGTGACGCCGACGTCGACCGGGTCGCCCGCGAGCTCCATTCCCTCCCCCAGCAGCGCATCGGCGACGAGCACGCCGAGCGCGCTCGAGTTGCCGACCACGGCGACCCGCGGACCCTCCGGGAGCGGTTGGTAGGTGAGCAGCAGCGCCGTGTCGAACAGCTCCGCGAGCGTCTCCACCCGGATGACGCCCGCCTGCTCGAAGAGCGCGCGGACGCTGGCGTCGTCGATGGGCTCGTTGTGGTCGGGCGGGCCAGTGTGCCGCCCGCTCTTCACGGCGACGATCGGCTTGGTGCGGGCGAGCCTGCGCGCGACGTGGGCGAACTTGCGCGGGTTGCCGAACGTCTCCAGGTACAGCAGGACGACGTCGGTCGCGGGGTCGGTCTGCCAGTACTGCAGCAGGTCGTTGCCCGAGAGATCGGCCCGGTTGCCCGCCGAGACGAACGTCGACAGGCCGAGGCCGCGCTTGCGCGCCGCGGAGAGGATCGCGATGCCCAGCGCGCCGGACTGCGCGAAGAACCCGACGCGTCCGCGCCCGGGCAGATCCGGGGCGAGGGTGGCGTTGAGCCGGACGTCCGACGCGGTGTTCGCCACCCCGAGCGCATTGGGCCCGATCACCCGCATCCCGTGCGCGCGGGCTTCCGCGACGAGGCGCCGCTCGGCCACGAGCCCGCCCGCCCCGGCCTCCGCGAAGCCCGCGCTGACGACGACCAGCGTCGTGACGCCCTTGGCGAGGCACGAGTCCATCACGTCGTCGATGCCTGCCGCGGGCACGGCGACCACGGCGAGGTCGACCTCGTCGGGGATGTCGGTGACCGAGGCGTAGGCCCGCACTCCGCGCACCGAGCGCGCCTCGGCGTTGACCGGGTAGACCGGCCCGGTGAAGTTGCCGCGCAGAAGGTTCGACAGGATCGCGTGGCCGATCTTCGAAGGGTCGGTGGAGGCGCCGATCACCGCGACCGACGACGGGTGCAGCGCGTTGTGCACGCTGCGTGCCTCGGCCCGCTGTTCGCGGGAGTCCTGCACGGCGAGCGAGCGCTCGGTGGGGTCGATGTCGAACTCCAGGTGCACCACGCCCTCGGCGAAGGCCCGGCTGACCTGGTAACCCGCGTCCCGGAACACCCGGACCATCGCGCGGTTCTCCACGAGCACCTCGGCCTCGAACCGGCGCAGGCCGTTCTCCCGGGCCGCCGCGGCGAGGTGCTCCAACAGGATGGAGCCCAGGCCGCGGCCCTGGTGCGTCGTCGCGGGCGGCGAACGCCACCTCGGCGGACTCCACCTTCCCGTCGCGCCCCGGCAGCCCTTCGTAGCGGCCGACGGCGACGATCTCGCTGCCGAGCAGGCAGATGAACGCCACGCGGTGGCGGTAGTCGACGACGGTGAACCGCTCGAGATCGCGCGGCGAAATGCGCGGATACGGCCCGAAGAACCGGAAGTAGCGGGTGCGCTCGGACAGGCTCTCGTGGAACCGCACCAGCGCGTCGGCGTCGGTGGGCAGGATCGGGCGCAGGTGGACGATGCCACCGTCGGAGGCGACGACGTCGGCCTCCCAATGCGCGGGGTACCCGGGCCCTGCCCCCTCCGGCGTGACCGGGGGCGGGGGCGGCGCCTGCGTGGAGGCCCGTGGGGGCGCGGCGCTCGGCAGATCGGTGGTCACGTCAGTCCCTGGGGTCGTCGGGATCGAGACCGTGCAGCGGGAACACCGCGCGGCGCGTCTCCAGCAGGCCGATGTCGACCCGCTCGCCGGCGCCGTCGCCCCACTTGGCGTGGGCCGTGCTCGCGCCGTCGGTCATCGTGATCGGCAGCTCCCGGTCGGTGAGGGTGGCCGCGTGCGCGATCCAGCCCGCGGGCACCGAGGTGTTGGCGGGGAGATCGCGGTCGAGCACGGTGGCGATCAGGTGGGTCCAGGACCGCGGCACCACCCGGAAGAGCCCGTAGCCGCCGCCGCCGGTGGCGAGCCAGCGCCCACCCGCCGTGTGCACGGCCAGCTCACGGAGGCGCCGGTAGATCTCCCGGTGCCCGTCGACCGACAGCCCCAGGTCGGCGAGCGGGTCCTCGTGGTGGGTGTCGGCGCCGCACTGCGTGACGAGCAGCTGGGGGCGGAACGCGATGAGCAGGGACGGCACGACGGCGTCGAACGCGCGGAGCCAGCCGGGATCGCTCGTGCCCGGCGGCAGCGGGAGGTTGACCGCGTAGCCGACGCCGTCGCCTGCGCCGTACTCGCGGGACCATCCGGTGCCGGGCCAGAGCGTCATCGGGTGCTGGTGCAGGGAGATCGTGAGCACCCGCGGGTCGTCGTAGAACGCCGCCTGCACGCCGTCGCCGTGGTGGACGTCGACGTCGACGTAGGCGATGCGGTCGAAGCCGTGGTCGAGCAGCCAGGAGATCGCGACCGCGCAGTCGTTGTAGACACAGAAGCCCGCCGCGTGGTCGGCCATCGCGTGGTGCAGCCCGCCCGCGATGTTGACCGCGCGCTCGGCCCTGCCCTCGGCGATCTCGCGAGCGGCCGCCAGCGACCCGCCGCAGATCAGCGCGCTGGCCTCGTGCATGCCGAAGAAGATCGGGTTGTCGTCGGTGCCCAGCCCGTGGCCGATGCCGAACGGCACCTCGGGCGCCGACTTCACGGCCGTGAGGTACGACGGCACGTGGATGCGCTGGACCTCCGCGTCCGGAGCGGGCTCGGGCACGAGCAGCTCGACACCCTCCAACACGCCGAGCTCACCCGCGAGCCGCATGGTCAGGTCGAGACGGACGGGGTCGAGCGGGTGGTCGTCGCCCAGGTCGTAGGTCAGGAACTGCGGTGTCCACACCACCGCCGCGCCGGGGCTCATGGGAGGGACCGTCTCACGGATCGGCCCCGGTGGCGACGGGGCGGGCCGGGTCGGTCGTCCAGTGGGACCACGACCCCGCATAGAGCGCGACCGGCCGCTCCGCGGGGCGCACGCCCGCATGCTCCGCGGCGAGGACGAGCGAGGCCGCGGTGACGCCCGAGCCGCAGTACGCGCCGACCGGCCCATCGCCCGTCGCGCCCGCCTCGGCGAGCAGGCGGGCCAGCTCCTCCGGCGGCCGGACGCTTCCGTCGGCGCCGACGACATCGGTGCTGGGCAGGTTGCGCGCACCCGGGATGTGGCCCGGACGGGGATCGATGGGCTCCGTCTCGCCGCGGTAGCGCGGCGCCGCCCGCGCGTCGAGCAGCACACCTCTCACGGGCGAGCGCGGCCGCCGCGTCCGCGTCGAGCACCGGCATGGCGCCCGCCCGGACGACGATGTCGCCCGGCGCGGGCTCGGACGGTTCGCCGGTCGTCGGCAGGCCCGCCGCGATCCAGGCCGCCCATCCGCCGTCCAGCACGCCGACCCGGTCCGCGGGGAGACCCGCCCAGCGCAGGATCCACCACGCCCTGGCCGCGACCGAGCCGTCCGCCGTCGTCGTAGGCCACCACGCGCGAGTCCGCGACACCCCGGCCCGGCGCAGCACCGCCTCCGGCAGCCGGCCGGCTCGCGGCAGCGGATGCCGCCCTGCCGGAGCCGGGCGGACCCGCGAGCTCGGCGTCGAGGTCGACGAACACCGCCCCGGGGATGTGCGCGGTGTCGTGGTCGGCCCGTCCGGGCGGCCCTCCGAGCCGCCACCGCACGTCGAGGACGACGGTGCTTGTCGGCTCCGCCAGCAGCACGGCGAGCCACTGCGGCGAGACCACCGGGGAGGCGGCGAGCGGTCACCGGGCCATCTTGCCCGCACTGGTGAGCGATTCGCCGCTGTTGACACGGATAGACATGAGGTCTTGACGGAAGGGCTGCACGCGTGAACGAGCTCATCGACACCACCGAGATGTACCTCCGCACGATCTACGAGCTGGAGGAGGAGGGCGTCGTCCCCTGCGCGCACGGATCGCCGAGCGGCTCGCGCAGAGCGGCCCCACCGTGAGCCAGACCGTGGCGCGGATGGAGCGCGACGGGCTGGTGGTCGTCGCGGGCGACCGGCACCTGGAGCTGACCGACGAGGGCCGGTCCCGGGCCGTGGCCGTGATGCGCAAGCACCGGCTGGCCGAGCGCCTGCTGAGCGACGTGATCGGGCTGCGAGTGGGAGCACGTGCACGCCGAGGCGTGCCGCTGGGAGCACGTCATGAGCGACGCCGTGGAGCGCAAGCTGGTGCAGCTGCTCGACAACCCCACCGATCTCCCCCTACGGCAACCCGATCCCCGGTCTCGACGACCTGGCGCACCCGCCGAGCGATCGGTCGGGCGTGTCGGTGCCGCCGTCGTTGGAGATCGGCCTGCAGCGTCTCGACGAGCTCGCCCGCCGCGGCGGCGGCGCGGTGGAGGTGCGGCGGATCGCCGAGCACGTCCAGGTCGACGCGGACCTGATGGCCGATCTCAAGTCGGCCGGAGTGGTGCCGGGCAACGCGATCGAGGTGAAGGCGATCCCGCGGTTCGGCGACCCGGTGCCCGTGGTCTCCGCCGAGGGCGCCGCCAACGTGGCGCCGCTCGTGGCGCACGCGGTGCTCGTGCGAGCGCGCTGACGCGACCGACCCTGACGCGACCGACCCCCGCGTCGCCCACCGCGTCACCCACCGCGTCACCCACCGCGTCACCCACCGCGTCACCCACCGCATCGCTCTTCGGGGCGCCCACCCCGACGCATCGCGCCGTCGCCCCCTTGTGCGACGGTGATGCCGACCGGCCCAGGAGGAGGACCTGACGTGAAGTTGCTCGTCACCGGCGGCGCAGGCTATGTCGGTAGCGTTTGCGCGGCACACCTGGTGGACGCGGGCCATGAGGTGACCGTGCTCGACGACCTGTCCACAGGCCACGCCGACGCGGTGCCCGACGGAGCCCAGTTCGTCAAGGGCGACCTCGCCGAGGCCGCGGACGACCTGCTCGCTGACGGTTTCGAGGGCGTGCTCCACTTCGCGGCGCGCTCCCTGGTGGGCGAGTCGGTGCAGCACCCCGAGATGTACTGGCAGGGCAACGTCGTGACCACGTTGCGGCTGCTCGAGGCCATGCGCCGCCACGGCACCCCCCGCCTGGTGTTCTCCTCCACAGCGGCGACCTACGGAGAGCCGGAGGCGGTGCCGATCCGCGAGGACGCCCCGGCCCGCCCCACCAACCCGTACGGGGCGAGCAAGCTCGCCATCGACAACATGATCACCTCGTACGCGGTGGCGCACGGGCTGGCGGGGGTGAGCCTGCGCTATTTCAACGTGGCAGGGGCGCACGGCCGCTTCGGCGAGCGGCACGTGGTGGAAACCCACCTCATCCCGATCGTGCTGCAGGTGGCCATGGGCGACCGGGACTCGATGCAGGTCTACGGCGACGACTGGCCGACCCCGGACGGCAGCTGCATCCGTGACTACATCCACGTGGACGACCTCGCCGAGGCGCACCTGCTCGCCCTGGCGAACGCCGAGCCCGGCACGCACGCGATCTACAACCTCGGCTCTGGCACGGGCTTCTCGGTGCTCGAGGTGATCGCGGCCTGCCGCGCCGTGACCGGGCATCCCATCCCGACCGTGACCGCGCCGCGGCGCAGCGGCGACCCGGCGGTGCTGGTGGCCTCCAGCGACGCCGCCGCCGAGGCCCTGGGCTGGCGTCCGAGCCGCACCGACCTCGCGACCATCGTCGGCGACGCCTGGCGGTTCACGCAGCAGCGCCCCCGCGGCTGAGCGACGCGCGTCAGAGAAGCCGCGCTCGCGGACGTCCCCACGGTCGCGGGGCCACCGCACGGTCGACGATCGTCGCGAGGCCGCCGTTTCCGGGGATCGAATCCCTCGAACCACGCTCTCGCCGTGATCAGTGACCGCGGTGATCATCATCGGAGCTCCGACGCGCGGAAGAGCGAGCGCCGGTGAGGCAGGCGCGCAGCTCGCTCGGGCGGATGCCTGCGAGGGCAAGGCCGCGCAGGGTCGCCGTGAACCGGTGCCCCGGCCACGCCGCCTCGGCGCGCTCGAGTGCGACGTTGGCGAGCGCCCCATCGCCGCGCAGCAATGCCGACAGCGCCAGCAGCGCCGCAGGCTCGGCCGCCTCCGGGTCGGGGACGCCCCTGGCCAGCGCCGCCCACAGGGCCTCAGCGGCCTGTGGCCGCGACCCCGTGCACGAAGCGATGGCCGCCTCGCGGACCAGGGGAACCTGCAGCGCCCACACCAGCCCTACCGCCCGGTCGTCGTCGAGCCAGCCGTCACCCGCCCTCAGTGGGTCACCTGCAGCCGCGCCGACGGCCACCTCGTTTGCTACGCCGCCGACCACATCATCGGCCGCGCCCAAAGCCACGCCGCCGGTCCCGCAGGCGGCCACATCGCCCACAGCGCGCTCAGCGGCGTCGAGGGCGGCGTCGAGGGCGGCGATCCCTTCGATCACCCCGTCCGCGCCACGGCGGCCCGTGCCCGCCGTCGAGAAGGCCGGTTCGGTCGCTGTGAGGAGCATCGCCTCACGCCGTCGGATCCGGTCCTCGTCGGCTGGCGCCACCAGCCGTTCGAGCTCCGTGCGGTCGCCGCGGACCACCCGGCCTTCGGCGATCGCCGCCACCACGAGCGGGGTCGCGTCGGCCCCGGGGACGATGCCGGTGCATGCGCACGCGTCGTAGCACTGCCACCGGCTGCCGCCCTCGGTGCTCTCCGCCCACAGCGCGAGCGGCACGTCGACCCCGCGGGACTCCAGGCCCGCCACCACGCGATCCACCAGTTCGGCCGCGGGCGGCCCGGCATCGCCACCCGGCCCGACGACGAGGACCACCACGGCCGAGGGATCGTCGAGCAGGATCCCGCGCACCACCGACTCCGCCGCCCCCGGGGTGTGTTCCGGGGGCGGCAGGTCGATGCGCAGGCTGAGCCCGAGCCGCGCCCCGGACGCGCCACCCAGCGCCATGGCGACGAGTGACGAGCGCGGCGGAAAGCCGAGCAGCACCGGTGTGGCCGCGATCAGCTCACCGGGGTCGGAGACCGACACGACCTCGGGGACGGCTGCGGGGACAGCTGCGGAGACCTCGTGGGACGTCATGCCGCCGAGCCTGACCCGCACACGGGCCGCTGACCGCACATCACCCGTTCGGCTGTGGGAGACCTGTGGACGACGAGCCCGTCAGAACACCTCCGCGGCCGCGTGGGGACAGTTGCCCCGCGGGTGCCACGAGCGGCCCCGTCGTGTCGTGGCCGACTGCTAACTGCTCAGCTGCCGCGCGGCCTCCATGCCGCGACGCTGTCGGCATGAAAGCGCCTACGAGAACGACGTGCTGGTGAGCGGCCCCGATCCCGGCCCGACGCTGTCCGAGGCCTACAAAGCGGCGGCCCTGGACGTCACGAACAAGCTGCGGGCGCTGCGCGCCTTCGACGAGTACGGCGACCAGCAGACCCGTTCAGTAGCGGATGCCGCGCGCGTCCAGCCACGGCTTGGGGTTGATGTAGACCCCGTTCACCATGACCCCGATGTGCAGGTGCGGACCGGTGGACTGACCGCGGTTCCCCGTCTCGGCGATGACGTCGCCCGCGGCCACCTGCTGACCGACGTGCACGAACGAGCGGTTGATGTGGCCGTAGACGGTGATCGTGCCGTCCGCGTGCTGGACCCGCACCCACATCCCGAAGCCGCTGGCCGGGCCGGAGCTGATGACCACGCCCGCGAGCGGGACGTGGATCGGGGTGCCGATGGGCGCCGCGATGTCCATGCCCTCGTGAAACGCACCCCAGCGTCCACCGAAGCCGGACGTGACAGGCCCGCTGAGGACGCGGATGCCGCCACCCGCCGTGGCGGCACCTGCGGCGTCGAGACCGGCGGCCAGACCCACACCGGCGGCGGCCGGGGCGTTGCGGGCCAGCTCTGCTGCCTTCTGCAGCTCGGCCGCCTTGATCAGCGAGGAGGCGTCGGCGACGGGAGGCTCCGGGGCGACGGTAGCGAGCGCGGCGGTGGTGGTCGTGTCGGTCGTCGCGGCGGTCGGGGTGAGCCCGACGGCACGGTCGAGGCTGACGCGCAGCGTGCTCACGCCGTCGCCGACGTGGGGAAGCGCGGTGACGAGGGCCTGCTGACCCGCCGCGGCCAGCGCTCCGCCCGCGACGATCGCCGCGACGGCGCGCGCCGGGGTCGAGACGACCTGGGGCAGCGGTATCGACCGGTGGGCGCCACCGGCCCCCGCTGTCGCCACGAGGGCGGACAGCGGGGGTCCGTGGTGTGCGCGCCGGCCCTGGGGGGAGCGGTGCCGGGACACATCCATTCCTTCTGGATCCCACCCGACCTGGCCCGGACGTCGCGACCGGGGTTGTCGCGCGGACCGCTTGGGGAGCGTGGTCCGTGTCCGGTCTGTGACCGGGTCGTGATCGATCCGCGGACAACGCTAGCGACCCTTCCGCGTCCGGCCGAGATTCCGAACCGGCGCGTGAGACCACCGGGATGTGAGGTGCGCCAAGCGGCCGACCGGTGTGTCGACCAGGACACGCCGAGATAACGGCCGCCATTCGGCGCTGGTGCCCCTCCCCTCCCCTCGGCCGTCTCAGACATGGCCCGATCCAGGGCAGCCGACACCCCTGAACGGATCAGACCGCCACAGTCCGGACGGGCGCCGCACGCGGATCGGGAACGGCCGCCGCGCGAGCCGTCAACCCGCACTTCCGCAAGTCGCAGATCCGATGTGTCCGATCGGTCGGATTTGTGGCGCCATCCGCGGATGATGGTCGGGAGCGGCGTGACCGCTTCCGACCGCGGTGACGAGGAGGTTCCGGTGGCCACGATGAGTCCGCCGCAGGCCCGCCGGGGACTGCCGCCCGCGGCGGCGGCCCAGCTGGCGCTGGGGGCCGTCGTGCTGGCGCACCTGACGATCGTCGAGCTCGCCTTCCTCACCGCGGGCACGGGCAAGAACTCGGTGCTCACGGTGGCCAAGTTCTTCGGACTGCACGCCGCGTCGCTGATGATGGTGCAGCTGCTCCTCATCGCCCGGCTGCCCTGGCTGGACCGCAGGCTCGGGATGGACACCCTCAGCCGCTGGCATCGCGTCGTCGGCTTCACACTGTTCTGGATCGTGCTCACCCACGCCACGCTCATCGTGCTCGGCTACGCCCGGCTCGACGACGCGCCGGTCATCGCGACGTTCCTGGGGCTGGCCGGGGTCGTCGCCTCGCTGCTCGGGATGCTCGCCGCGACCATCATCTTCGCCGTGGCCGCCACCTCCGCGCGGTTCCTGCGCAGGCGCCTGTCCTACGAGACCTGGCACGCCCTGCACATGGCCGTCTACCTCGCGATCCTCATCGCCCTGCTGCACCAGGCGCTCGAAGGCACCACCTTCGCCTCCTCCCCGTGGGCGGCCGTCTACTGGTGGACGGCGTGGACGCTCGTGGTCGGCGCGCTGGTCGTCGGCCGGATGGTCATCCCGCTGCGGCGCAACGCCCGGCACCGGTTCCGCGTCGCGGGCGTCGTCCGGGAGTCCCCCACCGTCACGTCGGTCTACGTCACCGGCCGCGACCTTGAACGGCTGCCCGCGCGCGCGGGCCAGTTCTTCATCTGGCGCTTCCCCGACCACAACGGGTGGTGGCAGGCCAACCCGTTCTCGCTGTCGGCGGCGCCGGACGGACGGTGGCTGCGGCTCACCGCCAAGGCCGTCGGCACCACCAGCGCGGGGCTGCGCGGTCTCCCGGTCGGCAGCCGGGTGTTCGCCGAGGGCCCCTACGGCGCGTTCACGGCGATGCACCAGACCACCGGCGCCACGCTGCTGATCGCAGGCGGCGTGGGCATCACCCCGGTCCGCGCCCTGCTCGAGGGCTCGACCGGGCCCACGGTCGTGCTCTACCGGGTGTCGAACATGGCGGACGCCGTGCTGCTGCGCGAGCTGCAGGGACTGGCCCGCCAGCGCGGTGCGCGGCTGCACGTGCTGGCCGGACGGACCGGCTCCGGGAACCCGCCGCTCACGCCGTTCGACCCGCGCAGGCTCGCGGCGCTGGTGCCCGACATCGCGCAGCGCGACGTGTACGTCTGCGGTCCACCGGCGATGACGGACACGGTGCTGGGGAGCCTGCGGACGCTCAAGGTGCCCCGCGCGCAGGTGCACGCGGAGCGCTTCAGCCTCGCCTGAGCGAAGCGTGCGGAGCGAACGTCGGGCGACCGGCGTCAGGCCCGCGAGAGGCCCAGCTCCGCCAACCGCGCCCGGTAACGGCGCACGCCCGCGAGCTTGACGTCCTCGTACCCGCGCACGAGATCGGCGGCCTCGGCGGCCGCCACGGCGGTGGCGTACGACCCGGCCGTGAGCCCCGCGGCGAGACGCAGCACCAACGCCCGGTACTCGTCGCGCAGAGCGCGCTCCAGCTGTCGGATCGGCGCGCGGCCGAACGGGTCGAGCGGGGTGTCGCGCAGCACCTTCCCGCGCGCCAGCGTCTGCAGCACGGGCCGCATCCACGGGCCGAGCGCGATCTTGCGCTGCCTGCCGAGGGCCTTGAGCGTCGGGGGGTGCAGCCGGTAGCGCAGCCCGGTGCCGCCTGGCACCTCGGCGGCGAGGCGCGCCTCGAAAGCAGGGTCGGTGAGCAGCCGGGCCACCTCGTACTCGTCCTTGTAGGCCGTGAGCTTGTGCAGGCCGCGGGCGACCGCCTCGGAGAACGCCGTGTCCTCGCCGAGCAGGCGCTCGGCCCGCCACACGGTCAGCAGGTCGTTGACGTAGCGGCGGGCGGTGCGGGCGTCCTGGTAGTCGGCGAGCAGGGCGCCCCGGATGCCCGCGAGCCTGCGCGTCTCTCCCGCCAGCTCGCCCAGCTCGGTCCAGGTCGTCGGGGCGGGAAGGGCCGGACCCGCGGTGGCGGCCGCGAAGGCGGCGGGATCGGCGATCGCGGCCCGACCCCAGCGGAACGCCGCGGTGTTGACGGCCACCGCCACGCCGTTCAGCTCGATCGCCCACTCGATCGCCGCGGCCGAGACGGGCAGGGCGCCGGACTGGTACGCGGCGCCGATGAGCAGCAGGTTCGCGGGCATCGCGTCGCCGAACAGCGCGTTCGCGGCGGCCTGCGCGTCGAGCCGGACGATCGCACGGCTGCGTTGCGCGATCCGCTCCACGAGCGCCGGGCTGTCCGGCGCGGCCACGGAGGGGTCGCGCACCATCGCGCCCGTCGGCACGGGGCTGGTCGAGACGACCGCGACCGTCGCCTCCGGGTCGGCGTAGCCGAGATTGCGGGCATCGGCCCCGACGAGCACGTCGAACGCGAGGTAGCAGCCCGCCGTCCCCACCCGGTTGGCGGGCCCGAGTGCGGCCGCGTTGCCCGCGATCCGCAGGTGCGAGGTGACCGGGCCTGCCTTCTGCGACAGGCCGGTCTGGTCGACGCCGTGCACCGCGAAGCCGTCGCGGACCGCGGCCGAGCCCAGCACCTGGTTGACGGTGACGATGCCGGTGCCGCCGATGCCCGCCAGGAACACGTCGCCCGCGGCGGGCCGGTCGACGTCGGGCACGGACGGCGGCTCCGGCCGCTCGCGGCCGGACGCCTTCGCCCTGCCGGGCGGGAGCTCCACCGTCACGAACGACGGGCAGTCCCCGTCCAGACAGGAGTAGTCGGTGTTGCAGGAGGTCTGGTCGATGCGGGTCTTGCGGCCCAGCTCGGTCCCGACCGGCTGGACGGACAGGCAGTTGCTCTTCACCCCGCAGTCGCCGCAACCCTCGCAGACCGCCTCGTTGATCACGACGCGGGTGGTGCGCATCGGGATCGCGCCGCGCTTGCGCAGCCGTCGGGACTCGGCGGCGCAACGCTGGTCGTAGACGAGCACGGTGACGCCGGAGGTGGCCGCCAGCGCGCTCTCCGCGTCGTCGAGGCGGTCGCGGTGCCACAGGTCGACCCCGGACGGCAGCGGGGCGAGATCGCGGAAGCGCTCCGGCTCATCGGCGCACACGATGATCCGCGCGACACCCTCGGCGAGCAGCTTGGCGGTGAGCTGCGGCACCTCCAGCCCGCCCGTGGCGTCCTGGCCGCCGGTCATGGCGACCGCGCGGTTGAACAGCAGCTTGTAGGTGATCGACACCCCGGCCGCGACGCACGCCTGCACCGCGAGCTGCCCCGAGTGGGCGAAGGTCCCGTCGCCCATGTTCTGGAACATGTGCCCGGCCTCGGTGTAGGGCGCCTGCCCGATCCACTGCGCGCCCTCCCCGCCCATCTGCGTGATCGACGAGACGAGGCTCTCCTGGCGGCCGGTCAGCGCCACCATCGCGTGGCAGCCGATGCCGCCGCCCGCGACCGCCCCCTCGGGGACGACCGTCGAGCGGTTGTGCGGGCAGCCCGAGCAGAAGTAGGGCGTACGCGCGACCGTGAGCAGCGGCAGCGGCGCGGGCTCGCGCCGCGGCGGCGCGAGCTCCACCCGTCCTGCCAGCACCCGGCGCAGCGGCCCCGCCAACGCGCCCGCCGTGAGCTCTCCCGCCTCCGGGACCAGTGGTGCGCCCGTCGCGTCGGCCGAGCCGAGTACCGCGGGGGCGTCGGCCAGACCGTAGAGCGCGTCGCGCACGGCCGACTCCACGAAGGCCGACTTCTCCTCGACGACGAGCACGGTCGCGAGTCCCCCGGCGAACTCCCGCAGGAGCTCGCGCTGGATGGGGTGGATCATGCCGAGGCGCAGCAGCCGGATCCCGGCGCGGCGCAGCCCGTCATCGTCGAGACCGAGATCGCGCAGCGCCTGCCGGACGTCGGTGAACGCCTTGCCGGCCGCGACGATGCCGAGCCACGCGTCGGGCGTCGCCACCTCGACCGTGTTGATCGGGTTGGCGGCCAGGAAGGCGCGCACCATCGCCCAGCGCGGCCCGTACATCTGCGCCTCGGCCTCCAGCGAGCCGGGCGGCACGAGCATCGGGTACTGCCGGTACGTCCACGCCACCCCGTCCCACTCGATCTCCGGGACCGTGACCGCGACGTCAGCGCACGAGCCGTCGATCGCGAACACGCCGTCGGCGACGTCGGCAGTGATCTTCATGCCGACCCACATGCCCGACGCGCGCGAGAGCTCCACGCCGTAGCGGCCCAACCGCACGATCTCCTCGGCGGTGCCGGGGTAGAGCACCGGAAGGCCGTAGCCGGTGAGGGTGCGCTCGGAGATGCACGGGATGGTCGAGGACTTGCAGCTGGGGTCGTCGCCCGCGAGGACGAGCACGCCGCCCGTCGGGTGGGCGCCGCACATGTTGCCGTGCCGCAGGGGATCGCCCGCCCGGTCGACGCCGGGCGCCTTTCCGTACCAGACGCCGACCACCCCGTCGACGCGCCGTCCGTGGCCGGGCACCTCGACCTGGCTGCCCCACACCGCCGTGGCCGCGAGCTCCTCGTTCACCGCGGGCACGAGCGTGAGGCCTGCGTTCTCCTGCAGCTCGGTGGCCCGGGCAAGGGTCTGGTCGAGCCCGCCGAGCGGGCTCCCCTGGTAGCCGGAGACGAACGTCGCGCTGGAGCGGCCCGCGCGGGCGTCGGCGGCGTGCTGTTCGACGAGCATGCGCGCGATCGCCTGCACGCCGGTGAGCAGGACCGGGCCCGCACCGGCCCGGTAGCGCGCCGACAGGTCGAACTCGACCGGTGGGCGTTCCTCCGCCAGCGTCATGCGATGCATCCTCCGTCGAGTCCCGCGTGCCTCAGCCGCACGCCTCCAGCGCCCCGCTGACCGTGGCCGCCGCCCTCCGCACACTCTGCACGACCGCGACCTTCCGCGCCCCCAACACCCGCGACGTCGACCCCACCACGGAGATCGCCGCGACCGCGACCGTCCGCTCGCCGCGGCGCACCACGATCGGCGCGGCGATCGAGGAGATGCCCAGCGTGTGCTCCTCGCGGGAGGCGGCGAACCCGTCGACGCGCACCTGGCGCAGCACCTGCTGGTAGCGGCGCGGATCGACGATCGTGAACGGGGTGCGCCGCTGGAAGCCCTTCGCCAGGATCGCGCGCGCCATCGACGGGTTGTAGGCCGCGATCGCCTTGGCCGCGCTGGAGCTGTGTCCCGGGCCGCGGCGGTACAGCTCGGTGTGGAACATCGTGCCCGCGCCGCTGCCCTCGAGGCGGTCGACGTAGAGCACCTCGGTGCCGACGGGCACGGCGAGCTGGGCCGTCTCGCGCAGCAGGTCGCGCAGCTCGCCCAGCACGGGCACGGCGAGCTCGCGCAGCATGAGCCGGTCGACAGCCAGCTGGCCGATCTCGAACAGCCGCAGGCCCAGCCGGTACCGGCCCGACGACGTGCGCTCCAGCATCCCCGACGCCGCGAGCGCGGCCAGCATGCGGCAGGCGGTGCTCTTCGCGATGCCCAGCTCGCCCGCCACGCGGGTCGCGCCCAGCTCGGCCTCGCGCTCGAAGCAGCCCAGCACACCCATGGCGATCGACACCGAGCGCAGCGGGGCGTCCTCGCGCTCCTCGACCGCCCCGACCACCTCGTCGAGGTCCAGATCGGCGATCGTCACCGGTTCAGCCCTCCCAGGCAGGGAACTCGTCAGGCGGCGGCACGTTCACCTCGGTCACCCGGTTGCGGTAGGCCACCAGCGCGGTCCTCCCGCCCTTGCGCACCTTCACCACCACCTCCTCGGTGTTGTACGGCTCGCCGGGGTCGTAGCCGTGCGCCCATGTCGCGAACGCGCGGATCGGGCCCGAGTGGGTCGCGGCGACGATCCGGTGGTTCGAGCCCGCTGCATCGTCTGGTCGGCCTTCGGCCTCCGCGATGAGCCGGTGGAACCCGCGCCAGAACCGCCGCACGCACATCGCGGGGGGCTCGAAGTACATCAGCGGGATCGTGAGCCACATGTGGATCGGGTCCGCCCCGCCCAGCTGGGTGCGGTAGAAGCGGTCGATCTCGACGAGCCAGCGCGGCCGGTCGCCGACCGCCATGCGCTCCAGCTTCTCCATCGTCGCCTGGTATTGGCGGAACGCCGAGGTGACGTCGCGCAGCCCGTCGGGCGTCCACACGCCGAAGTTGCGCAGCTCGGGGATCGGCTCCGGCTCGGAGATCTCGGCCTTGCGCTGCCACTGGTCCAGGCCGTCGAGCATGCCGCGATGGATCTGCTCGGCCGTCTGGCGGGCCCGGTTGGTGTCGGCGCAGACGATGCGGACCTTCTGGCCCTCCTTGAGCGACTTCGAGAGCGAATGCCCGCGCTGATGGGCCTGCCAACCCCCCATAGGCGTGAGGCCCGCGTCGGTGGAGTAGCCCTGCGTGATGCCGTGGCGGATGATCCGGATCTCCGCGACGAACTCCTCCGCCGCCTTCCGCTCCGGCGGGGCGACGATCTCCTTCTCCCGCGTCGACGCCGCGTAGTCGCGGGTGAAGCTTTCGCCGTCGACGGTCTCGACGGGCACCTCGGTCGCCTTCGTCCGGAAACGCCGCAGGTAGAGCGGGGTGGCCCCGTCATCGACGGAGTCCTCGGTGGGCGCCGCCGCCTTCCGGTTCTGCCGCTCCCGGTACTTCGCGAGGTAGTTCGGCGCCTCGTACCGGTCGATCCTGCCTCCGCCCGTCATGAGTGCACCGTGAAGAAGCGCTCGTTGACCTGGCGGTCGTAGTAGAAGATGGCCCGCCCCATCTCCTCCTCGGTCCAGGTGATCGGCTCGAAGTCGGGGTCCACCCAATAGCCGCCGGTGAACAGCTCGTTGCGGTTGCCGACGGGGTCGAAGAAGTAGGTCGTGTAGCCGCGGGTGACGCCGTGCCGCGTGGGGGCGACGTCGATCTCCACGCCGTGGTAGGCCAGCGTGTCGGCAGCGTCGCGGATGCCGTTCCAGTCGTCGAGCCAGAACGCGAAGTGGTGCAGCGCGCCGTTCGGGCCGGTGATCACCGCGATGTCGTGCGGCGTGTGGCTGCGCTCCAGGAACGTCGCGAGCTGGTGCCCGTCGTTGGCCAGGATCTGCTCGGTGAGGCGGAACTCCAGCACGTCGATGAAGAACCGGGTGAACGCCTCGACGTCCTCGGCCATGACGAACACGTGGTCCAGGCGCGGCGGCGCGATCCCGACCAGGTCCTGCGGGCGCGGCGGCGGGTTGGTCATCGGCAGCATGTTGCCGACCCGCTCGGTGCCGTGGGTCAGCTCGACGACGTGCCCGCTCGGGGCGTCGAAGCGGATCGCCTCGCCCCAGCCGGGGCCCAGCTCACGAGCGGCGTAGCGCTTCACCGGCACGCTCGCGGCCTGCAGCTTCTCGGTGAAGTAGTCGAGGTCCTCGGCGGCGCCGACCTTGAACGACATGTGGTCCAGGCCGTAGGTCGGGGCCTCGCGCAGGATCACCGAGTGGTGCTCGCGCTCGTCCCAGCACTTCAGGAAGACCTGGTTCGCCCCGTTGCTGCTCGCCCGGGCGGTCTCGATGAGGCCGAGCACCTCGGTGTAGTAGGCGGTGCACAGTTCGAGGTCGGGCACGCGCACCTCGACGTGCTGCAGCCGCAGAATCCGGTCGGGCATCCGACTCTCCTCGCAGGGGATGGGTAGATCAGGTGTGCATGCGCAGGAAGCGCTGGCTGACGACGTTCTCGTAGTAGAAGAGCCCCTTGCCGAACTCCTGCTCGGTCCAGGTGATGATCTCGGTGTCCGGGTCCACCCAGTAGCCGCCGGTGAACACCTCGTTGCGGATGCCGAGCGGGTCGAAGAAGTAGATCGTGTTGCCGCGGGTGACGCCGTGGCGCGTCGGGCCCTGGTCGATCTGCACGCCGTTGTAGGCGAGGGTGTCGGCGGCCTTGCGGATGTGGTCCCAGTCGTCCAGCCAGTACGCCCAGTGGTGCAGCGCGCCGTTGGGGCCGTTGACGATCGCGATGTCGTGCGGCGAGTTGGTGCGGCCCGCGAGCCAGATGCCGAGCTGGTGGCCGTTGCCGTCGAGCACCTGCTCGGTGAGGCGGAGGCCCAGCACCTCCTGGAAGAACCGGGCGGCCTCGCCGACCTCCTCGGCGTTGACCAGCATGTGGTCCATCCGCGGCGGGGCGATTCCCGGCAGGTTCGGCGGCGGGACGGGCGAGGGGTTGCGCTTGCCGAGGATGTTGCCGGTCTTCTCGATGTCCCAGACCAGCTCCATGACCTGGCCGGACGGCACCTCGAACCGGATCGACTCACCCTGCCCGACCGCCTCGCCCTTGCTCACGCGGGCGACCTGGCAGCCGTAGTCGGCGAGGCGCTTCTCGTAGACGTGCAGGTCGTCCTCGCGCTCGACGCGGAAGGTGAACGAATCGAGCCCGGTGCGCGGGTCGTAGCGCATCCGCAGCGAGTGGTGGTCCTCCTCGTCCCAGCACTTGAAGTACACGTGGTCGGCGTCGCGCTGGACCTGCCGGAGGCCCATGACGTCGGTGTAGTAGGCCGTGGCGAGGTCCAGATCGGGGGTGCGGACGTCGATGTGGGCGAGTCGGAGAATCCCCATGGCGTGTTCCTCCCGACCAAGGCGCGGCGCACTCCGGCGGGCCGGGCATCCGGATGGACGCCGCGCCGAGCTCCCTTGACGGCCCGACGCTAACCCGCCTAGCGTTCCGGAAGGAAGACATGGTGTTCCGCAAATCGGAACGGGGTGGGTCATGGACCCGGAGCGGATGCGTGCGGCGGTGGCCGACTACGTCACCGCGCTGCACCGCGCCTACCTCGCCCAGGCCGACACGTTCCCGCCCGCGGTCCGTGGGGCGATGCCGCTGCTCACCGGTGAGCCGCTGCACGTGGCGGCGGTCGGGGCGCGCAACCTGCACCTGCTGGCGACCCGGGAGGGGCTCGGCCCGCTCCGGGGTCAGGAGGTGGCGGTCGAGGGGTCGCTGCCGGGCCTCGCGTGGACGCTGCGGTTCTACGACCCGGTGGTCACGCCCGCGCTCGGGCTGATCTCCGAGGAGGAGGGGCCCGCGTACGCGGAGGTGCGGGGCGCGCTGGGCATCACGACCGTGGTCTACCACGTCGTCGCACAGCCGGGCTCGGGGTTGACCGCGCACCACGCGGGGCACGTCGGGGCGGGGCTCGCGGCCGGGCACACCGCGGCGGCGCGCGACTTCGAGACGATCCGCTCGCGCGTCCTGGGGCGGGAGGTGCTGGTCGACGAGCTGATCGGCGCCGCGCACGCGGGCCTGCCCCGCGCACAGGCCCTGTTGGCACGGGCGATCGCCCCCCGCGACGCCGCCGTCGCGGCGCTCGCCGAGGTGGCGAGCCCGGACCCCGACGAGGTGCGCAAGGCCCTCCTGGCGTCGCTCGGCGGCCGCCCCGGCTGGACCCCACCCCATGACGGTGAGTCCCGCACCCGCACACGGTGAGTCCCGCGTCTCGCCACGCCGTGCTCGCCGTTTCGCCACACCACCCGGGGTGCGTCCCGCGAGCCGGAAGAGTGAGTCCCGCGTTCCGCCACGCGGCGCCAGGAGCCGGACCGCAGGATCCCGCTGTCATGATCGTTCCGAGGCTGCCGTAATTGGGGTTCGATCACCGGTGACGACCGTCTCGCGGCGATCTCGGACGGCGCGCGATGAGTGATGCCGTCCTGACGACCGTGCGCAACGCCGCGCGGCTGCTGAAGGAGTTCCGGTCGCGGGAGGAGTCCATCGGGGTCTCCGAACTGGCGCGGCGGCTGAAGCTGGGCAAGTCGGGGGTGCACCGGCTGCTCACGACGCTGGCGGGCGAGGGCCTGCTGGAGCGCGACCCGCACACCGGCGGGTACCGCCTGGGCATCGTGATGTTCGAGCTGGGCGAGGCCGTGAAGGTGCACCTGGACCTGCACGCCGCCGCCGGGCCGGTGCTCGCCCAGCTGCGGGAGCAGACCGGCGAGTCGTCGCAGGTCGGGGTGCTCGACGGGGTGGAGGTCGTCTACGTGGACCGGCTGGAGTCGGCGCACTCGCTGCGGCTGTTCACCGAGACCGGCCGCCGCGTGCCCGCCCACTGCACCAGCTCCGGCAAGGTGTTGCTCGCCCACCGTCCCGAGCACGAGCGCGAGGCGTTCCTCGCCCGCGGGCCGCTGCCCCGGCTCACCCCGCACACGATCGTCGAGCCCGCCGCCCTGCGCGCTGAGCTGGCGGAGGTGCGCGCCCGCGGCTGGGCGGAGGCCGTCGACGAGCGGGAGATCGGCGTGGCGAGCCTCGCCGCCCCGATCCGCGACGTCCACGGCGAGGTGGTCGCCGCCATCAGCATCGGGGCGCCGGTGGCCCGCTTCGGCGCCGTGCCCCGCCGCAGGCACGCGGGCGCGCTGGTCGAGGCGGGCGAGGCGATCAGCCGACGCCTGGGCTGGAACCCCGAGTCGGGGACGCGGACCCTTGACGCCTGACCGGCTCCGTGCCCAGACCCCGTCGCAAGGCGCCGTCGTTCCAGCCAGCGGAACCCAGCGGATGACCCCGACGGGAACGCCCGCCACGATCATCCCTCGACACCCCGAGGAGCCTGCATGCCCCTGACCGACGCGCCCACCAAGGCGCGAGCGCTCTACGACGCCCGCCGGACGCGGGTGCCCATCGCCCCGTTCACCGACGCCGAGCCGACCCTGGGCATGGCCGACGGCTACGCCGTGCAGAAGGAGCTCATCGACCTCCTGCTCGCCGACGGCGACCGCATCATCGGCCACAAGGTGGGGCTCACCAGCAAGCCCATGCAGAAGATGGTCGGCGTCGACTCCCCCGACTACGGCCCCGTGCTCGCCTCCACCGTCTACCGCGACGGCGACACCATCCCGGTCAGCCGCTTCATCGCGCCCAAGATCGAGGCCGAGATCGTGTTCGTGCTCGGCGAGCGGCTGATGGGCCCCGACGTCACGGTCACGCAGGCACACGCGGCGATCGCGGGCGCCGTCGCTGCCATGGAGATCGTCGACTCGCGGATCGCCGACTGGCGGATCAAGCTCGCCGACACCGTCGCCGACCTCGCTTCCAACGGCGCGATGGCCACCGCGAGCCGGGTCGTCCCGATCACTGACTTCGACACCCGGCTGGTCGGCATGACGCTCACGCGCAACGGCGAGCTCATCGACACGGGCGCGGGCGCGGCGGCACTCGGCGACCCGGTGGCGGTCGTCGCGTGGCTGGCGAACGTCCTCGGCGGCGACGGCGTGGCGCTCGAACCCGGCCATCTGATCATGACGGGGGCGTTGCACGCGGCCGTGCCGATGACCCCCGGCGACGTCTTCCGCGCCGAGTTCGACCGGCTCGGCCCGATCACCGTCCGGGTGGGGGAATGACCACACACGAGTACGCGACACGACTCCAGAAGGCGGTCGCCGACCGCACCGCGATCGATGCTCTCGAGGTCCCCGACCTCGCCACCGGCTACGCCGTACAGCGCGTGCTGCGCGACGGCGCGGGACCGCTCGTGGGGTGGAAGCTGGGCGTCACGAGCCGCGCCAAGCAGGCGCAGGTGGGGGTCAGCAGTCCCGTCTACGGCTTCCTCGCGGGCGCGAACGCCCTCGACATCGGGGAGCCGCTCGACACGTCCGTCTTGATCCAGCCCCGCTGCGAGCCCGAGATCGTGTTCGTGCTCGGCCGCGACCTCGCCGGGCCGCACGTCACCGCGGCCGACGTGCTCGCCGCGTCCTCCGGCGTGGCCGTGGGCATCGAGGTGCTCGACTCCCGCTACCGCGACTACCGGTTCACGATGCCCGACGTCGTCGCCGACAACACCTCGGCGGGCCGCTTCGTCGTCGGGACGCCCGTGCCGCCCGCCGGGATCGACCTGCGCCTCGTCGGGGTCGTCCTGGAGAAGAACGGCGAGCTGATGGCGACGGCGTCGGGCGCGGCGTCGCTGGGCCACCCGGCCGCGGCCGTGGCCTGGATGGTCCGCACGATGGCCGCCGACGGCGAGGGCCTGCGCGCAGGCGACGTGGTGCTCTCCGGCGGCCTGACCGCGGCCGTCCCGGTGGCGCCGGGCGACGTCGTCGTCGCGTCGGTCGACCGCCTCGGCACCCTCGAACTCGCCTGCCGCTAGGGCGGGCGGGAGGGCGAAGAGAAAGGAAGCGCGATGCCGCTCGTCCAGATCACCTTGGCCAGGGGCCGCACGCCGGAGCAGCTGAAGGCGCTCGGCGAAGCGGTGACGGCCGCCGTCCACGAAGCGGTCGGAGCGCCGCAGGAGAACGTGCGGGTCGTCATCACCGAATGCGAGCCCGAGCACTGGTTCGTCGGCGGCGAGTCGCTGGCGGCGCTGCGGACCTCCGGAAGGCGCTGATGCTCGTGCCGCTCGGCGAGCCGACCGGCGAACCGCGCGTCGTCGAGGCCGAGGACGGGCGGCGCTTCGCCGTCTTCCCGCTCGACGGCGGGTTCCGGGTGACGGCCGCCGAGTGCCCGCACAACCGCGGGCCGCTCGCGCAGGGCAGGGTCGACGGCCGCACGCTGGTGTGTCCCTGGCACTGGTACCGCTTCGACCTCGATTCCGGGGTCTGCGCGACGTCCGCCCGGTATCGACTGGCCGTCCATCCCGTCCTCCGGGTGGACGGGGCGTGGTTTGCCGACGTCGGCAAGAAGCCGCCGACGCTGTCGTGGTCCGAGCGGTTGCGCGCGCACGCCCGAGGCACGTCCTGACGTGCGAGCTTCTGCCCGGTTCGGCGCACCGTCAATCATCGGCGGTGACGAATGACGAACCGGCGCCGAGACGCTCACGACGTTGACGCGCCAGACCCAAGGCTCCAGCGACGACCTCGGCACGCTCATCCAACAGCTGATCGCCGCCGTCACCCGCTGGAGACCACGTTCCAGGGCGCGCGCCAACCCGGGTCCACCGGCACGCGGCGGGCGCTGATGTGCGCGGACGCCATCGGTGATCGCGGCGTGAGGGTACGGTTCGAGGAGGGCGGAGTAAGGGCGGGAGGCGCGTTGTTCCGGCGGTCCGAGCGGCGTGACGTGGCCCCCGACGAGCCCACCCGCGCCGCGCGCGCGGCGGCCAGCCAGGCCTTCCTCGCCCTCGACGACGAGCAGCGCGCCACCGCCGACGCCGTGCGCACCGCGGACGAGCTGGGCGGCGGCCGTCCGCTCGGCGCGGAGTGGGCGCAGGTCGCGCGGGCGGGCGACCGCGCCACGGAGGCCTACCTGTCCACCACCGCGCAGTACCCGCTGGACGGCACCGGTCCGGTCGCAGGCGCGCGGCAGGCCGACGAGCAGGCCCTGCGCGAGATCGAGTCCGTCCGCGAGACGATCCGCCGCTTCCGCGCCGCCCACACGCGCACGCTCGACGAGGCGGCGCACGTCCTGCGTTCCCTCCCGGTCGCGGTCCAGGAGGCGCGGACCGCGCTCGTCGCCGCGCGCTCCGCCGTCCAGACCGCCGACACTTCCGGCATCCGCTCGCGGCGGGCGGCGGAGCGGCTGGCCGAGGCGGAACGTGCCGCGGCCGGTCTCGACGTGGCGGCCATCCGCGAGCGGCGGGCATTGGCAGGCAAGACGCTCGAGCTGGCCCAGCAGGCCGCCACGCTGGCGGCGGAGGCCCCCCGCGCCGCGGCGGGTGTGCGGTCGGCGTTCAGCAGCGTGGCCACCCGCCGGGCGGCCGCGGCCACCAAGGCCGACCGGATCCAGCCCGGCCTGTCCGCGCTGCTCCGCGAGTTCTCCGAGCCGTGTTCACGCGATCTCACCGGGGCCGAGCCCCAGGCCCGTCAGGCGCTGGTGGCCGTCGACCGGGCCATCGACAGGGCCCACGAGCGCGCCGATGCGGGCGAGTGGGACGACGCCGCCGACGCGATCGCCGAGGCCCGCGCGCAGCTCGGCCGCGCCGAGGAGGCGTACGAGTCCGTCACCGGGAGGCTCGCCGAGCTGCGCGAGGTCCGCGCCGATCCCTCCAAGCTCGCCGCCGACACGCGGTTCGTGCTCCGGGACGCGCAGCGGTTGGTCGTCGACCGCGGGCTCGTCAAGCGGCTCGGCCCGATCCTCGACGCCCAGGCCGTGCGGCTGCGGAACGCGCAGGACCGGCTCACCGGCGTGCACCCGGACTACTGGCTCTACCTCACCGAGCTGCGGGGTGTGCGGGAGCGGGCGCAGGAAATCGTCGCCGAGGCCCGCGCCGCCGCCCACTGAGGCACTCCCGCCCGCGCCCCGAGCGACATCGGCCCCGATCGCGGGGTCAGTGGTCCGGTTCGTGCCCTACCGCGACAACCCCCGTCGGGGTGATCTCGCCGGTCCAGCCGCAGCCGGTGCAGGAGCAGTAGAAACGCCGGTCGTCGGCCTCCCAGAACTCCGTGGCGATCGCCAGCGCACCACCGCACGCCGGGCAGAACCGCGGTGCGTCCCGCCGGTGCGCCGCCGCGTCGGCTGCGAACCGGCGGTCCACCGGCATGCTCACGTCGCCGACGCCGCGTTCTCGGCCGCGATCTTCTCGGCCGCCGAGATGTGGATCTTCTTGATGGTGTCGAGGACGGGTGAGAAGCGCGTGGAGCCCATGTCGCAGAAGTCCAGCGCGAACTGTGCCCCGCCCGCGTTGAACTTGTCCTTCTCGCACGGCAGGTCGATGCGCTCGTGGGGCTCGCGGATGGTGCCCAGCGGGTCCTCGCCGCGCTCGACGGCGTCCATCTGGTCGCGGAACATCTTGCGCAGCATCGCGACGCCGATGTCGGAGCGACCGAGGTGCTCGGTGGTGCGATCGGTGATCGGCCCCTGCGTCACCCACGCCATGATGTCCTGGCCCTCGACGTAGTTGGTGACGTGGCGGCCATGGGCATCCAGCACCGGAAGCTGGTAGTCGGGGATCTGCGGCTGGTCGACGTGCTCGTAGCCGTCGGGGCTGTGCACCGTGTAGAGGAGGAATCGGGTGGTCGTGCGGTTGACCGGCACCCGGATCTGCATCTGGTGGACGCCCCCGCCGCCGACGCGCATGTTGTAAGGGAAGACGAGGGGGTGGCCGACCTTCCAGTCGTCGTTCTCCTCGGTGGCGCCCTTGAGCACCCGCCGCTTGATGATCCCCCACTCGAACGGCGTGAACCCGATCTTGATGTGCTCCTTGCCGAACGACGCGGGCGCGATGAAGCCCTCGTGCCGTCCCAGGAACTCGAAGTAGCGCCCGTGCAGCCACTCGACGTGGTGCGGGTCGACCGCGTTCTCCATGATCTGCACGTAGTTGCAGGGCAGGTCGGCCCAGCCGATGTCGCGGAAGCCCTCCATGACGTAGGTGTCGAAGCGCGGCAGCAGCGGCGCCGGTTCCGGCCCGACGTACGCCCAGATCAGCCCGCCCATCTCCGCGACCCTGCCCGCGGTGGCGCGCACCCGGTCCTGGAAGTTGGTGTTGTCCCGCTCGGCGGGCTGGTCGATGCACGCGCCCTCGGTGTCGAACTTCCAGCCGTGGTACGGGCACCGCAGCCCGTCGACCTCGACCACGCCGTACGCCAGGGACGCCTTCCGGTGCGGACACGGCTCCGGGACGATCCCGTAGCGGCCCGAGGGCTGGCGCCACAGCGCGAAGAACTCGCCCAGCAGCTCGACGCGCTTGACGGGGAACTCGGCCAGCTCGCGAGCGAAGGCGACGGGGTACCAGTAGCGGCGCAGCACCTCGCCCATGCGCGTCCCGGGCTCGACCTGGGTCAGCTCGTCGTTCTGCTCTGCCGTCAGCATGTCTAGGACGGTAGGTGGCGTGGTCCCCGACGGGAAGGCAGTCTTCCCGTATGGAGGGAAAGCCTTCCTGGGAGCTGACGTCGGTGCGCAACGCCGCGCGGCTGCTCAAGGAGTTCTCCAGCACCGACCGCGAGCTGGGGGTCTCCGAGCTGGCGCGGCGGCTGGGGCTCGCGACCTCGACCGTCCACCGCCTCCTCGCCACGCTCGCCGCCGAGCGGTTGGTGGAGCGGACGACCGCGGGCTACCGCCTCGGGCTCGCGGTGTTCGACCTCGGCGCGGTCGTCGGGCCCCGGCTGGACCTGCACGAGGCGGCGCTGCCCGTGATGGCGACGCTCCGCGCGTCCACCGGGGAGACGGTGCAGCTCGCGGTGCTCGACGGCAACGAGTCGGTGTACGTCGACCGACTGGAGAGCCCGTACACCGTGCGGATCTTCGCGCGCGTCGGCACCCGGCTGCCCGCGCCGACCACGAGCACCGGGAAGGTGCTGCTCGCCGCGTTGCCCCCCGACGAGCTGGACGAGCGGCTGCGCGCGTGGACGCCTCGGCGCATCACCCCGTACACGATCGTCGACGAGGCGACGCTGCGCGCGCGGCTGCGTGAGATCGCCGCGCGCGGGTGGGCGGAGAACCGGGAGGAGAGCCGGGTGGGGGTGGTGTCGGTGGGGGCGCCGGTGCGCGGCACGGACGGCATCGTGATCGCCGCGCTGTCGGTGGCCGCCCCCGCCGACCGCGCGGGCCCGGCGCCCCTTCGGCGCATCAGGGCCGCCGTGATCGAGGCGGCCCGGGTGGTCAGCCACCGCCTCGGCGCACCATGACCGACGGCCCGCCCGTGCCATGTCCGGGAACGAAAGCCCTACGGCCGCCGACATCCGCGCGGCTGATTCCGACGTGACGTGAGCAGGGCAGCACGCCCGGGACCGCGGGCGCGGCGGGCGCGGGACCCGGCGGCTTCAGCAGTCCGGCCTGCCGCCGACGACGGGCAGCCGGACCGCGTCGAGATCGGCAGGCGGGGACACGGGCAGGTCGTAGAACAGGTCCACGACCGCCCGCGCGGCCGGGTCGTCGGTGCTCGCGACGTCCCACCGCACACGGTTCCCCTCGACGGTCACCGTGATGGTGAGGAACGCGCAGCACGCTTCCTCCCGCGCAGCGAGGTCAGCGGCCCATTCCGCGATCCCGGGGTGCGCGCGCAGCGACCACCGCACCCCGTGGGCCGTGCGTTGCCGGGCCACGAAGGCGGCCGCGAACAGCCGGGCGTATTCATCGAGGCGCTGCCGCGGGGTGTCCGCGGCGTGCCGCATGTCGCAGACGATGTCGGTCATCGGCCCACCGTAAAGTCTGGAGCATGGTCCAGAGTCAAGACGACCTGCTGAAGATCGGCGCGGTGGCCCGGCTGGCCGAGGTGAGCATCGACACCGTGCGGTACTACGAGCGTCGCGGCCTGCTGCGCCCCGAGGCCAGGCTCCCCTCCGGCTACCGCCTCTACACGGAGCGTGCGGTCGCGCGCATCCGCATCGCCCGCCAGCTGCAGGGCCTCGGCATGACCTTGGAGGAGGTCGGCGACGCCCTGCGCGCCCACGACGACGGGGGCAGCTGCGACTCGGAGCGCTGGCGGCTCGCGGCGGCGCGTGACCGCGTGGACACGGAGCTCGCCCGGCTCACCGCCGTCAGGGCCGAGCTCGACGCCACGCTGGCACGCTGCGCGGCGGGCCGCTGTGACCTGCTCGGATAGGCCTCCTCAGGATCCGGCGGAGGCGGTCAAGGGTGGCCGAGGGTCGGCGGTCAGACCGTGAGCACCAGCTTGCCGGTCGTGTGGCCGAGCTCGCCCGCGCGGTGGGCGTGGCTCGCCCGCTCCAGAGGGAACGTCTCGGCCACCAACACGCGCAGCCGCCGGTCGTCCACCAGGTGGGCCAGCTGCTCCAGCCCGTCCCCGTCGGGCTCGACGAGCATGCCGGTCGCCCGCAGTCCCCGGTCCGCGGCGGCGGCCAGCGCGTCGGCGGCGGCCGCCGAGGGCAGACAGATCATCCGCCCGTCGGGGTGCAGGACGTCCAGCGAGCGGGCCGCGACGTCGCCGCCGATGAGGTCGTAGACGAGGTCCACCGGCTCGATCGCCCGCTCGAACGGCTCGGCGCGGTAGTCGATCGCCTCGTCGATGCCCAGGTCGTGCAGGAGGTCGTGCTTGCCCGCCGACGCCGTGCCGATGACGTAGGCCCCGCGCGCCTTGGCGATCTGCACGGCCAGGTGGCCGACCCCGCCCGCCGCGGCGTGGATGAGCACCCGCTGGCCGGGGCCCACGTCGGCGATGTCGACGAGGCACTGCCACGCCGTCAGCCCGGCGAGCGGCAGCCCGGCGGCCTCGACCTCCGACAGCCCGGCGGGCCGGTGCGCGAAGTGCCGCGAGGGCGCCGTGACGAACTCGGCGTAGGCCTTGGCCGCGCGGGGGAACCACGGCATCCCGAACACGGTGTCGCCCACCGCGAACCGGGTGACACCCACGCCGACGGCCTCGACCGTGCCCGCCACGTCCCAGCCCACCGTGAACGGCGGCGGCCCCAGCACCTTGGACATGCCGCCGCCCGCGCGGGTCTTCCAGTCGACGGGGTTCACCCCGGCGGCGGCCACCCGCACACGGACCTCGGTGGGCAGCGGCTCGGGCACGGGCGCCTGCCCGATCTCGAGCACCTCGGGGCCGCCCGTCGTGCGCTGGGTGACGATGCGCATGCTTTCCACGGCGGATGCCTACCATGCGCACGCACCGCGCGCCGCGACCGCCGTGACGAAGCCTACCTAGCGTCCAGGCAGCCCCTTGCCGCTGAACACGTACTTCTGGGCCACGGCGACCGGGTCGTACGCGGTGGGCGCCGCCTCGGTCGCCACGACCGTGACCGGTCGGGACTGGACGATGCAGATCGGATCGCCCGCGCGCCGATGCCGCGAGATCACCCATTCGACGTCGACGGGGTAGCCGTAGTGCTCCTCGATCGACGTGACGGCCTCGGTGATCGCCGCGATCTGCTCGTCGTCGAGCACGCGCCGGTCGGCCAGCCGGGCCGGCATGTCGACCTCGGTGACGCGGCCCTTGGCGAAGTCGAACGCCGATACCACCTTCTTGTGCGCGACGTTGTACCTGAGGACGCGCCCGTCGGTCTTGCCCACCTCGATGTGGTCCGGGTCGACGACGCCCTGCACGATCGCCTCGCCCCAGCCCCACGACGTCTCGATGACGACCCGGTCGGGCTTGCCGGTGACCGGGTGCACCGAGAACGCCACTCCCGAGGCCCTGGCGTGGATCAGCTCGATCACGCCGACCGCGATCGGCATGGCGTGGTGGCTGATCCCCTTGCGCAGGCGGTACGCGAGCGCGCGGGCGGTGAAGAGGGACCCCCAGCACGCCCGGATCGCGTCCAGCACCCGCTGCGGCCCGGACACGCCGAGGTAGGTGTCGAAGATCCCTGCGAAGGACGCGTCGGCCGCGTCCTCACCGGTGGCCGAGGAGCGCACCGCGGTGGGGACGTTGACGTCCACACACCGCAGGCACAGCTCCTCGTACGCCTCGACGATCTCCGCGGTCAGCGCGTCCGACATCGGCGTGGCGATGAACAGCTCGCGGATCTGCGCCGAGGCCCCCTCGACCGCGTCCGGGTCGCACCCGGCCAGGATCTCGTCGATCCGGCCGTCGAGACCGGACTCCGCACAGTGCCGCCGGTAGGCGTCGACGGTGACCGCGAAGCCCTGCGGCACCTGGACCCCCGCGCGGTGCAGGTCGGCGAGTCTGCCCATCTTGGACCCGGCCGCCGCGATCGCGGCCTCCGGCTCGATGTCGTCGACCCACACCAGCGCTGTCTGCACAAGCACTCCCGTCATGCGTTCGCCAGCTCCGCAGCCCGCTTGAGGATCGTGACCTTGCCGTTGGTCCCGTCGACCTCGATCTCGTCGCCGTCCCCGATCGCCAGCGTCGCGACGCCTGCCGCGGTGACCGTCGGCACCCCGTACTCGCGGCCGACGATGGCGGCGTGGCTCAGCATGCCACCGCCGTCGCACACCGCGGCCGCGATCTTGCCGAAGACCGGCGTCCAGTTCGGCGACGTCGACTCGCACACGAGGATCTCACCGGGGGCGAGCCGGTGCAGCTCGTCGGCGCTCTGCAGCACCCGCGCGATGCCGGTGGCCACGCCGTTGGCCGCCGCGACGCCGGTCAGCGTGGTCTGGTGGGCCGACTCCGGGTCCCGCATCACCTTCAGCGAGTGCGGGTTGATGCCGAAGATCTCGATCAGCACCGGGTCCTCGACCGCCTCCGGGACCGTGCCGAGCACCTTGGGCATCTCGCCGCGCTTGCCGCGCCAGTGGTCGAAGTACTGCCGACGGGCGGCGACCAGGCTCTTCATCTCCCCGACGTAGGGCCTGCCGCCCGCGACGTCGAGCAGCTCCGGCCAGAAGAGGTAGAGCATGTCGTCCTTGTTGTCGGCGTCCACGCGCCGCGCCAGCTCCTGGCAGGCATGCCGCAGCGGCAGCATGACCTTGAGGTCGATGTAGAAGTTGTGGTCGTCCTGCCACCAGGGGAAGTTCGCGGCCTGGTTGGCGGCCAGTCCGCCGTCGAACACGGCCTGCTCCTCCTTGGTCAGGCCCGAACGCGCGGCGTCGATGGCGGCGTCGCGCTCGGCGAGGGCGTTGCGCGCCGCGGCCTCGAAGTCGTGGTCCTCCTTCTGCAGCAGGAAGGTCTTGATGTTGCCGAACGCGTTCGCGTTGTCCTCGATCCAGCTCGGCAGGCCGACGTCGCAGGTGGCGTCCTGGCGGTGGCCGTAGACCGCGAGGAAGTCGTCGAAGTCGGTCAGCCACTGCGACGCGGAGCCGCCGTGCGCCGAGAGCGCGGCACGCAGGTTCCCCGGCTCGTTGTCGGCGAAGACCTGCGCGAGCCCGGCCTGGCGGGCCTTGACCGCGAGCCCGGAGAGCTCCCGGTCCAGCTCCATGATCTTGGTGTCCTCGCCCTGGAGGAACTTGCCGACCACGTTGGTGTCGATCCCCAGCTCGGCGCAGGCGCCGTAGAAGCCGAGGAAGTTCACCAGCATCGGGTACATGACGTCGAAGTGGATCTCCATGGCCCGCTTGTGGTAGCGGCGCCCCTGCTGGATCAGGCCTGCGAGGTCGGACGTCGGCACCGCGGCGAGGTCGACGCCCTGGAAGTAGTCCCAGGTGGCCTCCAGCTCGTCGCGGCCCGCCTCCCAGATGGAGCGGTAGTTCTGGAGGAAGTGCGGGAGGTTCACGCCGAGCCGGTTGGCTCGGGCGCCGATCTCGCGCGGGTCCGTTTCGGGGATCGGGGAGCCGTAGAGGTGGGTGCCCGCGAACCGGCAGGTCACGCCGCGGCCGGGGGGCAGCGGCAGCTTCTCCGACGCCCCCTGGGTGCCCCAGCAGTAGCCGTCGGCGCTCCACAGCGTGGCAGCGAGCGGGGTGAGCCCGCGCGACCAGTGGAAGTCGAGGAACCAGAAGGCGTTCTCGTCACCCGGCTTGAACGGCGAAGGGCCGTCGACCCAGTACGGGAAGTCGAAGTGCTCGGGCTTGTAGCCCGGGTACCACTCGCCCGTGAACTCGTCGACGGGGACGACGTTGCCCATGTGATCTCCTCAGTGAGGTCGGTTCGGAGGAAGGTGACAGTGGACACAGCGGCGGGGCAAGCGGGTCGTTCGCGTGTGCGGAACGGACACGGTCGAGCGAGCGACCGTTCTGCGGTGCGCAACACAGGGCTTCCCGCAGGTCACGGACGGTTTCTAGGGTGCGGCCCATGTTCAGGGCAGAGAAAGAACGAGCGGCTGACCCGGGTCGGGCGGGACACTCCGATGGGTGAGCGGCAGCTCCGGCGCTACGCCGGCACGGAGCCCGACCATTGATCGGGCGGGCGCTGCTGCTCGACCTGGGCGGCACAGCGTTCAGCTCCGGACTGGAGCGGATGGCGCTGCTGGGCGAACGCGAGCCCGCGGTGCGTTCCGTCGTCGCGCGGCGCGGCCCGCTCGGTCCCGAGCCGGACCCGCTGTGGGACGCGATGCTGCGCGGAGAGATCACCGAGCGGGGCTACTGGCAGGCCAGGTCGGACGAGATCGGCGCGGCGCTGGGCAGGCCGGGCTGGCCGATCACCGAATGCATGCGCCTGCTGTACGGCCTGACCGAGGACATGCTGCGGCCGGAGGCCGGTGCGCTGGTGGCGGACGCGCAGGCCGCGGGCGTCCCGGTCGGGGTGCTCACCAACGACCTGACGGCGTTCCACGGCGACGGCGCGATGGCCCGGCACCCGCTGCTGTCGGGCGTGGACGCGCTGGTCGACGGGTCGGTGACCGGCGTGCTCAAGCCCGACCCACGGGCCTACGCGCTCGCCGCGGACGCGCTGGGCCACCCGGCGTCCGCCATCGTGTTCGTCGACGACATGCCCTGGAACGTCGACGCCGCGCGGGAAGCGGGCATGATCGCACTGCAGCTGGACCTCACCGACCCGGCCGAGGTCTTCGGACGCGCGCGGAAGGAGCTGGGCCTGTGACGGGAACCCGGCCCCAGGAGCGTCACCCTGCCGCGACGCGGCGGCGCCCGGGCCGGCGCGGATGAGCGGGTCGGAGGTCGCCGTCGTCGTCGGGGCGTCCGGGGCGCTGGGCGGCGCCATCGCGGAGCGGCTGAGGGCCGCCGGGCTCGACGTGGTCGGGGTCGCCCGAGGCGGGACGGGCGCCGACCCGTCCCCGGCAGGCGGCGTCGCGGGCCACGCCCCCGACACCCGGCCGCCCACCGCCGACGGCGGCGTTGGCCAGGCCCGCGACACCCGGCCGCCCACCGCCGACGGCGGCGTTGGCCAGGCCCGCGACACCAGGCGGCACGCGGGCCACGCCCGCGACACCAGCCCACCCGCGTCCGGCGGCGGTGCAGGCCTCGGCACGGACGCCGCCCGCGACCCCGCTGCGGGTAGTGGGGGCGGCGCGATGGGGTGGTGCACCGCCGATATCGGGTCGGACGCGGCTGTCCCCGCCATCGCGGCGGCGGTCGGCGACCGGCCGGTGCGCATGGTCGTCCAGGCCGCCGGGCTGCCCGCCGCCGGGCCGCTGGCCACGATCGAGCCCGACGCGCTGGGCCGGGCGGTGGCCCTGAAGTGCGGCGGGCTGCTGCGGCTGGTGCGGGCCGTGGACCCCCTCCTGCGGCCGGGCGCCCGCATCGTCGCGCTCGGCGGCCACTACGGGATCGAGCCCGCGCCCTACGCGTGCGCGGCAGGCGTCACCAACGCGGCGCTGGCCAACCTCGTGCGTCAGCTCGCGATCGCCTACGGCCCGCGCGGGGTGACCGCGCACCTGGTCGCGCCCGGACCGGCCGACACCCCGCGGCTGCGAGCGCTGTCGCGGCAGGCGGCCGACACCCGCGGCGTAACGGTCGACGAGGTGCTCGCCGAGCGGGCCGCCGAGTCGCCCCTCGGCCGCCTGGTCACCCCCGCCGAGGTGGCCTGGGCGGTGGCCACGCTCCTGGCACCCGAGGCGGGCGCGCTCGACGGCTCGACGCTGGCGCTGGACGTCGGCGCCCGTCGCGGCATCTTCTGACCACAAGCGTCGATGCGCCCGCGGTCAGGAGGTGCCGGACCGGGCGGCGATCTCCGCGCTGCGCGCGGCGCTCGCAGGCACCCCGCCGATCGCCCAGTCCTCGGGCGACACCTGGATGATCCGACCCCGCACGAGCCTACGGTCGACGCCCAGGGTGTCGACGAGGATGTCGGTGAAGGCCTCGAGCAGTCTGCGCCGCTGCTCGGCAGGGCGACCTTCCAGCACGATCGCGGTGAAGTACGGCGCCTCCACGCCCACCACGCCGCCGGTGGCCCAGAGCTCGCGTCGGTGCACCGACACGTACGCCCGGATGCGTTCGAGCGGCGACGCGAGCACCTCCGCGTAGCGCGCGCTCATCCTGGTGAGCAGCTCGGCGTGCTGGGCGGCGGTGTGCTCGCCCTCGACGAGATGCACCTCGAGGATGGGCATGGCGCCACGCTAGTGATCGTCGACGAACCCGCCAAGGCTTCGGGAGTGCTCCCAGCTGAGGAAGCGCTCGGACTCCACGAGGAACGCCCCGCCGAGCCAGAGCGCGACCACCGCGTCGTCACCCAGGCCGAGCAGGCCCAGGAACGCCTCGGGCAGCAGGTCGATCGGCGAGACGATGTAGGCCACGGCCAGGATCATCAACGCCAACCTGCCGCGGCCCAGCTCCGGGTAGCGGCCGGACACGGCGCCCACCACCATCCGCGGCAGCGATCGCAGGCGGTCACCCAGCCCGGGCGTGCCGGGACGGCGACCCTTCACCACGGCACGCCACAGCGCGCCCAGGACGGTCATGCGACGGACAGGAATGCCGGACACATCCGACACAACGACCGGGACGGCCCGCGCGTTCCGCCGGACACCGCGCGACGGCCCACGGGCGGCCCGGGCTACCGTTGACGCGTCCGCCGAACCTCATCCGGAGTGGTCATGGGTCTCGGGTCGCGTCGCGTCGACCTGCTCGTCGGTGCCGCGCTGCTCGCGGGGGTCGCGGCCTGTGGAAGCTCGGTGGCCGACACCGACCGACCCCTCCCGGCGAGCCCCACCGCAGGCGCACTCAGCCCATTCTGCGCCGCCGCCCAGGACAACGCCGACGCGCTGCGCCCCCTCAACGGGTTCGCCCAGCGCGGCACGGTGCCGCCCGACCAGCTGGAGCGCACGGTCGACGCGGTGCGCCACAGCGGCATCGAGCTCCTCGCCGCCGCCCCGTCCGACATCCGGGCCGACGTGCAGATCGTCGTCGACGCGCTCGACGCCCAGCTCGACGCCCTGGTGCGCGCGAACGGGGACATCGCAGCCGTCTCGCGCGACCCCATGGCCTCGGCGACGGCCGCGGCCACCGGCGCGGCGGCCGCGGCGCAGCGGGTGAGCGCCTACATCACCCGCACGTGCCAGGGTTACTAACTACGGGAGTTGGCGGCGGGACCGGTTGCGGATCGCCGAGTAGGCCGCGGCGCCGACGAACACGATCGCACCGATCACGAGCGCCGCGGTGAGGAACTTGAACACGGCCCCGAACAGCGCGAACACGATCCAGACCGCCAGCACGATCCCCAGGATCCGCAGCACCATGACGACCTCCCTCTACAGCAGTCAGACGACCGGCGCGGGTGCGGAGTTCCCCGGCGCCACGAGGTAGCTCTCCCAGGCGTCGATCGCCACCGTCAGACCCGGATCGGCGTCCGGCCCCCACAGCTCCCGACCGCTGAAACGGACGGTGTAGAGCCACTCGGGCCGCTCCCCCGCGCCGTGGGCGTTGGCGTCAGGCAGGACGTGCGCGCCGTGCACCCGCTCGACGACGCCCGCCTTGCCGCGCGCGTAGCGGGGCAGCCGGGTATGGCCGGTGGGGTGCATGACGCGGGTGTGCACCGCGTCGCCCACGGCGAAAAGGGACGGGCCGGGCTCCGGACGCGCGTACGGGCTGCCCGCCGCGAACACCGCGCGGGCCTCATCGGGGCTCCACGCCTGCACCGCAGCGCCCAGGCGCCGCGCGCGCCTTTCCGCGAGCTCGTCCTCCCCGACCAGGCCGGTGGCGACCAGCAGGCGCTCAAGTCCCCGCGTCCAGATCGCGTAGTAGGACGAGCCCAGGTAGACCGGCGGCGGGAGGCTCTCGCGGGCGAACCGGCTGGCGTCGATGCTCCACCGTCGCGCGGCGCCCATCGCCAGTACGAGCGCCAGCGCCCGCCGTTCCCACTCGGCGTGGAAGCGCTCGCTCTCGGGTTCCGGTACGACCGGCCCGAAGCCCATCATCCCGCCGAGGTCCGCCGCCCCATTCATCTCGGCACCGTCACACCAGTGCCGTCCCGATCATCCCGTCGCGGGTGACCAGTGCGGCGAGCGCGTCCTCGTCGAGGTCGTCGGTGCCCGCGGGCCGGAGGGGCACGACGAGGTAGCGCACCTCGGCCGTCGAGTCGTGCACCGAGATACGGGTCGACGCGGGCAGCGTGACGCCGAAGTCGGCGAGCACCCCGCGCGGGTCGATCACCGCGCGGGAGCGGTAGGCCGCCGACTTGTACCAGGTGGGCGGCAGACCCAGCACCGGCCACGGGTAGCAGGAGCACAGCGTGCAGACGATGAGGTGGTGCTCGTCGGGCGTGTTCGCCACCGCCACCATGTGCTCGCCCTGACGGCCGCCGAAGCCCAGCTCCGCGATCGCCGCGGTGGCGTCGGTGAAGAGCCGCTCCCGGTAGGCCGGGTCCGCCCAGGACCGCGCGACGACCTTGGCCCCGTTGCGCGGCCCGACGTCCTCCTCGTACGTGGTGACGATCGCGTCGAGCGTGTCGGGGCGCACGTAGCCCTTCTCGACGAGGAGGGACTCCAACGCGCCGACCCGCTCGGCCATGCCCTCGTCGAGACCCCCGTGATGGCCCGCGTCCTGCGCGCTCACGACGGCGACGCGGCGAGCCGCCCGGCGTGCGCCTGCTCCTCGGGCCGCACCGAGCCGGCGGTGCAGCTGCGGACGTCCCATCGCGCCAGCGCCCGGCCGATGCGTTCCCGCACCTGGGTCTCGCGCTCGGTCTCGGTCGCGAACAGGATCCGCAGGTGGACCTCGGACCCGGCGCGGCGGGCGGCGGTGTGGTGCGGGGCCAGGGGGCAGGGCGGCTCGTGCTCCCCGCGCCCGCACAGCTCCGTGGTGATCGCGCCGCCCGGCGCGGCGATGTCGGCGTCCGACGCGAGGTGGAGCACCGCGTCCTGGGCGTAGGCGTGCCGCATTCCGCCAGTCTCGCGCGGAGGCGGAGCGGATGGCTAGACCGCTTCCTGGGCCGCTTCCGGGACGAGGCCGAGCTGTCGGAAGAGCCCCAGGTCGTCGCGCACCGCGTGGTGCTCGCGGATCACGCCGTCCTCCACGCGGTAGCGGTGCATGGCCTCGAACCCGAACGCGCGCCCCGTCGGCGGGATCCCGGCGAACTCGCCGACGTGCCTGCCGGTGCACCGCACCCAGGCCATCACCGACTCGCCCTCCGCGACGACATCGAGCATCTCGTACCGGATCTGCAGCGCGTCCCCGAGCATGCGGAAGATCGTGCGGTAGCCCTCGGGACCGGGTGAGATCAGCCCGGGCGGCGCGCCGTGGTCGACGAAGTCGGCCGCGACCAGCTCGTCGATGCAGCCCAGCTCACCCGCCTGTACCGCGGCGAACAGGGCGAGAACGGGGGCCCGGTTGTCCACACGGGGACGCCCGTGGATGGCGAGGAAGTCCTCCATGGCGGCGACGGCCTGCCGCGGGCGTGCGACGAGCTGCACGTGCCCCACACCGACCGTCCGCGCGACGGCGACCGACGGCACGAGCTCGGCGAGGCGGTCCAGATCGGTCATCTGCGAGGCGTCGACGTAGAGCAGTGGGGCGGCGAGGTCGCGCAGGGCCGCCTCGGCGTCCCACGCGAGGAACCGCTCCGCAACGGCGGCCACGACGTGTTGCGGCATCCGCTCCAGGGCGGCGAGCTCTTCGGCCAACAGCGCCGGATCGTCGGTCGGCAGGTAGCTCTGCTGCAGGAACCCGCGCAGCGCGACCTGCCACGCAGGCGAGCGGAGCGCGGCGAGCAACGGCTCGACGCCCCTGAGCACCTCCTTGCGGAACAGCATCGTCGCGTCGAGCGCCACGACGGCCGCGGCGAGATCGGGTCGCCGCGCGGCGAGCTCGACGGCCACGGCACCCCCCGCGCTATGGCCGATCACCACCACATCGCGGATCCCGAGCCGGTCGCAGAGCGCGGCGAGGTCGGCGGCCTGCGCCGGGATGGCGAGCCGGTCGTCCACGGCACAGGCGTCCGGCACGTCGCTCTCGCCGTGCCCCGGTGCGTCCAGCGCGATCACCCGGTAGGTGGGCGCGAGCGCGGCGCCCAGCGTGCATAGGTCGGCGCGCCGCGAAAGCCAGCCGTGGACGAGCAGGGCGACGGGGCGGTCGCCACGTGCGCCGGTGTCGTCGTAGGCGAGCCGAAGGCCACCCCGCTCCAGCGTGTGCCGCATGTTCCCCCCTGGCGTACCGTCATCCGATACGGTTAGCAGTATTAGATACTGAGGACGGTAACGAATGGTGGCCCGGGACGTCAAGCAGCGCACCTACGACAACAGCCGCCGGGCCGAGCAGGCGCGCATGACCCGGCGTCGGATCCTGGATGCGGCACGGGACCTGCTGCTCGCCCACGGCTACGCGGGCACGACGATCGCTCAGGTCGCGGCGGCGGCCCAGGTGTCACCGGAGACCGTGCAGAAAGGTTTCGGCACCAAGGCGGCGCTGGCCAAGGCGGTGTACGACGTGACGCTCGTCGGGGACGACGAACCGGTGCCCCTGCGCGGTCGACCCGAGTTCGCGGCACTGGACGCCGAGCCGGACCCGGCCCGCAAGCTGGAGCGCTACGCGGCCGTCGGACGGGCGCTCTGGGAGCGCCTCGGCCCGCTGCTGGACGTGCTGATGCAGGGCGCGCAGGCCGGGGAGCCCGACCTCGTCGCGTTCGTGGCGACGATCCGGCGCGAGTCCCACGCGGGCGCGTCCGGGGTGGTGGACCAGCTCGCGGCGGCGGGCGCGCTCCGACCGGACCTGACGCTCGACCGGGCGCGCGACGAGCTGTGGCTGCTCATCCAGCCCGAGATGTACCGGCTGCTCGTCGGTGAGCGCGGGTGGTCGCTCGACGACGTGCAGGCCTGGTTCGCCCGCACAGCGAGCGCTGCCCTCCTGTCGGCCTCGTTCTCGCAGCCCCCACCGCGCAGACCCCGCTGACACCCCGCAGGGTCCTGGGGCCCCGCGACGGGCAGACGGCTTCTGCGAGGGCACCGGATCATCGACGCGACTGCCGCCGGACGTCTCCGGGTGTCTACTGCCGGATGTTCATCACGACGGCCTTGGGCTCGGTGAAGAACTCCCGGCTGAAGTTGCCGCCCTCGCGACCCCAACCGGAGTCGCCGAAGCCCCCGAACGGGGCGCGCAGGTCACGGATGAAGAAGCAGTTCGTCCAGATCGTGCCCGCCCGGAGGAGGGCCGCGACGCGATGTGCCCGGGAGAGGTTCTCCGTGAAGATCATCGCGTTGAGCCCGAACGGGGTGCCGTTTGCGGCGCGCACGGCCTCGTCCTCGGCGTCGAAGGGGGTGACCGTGACGACCGGGCCGAACACCTCCTCGCACTGGATCGGGGCGTCGGCCGGGACGTCGACGACGATCGTCGGCTTCACCACCCAGCCCTCGCCGAGCCCGCCGGTGAGGATCTTGCCGCCGGGGTTGTCGACGTAGCCGCGCACCTTCCGGTGGTGCGTCTCGGACGCGAGCGGGCCGAGCTCAGTGGCCGGGTCCTTGGGGTCGCCGATGGTGAGCGCCTCGGCGGCGGCGACGAACCGGGCGAGGAAGTCGTCGAGCACCGGCCGCTCGACGTACAGCCGCGAGCCCGCCAGGCACACCTGTCCGGCGTTGGAGAAGATCGCCTTGATCGACCAGTCGACGGCGTTGTCCAGGTCGGCGTCGGCGAACACGAGGTTCGCGCCCTTGCCGCCCAGCTCGAGGCTCACCGGGGTGAGGTTGCGGGCGGCCGCGCCGGTGATGGCCCGGCCGGTGTTCGACTCGCCGGTGAACGTGATCCGGTCCACCCGAGGGTCCTCCGTGAGCGCCGAGCCCGCCGCGTTCGGCCCGTAGCCGTGCAGCACGTTGAACACGCCGGGCGGAACGCCCGCCTCCAGCGCGAGCCGGGCCATGATCGTCGCCGACGCCGGGGTGTCCTCCGCGGGCTTGAGCACCACGGTGTTGCCCCAGGCCAGCGCGGGAGCCACCTTCCAGCTCTCCAGCATCAGCGGGAAGTTCCAGGGCGCGATCGCCGCCACGACGCCCGCGGGCTCGTAGCGGGTGTAGGCGTGGTGGCCGGTGTCCATCGGCAGCGCCTCGGCCATCGCCAGCCGCGCGTGGTCGGCGAAGAACCGGAAGTTCTGGGCCGCGCGCGGCACGTCCCTGCCCTTGGCGTCCGAGAGGGGCTTGCCCATGTCGCGGGTGTCGGCGAGCGCGAGCTCGTCGATGTGCGCCATCAGCAGGTCGGCGAAGCGGTGGATGATCGCGCCACGCTCGGCGAAGCCCATCCGGGGCCACGGCCCCTCGTCGAACGCCCTGCGCGCCGCGGTGACGGCGCGGTCGGCCTCGTCCGCGCCGCCCAGCGCGACCGTCGCCCAGGGCTCTCTGGTCCAGGGGTCGACCGAGTCGAACGTGGCGCCCGACTGCTGCTCCCGCCCGTCGATGACGTGCCCGAAGATCTCCATCTAGCCTTTCCTCCCCGGCCAGGCCTCGGCATCGTCGGTGCCCGGGCTTTTCGTCAACCGGTCGCTTCCGCCTTGTGCTGTGCCAGCTCGATCGCCACGTCGATGATCATGTCCTCCTGGCCGCCGACGTAGCCCAGCTCGCCCACGCGGGCGAGGATCTCGTAGGCGGGCACGCCGTACCGCTGCGCGGCGCGCTCCGCATGCAGCAGGAACGACGAGTAGACCCCCGCCCAACCCTGCACGATCGCGTTGCGGTCCATCGAAGGCCAGCGTGGCAGGAACGGCTTCACCACGTCCTCGGCGGCGGCGAGCACCCCGCCGACGTCCACGCCGGTGGCGATGTCCAGCCGGTCGAACGTCGCGGCCAGCACCTCGGTGGGCGAGTTGCCCGCGCCCGCGCCGAGCGCGCACAGCGCACCGTCGATCTGGCGAGCCCCGTTCTGGTACGCGAGCACCGAGTTGGCCACGCCCATGGACAGGTTCTGGTGCCCGTGGAAGCCCACCTGCGCCTGATCGCCGATCTCACGCACCAGCGCCTCGACGCGCGCCTGGGCCGTGTCGAGCACCAGCGCGCCCGCCGAGTCCACGCAGTAGACGCACTGCGCGCCCGCGTCGACCATGATCCGGGCCTGTCGGGCGAGCTCCTCGGGCGTGGTCTTGTGCGCCATCATGAGGAAGCCGACGGTCTCCATGCCGAGGCTGCGCGCCAGCCCGAAGTGCTGCACCGACACGTCGGCCTCGGTGCAGTGGGTCGCCACCCTGGCCACCCGCGCCCCCGCGTCGTAGGCACGCTGGAGGTCCTTCATCGTGCCGATGCCGGGCACGAGCAGCACCGCGATCTGGGCCTGGGTGGCCTCGTCAACGCCTGCTGCGATCAGCTTGATCTCGTCCTCGGCGGAGAAGCCGTAGTTGAACGAGCTGCCGCCCAGGCCGTCGCCGTGGGTGACCTCGATGATCTCGACGCCCGCCCCGTCCAGCGCGTGCACGGTGGCGCGCACCTGTTCTTCGGTGAACTGGTGGGCCATCGCGTGGCTGCCGTCGCGCAGCGTGGTGTCGGTGATCCGGACGTCGTTGCGGATCTGCGGCAGGTCTGATCCTCCGCCCGACGGGGCGTTGGCGGCCGCTGCCGAACGGGCGTCGCGTCCTTCGATTGCTGTGGTCATCCGGAAACCCCCAGCTTCGCCTGGGCCATCAGCTCGCCGACGCGGGCGGCCGCGGCCGTCATGATGTCGAGGTTGCCCGCGTACGGCGGGCAGGTAGTCGCCGTTGCCCTTGACCTCGAGGAACATCGCGACCCGGCCGTTGCCCTGCCAGTCGGGCCGCGGCTCGTCGAACTGCGGCTCGGCGCGCAGCGTGTAGCCGGGGACGTACTGCTGGACGTCGGCCACCATCTCGTGGATCGACGCGGTGATCGCGGCCTCGTCGGCGTCCGCGCCGATCATGCAGAACACGGTGTCCCGCATGATCATCGGCGGCTCGACGGGGTTGAGGATGATGATCGCCTTGCCGCGGGCCGCCCCGCCGACCTCGGCGACGGCCTGCGACGTCGTGTGCGTGAACTCGTCGATGTTGGCGCGCGTGCCCGGCCCCGCCGACCGCGACGCCACCGAGGCGACGATCTCCGCGTACGGCACGGGCGTCACGCGCGACACGGCGTGCACCATCGGGATCGTGGCCTGCCCGCCGCAGGTGATCATCGAGACGTTGGGCGCCGCGATGTGCCCGTGCAGGTTCACCGGAGGACACACCATCGGCCCGAGGTGGGCGGGCGTGAGGTCGACCGCCTGGATGTCCGCCTCGGCATAGCGCGGTGCGTTGGCGAGGTGCGCGGCCGCCGACGTGGCCTCGAAGACGACCTGCGGCAGCGGGTCCTGTCGCAGCAGCCAGTCGACCCCCTCCGCGGAGGCGGCGATCCCGACGTCGCGGGCGTGCGCGAGGCCGTCGGACTCGACCACCCCGACCATGTACGCGACGTCGATGACCGCGCTCCGCTCGAGCTTGGCCAGCAGGTCGGTGCCGATGTTGCCCGGCCCGACGATCGCGGCCGTCACCCTCTCGGTACTCATGACCGGGGAGGGTGCCGCGCACGCGCCGTTCGCTCTACGGCTCCGTTCCACTCAGAGAGACGTTAGGGTCGGGGCGTGCGCCCCGCCGAGCCGCCGAAGTCCGTGCTGGGCCGCGCGTTGACCCTGCTCACGGCGTTCCGGCCCGGGGACGGCGAGCTGACGCTGGCCGAGCTGACCCGACGGACCGGGATCCCCAAACCCACCGCACACCGGATGCTGGGCGAGCTGGCGCAGTGGAACGTCGTCGAGCGCACCCCTCGCGGAGTCCGGCTCGGGATGCGGTTGTTCGAGCTCGGCCAGCTCGCGCCGCTGCAGCGCGGCCTGCGCGAGGCGGCCGCGCCGTTCCTCGCCGACCTCTTCGAGGCCACCCACGAGACCGTGCACCTGGCGGTCCCCGACGGACTGGACGTCGTGTACGTGCAGAAGCTGAACGGACGGCACGGGCCGCAGATCTCCACGCGGATCGGCGGCCGGATGCCCGCGTACTGCACGGGCGTGGGCAAGGCGATGTTGGCGTTCGGGCCGCCGGAGCGGTTCGCCGCCGTCGTGGCGGCCGGGCTGTCGCGCCGCACCCCCCGCACCGTGGTCGCCCCTGGGCTGCTGGCGGAGGAGCTGGCCCGTGTGCGCGAGCGGGGCGTGGCCGAGGAGCACGAGGAGTCGACGGTGGGGATCGCGTGCGTCGCCGCGCCCGTCCGGGACGGCAGCCTCCACGCCGTTGCCGCCATCTCGATAACGGGGTGGGCCAACCGCCTGGACGCCGCCCGCCTCGCCCCGGCCGTCCGGACCGCCGCACTCGGCCTCTCCCGCGCCTTGCGCGCAGGGGCCACCTGACCCGCGCCACACGCGGCCCGCTCCGGCCACGACCAGACCGGTTCGTGCTGGTCCCGTCTCCCGCCGTCCATGATCACCGTTTGGGCGCGGAGCCTGCCGGAAATCGCCGCCCTGCGCGCCCGCCCGGTGAGCACGCGGCCTATGGGGTGACGCGGGCCCGCGGTGAACGATTGCGGGCGGCCGCGGGATGCGGCCGCGTGGGGTGACGCGGGCCCGCGCTCGGGGGACGTCAGGGCGGCAGTGGGTCAGTGCCACGGGACACGGCCTAGGCTCGGGTCTGTGGGGGTCGTCAGCGTCGCGCGGTCGATCGTCGACGCCGTCGCGCTGCACGGCGCCACGACGGTGTTCGGGCTGCCCGGCGTGCACAACCTGGCGTTCTGGCGGTCGGCGGACCGCGCGCCGATGGTCGTGCGGCACGAGCAGGCCGCCGTCTACGCCGCCGACGGCTGGGCCCGGGCGACCGGCAGGCTGGGTGCCGCGGTCGTCACGACCGGGCCCGGCGCGGCCAACGCCGTCGCCGCGTTCGGGGAGGCCGCCGCGGTGCGCTCGCCGGTGCTGCTCGTGGCGTCGGAGATCCCCCAGGCGCTGCGGCGGGAGGGCAGGCTGCGCGGCGTCCTCCACGAGTCGCGCGACCAGGCCGCCCTGTTCCGGCCGCTGGCCAAGGCCGTGTTCACGCCGCGCTCCGCCGCCGAGGCGGCCCGTGCCCTCGACGCCGCGCTCGCCACCGCGATGCTGCACCCGCGCGGACCGGTCTACATGGACGTGCCCTCCGACGTGTTGGGCCACGACGCCGTCCGGCTGTCCCGCCTCGAGGAGGTGCCCTGGTTCGAGCTCGTGCCCGCCGAGGCCGACCTCGACGCCGCCGCCGCGGTTCTCGCCGGGAAGCGCGTCGTGATCTGGGCGGGCACCGGTGCCGTCGACGCCGAGCCGTCGGTCGCCGTGCTCGCCGAGCACCTCGGCGCACCTGTGGTGACCAGCTTCGGCGGGCGCGGTGTGCCGCCGACCGCGCACCCGGCCGCGGTCGGGCTGCCCCCGCACGAGCCCGAGGTCGCCGAGCTGATCGGGAGCGCCGAGGTGCTGCTCGCGGTCGGCGGCGACCTGGACGGCATGAACACCCGCAACTGGACGATGCCCCGCCCGCCCCGGCTGGTCACGCTCGACCCGACGCCGCCGACCGATCCCCCGGAGTGGGCGCCGGACGCCGCCGTCGCCGGTCGGCTCGGCGAGGCGCTGCGGGGGCTGCGTGATCGGCTGCCTACCCACCCGGAGTGGGCGCCGCGCGGGCTGCGTGCGCTGGTGCACGCCCGGCTCGCCGCGGACCCGGCGACCGCCGAGGCGATGGCGCTCGTCGCCGCCGTCGAGGCCGCGCGCACCCCGGAGACCGTGCTGGTGTGCGACATGGCGGTCGCGGGCTACTGGGTCGGCGGTTACGCGGGCGCGCCAGGGCCGCGCAGGATGGCCTACCCGGTCGGCTGGGGCACCCTGGGGTTCGGGCTGCCCGCCGCGATCGGGCCTGCCGCCGCCGGGCACCCGGTGATCGCGGTCTGCGGCGACGGCGGGCTCGCCATGGCGCTGGGCGAGCTGGGCACGCTGGTGCAGGAACGCCTGCCGGTCACCGTGCTCGTCGTCGACGACCGCGGCTACGGCATGCTGCGCTACGACCAGGCCCGCGTGGGCGATCCCGAGGTGGGGGTCGACCTCGCCACGCCCGACTTCGTCGCCCTCGCCGCGGCCTTCGGGATTCCGGCGACCGGCGTGCGGTCGGTGCGGGGCGGGCTCGCCGTCGCGCTCGCCAAGGCGGTGGCGTCGGGCGGACCGCATCTCGTGCACGTCCCCGCCAGGTTGACGCCCCCGCGCACCACCTCCCCGCGCTGGCACGAGGGCTGAGCTCCGCCTGTGACGCACGTCACATCGTCATTTGACGTATCGCGATATATCGTGATGGCACACGAGCTACTCCAGGCTATCGGAGCACGGAGGCTCACATCACCAAGGAGACATCACATGACTGCCAGCAACCCCGAATGGGGACCCCGCTTCGGTCCGCGACCTGGCCAGTGGCGCAGGCACGGACACCGTCCGCCGTTCGGTCACGCCGAGATGCGCGCGACCGACGGCCCGCCGCCGCCCCCGCCGTTCGACGGCCCGGTCGACGACGACCAGCCCGGCCCGCGTGGCCACGGCAGGCGCGCCCGGCGCGCAGGCCCGCCCTTCGGCCCGGGTTTCGGCCCCGGCATGCCCCCCGGCTTCGCCCGCCGCTTCGGCGGTCCACGCGGCCGCGGGCGGCGCACGGCACGCGGTGACATCCGCGCCGCCGTGCTCGCGCTGGTCGCCGAGCAGCCCCGCCACGGCTACGAGATCATCCAGGAGATCGCCGAGCGCACAGGTGGGGCATGGCGCCCCAGCCCCGGCTCGGTGTACCCGACGCTCTCGCAGCTGGAGGACGAAGGCCTCGTCCGCGTCGAGCAGGCCGAGGGCCGCCGGGTGGTCCACCTCACCGAGGAGGGCACCCGCTACGTCGAGGAGCACCGTGCCGAGCTCGACGCGGTGTGGGAGTCGGTCGGCCGAGGCGCCGACGACGACGCCAGCGCGCTCGTCGAGCAGCTCGGCCAACTGCACGCCGCGGCCCACCAGGTGATCAGCGCGGGCACGCCCGCCCAGATCACCGCGGCCACCGAGGCGCTCACCGAGGCCCGCAAGACGATCTACCGCCTGCTCGCCGAGTAGGCCGCACCAACCACAGCAGGGTGACATTGCTCCGACTGAGTCGCAGCGATGTCACCCTGCTGCATGTCCAGGGGCGGGCGCCGGGCGTCCAGGGCGGTCAGCACCGCGGCCAACGCCAGCGTGTTGCCCGGTTCCAGGCCGCCGACCGGTCCAGCCGTGCCGCGCTCGGCCGCCCGGATCCACGCGGAGTGCCCCACGCAGCCCAGCAGCGTGTCGCCCACCTGCTCGGTGAGCCACGCCGCGGCGCCCCAGTCGGAGATCCTGTTGCCCAGCACGCCCAGCGCGGCGCGCTGTCCCACCGCGCGCGCGGCGTGCTGTCGGAACAGCTCCACCGTCCGCCGGGTCGGCTCGCTCACCAGCACCGTCAGGTCGAACCGGGCGGAGGCCGACGCCTCGGCGGGCAGGTCGACGACGACGTACTCCCCCACCCCGTCGGCGAGGTGGTCGAGCAGCAGCCCGACCTCCTCGGTCGCCAGCAGCCGCACGCCGTCGGACGTCGCGGCCGAGGGCCACGCCGCCGACGCGCCACCGGGATCGAGGGGAACGACCCTGCGCGGCGGGCCGCCGAGGTGCTCGCGCATCCAGCCGGTCGCCGACGGTGCCGCGGCGAGCCCGAGCGTCGGGCCCAGCCGCCGGTCGGGGTCGCGTCGACCGCCAGCACGGGCAGCCCACGCGCGGCGAGGTAGCGGCTGAACACCGCCGCGCACGTCGTCTTCCCGCAGCGATCCCTTCCGACGAACGCGATCCGCATCGCCGCACGATAGGGCGCATCCACCAACGGGTGATCATGGAGGGCCGGTCACCTGCGCCTGCGGGCGAGCACCTCCCGCAGCGGCGGGATCCGCACGCCCTCCGCGGCGAGCTCGCGCCGGGGCCGCCGCCGGGCCACGGGCACCAGCCCCGGGATGCCGAACGACGTGCGGTGCATGACCCCGACGACTGACGCGGCGAGGCCGACGACCCAGATCGTCCACAAACGGCTTCGGGACACGGATGGCTGGCTCATCGCGGACCCGATGGTGCGCCGTGCGGCCGGGAAAAGGGATGCTGTGCGGGCAGTCTCACGTTGGAGCTGTGAAGTGAGGAGGTGCGCGGTGCTGGAGCCTGCCAAGCTGTACGAGGTGGCGGAAGCGGACGTCGCGGCGGCGGGGTCGGTGCTGATCGTGGCGCTGGACGGCTTCGTGGACGCCGGGAACGCGTCCCGGCTGGCCGTCGAGGCGATACGGGAGGGGCGGGAGGCGCGCACGCTGGCGCGGTTCGACGTCGACCAGCTCATCGACTACCGGTCACGCAGGCCCCCACTGCGGTTCGACACCGACCACTGGGCGTCCTACGCCGCCCCCGAGCTGGACCTCATGGCGCTCACCGACTCGGCCGACACCGAGTTCCTGCTGCTCGCCGGGCCGGAGCCGGACTCGCAGTGGGAGCGGTTCACCGCAGCGGTCGCCCAGCTCGTGCAGCGGTACGAGGTGCGTCTGGTGATCAACCTCGCCGCCATCCCGATGGCCGTGCCGCACACCCGGCCGATCGGCGTCACCGCCCACGGCACCCGCCAGGAGCTCACCGAAGGCCACGAGGCGTGGTTCGCCGCTGCCGACGTGCCGGGCAGCGCGGTGGGCCTGATGGAGCTGCGGCTGGGCGAGGCAGGGCACGACGCGATGGGGTTCGCCGTGCACGTGCCCCACTATCTCGCCCGGGCGGAGTACCCGCAGGCCGCGCGGGTGCTCGTCGATCACGTCGGGATGGCGGCCGGGCTCTACCTGTCCACCGAGACGCTCTCGGCTGCGGCCGAGCGCGCCGAGAAGGAGATCGGTGAGCAGGTGGCGGCCTCCGACGAGGTGCGCCAGGTCGTCGAGGCCTTGGAGCGTCAGTACGACGCCGTCACGGCCGGGCGCGCGTCGGGGCTGTCCGACCAGCTGCCCAGCGCCGACGAGCTGGCCGCCGAGGTCGAGCGGTTCCTGGCGGGCCACGACGGCGAGGAGCCACCCGGCCCTTGAGCTTCAACTTCACGGCCCCAGCCTCGCGCACATGACCCCCGTCGACTTCTTCTTCGACCCCGGCTGCCCGTTCACCTGGCGCACGTCCCGCTGGATCGCAGGCGTCGCCGACGCGGGTGCCGCGACGGTGACATGGCGGCTGATGAGCCTCGCCATCCCCAACGAGGGCAGGGACATCCCCGAGCAGTGGCGTTCCGCGATGGCCAAGGGCACCCGGACACTGCGGGTGCTCGCGGCGGTCGAGGACAACGACGCCCGTGGCAGGCTCTACACCGCCTTGGGTACGCGCCGACACGAGAAGGGCCTGCCCTACAGCGACGAGGAGATCGCCGCGGCGGTCGCGGACGCGGGCCTGCCCGCCGCGGTCGCGGCGGCGGTGGACGACGCGTCGCTCGACGCCGCCGTGCGGGCGTCGCACGACGAGGCGCAGGCCGCCGTCGGGCAGGAGTCGGGCAGCCCGGTGCTGCGCCTGGGTGACAAGGCGTGGTTCGGGCCCGTCGTCGTCCCCATCCCGACCGGTGAGGAGGCGATGCGGCTGTTCGAGGCGGTCCGCCTGCTCGCCGAGGTGCCGTCGTTCAGCGAGCTGAAGACGAGCCGCAACCCGTTCTGACGTAGGACACGGCTTAGCCTCCGGGGTCGTGACCGACCTGCTCCCCGCCACCGCCGCCACCCTGCTCGCGCGCACCGCCCGCGCCCAGCGCGACGGACGGGTGCCGTCGCTGGTCACGGGGGTGGTCCGGGACGGGCGACTGGTGTGGTCGGCCGGGCGGGGTGCGGTCGCCGAGTCGCACGCCGACGTGCAGTACCGGCTCGGGTCGATCACCAAGACGGTCGCGGCGGTCACCGTGCTGCGGCTGCGCGACGCGGGCGCCCTCGACCTCGACGACCCGCTGGAACGCCGCCTGCCCGGCACCCCGCTCGGCGACCGGACGATCGGCCAACTGCTGTCCCACCTGGCCGGCGCCGGGTCGGAGAGCCCCGGCGGCTGGTGGGAGCGCACGCCGGGCACCACGCTGGAGGGTCTCGGGCTGACCGACGCCGACGTCGTCCTGCCCGCCGCGCGGCGCTTCCACTACTCCAACCTCGGCTACGGGCTGCTCGGCGAGCTGGTCGCCCGCGCCCGCGGCCGGGCGTGGGCCGATGTCGCGCGCGACGAGGTGCTGCTGCCGCTGGGCATGACGCGCACGACAACGCGCCCGACCGGCGCGGCGGCCGCGGGCAGCGCCGTCCACCCCTGGGCCGACGTCGTGCTGGCCGAGCCGGAGTTCGACGCAGGGGCGATGGCGCCCGCGGGCCAGCTCTGGTCGACGGCCACCGACCTCGCCCGCCTCGGCGCGTTCCTGCTGGGCGACACCGGCGGCGTGCTCTCCCCGGCCACCGTCGAGGAGATGACGCTGCCCGCCGGGATCGACGCGGCCGATCCGGGCTGGTCCTCGTACGGGTTGGGGGTGCAGGTCCAGCGTCGGGAGGACGTGACGCTGGTCGGGCACGGCGGCTCGATGCCGGGCTTCCTCGCCGGACTCTGGGTGGACCGCGACGAGGGCACTGGCGCGCTGGTGCTGGCCAACACGACCGTGGGCCTGGACAACAGGCTCCCGGCCCGGATGCTGGCCGACGTGCGCGCCGCCGAGCCACGGATCGTCGACGCATGGACGCCGTCCGCGCCGCCGGCGCCGCTGGAGCTGCTCGGGCCGTGGTTCTGGGGCCCCTCACCCTTCGTGCTGCGCGCGATCCCCGGCGGGATGCTGCACCTCGGCGGGTTGGGGCGGCCCGGGCGCGCATCACGGTTCCGGCCGCGTCCGGACGGCACGTGGGTCGGGCTGGACGGCTACTTCGCGGGCGAGACCCTGCGCCTCGACCCGACGGCGCTCAACCTGGCGACGTTCGTCTTCACCCGCACGCCCTACGACCCGGCCGCGCCCGTGCCCGGCGGCCTCGACGCCACGGGCTGGCACGCCTGAACCTGCGGACGCCGCGACGGCACCCCGGCGACCAGCGCGGCGCGGCCACCGCGAGGGGCCGACCCCCTCGCAGACCGCGCTGACGCCTCGCGGAGCCCCGGGGCCCTGCGACGCGCACAGCCGCCCTGCGAAGTCACCGGAGGACGCGAGGCGCGGCCTACCCTCCCCGCGGCGACAGCTCGGGACCCGAGGGGCGCAGCCAACCCGGCGCAGAACCCCGCGGTGGCTGCGGGTACACGCGGGGCACCGGGGCCCGGCGCCCCGCGGTGGCCGCCGGTGCATGGCGGCAACCGGGCCCGGCGGCCATGCGCCTGCGGCGGCACGACCGGGGCGGCGGGCCGGTCAGGCGGGGACCGGGACCGCCGCGTGGGCCAACACTCGGCCCACGACCGCCCGCAAGACCGCGGCGGGGCTCACCGGCATCGGCTCGGCGCACCGGCGGTCACCCGCGCCGGCGATGTCCGGGGCGCGCCAGGCGACGTGCCCGTCCGGGCGCACGAGCACCGCCCCCCGCGCCGAGACGCCGTAGAGCGCGGGCCACCGCGGCTCGGCGACGGTGTGCACCGCCACCCCGGCGGGCGCCGCGGCCCGCCACAGGCCGCCGTCGGACGCTGTGAGCAGAGCAAGGTCGCCGCCGAACAGGTCGAGCACGGACCGCCCGTCCCCGAGCCACAGGTGCGGCGCACGGCAGCCGGGATCGGCGGTCGGGGCGTAGTCGACCGGGCCGTCCCGGTCGGGGCTGCCGTCGTCAACGACGGCCTGCGACGCGTAGCGGTAGCCCATGTCGATCTGCTACATGGCCACCACGATCGCCGCGATCGCCGCGATCGCCGAGGCGGCCGACATCCCGGCGCCCACCATCTACTCGGCATTCGGCAACAAGAAGAAGATCCTCGACGAGGTGCTGGAGCTGTGGATCAGAGGCACCGGTGTGCGCGCGGACCACGAGGACGCCCTGCGCCATCCCGAGCCCGCCGAGCGGCTGCGTCGGCTGGCGGGCTGGAACACCCGGCAGTTCGCCCAGGGCCTCGACGTGATCGAGACGTACGAGGACGCGGCGCGCGCCGACCCGGACATGATGCGCGCCTGGCGGCGCATGCTGGCCGGGCGGGAAGGCGCCACCCGGGAGTTCCTGGGCTCGATGGAGGCCGACCTCGCCGTCGGCCTCGACGACGCGGTGGACCTGTTCGTCGCGCTCACCCAGCCCGGCACCTACCGCAGTCTGGTGGTGGAGCGGGGATGGACGACCGACCGGTTCGCGCGGTGGCTGGGCGACCTGTTCATCGCCCAGCTCCTCAGACCGTCAGGATGATCTTCCCGAGCACCCTGCGCTCGTCGATCTGGGCCAGCGCTTCCGCCGCCTTCTCCAGGGGTAACCGGGCGCCGATCGGCGGGTCGAGCCCGCCGGCGCGCAGGTGCGGCAGGAGCTCCTCCCACTGCCCCGCCACGTAGCCGGGCCTGGGCGTCAGGCGAAGGCGCCCCAGCCGACGCCCACGACGTCGATGTTGTTGAGCAGCAGCCGGTTGACCCGCACGGTCGGGATCTCGCCCGCGGTGAAGCCGATCACCAGAAGCCGACCTTCCGGGCGCAGGCAACGCAGGGAGTCGGTGAAGCGGTCACCGCCGACGGGATCGACGACGAGATCGACGCCGCCGAGGGCTTTCACCGCGTCGCGGAAGCCGTCGACGGGCACGGTGTGCGCGGCCCCCGCCGCGCGGGCGACCTCGGCCTTGGCGTCGCTGGACACCACCGCGATCGACGGTGGCGCCCAGCGCGGCGGCCAACTGCACGCACGCCGTGCCGACACCGCCCGCCGCCCCGTGGACGAGGACGGCCTGGCCCGCCCGCAGGTGCCCCCGCACGACCAGCGCGAAGTGCGCGGTGAGGTAGTTCATCGGCAGGCCCGGCGCCCGCGTCGAAGTCGACGTTGTCCGGCAGCGGCAGCACATAGCCCGGCGTCCGCCGCGACGACCTCGGCGAACGCCCCGGTAGTCGTGAACGCGACCACCCGGTCGCCCGCGCGGAGCGGCGACCCGTCCGGCACTTCCCGCACCACGCCAGCGACCTCGGAACCGAGGGTGTAGGGCAGCTCGGGCCGGTACTGGTAGAGGCCCTTGGTCTGCAGGACGTCGGGGAAGTTCACCCCGGCGGCACGGACGTCGACGAGCACCTGGTCCGGCCCGCGCACCGGCTCCGGCACGTCCCGCACCTCGACCGCAGCGGGCCCGTCCAGCCGCACCACCTGAACCGCACGCACGTTTCTCCCTCCGGCCGATCGTCGTGCCGACGGTACCGGCAGAGGACGCCCGTACCACTCCCCACGTCACCCGATCGTGAGCGACCCCGAGTCGGCGCGGAGCTTGCCAGCCGGCAGATTGCCCCGGTGCGACTCGTCTTCGGCCCCGACGATCTGGAGGCGTATGCGGTCGTCCGCGACCGGTTGCGCCTGCACATCGTGGCGTGGGCCCGCAGGCGGGGCATGCAGGTCGAACCGTCGCTGGTGGCGGCGGCGCTGGATCACAAGCACAGCGTCGACGGGCGCCTGGGCCACTGGACGCGCGCCCATGTGGCCGACGCGCTGGCCGTCTGGTTCCCCCGCACGGTGGCGCTGCTGCCCGACGACCGCGACGCCGTGCCCGGCGGCGCTGCACGCCCTGATCGGCTTCCTCGGCGACCGCGACTGGCTCGACTCCCGGTCCGACGAGGCGGGCGAGCTGCACACCCAGGTCCGCGCCTCCACCCCGGCGCTCCACGACGCTCTTGACGACGAGCGCAACCACGACCTCGGCACGTTCTGGGCCGTGCAGATGCTGCGCCACAGCGTGCCGACCGCGGACCCGGTGGCGGTCGCCCTGCTTCCTCCAGCGCGTGCACACGGGCGAGCTGGAGATCGACCGCGCCGCGCTGCGCGACATCACCCGGCGCGAGCGGCGCACGGCGCCCGAGCCGCAGGTCCGCCCGCTCCCGCCGGTGCTGCTGCCCGGCGCGGCAGCCCTGCTCGCCGCGGCCGACTCCTCCGTCGCGCTCGCCCGTCTGCGCGCGTTCACCCGCTGGGTGCGTGCGGGCCGCTCCCTGACCCGCGACGGGAGGCTCGCAGCTCGGCGACGCCCGCGCCGTCGCCGAGGCGCTCGACCTCGACCACTTCTCCCGCGACCGCGCCCGTTCCGGGGACGAGCTCCCCGAGATCATGCTGCTGTTCAGCTGGGCCCGGCAGTCCCGCTTCGTGCGGGTCGTGCACGGAAGGCTGGTGCAGGTGAAGAGCGCGGCGCCGCTGCTCTCGCGGCCGATCGAGATGTGGAAGCGGGCGTTCGAGGCCATCGGCGCCCTCGACGAGCACTTCGGCGGGCCGGGGGTGTTCGGCGCGCCGTCGCTCTTCGGGATGGCGCTGGGCGAGGCGTTCCCCATGCTGCTGCACCTGCTCTACGCCGCGGGCGGCGACCCGATCCCCGTCGAGCGCTTCCACCGGGCCGTGCGCGAGGCCGTCAACGTCCGGATGGGGTGCGTCGTCGACGATCTCGCGGGTGACGCCGAGCAGCGGCTGTGGCGCCGCGACGTCACCGCGCTCCTCGACGCGCTGGAGCTGCTCGGCGCCGTGCACCTGGAGGAGAGCCCGGCCGACGAGGGCACCGACCACCAGGCGCTCGTCGAGCTCGCGGGCCGCGACGACCCCGACCCGACCCTGGTCGGGCTCACCCCGATCGGCCTCTGGGCGGTCCGCGAGATGCTCGTCGATTCCGGGATGCACGCGCCGCTGGTGGGTGAGCTGGCCGACGAGGACATCGAGTACGTCTGCGTGCGGTGCGCGGGGATGCGCCGGGAGGTCGCCGAGGCGGAGCTCACGGCCTGGGTGGCGGCCCGGCTGCGGCGCACCGCCGCGCACGAGGTGCTGGGCTACCTGCAGCGCGCCGAGGATCCCCGCCACCGCGAGCTGGCGCTGTACGCGCTGGCCCAGACCGGCACCGGAGTGCCCTCCCGCGAGGGCCCGCGGCCGCGACGCACCGGCCACCGGCCACCGGGCACCCATCCGCCCGTGGAGTGCGACGCGCGGACCCCCCGCCGCTGAGCCGCCCCTTTCATCATTTCTGACGAACCTGACGTTGCGGATGCAACGATTCGCGCCCCGTCGACGATTTCCACGGTGTAACGGCAGCGTGGCCGAGCAGAACTCCGCCGGCGCCGGGGCCCGTGCCCGGGACCCCGACGGCGGCGGACCGTGAGACGTTCGTGCGTGGAGGGCCCTGCCCCCGCATCGCCCTCCGCGCACGAGCGGAACTCAGCCGCCGAGCGTCGCCGTCACCAGCGCCTGGGCCTCCTCCTGGATCCGGGCCAGGTGCTCCGGGCCGCGGAAGCTCTCCGCGTAGATCTTGTAGACGTCCTCCGTGCCGGAGGGCCGCGCGGCGAACCAGCCGTTCTCGGTCACCACCTTCAGGCCGCCCAGCGGCGCCTTGTTGCCGGGCGCCTCCGTCAGCCGCGCGGTGATCGGCTCGCCGGCCAGCTCGGTCGCCGTCACGTCGCTCGCCGAGAGCTTGCCGAGCTTGGCCTTCTCCTCGCGGCGTCGTCGGCGACGTCGATGCGGGCGTAGGCGGGCGCGCCGAACCGCTCGGTCAGCTCGGCGTAGCGCTGGGACGGCGACTGCCCGGTCACCGCCAGGATCTCCGACGCCAGCAGCGCCAGGATGATGCCGTCCTTGTCGGTGCGTCCACACCGCGCCGTCGCGGCGCAGGAACGACGCGCCGGCGCTCTCCTCGCCGCCGAAGCCGAGCGAGCCGTCGATCAGGCCCGGGCACGAACCACTTGAACCCGACCGGCATCTCGACGAGCGTGCGGCCGAGGTCGGCGGCCACCCGGTCGATCATCGACGAGCTGACGGCGGTCTTGCCGACCGCCGGCGCCGGCGGCGCCAGCCGGGCCGATAGGCGTAGAGGTAGCCGATCGCGACCGCGAGGAAGTGGTTCGGGTTCATCAGGCCCGGCGTCCGGCGGTGACGATGCCGTGGCGGTCGGCGTCGGCGTCGTTGCCGGTCGAGATCGGGTACTTGTCGCGCGCCGCGACCAGCGAGGCCATCGCGTACGGCGACGAGCAGTCCATCCGGATCTTGCCGTCCCAGTCGAGCGTCATGAACGCGAACTGCGGGTCGACGTTCGGGTTCACCACGGTCAGGTCGATCTTGTGCCGCTCCGCGATCGCGCCCCAGTACGCCACGCTCGCGCCGCCCAGCGGGTCGGCGCCGATCCGGACGCCCGCCGAGCGGATGGCGTCGAGGTCGACGACGTTCGGCAGGTCGTTCACGTACTCGCCGAGGAAGTCGAAGCGCCCGAGCGCGCTCGCGGTCCAACGCGCGACGGCGCACGCCGTCGAGCCTCGGCGATGAGCAACTCGTTGGCGCGGTTCGCGATCCAGCTCGTGGCGTCGGTGTCGGCCGGGCCGCCGTGCGGCGGGTTGTACTTGAAGCCGCCGTCGCGGGGCGGGTTGTGCGACGGGGTGATCACGACACCGTCGGCGAGCCCGTCGGTGCGGCCGCGGTTGGCGCCGATGATCGCCGTCGAGACGGCGGGGGTCGGCGTGTAGCCGTCGGCCGCGTCGACGAGCACGTGCACGTCGTTGGCCAGGAACACCTCGCAGGCGGTGACCCAGGCGGGCTCGGACAGCGCGTGGGTGTCGCGGCCGATGAACAGCGGGCCCGTCGGTGCCCTGCGCGGCGCGGTACTCGACGATGGCCTGGCTGGTGGCCGCGATGTGGTCGTCGTTGAACGTCGTGGACAGCGACGAGCCGCGGTGCCCCGACGTGCCGAACACCACGCGCTCACCGGGGACGGCCGGATCGGGATGCCGGTCGTGGTAGGCCGCGAGCAGGGCGTCGACGTCGACGAGGTCCTCGGGCTGGGCGGGCTGACCTGCGCGGGGGTGGTTCGGCATGCGCGACAGCCTGCCATCTCGGAGGCCCATGGCGAATCCTTAGACGGTTCCCAGATTCGGCGTGGACTCTGGAGCGTGGGGAGCACAGACACACCGAGGAGACGCGCCATGCCCGCCGCACGTCCGACCACCGGCTCGGCCAGCGACCGGGGGCGCCGACGGCACAACGCCGATGCGCTCGCGGTGCGGGCGGCACGGGGTGGGCTGGGCGTCGCGGTGGCCGACGGGATCGGCGACAACGCCGCCGCGGTCGAGGCCGCCCACGTGGCCGCGAACGTCGCGGCATGGACCGCAGCAGGCAGCGGCGCGCTCGACGCGCTGCTCGCCGCCCGGGAGGCGCTCACCGGGAGCGGCGACGCCGTGCTGGTCGTCGCGGCGCTGCGGCCGGGGCAGGGCGAGATCGCGTGGGTCGGGGACTGCCGCGCCTATCACTTCGACGGGGCGCGGGTGCGACACCTGACGTCGGACCAGACCATGGCCGAGGCCGTCCGGAACGCCGGGGCCACACCGCCGCCGCGGTGGGAGCACATCGTCACCCAGAGCGTGCGCTCCGCGTCGGCGGGGACGGCCGGGCGGGCCGAGGTGCCCGCCGGGCTGGGCAGGCTCGCCTTCGTCACCGACGGGGTGCACCGGGAGCTGTCCGACGCCGAGTTCGCCGCGGTGCTCGGCCACGCCCGCGACGTCGCCGTCGCGGCGCGGCAGCTCACCGATCTGGCGCTGCTCGCGGGCGGGGGCGACAACGCGAGCGCCACGGTCGTCGAGGTGCCGCTCGTGCCGACACTGCAAGCGCGGCGCACCGACACCGGCCCGACGTTCCCCGCGGTGGCCATGGAGGCGGAGCCCGCGTAGCCCGCGGCACCCCTGCCCGACCCACCTTCCTCCGCCGTGATCATCGCTTCGGCGCGAATTCAGGCCGGATGTGGCGCCTGTGCCCCCGTCGGCGATCACCGGGAGCAACGGGGCCGCCGCGTCAGGCGGACAGGCGCTGCTGCGGGATCCGCAGGTGCAGCGGGAGGTTGGCGCGGGGGGTCGAGTCGGTGGTGAGGTGGAAGTGGCCGCGCCGGGACCGGGTGCACCGGTAGGCCCGCAGATGGCGCGATCCGAGCGCCTCCAGCTCGCGCGCCGCGGCCTCGGCCGCCTCGCGGGTCGAGTAGATGACCTTTCCGTCGGTGCCGCGGCCCGCCCGCGGGGCGACCAGGCCGTCGATCTCCGCGCGGCTCGGGGTGCAGAACACCGGCCGCCCGCTTCCGGCCAGCCGGGCGTGCCTCAGCAGCACCTCGCCGCGGGCGGCGTCGCGCACGCCGCGCTGCGCGGGCACGACCGGTCCGGTCAGTGCGTCGGATCCTGCGTCGTGCATGTCCCGGCCTCCTGCGTGGGTTGGTCACCCGCTGATCGCGTGGCGACCACCCTGCCGTTATCCGATCCGCGACGGGATAGCACGATCGTGTCGTCTCGCCGAAGCGCTCACTTTCGGTGATCATCAGGCCCGCCCGACGGAACCGTCGGAGGGTGCCCCTACCGTGACGGCATGACCGGGACGGGCGTGCACGTGCACCGGGCGGAGCGGGCCGACGTGCTTGCCGACGCCCTGGCCGCGCTGCTCGCCCGGCCCCTCGCCGATCCGTTCGCGGCCGAGGTGGTGGCCGTCCCCGCGAAGGGGGTCGAGCGGTGGCTCGCGCAGCGGCTGTCGCACCGGCTGGGCGCGCCCGCAGGCGACGGGGTGTGTGCGGGGGTGGCGTTCCGCTCGCCGAGCGCGGTCGTGGCCGAGGCGGTGGGCGCGGTAGCGGCCCTCGCCGGGCCCGACGAGGACCCCTGGCGGCCGGAGCGGGCCGTGTGGCCGCTGCTGGAGGTGCTCGACGCGGCGGCCGACGAGCCGTGGTGCGCACCCCTGCGCGCCCACCGGGTGCGCCGCCACGCGCTGGCGCGGCGGGTGGCCGAGCTCTTCTCCGGCTACGCCACCCACCGGCCGGAGCTGTTGCGCGGCTGGGCCGCGGGCGCCGACGACGGGGATCCCGACCTGGCGTGGCAGCCCGAGCTGTGGCGGCGCCTGCGCGCGCGGCTCGGCGGCCCGGATCCCACCGAGCGGGTCGACGCGGCGTGCGCCGCGCTGCGCGCCGATCCCCGCGTGGTCGCGCTCCCCGAGCGCCTGTCGCTGTTCGGGCCCACCCGGCTGGCCGCCCAGGAACTGGCCGTGCTCGGGGCACTGGCGGTGCACCGCGAGGTCCATCTCTGGCTGCCCCACCCCTCCCCCGCTCTCTGGGCCCGCATGCCGCCCTGCGGGGTGCCCCCGCGCGACGTCGACCCGACGGCGGGGGCCGCCGCGCATCCGCTGCTCTCCTCCCTCGGGCGCGACGTGCGCGAGATGCAGATACGTCTCACGGCCGCGCTGCCCGATCTCGCCGATCACCACCATCCGCGCCCCGATCCGCCAGCCACACTGTTGGGCACGCTGCAGCGCGACCTGCGTGACGACCGTCCGCCCGAGGGCACGTTCGTGCCCGCGCCCGGCGACCGGAGCGTGCAGGTGCACGCCTGCCACGGGCCGCACCGCCAGGTGGAGGTGCTGCGCGAGGTCGTGCTCGGCCTGCTCGAGGCAGATCCCACGCTGGAGCCGCGCGACGTCCTGGTGATGTGTCCGGATGTCGAGACGTTCGCGCCGCTGATCTCGGCGGCCTTCGGGCCGGGCGCGCACCCGGCACAAGCGCTGCCGGTGCGGCTGGCCGATCGGTCGCTGCGGCAGGTCAACCCGCTGCTCGACGTCGTCGCGCGCCTCCTGGAGCTGGCCGACGCCCGGCTCACCGCCTCGCAGGTTCTCGACCTGCTCGCCGCCGATCCCGTGCGCAGGCGCTTCGGCCTCGACGACGGCGACCTCGACCGGCTGCGCGAGCTCGCCGTCGGCTCCGGCGTGCGCTGGGGGCTGGATGCCGGGCACCGGCGGCCGTTCAAGCTGGAGTCGTTCGGCCAGAACACCTGGGCGGCCGGTCTCGATCGCCTGCTGCTCGGGGTCGCGATGTCCGGCGACGAGCAGACGTGGCTGGGCACGGCCCTGCCCGCGACGGTCGAGCCGGGCGACACCGTCCGGGTCGGGCGGCTGGCGGAGTTCGTCGAGCGCCTGGCCTGGGTGCTCACGGAGCTGTCCCGCGAACGGCCGCTGGTGGAGTGGACGGCCGCGCTGGCCATGGGGCTCGACCTGCTCACCGCCACGTCCGGTACCGACGCCTGGCAGTCGGGCCAGGCGCGCGCCGAGCTCGCTGAGGCGGCGCACGTCGCGGGAACCCACGCGGCGTCGGTGCCGCTGGCCCTGGCCGACGTCCGCAGCCTGCTGGCCGAGCGGCTGCGCGGGCGGCCGAGCCGCGCCGGGTTCCGCACAGGCACGTTGACGGTGGCCACGCTCGTGCCGATGCGCTCGGTGCCCCACCGCGTCGTGTGCCTGCTCGGGCTCGACGACGGCGTGTTCCCGCGCGCGGGCGCGGTGGACGGGGACGACGTCCTGGCCCGACGCCCCCTGGTCGGCGAGCGGGACGTGCGCAGCGAGGACCGCCAGCTCCTGCTCGACGCGGTCATGGCGGCCACCGAGACCCTGGTCGTCGTCCACTCCGGGGCCGACGAGCGCACCGGGCTGCGCCGTCCGCCTGCCGTGCCGCTCGGGGAGCTCCTCGACGCGGTCGCCGCCACCGCGCCGGGCGTCGACGTCGTCGTCCGGCACCCGCTGCAGCCGTTCGACGCGCGCAACTTCGCCGCGCCCTCGCCGTTCAGCTTCGACCGCGCCGAACTGGCCGGTGCCCGCGCCGCCGCCGCGCCGCGCTCGACGCTCCCGCCGTTCCTGCCCACCCCGCTGCCCCCGGTCGCCGCCCCCGTCGTGGCGCTCGACGACCTGGTCGCGTTCCTGGAGCACCCGGTCAAGGGATTCCTCACCCAGCGCGTGGGGCTGTCGCTCTACGCGGGCGACGAGGCCCCGGCCGACGCGCTGCCCGTCGCGCCCGACGGGCTCGCCACCTGGGCCATCGGGCACCGCCTGCTGGCCGATCGGCTCGCGGGGCGGGACCTCGACCGGTGCAGGCAGGCCGAGTGGCGCCGCGGCGAGCTGCCGCCGGGCGCGTTGGGCGAGGCGCTGCTCGTCCGGGTGCTGGAGGACGTCGAGCCCCTCGTCGCGGCGGCGGCCGAGTGCCGGGCGGGCGAGGCCGCCGACCGGGACGTCGACGTGGAGCTGCCCGACGGCACCCGCGTGGTCGGCACGGTCGGCGGCCTCCACGGCCACGCGATCGTCCGCGTCGAGTACTCCCGGCTCGCGGCCAAGCAGCGGATCCGGTCCTGGGCGCGGCTGGTCGCGCTCACCGCGGCCACCGCCGAGCCGTGGCGGGCGGTCACCGTTGGGCGCGGTGAGCGGTTCGGGATCGCGCGTGCCACCGTCGGGCCGCTGCCGCGGGAACGGGCGTGCGCGGTGCTGGCCGAGCTGGTCGCGCTGCGCGGGGTCGGGCTCCGCGCGCCGTTGCCGCTGTCCACCCTCACCGGCCACGCGTACGCGCGCGTCCGCCAGGGCGGGGCGGGGCCCGCCGACGCGCTGGAGGAAGCGACGCGGGCCTGGACCAACGGGGCCGGTGCGGAGCGCGCCGACCCCGCGCACGAGCGGGTCTGGGGCCGTGCCGCACCCGCGTCGGTGCTCGCGGCCGAGCCCGGGCCCGCGGGCGGCGAGCCCACCCGGTTCGGCACGCTCGCGATCGGGCTGTGGGGGCCGTTGTTGCAGGTGGAGGACGTGATTCGCCGATGACCGCCGTCCTCGCCCCCGCCATGTTCGACGTGTGCGGGCCGCTGCCCACCGGCACCACGGTGCTCGAGGCCAGCGCGGGCACCGGGAAGACGTTCACGCTCGCCGCGCTCGCCGCGCGCTACGTCGCCGAGGGCCTGGCGACGCTGCCCGAGCTGATGCTCGTCACGTTCGGCCGCGAGGCCACCACGGAGCTGCGGGAGCGGGTGCGGTCCCGGCTGCTGTCCGCGCAGCGCGCGCTCGCCGATCCGGCCGCCGCCCGGGCGGGGGCCGATGCGGTGCACGCCCTCCTCGCCGACGCGCCCGACGCCGAGATCGCGCTCCGCAGGGCCCGGCTCACCCGGGCCCTCGCCACGTTCGACGCCGCGACGATCGCCACCACCCACCAGTTCTGCAGCCAGATGCTCGCCGGGCTGGGCGTGGCGGGCAACGCCGACCCGGAGGCGGTGTTCGTCGAGTCGGTCGAGGACATGCTTTCCGAGGTCGTCGACGACTTCTACGTGCGCAAGTACGGCGACCGCGCCGCGGGACCGCCGCCGTTCGACCGAGCGGAGGCCCTCGAGCTCGCCAGGGCCGCGGTCTACGACGGGCAGGCCCGGCTGGAGCCGCGCGACGCCGAGCCCGGCTCGGTCGCGGGCACACGGTTCCGGTTCGCCGCAGCGGTGCGCGCCGAGGTGGCACGCCGCAAGCGGGAGCGGCGCGTCTACACCTACGACGACATGCTCACGCGCCTCGACGACGCGTTGGCCACGTCCGGTGCCGCCGTCGCGCGGCTGCGGTCGCGCTACCAGGTGGTGCTGGTCGACGAGTTCCAGGACACCGACCCCGTCCAGTGGTCGATCCTGCGCCGCGCGTTCCACGGGCACACCGCGCTCGTGTTGATCGGCGACCCGAAGCAGGCCATCTACGCCTTCCGGGGTGCCGACGTCGTCACCTACCTGGACGCCACACGGGACGCCGACCGGCACGCCACGCTCGCGGTCAACCAGCGCAGCGACGCCCCCCTGCTCGCCGCGCTGGAGACGGTGTTCGGCGGCGCCGCGCTGGGCGACGAGCGGATCGTCGTGCACCCCGTCGGCGCGGCGCGGCGCGGGCGGCGGCTGGTCGGAGCGCCCGCGGACACCCCGGTGCGGGTGCGGGTGGCCGCGCGGGTCGGGCTGCCGACACCGCCGCGGCGCGATGTCGCGATCGTCGGGCCTGCCCGTGAGCTCGTCGCCCGCGACCTCGCCGTCGACGTGGCCACCCTGCTGGGCAGCGCGGCCACGGTCGAGGGCGAGCCGGTGCGGCCGGGCGACGTCGCGGTGCTCGTCCGCACCAACGACCAGGGCGGCATGGTGCGCATCCGCGCTCGCCGCGGTGGGCGTGCCCGCGGTGATGACGGGCACGGCCAGCGTCTTCGGCACCCCGGTCGCGGCCGAGTGGCTCACCCTGCTCGAAGCGGTGGAGCAGCCCCGGCTGGCCCGGCTGCGGGCCGCGGCGGTCACCGGCTTCCTCGGGCGCACGGTCGCGGAGCTGTGCGGGCCCGCGGCGGACACGCTGCTGGACGAGCTGGGCGCCACGGTCCGCACCTGGGCCGGGGTGCTGCACGAGCGCGGCGTCGCGGCCCTCCTGGAGGCGGTCACCACCGACACCGCGCTCCCGGCCCGCCTGCTCGCCCGCACCGACGGCGAGCGGTGGCTCACCGACCTGCGGCACGTCGGGCAGGCGCTGCACGCGGCGTCGGTCGACGGGCACCTCGGATCGGGAGCCCTGATCGAGTGGCTGCGCCGCCGCATCGCCGAGGCCGCGGTCGACGTCGGGGAGGAGCGCAGCCGACGGCTGGAGTCCGACGCCGCCGCCGTGCAGATCATCACGATCCACCGCAGCAAGGGCCTGGAGTTTCCGATCGTCTACGTGCCCTTCGGCTGGGACCGCAACGTGCGCGATCCCGGCGTTCCGCTGTTCCACGTCGGCACGCAGCGGGTGCGCGACGTCGGTGGGGAGAGCGGCGAGGGCTGGCGGGAGCGCTGCGCTGCCCACCGCGCCGAGGAGGCCGGTGAGGATCTCCGGCTGCTCTACGTGGCTCTGACCAGGGCGAAGTGTCAGGTGGTCACGTGGTGGTTGCCGTCCACCACCACGGCGACATCGCCCGTGCATCGACTGCTCATGGGGCGCCCGGCGCCGGGCAGCGAGCCCGCCGCGGCCTACCGGGTGCCGTCGGACCAGGCCGCGCTGGCGGCCCTGCGCGGGCTCGCGTCGCCCGTGCTGGCCGTCGAGGAGATCGCCGAGCACGTCCCGGGGCGGGTCGAGTCCGCGGACGGGTACCGCCCGCCGTCGACGCCTCACGGCGCATTGGCGGCGGCCGAGCTCACCCGCACGCTGGATCGCCAGTGGCGGCGCACCTCCTACTCGTCGCTCACCTCGGGCGTCGGCCACCACGCGGGCGGCGTGACCAGCGAGCCGGAGGCCCCCGGCACACAGGACGAGCCCGATGGCCCCGAGGACGAGAGCGCAACTGACGGCGCAGGCCTGGATCCGCCGCCCGACGGGCTCGCGGTCCCCTCCCCCATGGCTGACCTGCCGAAGGGCACGGAGTTCGGCACGCTCGTGCACGCCGTGCTGGAGGTCGCCGACCTGAGCGCCCCCGACCTCACGGGCGAGCTGACCACCCGGTGCGCCGAGCAGCTCGTCCGTCACCCGCTGCCGGGGATCGAGGCGGCCGCGCTCGCGGCCGCGCTGGGGCCGGTCGCGCACACCTCCCTGGGCCGGGTCGGCGGCGGCCTGCGGCTGGCCGACGTCGCCCCGGCCGACCGGCTCGCCGAGCTGGAGTTCGAGCTGCCGCTCGGCGGCGGTGACCGGCCCGGCCCGGCCACCGCGCTCCTGGGCGAGATCGCCCCCCTCCTCCGCACGCACCTGGCTCCCGACGACCCGCTCGCCCGCTACCCCGACGTGCTGTCCTCGCCTGCGCTCGCGGAGCAGCCGCTGCGCGGCTACCTCACCGGCAGCATCGACGCCGTCCTGCGGCTGCCCGGCGCCCGCTTCGTCGTGGTCGACTACAAGACCAACTGGCTCGGGCAGGCGGCCGCGGACCCCGCCCAGCCGCTGACGGCCGCGCACTACACCCCGTCGCGGATCGCGGCCGCGATGATCGACGCGCACTACCCGCTCCAGGCCCTTCTTTACGGCGTCGCGCTGCACCGATTCCTGCGCTGGCGGCTGCCCGGCTACGACCCGGAGCGCCATCTCGGCGGGGTGCTCTACCTCTTCGTGCGCGGCATGTGCGGCGCGGCCACCCCGCTCGTCGACGGTGCGCCGTGCGGGGTGTTCGGTTGGGCGCCGCCACCCGCGCTCACCATCGCCCTGTCCGATCTGCTGCACGGGAGCGTCCGATGACGGCCGAGCTCGGCGACCCCCGCCGTGCCCACGCCGCCACCGGGCTGCTGGCCGCGTTCAACGAGGCCGGGGTGCTCGACGCGGCCGACGTGCACGTCGCCACGCGGGTCGGCAGGCTCGGCGGAGAACACGACCACGAGGTGCTGCTCGCCGCGGCGCTCGCGGTGCGCGCCGTCCGGCTGGGGTCCGTGTGCGTCGATCTCGCCGCCGTGAGCCACACCGTGCTCGGCGAGGGCGACGAGCTGCTGGACGTGTCGGCGCTGCCGTGGCCCGCGCCGTCGGAGTGGCTCGCCGCGTGCCTGGCGGGCCCGCTGGTCGCAGACGGCGGGAGTGCGCCGGGCGGGCGGCCCCTGCGCCTCGTCGACGGCCTGTTGTACCTGGAGCGGTTCTGGGGCGAGGAGGAGACGGTCCGCCGGTCGCTCCTCGAGCGGGCGGCCACACCGCCGCCGGTCGTCGATCTGGAGCGGCTGCGGGCGGGGCTCGCTGTCCACTTCCCCGACCCGGATTCCGCCCGGCAGCGGCTCGCCGCGGCCGTGGGCGTGCTCCGCCACGTCACCGTGCTGGCGGGCGGTCCGGGCACCGGGAAGACCACCACCGTCGCGCGGCTGCTTGCCCTGCTCGCCGAGCAGCCGGGCCGGGTGCCGCGCGTCGCGCTGGCCGCGCCCACCGGCAAGGCCGCCGCCCGGCTGCAGGAGGCCGTGTCGGCCCAACTGCCCGCGGGCTCGGCGGCCCGGGTGGCCGACGCCGCCACCTTGCACCGGCTGCTGGGCTGGCGGCGCGGCGGCGCGTTCCGCTACGGGCGCGCCAAGCGGCTGCCCTACGACGTCGTCGTGGTGGACGAGACGTCGATGGTGTCGCTGCCGATGATGGCCCGGCTGCTCGAGCGCGGTGCGCCCGCAGGCGCGGCTCGTGCTCGTCGGCGATCCCGACCAGCTCGCGTCGGTGGAGGCCGGGGCGGTGCTCGGTGACCTCGCGCGGGCGCGTGGGCGCCCCGAGCCCGCGCTCGACGACGCCCTCCGGACGCTCGGTCTGCCCGCGGGCGTGGTCAACGGCGTCGTCACGCTCGACCACGTCTGGCGCTTCGGCGGCACCATCGCGGCGTTTGCCCGCGCGGTGCAGGCGGGCGAGGCGGACGTCGCGGTCGAGCTGCTGCGCGCCGGGGCGGCGGATCTCGAACTGGTCGCGCCCGACGACGCCGACGCCCTGCGCGCCGACGTGCTCGCGGCCGGGTCCGCGCTGGCGGAGGCCGCCGCGGCCGGTCGGGCCGAGGACGCGCTCGCCGCGCTGGAACGCCACCGGGTGCTGTGCGCGCACCGGCGCGGCCCGTTCGGGGTCGCCCGCTGGAGCGCTGAGGTCGAGCGCTGGCTCGCGCCCACCCGCGGAGGCAGCGACCCCTGGTATCCCGGACGGGCCGTCCTCGTCACCGCGAACGACTACGACACCGGCCTGTTCAACGGCGACACCGGCGTCGTCGTCGCCACGCCGGAGGGGCCGCGGGTGGCGTTCGCCCGCGGGGGGCCGCCGACGTTCCACCCACCGTCCCGGCTCGGCGAGGTCGCGGGCGTGCACGTCATGACCGTGCACCGCGCGCAGGGCAGCCAGGTGCGGCGGGTCGGGGTCGTACTGCCGCCGCCCGAGTCACCCCTGCTCACGCGGGAGCTGCTCTACACGGCGGTCACGCGGGCCCGCGACCACGTGCGGATCCTGGGCACGCCGGAGTCCGTGCGGGCGGCGGTCACCCGTCCCGTCGCGCGGGCCAGCGGGCTGCGCCACCGGCTCGGCGGCGAGGAAGTCCACCACTGAGGCGTCAGCCGCGATGCACGCCGATGCCGCGCGTGGCGTCCCACTCGCCCGTGTCGGGACGCTCGTGCGGCGCCGGACGGGGGGCGAGGCACCGGGCCGTGTGCACGTAGGTGTGCATCCACAGGATCGACCCGTCGGACAGGGCCCTTTCGATGTGCGCGTAGCGGACCAAGGGCTCGCCCTCGGCGATCGGAGCGCAGCAACGCTCGCATAACATGATCATCTCGTCGTCTCCACCGTGTTCGGACGGTTGGTCGACGGCGCTGTCGTCAACCTATTGTCGCTTGTCCTCGGGGGTGTTTGTCCGTGGCGTCGCCCACGCACCCCTTGGCATGTGGAGTCCGTCTTCCGTGCCGCTGATACGCCCGCCGTCGACATCGAGGTCCCGTTGTGCCCACGCCACGTCGTGCCAGCGCCCGTGCTTCCAGCCGACGCGGCGGAACGTGCCGACCGGCTCGAACCCCAACGCCCGGTGCAGCCCGACGCTCGCCGGGTTCGGCAGCGCCATGCCCGCGGCGGCGGTGCGGAACCCGCGCTGGGCGAGCCGCGGCAGCAGGACGTCGTACAGCGCGCGCCCGGCCCCCGAGCGCCGCAGGCCGAGCTCCAGGTAGACGCTCACCTCGCAGGCGAAACGGTAGGCGGCCCGCTCCTTGAAGGGGCCGCCGTAGGCGTAGCCGGTGACCCGGCCGTCGTCCTCGACCACGAGCCAGGCGTGTCGCTCGGCCGCCGCGGCGATGCGCCGCGCGAACTCCGCCGCGTCCGGAGGCTCGATCTCGAACGTGACGGCGGTGTCGAGGACGTACGGCGCGTAGATCGCGGCGCAGGCTCCGCCGTCGGCGGCCGTCGCGTCGCGCACGGTCCTGTCCATGGTCATCGACGGTAGGACATCCCCTCGGGTGGTGACGGATCGCCCGCCGAGGCCCTACGGTCGCCGGACAATGACTGTCAGTTGGTCTACGGTGTTCCACCGCTCCCCCCTCGGGGCGGCGGTGTTCGACGTCGCGCCCGACTACCGCTACACGGTGCTCGCCTGGTCGTCGATCCAGGACGTGCCGACCGTGCGGCACCGCGCTCTGCACGTGCCTGCGGTCGAGGCGTGGGCGGTCCTCGACGGCGGCGTCACCAGCCTCGAGGGCTACGGGGCGACCTCGTTGCCGTGCGGCGTCCGCGTGGTGGGATTCCAGGCGCTGCGGCTGGTGATCGCCGATCTGCGCCTCGCCGGGCCGGTCCGGCCGTTCGACGGCGAGACCGTGCCTGGTATCCCGACGAGCTGCGCCGGGTCCACCGCACGGCGGTGCGCACTCCGTCGACCGTCGAGCAGGCGGAGCTCCTCGCCAGCTGCCACGACGCTGTGCTGCTGCGCTGGGTGGCGGCGACGCTGTTGCGATCCGGTCAGGCCGCGGCGACCCGCAGCGCCCGGTAGAGCAGCGCGGGCTCGCCGAGGCGGCGCCGCAGCCCGCGCTCCAGGCCCGCGATCGGGTAGAGGTTCTGCGGGGCCCGCGCGTCCTTGTACTCGTCCGACGCGTAGCGCACGAGCGTGACCTGGGAGAGGTCGGCGAGGGCGACCGCGGCCGCCGTGGCCAGCTCACCGCCGCACTCGACGCGCACGACCCCCGCCCACGGCGCGTGCGGCGCACCCGGCAGCCGCAGGTACCAGCTGTAGGCGGGATAGCTGTCCTCGATGCGGAAGACGGGGGTGCGCAGGCCTGCGGCGAGCTCGGCGACGACGGCGCCGAGCTGCGGTGGCAGGTAGGTGCTGCGGTGGCTCTGACGAAGCCGATCGCGCGCGGGAGGGAATGGCGGCCGCGCAGCGGACCGTCGAGGACGAGCGGTCCTGCTCCCGAGCACCGTTCTCTCCGGTGTGTCCCTCGCGGGCCCTGGCCGCCACCTCCGCCTCGGTTCGGGCGAGGTCGAGCTGCAGTGCGGCCGACAGGACCTGGGCGGGCGCGGCCGCCGAACGGGACGTGCTCGCGGCGACCACGTCGTACGTGCCCGCCGCGGTGACCACCTTCGCGGCGTCCCGCGCGCTCGTCGACCAGGCCTCGGCGCACCTCCACCTGGGTCGAGGTGCGCGCCGCCGGAGGCGCAGCAGCACACGACCCCGGCCGCGTAGGACGCGCACAGGCCCGGCGACACCGACCCGTCGCCCTCGTCGATCCAGACCTGCGCGTCGATCCGACGCACGCCGTCGACGAACAGGACCGCGACGGGCGCCGCGAGGCCGGGCTGGGCGGCGAGCCGGGCTCCACTGCGCGCGGGGACCTCGACGTCGGTGTCGATCTCGGCCGTCGAGGCTCTCGGCTCAGCGTCGACGCTGGTGCCGTAGCCGGGTCCCACGGGTCGACGGTGAACCTCATGCGCCCTCCCGGTCGACCGCGAGCTGTCGCTGGTCCGCGTCGGACGACGAACCGCACGGGCACCCGCTCGGCCAGCGCGGGCGACGTGGGTGATCGACGCCGACCATGCGGTCGCCGCGCGCGGCGAGCGTCTCGAGCGTGCCGCCACGGTCTCGAGGTTGTCGTCGTCGAGCGTGCCGAAGCCCTCGTCGAGGAAGATCGACTCCAGACGGGCGGCGCCGTGCGGCCGCCAGCTCGGACGATCTGGCCGACAGCGCCAGCGCCAGCGCGAGCGCTGGCCTGGAACGTCTCGCCGCCCGACAGCGTCGTGACCGGCCGCCGCGCATCGGCGTCGGTGTGGTCGACGACGAGGAACTCGCCGTTCTCGTGGGTCAGCTCGAACTGGCCGCCCGAGAGCTCGGCCAGGCTGACCGACGCGTCGGCGACGAGCGTGTCCAGCGCCGAGGCGACCAGCCACCGCGGAAAGCCGTCGGAGCGCAGCAACTGGCCGAGCATCTTCGCGACCTGCTGGGCCTCGACCGCGGCGTCCCGGTCGGCGGTGAGACCCGCAGCCGCGGCCCGCCGCTCGACGATCCGCGCGTGCGCCCCGCGCGCGCTCCAGCGCCGTCGCCGCCGCGGTGCCCGCGACGGCAGGGTCGGCGACGAGAGCGTCGGCTCGCCCGGCCGACACGGCAACCGCGTCGGCGCGCCCTCCGGCGCGGCGACCGCGTCGGCGCGCCCTCCGGCGCGGCAACCGCGTCGGCGCGCCCTCGGCGCGGCCGCGTCGCGCGCCCCTCCGGCGCGACCACGGCCTCGGCCCACCCGTCCAGCGCGACGCCGTGTGCCGCGAGGTCGTCCAGGATGCGCGCGGCGACCTCGGCGCGCCGGGCCGAGGACGCCGACCGCGCCTGCTCGGCCTCGCGGATCCGCTCGGCGCGCACTTCCGCCGCGGCGGCCGCCCACTCGACCAGCCCGGCCCACGCGGCCACCAGGTCGTCGCCGCCGACGGCGGGCGCGTCGAGGGCCACCAGGGGATCGCGGGCGGACCGGAGCTCTGCCCAACGTTCGGCCAGCTGCCTCTCGACGGTTCCCGCAGCGCTCTCCGCGGCGCGGGCTGCGGCGCGGGCCGACCGCAGCGCCGCATCGGCGCCCCGGACGACCTCCTCGAGGGCGGCGATCCGCTCCAGCGCGGCGGCCGCCTCATCGTCCGCGGGTGCGTCGCGGAGCGCGGCGGCCAGCGCGCGCTCGCGTTCCTCCAGGTGCGCCACCAGCCCCGTCGCCTCCTGCTCGGCGCGCGCGGCGGCGGTCTCCTCGCGGCGACGCTCCTCCGCCGCGCTCTCCGCGCTCTGCAGTGCCTGCTCGGCGTCGGTGTGCTCGCGTTGCGCTTCGGCGTACCGGGCGCGGGCGGTAGGCAGCGCGGCCTCGCGCGCATCGGCTTCGGCGGCCGCCCACGTGCGGAGCGCGGACCAGCCCGCGACGGGATCGGCGTCATCGACGGCGGGGGCGCCCAGCCCCACCAGCGGGTCACGGGCCGACCGCAGCGCCGCCACCGCCGAGACCGCCTGCGTGCGGACCGCCTCGACCTCGGCGGCTGCGCCGTCCCGCTCCGTTCGGGCGCGGCGCAGGGCCTCGTCCGCCGCCCGCCCGGCCCGGGCGAGGCCGTCGAGGTGTGCGAGCGCGGCCTCGATGACCGGGACCGACGGGATCCCCCGTTCCCCGCCGGGCGCGACCGCGTCGAACGGGCCGCCGGGCAGGACGAGCGCGGCCAGCGCCTCGGTCAGGCGCTCCACCGCCGTGGCGGCCGACTCCTGCGCGGCCGCGGCGCGCGCGTGCGCGGCCGCGGCGCCCGCCTCGGCGCGGCGGGCCTCGTCATGCTCGTCCTCGGCGGCGGCGAGCGCGGTGTCGGCGGCGGCGAGATCGCCTTCCGGCAGGGGTGCGGGCAGGACCGCGACCGCCTGCGCGCACACCGGGCACTCCTCCCCCGCCACGAGCCCTGGCCGCAGGGCGGCGGCGAGATCGGCACGCAGGCGCGCCGCGCGCCGTGCGCGGGCATGCTCGACGTGCGCGCCCGTCCGCTCGACGCGGGCGGACGCCTCCGCAAGGGCGCGCCGGGCCGTGTCCGCGGCGGTGAGCGCGGCGGCGTGCGCGGCGCGGGCGTCGTCGAGGTCGTGGCGGTCGCGGCGCGCCTGCTCCAGCGGGGCGCGTTCGGGCGCGGCCGCGAGCGCTCCTCGGGCGTCGGCATCCGCCCGCTCCGCAGCGGCCAGCGCCGCCGCGGCCCCGTCAAGCGCAGCGATGGCCGCCGAGCGCCTGTCCTCCAGCGCGTCCAGTCCGGCCGGGGCGGCGACGGCGCGCAGCGCATCCCGCTCCGCCGCAACCCGGCTCCCGGCGTCCCGCGCCTCGGCGAGCGCGGCTGCCGAGGCGTCCCGGGCGAGTCGCGCGGCCTCGACCGCGGACCGCGCCGCTGCGGCGTCGGCGCCTGCGAGCGCGTCGGCATCCCGCGCCTTGGCCTGCCGCTCGCGCGCACCCGGGAGCTCCGCCGCGATGCCCGCCCGCTCGGCGTGCCTGCGCCGGGCCTCCTCCAGCGGGCCACGCGCGGGGGCGGCGGCGACGGCCTCCCGCGCGGCGCTGTCGGCGGCCTCGGCGGTGTCCAGCTCGGCCCTCGCGGCCGTCAGGGCCGCCTCGGCGGACCGCCGCCGCGACGCCAGCCCCTCCAGCCCGGTGGGCGCGGCGAGACCGGTCAGCCGGGACCGCTCCGTCTCCAGCCGCCGCAGCGCGACCTCGATCTCGGCCAGCTCGGCCGTCGTGGCGGTGAGGAGTGGCACGGCCGCCTCGACCCTCGTCCGCACCTCCCCGAGCTCGGTGACCCGCTCGGCGGCGGCGCGCTCGGACTCGGCCGTGGCGTCGCCGTAGCCGCCCAGTTGTTCGGTGAGCACCTGTGCGCGCTGCTCCTGGCTGCGCGCCTCGAGGTTCGCCTCCTTGGCGATCACGTCGTAGACCCCGAGTCCCAGCAGCCGGACGAGCGTCTCCTGGCGCTTGCGCGGTTCGGTGTGCAGGAACTCCGCGAACTCGCCCTGTGGCAGGACGACACAGGTGGTGAAGTCGCCGAACGGCAGACCGAGGAGATCCTCGACCGCCTTGGTGGTGGCCGCCGCGCCGTCGGCGACGGGCTCCGTCTCCTCCGAAGGGGCTCCGGTGCCCGCCGGGTCACGCAGGCGTTCCAGTCGGGCGGTGCGCACCGACACCCCACCGCTCGCGGCGCGCCGCAGCTCCCGCGCGACGACGTAGCGCTCCCAGCGACCGGCGGCCCCGGCGCGCGCGGCCGCGACATCGAACACGAACCGCACCGTGCCCCGGGCGACCGTGGGCGCGAGCGCCAACGCCACCGTGCGCGCGTTGTCCCAGCGCGGCACCGACCCGTACAGCGCGAACGTCATCGCGTCGATCACCGTGGACTTGCCCGAGCCGGTGGGCCCCACGAGGGCGAAGTACTCGGCACCCGTGAAGTCGACCGTGGTGGGCTCGCGGAAGGACCCGAAGCCCGCCATCTCCAGCAGCACCGGGCGCATCAGTCCACGGCCCGTTCGTGCAGCCTGCGGAACAGCTCCTCCACGCGGGGGTCGGCCACGCCCCGCGTGCCCAGGTACTCGCCGAAGAGCTCGACCGGCGAGCGCCCCGGCTCCTGCGCCGGGCGCGCGACGGCGGCGGGCGCGGCGAACTCGGGATCGATGCGCACCTCCAGGGCGTTGGGCAGCAGCGCCGTGACCTCCTCCCGCAGCCCGGCCCGGGCGTGCTCCCGGACCCAGACCCGGAGGAAGTCGTCGCCGACCATCTCACCCAACACCGACAGTTCCGCGACGCTGCCGCGCAGCGTGCGCAGCCGCCGCCCGGACCGGATCGGGATGTCGGTCACCGCGGCGGGCGTCCCCGGTGTGGCCTCGACGAGGCAGACGACCGGCGTGTTCTCCTGCTCGCCGAAGTCGACGGCCAGCGGCGCGCCGCTGTAGTGCACCGGGCAGGGCGCCGCCATCGTCTGGCGCCGGTGCAGATGGCCGAGCGCGACGTAGTGGGCGTCGACCGGGAAGATCGCCGCGGGCACCGCGTACTCGAAGATCGACTGGGCGGCCCGTTCGCCGCCGCCCATCTTCCCGTCCAGCACCGTCAGGTGGGCCATGACGATGTTGACCGCGTCGTCGCGGAAGCCCGCGGTGAGGCTGCGCAGGATGTCGCGCAGCTGCTGGTCGTAGGCGCTCGTGTGCTCGGCCGGCGTGCCCGCGACCAGCTCGGCGGCCCGCACCGCGTAGCGCGTGGACAGGAACGGCAGCACGGCGACCGTCGCGCGCTCCGCCGTCGACCGCGCGGTGAGCTCGACGGTCCCGCCGCGCCCGGCGGTGCGCACCGTGCCGACCAGCGTGATCCCGGCCGCCGCCAGCGAACCCGCGGTAGGCGTCGATCGTGGCCGCGTGGTCGTGGTTTCCGCGCGATGGCGATCACCTCGACGCCGTGCGCGCCAACCCGAGCAGGGTGCGGTTGACGAGCTGCTGCGCGTCGGCCGTCGGCGCGGCGCTGTCGTAGAGGTCACCCGCGACGAGCACGGCGTCCACCTCGTGGGTCCGCGCGATCCCGACGATCTCGCGCAGCACCGCTCCTGCTCGTCGAGCCGGGAGCGTCCCTTGAGCGTCTTGCCGACGTGCCAGTCGGACGGTGTGCAGGAACCTCATGGGGCGCCCATCCTAGGCGCGCCTGTGCGCAGGCACGGACCGGCGTCGCCGTGTCCGCACCGCCATCGGACGGGGTGCGGACACCGGTGCCGGTGCGGTGGCTCAGAAGGGGGCGTCGTCGTCCGGGGTCGCGGCGACCCGGGCGAACGGGTCGCGCGGGGTCGTCCCGTTCGTGCTCGGCGCCTCGCCCGCCGACTCCGACGATCGCGTCGCCCACGCCGGGAACGGGAACTCGACGGCCAGCGGCACCGGGATCTCGGGCTGGGAGACGAACATCGTGCCCGGCTTGGCCAGCGTCGCCCGGGTGCGCTGCGCCGGCGGCAGGAAGCCGTACTCCGGCCGCCCCGCCTCGGCCGGGTCGAGCCGCCCGACGACCTTGATCGCGCGAGTTGGCGACGATCCGCCGCTCGACCTCGCGACGCCGTCTGCTGCGCGCCGATCAGGATGATGCCCAGCGAGCGGCCGCGCTCGGCGATGTCGAGCAGCACCTCCTTGATCGGGCTGTTGCCCTCCCGCGGCGCGTACTTGTTCAGCTCGTCGATCATCGTGAACAGCAGGCCGCCCGCGCCCGCCGCCTCCTTGCGCGCCGTCTCCGCCGCCAGCACGACGCCGACGACGAACCGCTGGGCCCGCTCCGGCAGGTTGTGCAGGTCGACGACGGTGACCTGCCTGCTCTCGGTCGACACCCGCCGGGCGCGGCGTGTCCGGCAGGTCGCCGCGGACGAGCCCCGCAGCGGCTTCAGCGACGAACGCAGGCGCCGCAGGAACGCGTTGACCGTGCCGGTGCCGGTGACCGGACCGGCCCAGTCGCGCCGGGCGTCCTCGTCGGTGAGCGCGCTCGGACGATGAACTCGACGAGCTCGTCGTAGGTGCGCAGGATCTGCCCTCGATCGAGACGGCGCCGTCGCCGACCGGCGTCGCCTCCCGCCGCAGCCGCGCCGTCACCGTGGTGGATCGACCATCGTGTACTGGTTGCGCTCGTCCTCGGCGTCGGCGAAGACGTAGGGCAGCAGCTCGCTCCGCGCAGAACTCGCGCGAGCGTCCACCAGAACGCGGTCGACGCCCGTGGTCCGGCCCGCGACGTGCGGGCGCCCGCTCGGGTCGTCGGGCGTCGGCGGGGCGTAGAAGCCCGCCGACGGCGAACGGCCCGGCGGGCAGCCCGAGCTCGGCGTAGTCGGCGACGAGAGCGTCGTCCAGCCGCAGGTTGCGGTGGTCGAGGAACAGCAGGTCCTCGCCCTTGACGCTGAAGACGAGCGCCTTCGCGTTCACCGACCGCGTCGCCGAGCACCCCCGAGCTGGAAGATCGAGTACAGCAGGAACAGCGCGAAGCTCGTCTTCGTCGGCGACGCCGGAGATCCCGCTGATCGACACGTGCGCGCCGCGCGTGCCGTCGAGGAACTCGAGGTTGAGGTAGATCGGCGTCGCCGTCGCGCCCGTCCCGATCGGAACCTTGCTTGTCCATCTGGTCGAAGTACAGCGCGTGCGCCCGTTCGTCGCCGGTGGCCCGGCGGACCACCGCTCCCGGGTCGGGGGCACGTAGCACCTCCGGCTCGACGCGGGTCGTGGTCACCTCGGCGATCTCCTGCACCAGCGCGGGCAGCACGCCGTCGGCGATCGAGGAAGACATCCGAGCCGAACTTGGTGCCCTCGTGCCGGGCGACGACCTGGGTGACGACCCCGGACGTGCGCACCTCGCCGATGCCGGGCACCGACCGCGCGGTGGTGACGACGTCGTCGAGCTGGAGGTACTGCTGCGGCGCCAGGGCCACGGAGAACTGGAGGGGCGTGGCGTCCTCGGTGCCGGTGACGCGTCCGACGGGCTGGTCCGGCATCCGCGGAACGATAGCCGCCCGCCGATCCCGCTCCGCAAACTGTCGGGGGTCGGTGGCAGGCTCAGCCTCTCCATCGAGAGAGGAGCATCACATGCCCACCCGCGACACCCCCTGGCCCAACGGCACGCCGTGTTGGGCCGACCTGTCCGTGCCCGACGTGCCGAAGGCCGTCGAGTTCTACTCGGCGGTGCTCGGCTGGTCGCTCGTCGACAGCGGAGAGGAGTTCGGCCACTACCACATCGCCCAGGTGAACGGCCAGGCCGCGGCCGGGGTCGGGCCGGTGATGGCGGAGGGCCAGCCGTCGTACTGGACGCTCTACATCGCCAGCGACGACGCCGACGGCACCGCCAAGCTGATCACCGACAACGGCGGCAGCGTGATCATGCCGCCGATGGACATCCCGGGCACCGGCCGCATGTGCATCGCGTCCGACACCACGGGCGCCGTGTTCGGCGTCTGGCAGAGCCTCGGCATGATCGGCGCGGGCATCTACAACGAGCCCGGAGGCATCGTCTGGGAGGACGCGCGGCTCAGCGACGTCGAGGCGGGCCGCACGTTCTACACCGAGGTGTTCGGCTGGTCCTACGGCGAGATCCCGGGCCTGGACATGTCCGAGTACGGCACGTTCTCCGGCGGCGGCGATCCGCTCGGCGGCCTCGGCGGCCTGATGGGCGCCCCGGAGGGCACGCCCTCGCACTGGCTCGTGTACTTCGGCAGCACCGACGCCGATGCCGCGATCGCCACGCTGGAGCGCCTCGGCGGCAGTGTGCTGCGACCCGCCGAAGACACGCCGTACGGCCGCATGGCCGTGGTCACCGACCCCTTCGGCGCACCCTTCGCCATCCACCAGGCGCCCGCGGGCTGAGCCCGGCCCGCGGCCTCGACCCGGCGGCGCGTCGTCGCCGCCGGGCCAGGCGGGCGCCCCGTCCGAGGCCGTGACCGGCGAGCGCCGGGTCAGGGCCGCGCCGGGTCAAGGCCGCGCCGGGTCAAGGCCGCGCCGGGTCAAGGCCGCGCCGGGTCAAGGGCCGCGCCGGGTCAAGGGCCGCGCCGGGTCAAGGGCCGCGCCGGGTCAAGGGCCGCGCCGGGTCAAGGGCCGCGCCGGGTCAGGGCGGTGATCCGGGCGTGCGCCGCAGGCCATCGCCGGGTGAGGTCCGCACGGGCGCCCAGGCGGAAGCCCGACCAGTCGAACGGCGGTGCGGTGGTCGTGCCCACCAGCGACCACGCTCCGACGGGGGCCGAGCCATGCCACGTCCCCGCCTCCACGACGAGTTGCGGGCGTTCGCCCGCCGCGATGTCGGGGCCGAGCGTCGGCTCGTCCACGCGTCCGTCGGGGCGCAGCAGGAGCAGCCGCAACGCCGATCCCGCATACCAGTGGTAGGTCTCGGTCGCGCTCAGCGCGTGCAACGCCGAGAAGTCGGGCGCGAGGACGAGGTAGTAGATCGCCGACGCGTGGCGGTCGACGTAGGTCCGACGGAACAGCCCGCCCTCGTCCGGCAGCGGAGCGAGTCCGAGCAGCCGGGCCACCTGCTCGCCTGCGGCCCGTTCGCCGCCATCGAACGGCACGCGCCGACGGTACCGCCTGCCGCACCTGCCAGGGATCACACGCGCTGTCACACAGAGCGACCGCGCAGGCGCACGTGCAGACGCCGAGGCTCCGCACCGCGCGGGCGGAACGAGGATCCCGCGCCGCCCGGCGCGCCCGTCCGCCCGACCGTCGCTCGCGGGTCCGCAAACCTGTCCCGTCGCACAGCCACCAGAGTAACGTTGCTGTCACCGTGAGTGACAGAGGGAGCGGCCTTGATCGGCAGGCGACTCACCGTGCGGGGTCTGGAGACACTGTGCGGCGTGATGTGGGGCTTCTCGCCCCAGTTCGTCACGCAGATCGTCGATCACATGGGCCCGTTGCGCTCGCTCGGCTGGTTCTCCGCGAACATGCCGCGCTACCTGGTTTCGATGTGGCTCCTCGGAGCTACACGCGCCCATCTGGCGTGCATCGTGGCGTCGCTCCGCAACGGCTGCCTCTACTGCGCCTACGGGCACGTGTACGCCCTGGAGCTGCTGTACCTGCGGGAGCACGGGCGGCTCTTCCCCCTCGACGCGGCGACCCTCGACGAGTGGCTCGGCCTCGACGCCCGTGCGCTGCGGGCACGTCTGCGCGCCGTGCTGGTCGAAGCCGGGCTGCACACCGAGGTGATCTGGGCCGATCGGATCCTCGCGCTGGCCGAAGGCCCCCAGCTGCCCGTCGACGCGACGGAGGCCCGACTGGCCCACATCCTCCGCATGGCCAACACGATGAACCGGATCGCCATCTCCGGTGGCGCCACCCCGGACGAGGCGCACGACCCGGTCAACAAGGACACCGCCGTCAAGGCCCGACACGCCGCGTTGCGGGCGGCGGCCACGATCTGAGCCGGGTGCTGGCTGGACAGGAGCCGCAACGCGAGTCACCCTTTGGTGCACACCGAGAAACCACCCGCGGGAGGTACTCCATGCAGTTGGGTAGGAAGCTCGCCGAGGGATTCGCCGCGGACGCGGAGGCCGACGAGATCGTGTCGCCACCGGTGGTCGAAGCGGCCGACGAGCCACGCGTCGAGGTCGAGGCCGTCGCCGAGCCGGTGCGGGCCTGACCCATGGCGTGGCGGTCCGCCCGCCACGGGCCTGAACACTCCGAACAGCCGCTGGCAGGCTTCAAGCTGGCCCATCCGATGCTGTCCGCGGATGGCAGCCGGGCGGGATTCAGCGGGGTCACGGTCGGGCGGGGCCACGTCTACCTGGCGGTCGACGACGCCATCTGCGTCCAGGGCAGCAGGCACGCCAGTCCGTCGAAGTGGTGTGACTGCGGCTTCTACTGCTTCCACGACATCGCCTCCGCACGCGACCTGGCGTGCGAACCGGAGCACCGCAACGCCGTGCTGCTCGAGGTCGCCGCGTCCGGCCGCTACCGCCGCTACGAACGCGGCCTGCGCTACTCGCGCCAGCGGGTCCGTTCGGTGCACGTGGGCCGCTGCGACTGTGGGCAAGCGGCCACGGTGCTCGTCGACACCGGCGCCGGGAGCACCGGCTGGCGCCAGCTCCTTCCGACGTGTCTGGCCTGCGTGGGGGCCCGGCCCCGGCTGGAACTGCAGGCGTTCGCCCGGCTGGCGGGGCACGGGGTGACGATCAGCGGCGAGGCGGCGCCCATCGACGCCGATCTGTCCGGCGCGGGTCAGGTGGCCCTCCTGCACGCCGAGATGGCGTTGCTGCAGGCGCGGCTCGACGACCTGCAGTCCCGCCTCGAGGCGCTCACCCGCCGCAACGACCCGGGCTGACCACCCGGCCTACTCAGATCACGAGCCGATCCGGGGTCACCGGCCGACGTGTGCCGTCAGCCCACCGCCACCGCGTAGCCGACCGCGCCGGCCATCAGCACGAGGACGGCCAGCAGGAGCGCCCCCGCCGCGAACGGCCACGCCAGGTGACGGTGGGTCAGCCGCACGATCGTCACCACCAGGCCCGCGATGCCGATCACCGCGGCCGCGACGAGCGCCGATGCGACGGCCGCCCACGCGGCACCCTCGTTGCACCGATCCGGAGAGCAGGAGTCGAGGAAGGCGAGCGCGAAGACGCCGACCAGCACGCCCATCGCCACCACGACGGCCCCGATGACCAGCGCCGCGATCGACACCACCACGTCCCACGTCCGGGTACGGGCGGGAGGTGGACCGGGCCGCACCCGGCCACGCTACCGGCAGCCGCCCGCGACGGGATGGCGAGACCGGTGTGCGGGGTGAGCGAGGCCGCCGACGACGGTCGACCCGGGCCGTGTCCTCCGTGACCCAGCCCCCCGCGAGTGCCGCTCGGGCGTCCCGGCGGCCCGCCTCGACGAGGAGCTTCGCGTACTCGCGCTGGAAGAAGAATCAGGCTGATCAGCTCGTCGCGCCCTGGCATCGCGCCGAGGGCGTCGAGCAGGCGCCCGACCGGCCAGTAGGGGTCGGCGGGACTGGTCGGCGCGAAGGACTTCGCCGCGAGCCCGGCCTGCTCGCCATCCGGAGGAGCGGTGAGCAGGTGGGGCACGACGCGATGGGCGGTGCTCGCGCGCTTGTTCGTGCGCCGCATCGGCCCGTCGGTCAGCGGCCCGTCGGTCAGCGGCACAGTGTGTCGGACGGCCGCGGCACGCCGTTCAGTCCCACCAGAACCGCCATGTCGGGTTGCCGAGCAGCGTCTGGGCGTAGTCCCGCAGCGGCCGCGGCTCCTCCCAGTCGACGTCGCGGCAGAACGTGAAGTGCTCCGCCGCGACCCGGCGACACTCGTCGGCCGTGCGTGGCGGCGACGCGACCGAGACCCAGAGCGTGCTCACGTCCATGCGCACGAGCATCGCCCCGAAGCGGTCCTCCCAGCTGCGGAGCACCGCGCTCAGCCCCGCGACGTCCTCGCGGTAGTCGCAGGCACCCGTCCAACCGAGGGCCGCCACCGTGTCGGCGGGCCGCGACACCGGGACGATCGCCAGATGGGCCCGCGCAGGCCCGGCGGTCATCCGGGCGGCCGCGACCACCGGGTCATCAACGGGTGACAGCGCGGGCTGCAGCCCGGGGAACTCGTCGAACGGATCGCGACAGCCGCAGAACGGGCAGTTCTGCGTCCAGCGGTCGGCCATGAACGCCTCGGGATCGGCGCGGGCGACGGCCGCGACCGCGGCCTGCAGATCAGCGGGCAACTGCAGCCGGTCCGGCTCGGTGATCCAGACCGGGCAGGCACCGGTGCGCGGGGCGTCGGCGAGCAGCCGGGCGTAGGCGGGGTGGCCGTCGAAGGAGTCACAGCTGACGCGGACCGGGCCGAGGCTGCGCATGGGTGGGAGGGCGACGTCGAGGGTCATACCCGCATCAGACGGAGCCCCGGGTGCGCCGGTTCCCCAGGTGACCCAACGGTTTGCACCTGGAGACGCACCAGCGCGCCGGGTCCCGCGACCAGCGGGTGTGCCAGGCTGGCCCTGTGATCTCCGACGACGAACGCATCGCGCTGTTCCTCGACTACGAGAACCTCGCGATCGGCGCCCGCGAAGGCCTGGGCGTCAGCCCGTTCGACTTCGGGCCGATCGCCGACGCGCTGGCCGAACGCGGGCGGGTCGTCGCGCGCCGGGCGTACGCCGACTGGTCGGCCTTCGACGAGGACCGGCGGCTGCTCGCCCGCGCGCAGGTGGAGCTGATCGAGATCCCGCAGCGCATCGGCGGATCCCGCAAGAACGCCGCCGACATCAAGATGGCCGTGGACGCGATCCAGCTGGCCTTCGAACGCGGCTTCATCACGACGTTCGCGATCGGCACCGGCGACTCGGACTTCACCCCGCTCGTGCACAAACTGCGGGAGCTGGACAAGCGGGTGATCGGCATCGGTGTGCAGTCCTCCACCTCGAAGCTGCTCCCACCCGCGTGCGACGAGTTCCTCTTCTACGACCGGCTGCCCGGCGTCGAGAAGGCGCCCGCCGACGCCGTGCCGATCCTCGAGCCGACGACGGCAGCGCCAGCGGCGGATCCGGACGTTGCGCCGCTGATCGCCACGACCCTCACGGGCCTGGCGCGACACACCGACGGTCCGGTGCTCGCGTCCCGGCTCAAGCGGGCGGTGTTGCGCAAGGACCCGACCTTCGACGAGGGCGACTACGGATTCCGCGGGTTCGGTGAGCTGCTGCGCATGCTGGAGGGCCGCGGTGTGGTGACGCTGCGTCCTGGCAGCGCACAGGGCGATCCCGAGGTCGCCTTTCCCGAGGACGACGCGGCCGACGACGACGCGTTCGCCATGCTGGTCGACGTCGTCCGGCAGCTGGGCCGCCCGCAGCTCTCGGGGCTGAAGAACCAGATGCGCAAACGCGAGCCCTCCTTCAGCGAGAAGAACCACGGTTTCAACACGTTCCTCTCCTTCGTCAAGGCCGCCCGCACCCGCGGCCTGCTCACGATGGACTGGGACGACACGATCGGCGACTACCGGCTGCAGGTCAGGTGATCTCCCCGCCCCGCAGGGCGCGCGCCTCGGCCAGCCGGTCGCGGACGTAGGCCCCGCCGATCGCGGTGATGCGCTCGGCCAGCGCCGCAGCGGCGACGGAGGTTCCTGCCGCGACGAGGAACGCGACGTAGCCCAGGGTGTGCGGGACCGGATCGCGGCGCACCACCTCCGCCGCCAACGCGACGGCCGTCGGCTCGTCGACCTCGACCAGCGGCTCCAGGATGTCGACGATCTGGCCGGGCAGGTCGAACGGCGGCCACGGCCGTTCGTCGAGCCGCCGCAGACCCCGCCCGGCTGCGGCGACCACGTCGTCCGCGACCGCGGACGGCGGACCGGTGAAGACCGCCGCCCCGAGTTGGTCGCCGAAGCCCTCGCGGTGCGCGATGCCGATCAGGGCCCGCAGCGCGTCGAGCCGCGCGGCCTCGGTGCCCTTGCGCCCGGCCATCGCATCGCTCAGGCCGACCTGTGCGGCCAGGAGCCCGAAGGTGTCGTCGGCGGAACCGAACCGATCGCGGGACAGGCCGTGCCACGGCGGCGGCCCCGGCAACCCGGCGGCGGCGACGACGGCACGGTAGCCCGCGGCCTCACCCCAGCTCGTGAGCGCCAGACAGGCGTAGAGCCGGTCGAGCGGCGCGGCCGTCGGGTCGTCGACCACCGCGGTGAGACCGGGCACCCGGGAGAGATGACGGTCGTCGTCGAGGCCGTGGCCGACGAGCCGTTCCGGGCTCTCCAGCACTGACCCGTCGAAGTCGGTGTACAGCAACTGCCGGTACCGCCGCGCCTCAGCCATGCCGCCCCCCGGGACGTGGGCCCACGATGTACCGACCGGGCACGACGCCGCGGATCATCCACTCGTGGTGGCGCTGCGCGTTGGCCATATCGATCATGCGTTGGCGCAGCGCCGCCGTCGCCTCGGCGCCCAGACCGTACGACCGCGCGGCCTCCGCCGCATGCCCCTTCCGCACGTAGAGATCGACCGGGCATCCGGCGATGCGGTCGGCGTCGGCCTGGATCGCGGCCTGCACGCAGTGTGGCGGGAGGATCTCGACGCCGGGCACGAGGCCTGCGTCGATGTCGGACTGCAGCCGGACGATGTCGACCTCGATGACCTGGCCGCCGAACTCGACCTCGGCGCGGGCGCCGGGGCTGGTGAACGAGGAGTAGGGGCTGTCGCCCTTGACCGGGGAGCCGCGTCCCACGACGTGCTCCACGACCGACGTGGCGCCGCCCGGGTTGGCGGGCACGAGGTCGCCCCGCTCGTCCAGATGCGACTTCCGGGCGCCCCGGCGGTTGGTCGGGCTCGCGAAGTCCTTGTCGGCCCTGGTCAGCCGGGAACGCCGGGCACGCTCGGGATCATGGTGTCCGTCGCGCCTGCGCGGGGTGAGGGTGCCGGCCTCCGTGTCGGTCGCCGCGGGGTCACCCGTGCTCCGGCGCACCCGCCCGACCTCGGCGACCGCGGGGGCCTGGGGCGGCGGTGGCGGTGGTGGTGGTGGTGGCGGCGGCGCCACGTCGTGCGGCATCAGGCCCTTCAGGTTGCGCCGCAGGCCGCGCCCGACCCGGTCGAGCCGCTCGGCCGCCGCCCGGTCCGCCTCGACCACCGCCCCGGGCGGTGCCGGGCCTTCCACCACACGAGCCTGCCCACCGCCGAGCGGGGCGGTGACCGCCTCGCCTCCCTCCGCCGCGCGCGGGGCAGCGCCGTCACCCGCCATAGCGTTCGGCACCCGGCTGGTGGGCGGCGTGCCTGCCGGGTGGGCGGGGGGAGGTGCGGGCTGGAACGGCCGCGCCGTCGGTCGCGGATCCGTCAGCAGCGGCCGCCGTCCTCGCCCGCCTTCGCCGACGATATCGCCAACCGCCCTGAGGACCGATCGACCCGCTCCCGCCTGTGCCGCTCCGACCGCATCGCCCACTCCGCCGACGGCCGACCGGACCTGCCGCAGCGTCGCGGCCCGAGCGCCGCCGAGGGCCGACCCCCCGGACGCGCCGACCGCCAGGACGGACGGCAGGAGGTGGCCGAATGCCCGCGCCGGGTCGGATCCCCACCCGGATCCGACCGTGTTCGTCACCACGCTCAAGGGATGGGCGAGCACGTCCACCGCACCCGAGAGGCCCGCCGAGGCGTTCTCCACGTAGCGGCCGGGGTGGACGAGGTTGTAGGGATCGGCGGGGTTCGCCATCCGGGCGAACCGCACGAGCCCTTCGACGCCCTCACCGAAGCCTTCGGCCACGTGGGCGAGCTCGATGCCGCTCGCCCCGAACCAGTCCGCCACCTCGGCGGCCCGCAGGTCGACTCCCGTCGGCGGATCCGGCGACAGCGCGGCGGCCGCGACGACCGCCCTGGCCGCGCCGTCCCCCGCCGCATCGCGGCGGGATCGGGCGTCCGCGAGCAGCGCGCGGGCGGCGACGATCTCGAGGTCACCCGTGTCGTCCAGCGTCGGTGCCGGGCCGGGCTCCTGGCCCACGGCGAGCCGTGCGAGGTAGAGATCCACCGCCGCGGTGTACGAGGCGTGCGCCCGCTCGGCCGCCGCGTTGCCCGCCCGGAACCGCGCCACCGCCGTGCCCGCCTGCGTCTGTGCCGCGGCCAGCACCGAGCAGAACCCGTCCCACGCCTGCGCGGCGGACCGGAAGGCGGCTGCCGCGCGCGACCACTCGGCAGGCGCCTGGGCGAAGCGCGCACGGAACGCGTCCGCCGCGGCACCCGTCCATGCACCCACCTCGATCGCGCGCAGACCCTCCGCGGTGGCGCCGAACCCGGCGGCGAGATCCGTCAGGTGTCCGACGGTGGTGCGCACCGCCGAGACGTCGCCGCGCACCAGGGCGTACGGGTCCTCGCTCTGCCCCAGATCCGGTTCGGGTGCCATGTCACTCGGCTATCGGTCGCAGGTCGTCGAAGGGGTCGGCGAGCAGCCCGCCGCCCTGCACCATCCGCCCGACCATCCCCGGCAGCGAGTGATCGAGGAGATCCCGGCCCGTGGTGGCCCACCCTGCGGCCAGCGCCTCCCCGTCGGGCATCCGCCACTCGGGCATCTGCTCCGCCGCCACCTCGGCCCACGTACCACCGGCCGCGCCCGGATCGCCCGCGAGATCGGACGCGAGCCGCGCGAGCAGGTCCTGCCCGGCCCCGTCCGCCGACCCGTACGACTCCCCCGCGGCCCGCAGCCCCTCGGCCATGTCCCGTCCGCGGCGCACCGCCGCGCGCACACCCCATTCCCAGCGGTTGCAGAACGCGACGAACGCCGTGGAGAGCCCCGCATGCCCGACATCGCCCGGCATCGGGCCGAGCCGCGCGACGCCCCTGCCCTCCTCAGCCGCTCCGAGCGGGCCGAGCGCGCGCAGCCCGTCGAGCACTGTCTCGATGCCCGCCGCGGTGCGCTCGAGCGCGGCGGGCGACACCTCGTAGTCCGCCATCGTCATGGGCGGCACGCTAGGACGGCCACGCCCGTCCGCGGGGGCGTTTGGCGAAACCCGTCCCGGATCCGGCCGCCTGGCCGACCTCCGCGGCCCCAGGCAGGATGGTCGGGTGACCCTCTCCGCGAACCCGACGCGCACCGGCCTCGACCTCGAATGGGTCGACGCGGACACCCGCCCGCAGGACGACCTGTTCAGCCACGTCAACGGCCGCTGGCTGACCACGCACGTGATCCCCGACGACCGCGCGCAGGACGGGACCTTCGTCATGCTGCGCGACCGCGCGGAGGCCGACGTGCGCGCGATCGTCGAGGGCGCGGCCGACCAGGAGGGCGACGACGCCCGTCGCATCGCCGATCTCTACGCCTCCTTCATGGACGTCGAGCGCGTGGAGGCGCAGGGCGTCGCGCCGCTGCGCCCACTCCTGGACGAGATCGCCGCCGCCCCCGACCGGAGCGCGCTCGCCACCGTCCTCGGCCGCCGCCAGCGGGAAGGCCGCGCCTCACTGGTCAGCTCGTTCGTCTCCATGGACGCGAAGGACCCGACCCGCTACCTCGTGCACCTGTCGCAGTCGGGCCTCGGCCTCCCGGATGAGTCGTACTACCGCGAGGAGTCCTACGGCGAGATCCGCGCGGCCTACGTCACCCATCTGGAGCGCCTCGCCGAGCTGGTCGGTCTGTCCGAGCCCGCGCAGCTCGCGGCCACCGTCATGGAGCTGGAGACGGCGCTGGCCGCGGTGTCGTGGGACCGCGTGCGCAACCGCGACGCCGAGAAGACCTACACCCTCATGACCGCGGCGGACCTGCGGGAGCGGGCGCCCGCGTTCGACTGGGACGAATGGCTCGACGGTCTCGGCGCACCCGTCGAGGCGTTCGCCGAGGTCGTCGTGCGCCAGCCGAGCTTCGTCGAGGCGGCCGGGGCGCTGTGGGCGGAGCGCCCGCTCGCCCAGTGGCAGGCGTGGCTCGCCATCCGTACCGTGTCGGCCTGCGCCGACTACCTGACCGATGCCGTCACGGCGAGGACTTCGACTTCTACGGCCGGACGCTCACGGGCACCCCGCAGATCAAGGACCGGTGGAAGCGTGGCGTCGCGCTGGTCGAGGGCGCGCTCGGCGAGGCGGTCGGCCAGCTCTACGTCGACCGGCACTTCCCGCCCGCGGCCAAGGAGCGGATGAACGCGCTCGTCGCCAACCTGATCGAGGCCTACCGCCAGAGCATCCCGACGCTCGACTGGATGAGCCCGGAGACGCGCAAGCAGGCGCTGGAGAAGCTCGCCAAGTTCACGCCCAAGATCGGCTACCCGGACAAGTGGCGGGACTACTCGGCGCTCGAGATCCGCCGCGACGACCTGGTGGGCAACGTCCTGCGCGCGCGCGCGTGCGTTCGAGCCGACCGCGACCTCGCCAAGCTCGGCAAGCCGGTCGACCGCGACGAGTGGGTCATGACCCCGCAGACCGTCAACGCCTACTACAACCCGCGGCATGAACGAGATCGTCTTCCCGGCCGCGATCCTGCAGCCGCCCGTTCTTCGACCTGGACGCCGACGACGCGGTGAACTACGGCGGCATCGGCGCGGTGATCGGCCACGAGATCGGCCACGGCTTCGACGACCAGGGCTCGAAGTACGACGGCGACGGCAACATGAGCGACTGGTGGACCGACGCCGACCGCAAGGAGTTCGAGAAGCGCGCCAAGATGCTGATCGACCAGTACAACGGCCTCGTCCCGCGCGAGCCTCCCCGGCCAGCACGTCAACGGCGCGCTGACGATCGGCGAGAACATCGGCGACCTCGGCGGCCTGACCATCGCCTCAAGGCGTACCGGATCGCGCTCGCGGACGAGCGAGGCGCCGGTGATCGACGGCCTCACCGGGATCCAGCGCTTCTTCATCGGCTGGGCCCAGGTCTGGCGCATCAGTACCGCGACGCCGAGGCCGTCCGCCGGCTGGCGATCGACCCGCACTCGCCCGACCGAGTTCCGCTGCAACGGCGTCGCCGCAACCTCGACGAGTTCTACGACGCGTTCGACGTTCGCCCCGGCGACGCGCTCTACACCGCGCCCGAGCACCGCGTGCGGATCTGGTGAACGCCATGACGTCGGTGTGTGTACTCGGAACGGGGTTGATGGGCGCGGGCATGGCCCGGAGCCTGGCCAGGGCGGGGCTGAAGGTCACGGCGTGGAACCGCGACGGCGCGAAATCGGCGCCGCTGGCCGCCGACGGGATCACGGTGGCGGAGAAGCCCGAGGACGCGGTGCGGGACGCGTCGGTCGTGGTGACGATGCTGTTCGACACGGAGTCGGTCACCGAGGTGATGGGGCGCGTGCTGGGCTCGCTGGCCGAGGGCGCGGTGTGGGCGCAGACCAGCACGGTCGGCCTCGCGGGCACCGCCGCGCTGGCCGGTCTGGCAGACGAGCACGGCGTGGGGTTCGTCGACGCTCCCGTGCTCGGCACGCGCCAGCCCGCCGAGGACGGAAAGCTCACCGTGCTCGCCGCGGGACCGGCGGCCCTGCGCGACACCGTGGCCCCGGTGTTCGACGCGATCGGCGCGCGCACGGTGTGGGTCGGCGAGGAGCCGGGCGCGGCCCACCGGCTGAAGCTGGTGGCCAACGCGTGGGTGCTGTCGGTCGTCGCGGGCACCGCGCAGAGCATCGCGCTCGCGGGCGACCTCGGGCTCGACCCGCAGGTCTTCCTCGACATGATCGCGGGCGGCACATTGGACAGCCCCTACACCCAGGCCAAGGGCCGCGCCATGATCGCCGGGGAGTACCAGGCCTCCTTCGCCGTCGACGGCGCGCTCAAGGACAGCGCCCTGATCGGCGAGGCCCTGCGCGTCGCGGGCTCCGACGACCGCCTGATGACGGTGCTGCACGCGCTGTTCGCCGACGCGGCCGAGGCGGGCCGCGCCAAGCAGGACATGGCCGCCGTCGTCGAGGTGCTCAGACGTTGACGCCGTAGTCCAGGGCGATCCCGCGCAGGCCGGACGCGTAGCCCTGGCCCACCGCCCGGAACTTCCACTCAGCGACGCGCCGGTAGAGCTCGCCGAACACCATCGCGGTCTCGGTCGACGCGTCCTCGGTGAGGTCGAACCGCGTGAGCTCGGCGTCGTTGTCGGCGTTGACCACGCGGATGTAGGCGTTGTTGACCTGGCCGAAGCTCTGTCGACGGGCATCGGCGTCGTAGATGCTCACGGGGAACACGATGCGTTCCACGTCGGGGGACATGGCGGCGAGGTTCACCTTGATGATCTCGTCGTCGCCCTCGCCCTCGCCGGTGAGGTTGTCACCGGTGTGCTCCACCGTGCCGTCGGGGCTCACGAGGTTGTTGAAGAACACGAAGTGCTGGTCGGAGATGACCTTGCCGGTCGCATTGACCATGATCGCCGACGCGTCGAGGTCGTAGTCGGCACCGGTGGTGGTGCGCACGTCCCAGCCGAGCCCGACCAGGACGTTCGTGAGGCCGGGGGCCTCCTTGGTCAGGCTGACGTTGCCGCCCTTGGCGAGGCTGACACCCACGTGACGCTCCTTACGACGAGTCGAGAGCCGTTCGCCGCCACCCTAGTCCCGCCGCGGTGGGGCGGCCCGACGCCTTCGATCCCGCCCGCTATCCGGTGGAGGGCGGACCACCCGCGTGGCAGCATGCCCGCACGTGCGCAGTCGGGGCGGGTTCGTGCTCGTGGCGGCGCTGGCCATCGACTCGGTCGGCAACGGCCTCTTCGCGCCGCTCTCGCTGGTCTACTTCGTCAGGCTCACCGAGGTGCCGCTGGCGCTGGTCGGGGTGCTGTTGACGGTCGCGAACCTGGTCGCCCTCCCCGTCCCCATCTGGGCGGGTGCGCTGGCGGACCGGATCGGCCCGCGGCCGTTGGTGGTGGCCTCGGAGCTCGCGATGGCCGTCGGCTTCCTCGCCTACGCGGGCGTGCAGGGCCCGGTCGGGATCCTGGCCGCGTCGACGCTCGTCGCGATCGGGGTGCGCACGTTCTGGTGCACGGTGTTCACGCTCGTCGCCGACTACGCCGACGGGCGGCCCGCAGGCCGCAGCGTCGATGGGCGCCCCGCAGGCCGCAGCGTCGATGGGCGCCCCGCAGGCCGCAGCGTCGACACCTGGTACGCGATCAGCAACGCGGCCCGCACGGCCGGGCTCGCGCTGGGCGGCCTCGCCACCGGGGTGGTCGTGGCCGACGGGAGCACCGCGGCGTACAGCACGGTCGCCTGCGGCGCGGCGGCGTCCCTCGCGCTCGCGGCCGTGCTGGTCGCGGCCGGTGTCCGGGCTCCGCACCGGGTGGCCGCCGCCGACGAGCACGGCGGCTACCGCGAGCTCCTGCGGGATCGGCCCTACCTCGGCCTGGTCGCGCTCAACACCGTCTACGCGATGACCAGCATGATGCTGGCGCTGGCCCTGCCGACCGTCGTGCTCGCGGGCGCGGGGCCGCCCTGGCTGACGGCGGTGCTGCTCGCCGCGAACGCCGTGCTCGTCACGGTGCTGTCCGCCCCGCTCGTCCACAGGCTGGGCGGGGTGCGCCGGACGCGCAGCATCGCGGGTGCCGCGCTGCTCTGGACGCTCTGGTGCGGGATGCTCGCGGTGGTCGGCGTCAGTCCGCCGGGCCCGGCGGCCGTCGTCCTGGTCGTCGGCACGGTGGCGTTCACGGTCGCGGAGGCCGTGCACGCCCCGATCTCCACCGCGGTCGCCGCCGGGGCCGCACCCGCCGCGGCCCGCGGCCGCTACCTCGCGACCTTCCAGTACTCCTTCGCGGCCGCCTCGGTGATCGCGCCCGTCTTCTTCGGCGGGCTCTTCGAGGTGGGGCACGCGGTGCCGTTCCTCGTGCTCGGCGCGGTCAACGCCGTGAGCGTGCTCGCGCTGCTCCGGCTGGAGCGCAGCCTGCCCGCGCTCGCCCTGCGTGGGCGCCCGACGCTCAGCTCGGGAACGTCGTCCAGCGCGCCGCCGCCCACAGGCCCGCCAGCAGCACTGCGGCCGCCAGAGCCACCGGCGCGACGCTGATCTCCACGTCCTGCTGCTGGGTCGCGACCGTGCGCGGCAGGTCCTTCAGCACGCTCTGCAGGCGACCTGCGTCGCCCGCCGAGAAGTACTGCCCGCCGGTGACAGTGGCCACCTGACGCAGCGTGGACTCGTCCGCGACGAGGAAGTTGCGGCTGCCCCCGCCGCCGAGCCCGCCTGCCACGCTCGGTGGACGGGCGCCGCCGTAGCCGCCGAGGCCGCCGAAGCCCTGGCCGCCGAGCTGCGCCGCGGAGCAGACCATCGCCGCCGGGTTGGTGGTGCCGAACCCGATCGGGTAGACGCGCACCCCGCGCTCGGCGGCGGTGTGGGCGGCTTCGACGGGCTCGACGCCGGTGGTGTTGGCGCCGTCGGTGAGCAGCACGACGATCTCGGGCGCGTACGTTCCCGGTGCCCGGGCGCGCGGCGGGGCGCCCCCGGTGGCGCTCGGGTCGGCGGGTGAGACCTCCGGGTCGATCTCGGAGATCGCGTCGACGGACTTGAGGACGGCGGCGCCGATCGCGGTGCCCCGCCCGGTGGTGAGGGAGTCGACGCTGCGCAGCAGCGCGTCGCGCTCGGTGGTCGGCGCCACGGCGACCTGGGCGAACCCGGAGAACACGACGAGCCCGATGCGGGTGTCGGCGTCCTGGTTCTGCACGAACTCGCGCACCGCGTTTTCCGCGGCCGTCAGCCGGTTGGGCTCCACGTCGGTCGAACACATGGAGCCCGAGACGTCGAGCGCCAGGATGATGGTCGAGTCGGAGATCGGCACCTCGGTGCTGACGTGCGGTCGGGCGGCGGCGACGCTGAGCAGGGCCAGCGCCCCGAGGATCAACGCGAACGGCACGTGCCGTCGCCACGCCCGCTGGGCGGGCGCGGCCGCCCGGATCAGCGCGACGCTGGAGTGCCGCACCGCCTGCCGCCTGCGGCGGCGCATCTGCCAGACGTAGACGGCGACCAGGATCGGGACGAGGCCGAGGGACAGCAGCACCCACGGCCATTGGACACCCATCGCTACACCGCCCGTCCGAACCACAGGAACGACAGCCCGACGCCCGTGAGCAGCAGCAGCGCGCCCGCGGCGGCGAAGAGGGCCGTCAGCTCGATGTGCTCATCGGCCACGGTCCACGCCAGGTCGATCGAGTCGTAGACCGACGCGAGGGCCTGCTCGTCGGCCGCGGGGAAGTACTTGCCGTCGGTGCGCGCGGCGATCTCCTGCAGCAGCGGCTCGTCGAGCGCGGTCGCGACCTGGAAGCCGTCGATCTCGAGCACGGTGCCCCTCGGGCTTCCCCAGCCCGATCGGATAGACCTTCACTCCGGCGCCGGAGGCGATGTCGGCGACGTCGAGCGGGTCCGGCCCGGTGGTGTTCTCGCCGTCGCTCAGCAGGATGACGGCCGCCGACCCGTGGTAGCCGAGGTCCTGGCCGCGGGGCTCCAGTGGGTCGCTCGGTGCCTGGACCAGCACCGGCCTGCCCACGATGGCGGTCAGGGCGGTCTGCAGGCCGCCTGCGAGGGCGGTGCCCCCCTGCGGCGTGAGGCGGTCGATCGCCGCGATCACGCTCGCCTTGTCCGTGGTGGGCTCCTGCGTGACCAGCCCGCTACCGCTGAACGCCACGACGCCCACCCGAACGGTCGTGGGCTGGCGCTGCACGAACCCGCGCGCCGCCATCTTCGCCGCGTCGAGGCGGTCCGGAGCGAGGTCCTTCGCCGCCATGCTGCCCGACACGTCGAACGCCAGGATCACCGTGCCCTCGCGGCGGGGCTGGGGCACGGTCGCCTCCGGCCGGGCCAGGCCGGTCACGAGCACTGCCAGCGCGACCAGCAGCAGCGCCGGTGGCACGTGCCGCCGCCACCCGGCCGTCATCACACGCGGGGCGACCAGGCCGAGGGCGGCGAGCCGTGTCCGCCGCTCCGCCCGTTCGCGCAGCAGCCTGCGATACCACAGCACCACGAGCGGGACGCCCAGGAGCGCGAGCAGCATCCAGGGCCACGCAAAGGTCAGCCCCGATGATCCGCTCGCCAGCTCCCTCATGGGCGCCGCCTGCGCAGCTGGGCGATCCGGAACATCGCGCGCACCAGGTCCTCGTCCGTGGACACCGTGAACAGGTCGAGGCCCGCCGAGCGCAGGTCCCCCACGAGGCCCGCCTGCCGTTCGTCGGCCTGCGCGCGCAGGCGTTGCTGGAAGCCGGGGTCGTCGGTGTCGACGAAGATGACCTCACCGGTCTCGGCGTCCTCGACGTAGATCATCCCCGCGGCGGGCAGCTCGAACTCGCGGCGGTCCACCACTTGGATCGGCACGACGTCGTGCCTGCGGGCCAGCTGGCCCGCCAGCCCCTGCCAGCCGGGGGTGCTGAGGAAGTCCGAGACGATCACGACGAGGGAGCGGCGCCGCAGCATCCCGAGCGCGGCGCGCAGTGCCACCCCCAGGTCGGTGGTCCCCCCGGCCGTCGTCTCCGGCGTGGCCAGCAGTCGGGCGAGGATGCGCAGCACGTGGTTGCGGCCGTGGCCGGGCGGGATGGTCTCCCGGACGCCTGCGTCGAAGAACAGCGCGCCGACGCGGTTGCCGCCGCGGGACAACAGCTGCGCCACGGTCGCCGCGACCTCGGTGAGGACGAGGTGCTTGCGCCGCTGCACCGGCCCGAACTCCATCGACGCCGAGGCGTCGAGCAGCAGCCACGCCGTGACCTCGCGGTCCTCGAGGTACTCCCGGACGTGCGTGGTGTCGGTCCGGGCGGTGACGTTCCAGTCGATGTGGCGCAGGTCGTCGCCGAACTGGTACTCGCGCAGGTCGGCGACGTCGACGCCGGTGCCGCGGAACAGGGTGCGGTAGTCGCCCTGCAGCTGGCCGTCCAGGCGGCGCAGGACGCGCCATTCGAGCCTGCGCAGGACGCGCTCCGGGGTGAGCACCCCGGTGTTGATCATCCCCGGACCGGTCATGACTTGCGCGTTGGCACGCCGGGCTCGACCTGCGGGAGCGCGACGGAGGCGAGCAGCGGATCGAGCAGCGCGTCGGGCGAGACGTCGTCGGCGAGCGCTTCGTAGGACAGGACGATGCGGTGCCGCAGCACGTCCTTGGCCAGCTCCCTGGCGTCGGTGGGCAGCGCGTAGTCCCGGCCGCGCAGGAAGGCGAGCGCCTTGGCGCCGAGCACCATGTTGATCGACGCACGGGGGCTGGCACCGAACGACACGTAGCGCGCCAGCTCGGGGTGGCCCGCCGCCGCGAGGTCGCGGGTGGCGGTGGCGAGCCGGACGGCGTACTCGATGATCTGCGGGTCGACGTACACGGCATCGGCCGCCCGTTGGAACTCCAGCAGCGTCGGCGTGTCGATCACCTGCTCCGGCCGCCCCCGCGCCGAGATCATCCGCTCGACCACGACGTACTCCTGCGTCGCCGTGGGGTAGCCGACAAGCACCTTGAACATGAACCGGTCGAGCTGGGCCTCCGGGAGCGGATAGGTGCCCTCGGACTCGATCGGGTTCTGGGTGGCCATCACCAGGAACGGGTCGGGCGCGGGGAAGGTCTCCCTGCCGATCGTCACCTGGCGTTCCTGCATCACCTCCAGCAGCGCGCTCTGCACCTTCGCGGGCGCACGGTTGATCTCGTCGGCGAGCAGGAGGTTGGTGAAGACGGGCCCGAACGACACCTGGAACTCGCCGTCGCGCTGGTTGTAGATGCGGGTACCGACGACGTCGGCGGGAACGAGGTCGGAGGTGAACTGGATCCGCTGGAACTGTCCGCCGACGGACTGGGCGAGCGTCTTGACCGCCATCGTCTTCGCGAGCCCTGGCACGCCCTCGACGAGCAGGTGGCCGCGGGCCAGCAGCGCGACGAGCATCCGCTCCAGCAGCCCGTCCTGGCCGACGATCGTCTTCTTGACCTGGTACAGCGTCGGCTCGAGAGGAAGCGCTTCCGTGTGTTCCATGGGTCCTCCCGGGTCGCCGGTTCGGGTCAGGTCACTGTTGGGGTCCACCTGCCGCGCCACCCGCGGTGGCGATCGGGACGGCGAAGCCGATGCCGACGAAGAAGTCCTGCTTGGCCGGGTTGGCCAGGGCCGTGACGATCCCGACCACCTGCCCGGCCCGGTTGAGCAGCGGTCCGCCGCTGTTGCCCGGGTTGACGGCGGCGTCGAACTGGATCAGCCCGCTCAGGGTGGTGCCGCGCGTCGTCTGGATGCTGCGGTCGGTGGCCGAGACGACGCCCGCGGTGAGGCTGTGCCGGAGGCCGAGCGGGTTGCCTACCGCGAAGACCGCGTCCCCGACCGGCGGCGGGCCCGCCATCACCGCGGGTACGACGATCTCGGGAAGCCGGTCGGGGACCAGCACCGCGATGTCGCTCTCCGGCTTGCTGGCCGCGATCTGCGCCGTCGTCGTGGTGCCGTCGGCGAAGGCGAGCTGGATCTGGGTGGCGCCGTCGACGACGTGCAGGGCGGTGAGCACCGCGCCCCCGGCGTTGATGACGACGCCGCTGCCCAGCCGCGAGTCGATGTCGCCCGCCCCCGCCGCCGGATCGGGCCGCTGCGAGGTCACGGTGACGAGCGACGGGGTGATCATCTTGTCGGCGGTGGTGGCGTCGGGCGGCGTGTTGCGCTGCTTCTCCTGCGCCTGTTGGAGGCCGCGCTGCACCGCCTGGTCGACGTCGGCCGCGGTGACCGGCGGCGGACCGGCGGGCCGGAGCCACCAGAACCCGAGAGAGAGGAGCGCGACGAGGGCGACGGCACAGATCAGCAGCACACGCCGCAGGCGCCGCCGGGACCGGTCTCCCTGTGGTGCCTCCGGCTCCCCAACCGGCGACGCGGCCTCGACCGGTCGCATTTCTCGCACACTACGCCGCGCGCAGGAAAATCGAGGTGAAAGTGAGCAGGACCCCCGGTGCCGGCACCCGGGCCGAAGGACCCCTGCCGGCAGGCACCCTGGCGCGGTGGACTGGCGGTGACCCGAGAACGGAGAAACCATGATCGAGAAGCTGGTCGACCTCCCAACCGGCGTCTTCGGGATGAAGGTTGGCGGGAAGCTCACCGAAGAGGACTACCGGGAGGTCATCACGCCGATGGTGGAGGACGCGATCCGTGACTACGGCAGCCTGCGCTGCCTCGTCGAGATCGAGGACGACTTCGCCGGGCTCACCCCGTCGGCCGTCGACGACGACGTCCGGCTCGGGCTGCACGTGCTCGGCGCGTTCGACGCCGTCGCCATCCTCACCGACATCACATGGATCAAGAACGCCAAGCAGTGGGCGGGCTTCTTCGTCCCGTTCGCCATGCGGCTGTACCCGCTGAGCGAGCGGGCCGCGGCGGTGGAGTGGCTCGCCGGGCTCCCCGAGTCGGCGGGGATCACCGTGGCGCTCGACGAGAAGACGGGCGTGCTGACGGCCGAGGTGACCGAGGCGCTCGCCGTGGAGCACTTCGAGAAGCTCGCGGCCACCGTCGACCCGTGGCTGCGCGAGCACGGCGGGCTGTCCGGACTCGTGCTGCACGTGCGCAGCTTCCCGGGCTGGGCGAGCATCGGCGGCATGGTGCGGCACGTGCAGTTCGTGGTCGGCCATCAGCGCAAGGTGGCGCGGATCGCCGTGGTCACCGACACCCCGGGCGCCGAGACCATCGCCTCGGTCGTCGGGCACGTGGTGCACCCGCAGGTGCGCGCCTTCGGTTACGCCGATCTCGCCGCCGCGACCACCTGGGCCGCGGGCGGCTGACGACCCGCTCAGACGCGCGCGCGCCCGCCTGCGGTGACGGCGAGGTAGATCACCGCGGCCACGATGGACCCCGCGACGAGGCTGACGTCGATCCCGCCCGCGATGCCCGCGAGCGGGCCCATGAAGAGCTGGGTCTGGATCATCAGCAGCCCGACGACCGAGCCCACGGCCCAGGCCACCGTCGCCTGCCAGCTCCAGCCCCCGCTGTACCAGTAGCGGCCGCCGGTGAGGCCGCGGTTGAACACCTGGAGGTCGTCGGCGTCGTACTCGCCGTGGGTGCGCAGGTACCCGATCCCGACGATCACGGCCCACGGCGCGGCGAGCTCGGCGAGCACCAGGAACGCGGCCGCGATCGCCGCCTGGACGGTCGGCGCGAGCAGGCCGACGTACACCAGGATGACGCCGATCACGGCGATGATCACCGTGGCCCTGGCGCGGGTGATGCGGACGACCACGGCCTCCAGGTCGAGCCCCGCGCTGTAGAGCGACTGGGCGACCAGCCCGACACCGCCGAAGACCGCGAACGGGAGCAGCACGACCGCGTACCAGGTCGGCGACTCGTTGGCCACGCTCACCGTGAACGGCGCCGTGGGGTCGGTGACGGCGGTCGTCACGATGGCCCCGACCGCGGCGGGGACCACGAACCCCACGAAGATCCCGGCCGAGCCGATCCACGCCAGCCGCTGCGGCGGGTGCAGGTCGGAACGGATGTAGCGGGTCCAGTCGCCGAGGATGGTGCACACGAGCAGCGCGCCGGACACCCCGATCGTCGTCGCCACCAGCAGCCACGTCGGCCAGAACGAGCCGAGCAGCGGTTCCCCGCCCGCGTAGTCCCACTTGATGGCGCCCCAGAAGGCGACGACCATGAGGATCATCAGCAGGCCGCCGAGCACGAAGACGATCGCCGTGGCGCGCACCAGCCAGCGGAAACCCCAGATCGCCACCGCCGCGGACACGGCCGCGACGAGCGCGTAGGCGATGCCCTCCGTGCCTGCGTTGTCCGGCATCCCGAACAGCCTGCCCGCCACCCCGACGCCGGCAGAGGCGCTGGTCCAGACGGTGAGAGCCACCGAGAAGAGGGTGGTCAACAACCCGATCCCGCTGCCGATCAGCCGTCCGCGCACCCCGAACGTCGCGCCCGACGAGGTGGCGTTGTTCGTGGCCGTCTTCGAGCCGATGAGGATCAGTGGCACCAGCAGGATCTGGCCCACCACGGTGCCCACGGCGATCGCGGAGATCGTCGCCCAGAGGCCGAGGCCGAACGACATCCCCACCCAGCCGAAGGCGATGGCGCCCAGGCCGACGGAGCCGCCGACGAAGACCACGAAGAACGTGCCGGGCGTCGAGGTCCGCTCCTCCTCGGCGATGCGGTCGACGCCGTTGCGCTCGAACCCGGAGCGCTCGAACCCGTGGGGCCGATCGGTCGCCGCACCGGCGACCACCCCCTCGGGCGACCGTCGAGGGTTATCACCCATGGCCGCGTCCTCCCGCATTTCCGCTCCGACAACCGCGTGACTGAATGGATAGAGGCCGCGCCGATCCCGAACCGTACGCAGCGCACGGCGACCCTATCGGGCGTACGACAATTCCGAGTGGCGGCATCGACACTTGGCGTGGCGGGTTCGCCGCCGTTCCCCCATCCGGCGGTACATGATGGCGTGAACGGCGGTCTAGCGGCCGCTTCTTGGCCCCATCGGGCGATGTCGGCGTGCATTGCGCGGTCATTCAGCGCCTGCGACGACGGGCGCGGCCAGATATCCGTCGTCGATGCCGACGAACCGCTTCCACGGCCCCGCGATGCCGAGGTTCGGACAGTGCTCGGCCAGCGTGGTGACCGCGGTCGCGGCGAGGGTCCGCGCGTGGTGCACCCCCGCGCAGAGGTGGTAGCCCGACCCCCAGCCGAGGTGCTGGGCGTGGTCCCGCCACGGGTCGAAACGGTCGAGCGGCTCGCGGTGCGGTCCGGGGAGGTCGCGGTTGGCCGCGGTCAGCCACATCAGCACCTGGTCGCCCGGCCGCACCGCTACCTCGCCGAGGGTGAACGGCTCGCGCACGAACCGGCTGGCCTGCGGGAAGGGGTTGCCGAGCCGGACGGCTTCCTCGACGGCCGCGCGCGCGTCCTCGACATCGACCATCCGGTGCCACAGCTGATGCTCGACGCTGAGCCCGATCGCGAGCGTGATCGACGCGGCGGTGGCCACGGAGCTGACCGAGATCGAGTAGAGGATGCCCCACGCCTCCCGCTCGCCGACGACCCCCTCGGCGAGCAGGTCCCGTACCGCGGCGGCGACGCCACCGAGGTCGGGGCGGCCCATCAAGGCCCGGTAGTGCTCGTCCATCTCGGCGGACGCGAGGAGCGGCCAGTCGTCGAAGAACTCGCCCGCGGCCAGCTGGTCCTCGACCGCGTAGGTCACGTCCGAGGCCGGGATGCCCAGCCAGTCGGACAGGTAGGACACGACCAGCGGCATCGCGTAGTCGTCATACAGGTCGAACGGGCCGCCGGTCTCCGCGGCGACGAGCCGCTCGCAGGTGGCCCGCGCCGCGCCCTGGCGGCCCACGGCCATCGACGCGGTGAACCACGGGGCCATCGTGGCGCGCAGCAGGCCGTGCCTTCCCGGGCACCCACTGATCGTCTTGCGGTCCGTGGCCCACACGAACGCGCTGACCGGATGGACTCGGTCACGCTGCTCGGGCGTGAGCATGTCGGTGACGTCCGCGGTCACCCGGTTCGCGTCGCGCAGCAGGCCGCGGATCGTCGGATAGTCGTGGACGTGCACGATCCCGTCGTCGTCGCGGTGCGGCGCGACGGCGGGGTCGTAGCTGCGGGGCGGGCGCGGGGCCGGGTCACTGAGCATGGCGCCGCATCCTAAGGAAGTCGTCGCGCGGGGTTCTCAGCCTACGCGCCACGCCCGGAATTGATCAGGATCCGGGACGGCGGATACTAAGGTCGGAACATCAGGCAAGCTCGACAGGCAGGGGCGTTCCATGGCAGGCGCGAACGGCAGCGGTCAGGCGCTGCGCGACTTCGACGTCTCGGTACCGCACTCGGCGCGCATCTGGAACTACTGGCTGGGCGGGAAGGACAACTTCCAGGCCGACCGCGACGCCGGTGACGAGTTCGTCGCCGTCTACCCGCTGCAGCTGGACAAGGCGCGCGCGTGCAGGCAGTTCCTCGCCAGGGCGGTGCGCTACCTGGTGAACGAGGTGGGAGTGCGCCAGTTCCTCGACGTCGGCACGGGGCTCCCGACCGCCAGCAACACCCACGATGTCGCCCAGCGGGAGGCGCCGGAGTCGCGGATCGTCTACGTGGACAACGACCCGCTCGTCCTCACCCACGCCCGTGCGCTGCTCACGAGCTCGCCCGAGGGTGTCACCAGCTACATCGACGCCGACATGCATGATCCCGGGTCGATCCTCGCCGAGGCGGCCGGAACGCTGGATCTCGCCCAGCCGGTCGCGCTGCTGATGATCGGTGTGCTCGGGCACGTGTCGGACTACGACGAGGCGCGCTCGATCGTGCAACGGCTGCTCGCCGGTCTGCCCTCCGGCAGCTACCTGGTGGAGAGCGACGGCACCGACTCCAGCGCCGCGTACCGGGCCGCCATCGCGCGGTACGCCGACAGCGGCGGTGTCCCGTACAACGTCCGCACCACCGAGCAGATCGCCGGGTACTACGAGGGCCTGGAGCTGGTCGAGCCGGGCGTGGTGCCCATCCACCTGTGGCGGCCCGAGTCCAACATGTTCGGTGCGGCGCCCGACGTCTCCGAGTCCGGCGGCGTCGGCCGCAAGCGCTGACCCGTCAGTCTCGAGAAGCCGCCCCGCCGAACCCTCGCCAGATTGTGGGCTCGCCGACGTATTGCCCGGCCGCGCCGCCGCCTCGTCAGGATAGGTTCGCGAGCACGCGCAGCTCATGGCGCAGTCGGCCGCGGACCCCGCAGCGATCGGGGGCGACGGGTGACGGACACGACGACATGCCCGGAATGTGGGGCGACCGCGGCGGTGCAGGAGCGCTTCGTGCTCGAGAGCACCGACGGCCCGCTCGAGCACGCCCGCACGTCCTGCCCACGGGGGCACCGCTTCGTGCTGCCCGTCGAGACGCTGGCCCGCCCGCGCTCCCGGCCATGTGCACAAGGACCGGTTCCGACCCTGCCAGAGGACGTGGTCGGCGGCCCGCCGCCCGGCGAGGCTGGGCCGATGCGCATCATGCTGCTCTGCTCGGCGTTCAACGGCCTGACCCAGCGGGCCTGGATCGAGCTGCGCAGCGCCGGGCACGAGGTCGCCGTGCAGCTCGCCGAGGACGACGCCACGGTGCTGGCGGCCGTCGCGGCCGCCCAGCCCGACCTGATCATCTGCCCGTTCCTGCGGGAGCGCGTCCCCGCCGCGGTGTGGGCCACGCGCCCGACGATCGTGATCCACCCGGGCCCGAAGGGCGACCGCGGCCCCTCGTCACTGGACTGGGCGATCATGGGCGCGGAACCCGTCTGGGGGGTCACCGCGCTGCAGGCGGTCGAGGAGATGGACGCGGGACCGATCTGGGCGTCCCGGACCTTCCCCGTCCGCGGGGACGTCGCGCGCAAGAGTGCGCTCTACAACGGGCCGGTCGCCGACACGGCGCTGGCGCTGATCCACGACGTCGTGGCGAAGGCCGCCGACCCCGGCTTCGTCCCGGAGCCGCTCGACTACGCCCGACGCGACGTGCGCGGGCGACTGCGGCCCATGGCCCGCCAGCGCGACCGCACGTTCTCCTGGTCCGACGCCACCGACCACGTGCTGCGCCGCATCCGCGCGGCCGACGGAGCCCCGGGCGTGCACACTGTGATCTGCGGCGTCCCGGTGACGGCGTTCGACGCGCATCGGGGCACGCCGCGGCCCGACGAGCGGGGCGAACCGGGCACGGTCGCCGCGCGCCGCCACGGCGCGGTGCTGGTGCGCACCGGGGACGGCGCGGTCTGGGTGGGTCAGCTGCGCTCCCGCGCCGACACCTCGCTGACCGGCCCCAAACTGCCCGCGGCGACGGTGCTCGCGGAGCACGTCGCCGACGTCCCCGAGGCCTCCGATGAGGCCGGATACCGCGAGATCGGCTACCGGCGGGACGGCGCAGTGGGCATCGTCGACTTCCGCTTCTACAACGGCGCCATGTCCACAGTGCAGTGCCACCGGCTGCGGACGGCGCTGCGGCACGCCGCCGCCCAGGACACCCGCGTCCTGCTCGTGCGCGGCGGGCACCCGTTCTCCAACGGCATCCACCTCGGCGTCATCGACGCCGCGCCGGACCCGGCCGCCGAGGCCTGGGCGAACATCGTGGCCATCGACGACGTGTGCCAGGAGATCATCACCTGCGTCGACCAGCTCGTCGTGTGCTCGGTGACGGGCAACGCGGGCGCGGGCGGCGTCATGCTCGCGCTGGGCGCGGACCGGGTGCTGCTGCGCGAGGGCGCCGTGCTCAACCCGCACTACCAGACCATGGGCCTGTTCGGCTCGGAGTACTGGACCTACGTGCTCCCGCGACGGGTGGGGGAACACGCGGCCCGGTCCCTGACCTCGCGGTGCCTCCCTGTCGGCGCCGCGGACGCCGCCCGGATCGGCCTCGTCGACCAGATCCTGCGCGGCGACCCCGCCGCGTGCGAGGGCACGGCCGAGGCCGAGGCGTCCCGTCTGGCGATCGCCGACGACTACGCGGACCTGCTCGCGGGCAAGCGGGCCCGCAGGGCCGCCGACGAGCGGCGCAAGCCGCTGCGGGCCTACCGCCGCGCGGAGCTCGTCCAGATGAGCGACGACATCTTCGCCGACCGCCGCGGCTTCGCCGGGGCGCGCCACGCGTTCCTCACCAAGAGCCGCGACCGCGCCCCCGCCCGCGTGGCGAGCTGACCCGGTTCCGCTTTCATCAGCGCGGGATGTTCACGCAGGAGTAGACCGCGGCCACCGCGCGGACTCACCGGCGGCCGGGCACGTCCTGGCCCTGAGCAGGCCGAGGTTCGCCGCTACCTGCCCCGCCAGACCGGCTTGCGCTTCTCCGCGAAGGCCCGCGGGCCCTCCTGGCCGTCCTCGGAGAGGTAGACCTTCTCGTAGATCCGGTCGCCGGTGTCGAGCGCCGCCGACCAGCCCATCTCCGCCGAGGCGTACACGAGCGCCTTGCCCGCCCGCACCGACAACGGGGCGTTGCCCGCGATCGTGGAGGCGAGCTTCTGCGTCTCGGCGACCAGGTCCGCGGCCGGGACGACCCGGTTGACCAGGCCCAGCTCGTAGGCGCGCCGCGCGGAGATCGGGTCGCCGGTCAGCAGCAGCTCCATCGCCGCCCGCGGCGGGATCAGCCACGGCAGCGGCGCCGCCCAGGGGGACCCGCGGCCGACCTTGGCCTCGGTGATCGCGAACCGCGCGTGCTCGGCGGCGACGACGAGGTCGGCCTGCTGGGCGAGCAGGAAGCCACCGGCGTACGCGGCGCCGTTGACGGCCGCGATCACCGGCTTGTCCACCTTGAGCGTCCGGTTGAGATAGACGAGGAAGTCGCGGGGCGGGACCTTCAGCGCGGTGTCGGCCATCTCCTTGAGGTCCCCGCCCGCGCAGAACGCCCTGTCCCCCGCGCCGGTCAGCACGGCCACGGCCGCGTTGTCGTCGGCGGCGAACCGCTCGAACGCCGCACGGAGCCCGTCGCGTGCGGCCTTGTTCAGCGCGTTGCGGGCCTCGGGCCGGTTGATCGTGATCCAGGCGATCCTGGTCGCGAACCTCATAGAGCACGTCGTCAGTCATCGGGGACTCCTCAGATCCGGAGCACGCCGCCGGGCGTCCGGGTTCAGCCCTGGTTGTCGGCCTCCTTGCGGGCGAGCTCGGACTTCCACGCCCGGAAGCCCTCCTCGGAGCGGCCCCGCCGCCAGTAGCCCGAGATGGAGACCTGGCCACGGGGCAGGCCGCGCTCGCGGAACAGGTACGGCCGCACCCCGTGCATGATCTCCTGCGCCTCGCCGTGGGCGAAGACGTGCACCCGGCCCGGGAGCCACTCCACAGCCCGCACGGCCCGCTCCAGCAGGCCCTCGTCGGCGGAGTCCCGATGGACGTAGGTGAGCTCGCCCTTGGGCGGAACGGGGAGGTCGAGCTCGTGGTCGGGGCCGTCGACGAGCGCCACCACCCGCACGACCGCGTCCTCCGACAGGTCGGCCAGCGCCGCGGTGATCGCGGGCAGCGCGGCCTCGTCGCCGACCATCAGGTGCCAGTCCGCTGCGGGGTCTGGCCGGTACCCGCCACCCGGACCGTTGACCATGAGGCGGTCCCCCGCGGCGGCCCGCAACGCCCACGGGCCTGCGACGCCCTCGTCGCCGTGCACGACGAAGTCGATCGCCATCGTGCCCGCCTCGACGTCCGGGAACAGCGCGGTGTAGGTCCGGACGGCCGGGAAGTCCTCGGGGGGCAGCACGTTGCGCAGGGCCCGCATGTCGAGCGGTTCCGGGTAGGTGACCCCCTCCTTGGGGAACACGAGCTTGACGTACCGGTCGGTGTCGGTGCTCGCGGCGAACGCCGAGAGGTCGTCGCTCGCGAACCACACGCGGCGCAGACGCGGGGTCAGCCTCTGCGTTCTCGTCACCGTCAGATGCGTCGCCACTCGTGCTCCTTCGCTCCGGATCGTCTCCCCAGTAATACCCCGCGCGGCGCGGCGCCACCCCCGGACGGCGCGCCGTGTGCGGTGCGTAACCCCTCGGCTGCTGAACCCGACTCGTCCGGTGTGAGAGCGGATGTTCCGGAGGTCGTCGAGCTCCGGGTGCACGGGGTGTCCGGCACGCCTGCGTCGGAGCTGCTCGACCGACCCCTGGTGCGGCAGGTCGCGGGTGACGGAACGGCAGGCTTCTACCGCCCGCGCCTGGCCTCGGAGCTGCTCGACGAGCCGCTCCCGCCCACCCCGGGCCGGGGAACCGCGGCCTACCTCGAGGGGTACACGTGGGGCGGGTTGACCTCCGGAGCCCCGATTCGCGCCGTCTGGCTCGTGCTGCTGCCGTTCGCGCTGCTCAACGTCGCGCCGCGGCTGCGCCAGAAGATGGACGACCGACGGGTGCACCTCCTGCTCACCCTGCACCGGTGGGCGGCGCTGGGCGCGACGACCGGGCTGGTGTTCGCGGCGAGCGGGGTCGGGATCGACCTTTTCGGATGGCAATGCGGCGGCGGCGCGACCTGCACCACCCTTCCCGGCTGGCTCGTCAGCTGGCTGGCGGGCGTTCCCGTGGGCGTCCGGCTGGCGGTGGGCGCGCTCGCCCCTGCGGCGCTGCTCGGTGTGCTGTGGCTGGTCAGCCACACGACGGCGCAGCGCTACGAGTACGTCCCCGACGGCAGGCCGCTCGGCGCGGTCACCACCAGCGCCGCCGACGCCACCGACGCGAAGGACACGTCGCCCGGCCCCGACGAGGTCGACCCGGCGTTGACGAGCGAGTGGCTGTGGCGCGGCGCCTACATGGTCGACCGGCTGCGCCATCTGCACCTGGTCGCCGGGTGGCTGTGTGTGCTGGTGGTGGTCAACGCGGCCGTCCGACCGGTCGAGCTGCAGATCGTGGCCGACGTCGGCGCCGGACTGACGCTGCTCCTCGTACTCGTCGCCCTCGCGACGAAGTCGATCGCCGGGCGCGCGAAGAAGCCGGGCGACTCCGCCGTCACGCTGATGTGGGTCGTGTGGATCCTGAGCGCGGCCGCGACCCTGGTCACGGCCACCGCGCTCGTCACCGGCCGGGTCGCGACGCCCGCTCCCCAGCCCTCCGGCCTTCCCGGCTACGGCCCGATCATCACCTGCGGCGTCGCCGTGCAGATGGCGCTGGTGGTGGCGCTCGCCGCCGCGTCCTGCCGCGGCCGGGGCATCGCGGCATGGCGGGGCCCCGCCATGGCCGCGCTCGGCACCCTGCTCGGCGCGGTGTTCAGCGCAGGCGTCTACGTGTACGCCGCCACATGGCTGATCACCGGGCGTCCGGTGCCGAGCGTCGGCGACGTGGCGGCGAGCCTGAGCCTGTCCGTGCCGTTCGGGATCCAGGCCGCCGCGGTCGCCTTCGCGTGGGCCGTGGCCGTGCTGGTCGCGGTGGTTCTCGCCGGGGGCATCCTCGTCCTCTTCGGCAACCGGGCCGCCCGCCGCGCCACCTCGGACGCCGCCGTCGAGGCCGACTATCCGAGCGCCACCACGCCGCGGGAGCCCGAGCGTGACCGGCAGATCCGGTCGATCTTCTGGTACGCCCGGCTCGTCGACCGCGTCGGCACACCCACCGTCGCGTTGATCATCCTGGCGGCGCTGGCGTCGGTGGCGACGACCGCGTGCGCGGTCGTCGGTCTCTTCGTGCCGATCCCGCTGGCCGACTCCGACCTCTGGAGGAACAGCTACCAGTTCGGCGCCTACGCCGCGGCGGGGGTCCTCGTGGTGCTGGTGGTGCTGGGCCTCGCCGTCTTCCGCGCCGCCCGCACCCGCCGCTCGGTCGGCATCCTCTGGGACCTGGCGTCGTTCTGGCCCCGCTCCGTACATCCCCTCGCACCGCCCTGCTACGCGGAGCGGACCGTCCCCGACCTCAAGGAGCGCATTCGCTATTACACGGTCGAGGACGACACCTCGGACTACCCGCACGGCGCGCTCGTGCTGGCGGCGCACAGCCAGGGCACCGTCATCGCGGCCGCGGCCCTGCTCCAGATGCACGCGTCGACGAAGATCACGGACCGGATCGCGGTGAACAGACTCGCGTTCCTCTCCTTCGGGTGCGTCCTGCACCGCCTGTACGCGACGTACTTCCCGGCCTACTTCGACGCTGCGCACGCCGACCTGGTGAACGTTCTGGCGGGCGGGCGGTGGACGAACCTGTGGCGGCACAGCGACTACCTCGGCGGCACGGTGGACTGCACCGGCGTCGACCGGAAGCTGATCGATCCCGGCTACGCCAAGGCGCCCGGCGACCTCGGCTATCCGCTGCCCGGAAGGCACTCGCGCTACCCCCGCGACCCCGCCTTCCAGGACGCCGTCGGCGGTCTCGCGGTCCGGCTGCCGCCCGCCACCCCAGGCAACCCGGACGACGTGCCGCCGACCGTCCGGTGACACCCTCGACCTGCGCCCGGGATGCGGCATACGTCCCATTGGCGTCAGCGCTCCCGGGCATCCGACATGATGAGGTATGCGCTCCTCCACCGGCCGATGTGCCGTGATGCTCGCCGCGACGGCGATCGTCGGCCTGATCCCGGCCTGCGCCGCCGCTCCCTCGGCCACGCCTGCGCCGTCCTCGCAGGCGGCGGCCACGCCCCAGGACCTGCGACCGGCGACCCTGACCGTGCCGGTGCCGCTGCGCCACGACGTGTTCGACACGCCGCACCAGGTGCTCATCCCCGCGGGCTGGACGATCTCCCTGTGGGCCGCCGTGCCGGGTGCGCGCCTGGCGGCCTGGACGCCCGACGGGGCGCTCCTGGTGTCGCGGCCCGGTGCAGGCGAGGTCGTCCGCCTGACCCCGGACGGCGCGGGCACGGCGACGTCCACCGTCCTCCTCGAAGGGCTCACCCAGCCGCACGGGCTGGCCTTCGACGGCACGACACTCTACGTCGCCGAGAGCGACCGGATCCGGGCCTACGACTACGCGTCCGGAACGGCGACGGGCGCCCGCACCGTGGCCGACGGCCTGCCCGACGAGAAGACCGCCGAGCTCGGCGGGGCCTACGCGCACGCGCTCAAGAGCGTCGCCGTCGGGCCCGACCATGCGCTCTACTTCTCGATCGGCTCCAGCGGCAACATCTCCGAAGACGACCGGGACGCCACGCCGCAACGCGCCACGATCATGCGCGTCCCGCCGGGCGGCGGCGCCCCGCAGGTCTTCACCCGCGGGGTGCGGAACGGCACCGGCCTCGCGGTCGCCCCCGACGGCTCGGTGTGGACCGCCGTGAACGGCCGCGACAACATCGAGTACCCGTTCGACGCCCAGTACGGCGACGCGTCGGGCTCCTCTCGGCGACGTGGTCGACGACTACGTCGCCGATCACCCGGCCGAGGCGGTGGCCAAGCTGACGCCGGGCCGCGACCTGGGCTGGCCGTACTGCAACCCGGACCCCGACGTCCACCCCGGGATGGCGGGCACCGCCTACGACTACACGACCCCGCCGTTCGTCGTCGACGCGCAGACCAACCGCGGCGGCACGAAACTCGATTGCTCGACCCTCCCCCGGGTCGAGCAGAGCCTCGGCGCCCACTCCGCCCCCTTGGGGATGAGCTTCACGACCGGCCTGCCCGCGCCCTACGACCGGGGCGCGCTCGTCGGCGTCCACGGGTCGTGGAACCGCACGCCGCCACGGGCGCCGGAGGTCTCGTACTTCCCGTGGGTCGACGGCACGTTGGGCCCGCAGCGCACGCTCGTCGGCGGGTTCCAGGACGCCGACGGCGAGCGGTGGGGGCGCCCGGTCGCGGCCGTGACCGGGCCGGACGGGGCGGTGTACATCACCGACGACGCCGCCGACGCGGTCTACCGCCTGGCCCCGCCGGGGCGCTAGCTCCGCTCAACGCTGATGATCGCTCCGCAAGCTCCGCTCAACGCTGATGATCGCTCCGCAAGCTCCGCTCAACGGCGGACATGCCCGAGCACGTCCAGCTCGGCGCGGAACCACCGGCGCAGCGCCACGAGCACGGCACCGGCGGCGACCGCGGCCGCCAGCGCGCCCGCGGCGAGGGTGAGCAGGTCGGAGCCGAGGGGGCGCACCGCCGCCGCCGTGCCGACGGTCGCCGCCACCGTCGCGGCGAAGGCGGGGAGGTGCTTGCCGTACATCCGCAGCGTGGCGCCCATGAGCCCGTCCGAGACGCGGGCGGAGAAGCGCAGCATCACCAGGAAGTGGGCCACGATCGCGACCGCCGCGCCGACGGCGACGCCGTCCACACCTGCGAGGTGCGCCCCGACCGAGCAGAACACCACCACCTCGGCGGTGTAGAGCCACTGCCGCCACGCCGCCCGGTAGACCGCGCCGGTCGCCCGGGTCAGCGAAGTGCTGATCTTGTAGGTGGTCCGCGGCAGGAGCACGACCGCGAACACCTGCAGCGGCAGGACCACCGCGTCCCACCGGGGTCCCAGCAGCACCCGCACCACCTCGGGCGCGAGGACGAACAGCAGGACGGCCGCGGGCACGGTGACCAGGGCGATGAGCGACGCCGACCGGACGTAGGCCGCGCGCAACCGCTCGCCGTCGTCGCGGACGCGGGCCATGGCCGGGAACAGCACCTTGTCCGCCGCTCCGCCGATCACCGCGGCGGGCTCGGAGAGCAGGTTGTACGCGCGGGAGTACACGCCGAGCGCGCCGGTGCCCAGCACGTTGGCCACAACGAGGTTGTCCGCGTTCTGCGCCGCCCAGTTGCCCAGCTGGGTCAGGGAGTAGCCCGAGCCGAAACCCAGCATGGGCCGCAGCCGGTCCCAGGCCGCGGCGGGCCGCAGCGGCCGGAGGGTCGGCCCGGCCAGCACCAGGTAGCCGACCGCCGTGACCAGCGCCGCGACGATCTCCGCCCAGGCCAGCGCGTACGGGCCGAACCCGGCGAGCGCGAGCCCGACGCTCACGCCGATCGTCGCGGGGCCTGCCGCGATCAGGTCGACGACGGCGAGCGGTCGGAACCGCAGCCGCCGCTGCAGCAGGCCTGCGGGCACCGCCGCGACGCCCGCGAGCACGAGCGCGGGCGACAGCAGCGGCAGCAGGCCCGACTCGGCGGGCAGCCCGACCAGCGGGTTCAGCACGGGCGCGCCCGCCGCCAGCGCCGCGGCGAAGACCACCGAGCCGAGCACGGAGAACCCGAACGCCGCGGACACGTCCTCGTCGGTCAGCGTGTGGCGCTGGACCAACGCGGCCGACACGCCCAGCTGGGTCAGCAGCTGCGCCAACCCGATGACGAGCAACGCGGCGGCCACTGCGCCGAACTGCTGCGGCGTGAGCAGCCGGGCGAGGACGACCGTCGCGGCGATCTGCAGCACCGCCTGCCCGACGGAGCCGGTGAACGCCCAGGCGAAGCCGCGGACCGTGTGCGCGGTGAGCGACGCCGTCCTCACCGGCCGCGCCGCAGGAGCGCGTGCAGCCGTCCGGCCGTCGCGATGGCCGCGTACCAGCGCATCTGGCTCGCGGCGCGGCGCAGGCGGTCGCCCCGGCGGGCGGGCCCGAGCAGGCGTTCGACGCGGAGCCCGGCGACGGCGGGGTGGAACACGGAGTTGCCCACGCCCCTGGTGAGGATGAGGGTCGGCAGCTCGGCCACGGCGGCCACGTCGGCAGGCACGCCGCGGAAGCTCCACGCCGCCGCGGCGGGGGGTGCCTGCAGGCGGAACTCGGCGTAGCGCAGCACGAACTCCAGGTCGATGACCTTGAGCCCGGCCTCCGGGTCGGACATGAGGTTCTGCGGCGAGAGGTCCTGCATGAACAGGCCGCGGTCGTGCATCGTGCGCGCCAGTCGGGCCAGCGCCCGGGTGGCCGAGGGCCGCAGCTGGTGCATGCCGTCCATGCCGGGCAGCCGCCGGAGCCGGTGCGCGCCGTCGTCGGCGTACTCGGGGGTCAGCATCCAGTTCGGACCGTTCTCCAGCAGGCGCGGCACCAGCGGCTGGTCGGCCAGCACGACGCGGGCGTGCAGCTCGCGGTGGAAGAACGCCATCGCGCCCGGCCGGAAGATCTTGCAGACGCTCCGCCCGTGCGCGGGATGGTCGACGAGGGCCACACGCGCACGGTAGCCGGGCGACTCCGCTCCGAGCATGCGGACCACCGGGAACGGCATGGCGCACGTCGCGGCCAGCGCGTGGAGCTTCACCAACAGGCGCGCCTGCATCTCGGGCGCGTCCAGCAGATCCAGCAGGTCCAGCGCCTCCTGGGGCCCGACCGTGTGGCGTACGGCCTCGCCGGGCCGCGCGCTGTCGCCCGACAACCTGCGGGTCGTGTGCCGGGCGACGGCCTCGATCCGTCCGGCGATCCGACATGCCCCCTCCTCGCCGGGCATCGGCGGGACGTCACAGGCGACGATCAGCGTGTGCGGCAGGCCCGCGGCGGCCGGGAAGCGCCGTCGCGACCCGAGGTGGGCGACGACGGCATCCCGCTGGGGCTCGTCGAGCGGCACGAGTTCGAGGATCTCCAGGCCGCGGGCGATACCCGCCACCGCCGCCGACATCCGCAGGGCCGAGCGTTCGGGAACGACGAAGACACACAACCCGTGCCAGACCGATGACACTGCGCCAGAAGAACGGCCATTCGTCGCAACACGCTGGTCTGTTCGGGGTTCCCCGGCAGAGGTCATCGGCGGAGCGTAGAGCCACCTGTGAGGAGCCTGTGAACCAGGTTGGTCCGAGGGCCGATCGCTCGGCGTGTCGTCAGGTCGGCAGATTCCTCCCCGGGACAGCCCGCCAGGACGGCAGCGATTCCGTGAGGACGTCGCGACGGCGGGGTGTCCGCCCGGCACGTGCGGTTTCAGCCGTCGCGCGGCGGGTGCGCCTCCGTGGGAGCCTGGGGCGTCAGCCGGTCATGCGGCGCCGCTCCCTCGTTGCCCGCATGTGGCCGTTCTCGGTGTCGCGGGCCAACGCCCTGTCCTTTCGGTCGTCTCGCACATCACTGCTTGTCGCCATAAGCTGGCTATGGCCCTAGATGGGTGTGTGCCGACCGGACCGGGCTCGGTCACCGTGCTTGGCGTCAAAGAAGGCGGGGTGGATGGTGACTGCCACATCGAACGCGGCGGCCGGTTCGGTCCGGTCGCGGATGCGGGCCTCGCTGTCCCCGCAGGACCGGCGCTCGGTCATCGCGATGGCGGGGTTCATCGTGCTCCTGCACGTGGTGGGTTTCGGGGTGCTGTTCGCGTTCGTCGTCCCGGCGCGCTACAACCTCGGCGCCGCGGGCATCTACACCGTCGGCATCGGCGTGCTCGCCTACACCTTCGGGCTGCGCCACGCGTTCGACGCCGACCACATCGCCGCGGTCGACAACACCACCCGCAAGCTGCTCGCCGAACGGGCCGAGGGCGCCCGCCGCCCGCTGTCGGTGGGCTTCTGGTTCTCCCTGGGGCACTCGACGATCGTGTTCCTGCTCGCCTTCCTGCTCTCCGCGGGCGTGAAGGCCCTGGCAGGCCAGGTGGCGGACGACGGCTCGGAGCTGCACTCGATCACCGGGATCATCGGCGCCTCGGTGTCGGGCGTGTTCCTGTGGGTCCTGGGCATCATGAACCTGGTGGTGCTCCTGGGCATCGTCGGGATCTTCCGACGCATGCGCCGTGGCGACTTCGACGAGGCCGAACTGGAGGTACAGCTCAACAACCGCGGCCTGATGAACCGGTTCCTCGGCGGCCTCACCAAGACGATCACCAAGCCCTGGCAGATCTACCCGGTCGGCGTGCTGTTCGGGCTCGGCTTCGACACCGCCACCGAGGTCGGCCTGCTGGTGCTGGCGGGCGGCGCGGCCGCGTTCAACCTGCCCTTCTACGCCATCCTGGTGCTGCCGATCCTGTTCGCGGGCGGCATGTGCCTGATGGACACCGTCGACGGGGTGTTCATGAACTTCGCCTACGGCTGGGCCTTCGCCAAGCCGGTGCGCAAGGTGTTCTACAACATCACGATCACCGCGATCTCGGTCGCCGTGGCGCTGATCATCGGCACGATCGAGCTGGTCGGGGTGCTCTGCAACCAGGCGGGCATCACCTCCGGTCCGCTCGCGGCCATCGCCGCCATCCCGCTGGACTACGCGGGCTACGGCATCGTGGCCCTGTTCGTGGTCTCGTGGCTGGCGGCACTTCTGGTGTGGCGGTTCGGTCGCATCGAGCACCGGTGGTCGCAGGGTCTGCGGGACGTGCCCGCCGAGGGCACCGCCGCCGGTATGTGACCGCGGGCCCGGTCTCCATCCTGGGCCGCCGCCGCACCCGAGCGGAGGACGGCGAGGAGCTGGTCGGGTTCGGTCTGATGCGCCAGGACACCCGCGGCGCCCGCGGCCAGCTCGCGGACCGCGAGCGGATGCGTGGCGTCGTCGGCGTGGATCCAGACGGTGATCTCGGGATGCCGGCTGAGGATCGCGGCGCGGCGTCCGATGAGGTCTCCCACCTGCGCTCCCGACAGGGCGCCGCCCGCGGCGGCCAGCAGCACCCACGGCAGCGACAGTGACACGGCGGTCGCTCCGGACACGGAGCTGAGCAGGCCCGCGGTGAACAGCAGCGAGTCACCGGGGAGGAAGAACCCGACCAACAGACCGGTCTCGACGAAGAGGACCACGAAGATCCCGACGACGCCGAACGCGGTGAGCAGCGACCGGGCATCCAGGATGTTGACGGCCACGACGTTGACGGCGGCGAGCACGGCGGGCGCCGCCGTCACCGGAGGACGACGGCGAAGAAGTCGCGCTGGTCGGGGACGAGATAGCGGTTGGCGCTGCCGGACATGTCGGGCAGGAGCTTCTTCCCCGACGTGGCCGCGGCGGCACCGTCGGGATAGGTCAGGAGGTCGACCATCTCGTTGTGGATGTCGAGCTGCATGCCGCGCACCACCCCGGCCTGGACGAGTGCGTCGGCGAGGGTGACGAGGTTGAGGTTCGCGCCGCCCACGTAGACGAGGTTGCCCGCGGCGTCGACGCCCAGCCCGGATCGCCAGGTGTACTGGATCTGGTTCTTCGTCGTCCCCCACCGGTCGCCCCGGTTGTCGGCCAGCGCGGGCGCGGGGCGGCCCTGGTCGACGATGAGGTCGAGGTTCTGCCGGACGGCCGCGACGTCCGGGCCAGCGGCGACATCGCGGCCCCACTGCCCGACCGTCGCCGATCCGTCGGTGTGGACGACCACCGAGGCGGCTCCGCCGCGCAGCGTCCCCACGGTGCGCCCGTCGGCGAGGAACCCACCTCGGGCATCGGCCATCTTGAACCCGGAGTTGAACGTGGCCACCAGGCCGCTTCGGATGCTCCGCGGCACCTGGGCGCCCTCCGGCCAGCCCCTGCGGTCGGGCTGGGTGGTTCCCGCGACCAACTGCAGCCGGGTCGTCGACGTGCTGATCCGGGCCACCCCGACGACGATGCTCGCGTGCCGCGGGTCGGGGCGCTCGAACGTCGTGAACATCGCCGGGTTCCCGTCAGCGGTCTTGCGGCCCGCCGTCCAGCGCCCCTCCCCCGGCAGCGGCGCGAGGCCCGGGAGAACGGGGATCGGCGCAGGCGCACGTACGCCGACCGGCGCGGGAGCGGCGGGGGCGGGCAGCGACGCGGCGCTGGGCGCCGCGGCGGAGGGCGGCTGCGAGTACCACCAGGACTCCACCAGGTCGACCAGTCCGCCACCACCGTTGTCGCGCACCCACTCCACGGTCCGTACGAGGAACGAGGCCTGGCCGGGATAGGCCAGCGCGCGGCAGTAGGACGTCAGCGGCCAGGCGAACAGGCCGACGAGGGTGGCCACGATCAGGCCGAACGCCCACCAGCGCCGCCGACGAGGCCCCTCGGGCCGCCGCGGTGGCTCCGGCTGCTCCCCGGACGGCCGCCCGGCCTGCAGGGTTCCCGTCATGAACACGACGCTAGGACCGCGTCGGCCGCCTCGGGACCAACCGCGGGCAAGGAGCAGGCAAACCCGTGCGACTCCGAGCCCGCGGGCGGCTCAACCCGCGGGCGCGCCCGTCCAGACGTCGGTGATCGGTGTGCTGGCGGCGGCGTGTCCGAGGGCGGGCAGGTGGTACATCGCTTCGAGGGTGCGCAGCAGCCGGTAGTGGTCGACGGGCTCGCCGACCGGGCCGGGCCGCAGCATCGCGCCGCCGAACAGCGTGACGATGCGGTTGGAGCCGCTCTGGGAGTCGGTCTCGTCGAAGGTGACGATCAGCAGGCTGTTGTGGGTGCGGGCCCAGTCCAGATAGCCGGACAGGTTCTGGCGGAGCCACCGGTCACCGACCGCGACGTCGCAGTCGTGCATGTCGTTGCACAGGTTCGGAATGACGATCGAGACGGTCGGCAGTTGCGCGTAGTCGCCCGGCCAGGCACTCCACGGCTGGTTCGACGCCGCGGGGACGTTGTCGAAGGCCGCCCACGGGGAGTGTTTCTGGGCGTAGCGGCCGCTGCGGCAGCCGGTGAACCCGGCTTCGGGGAGGTCTTCGGAGTAGCCGACGAAGCTCCGACCCGCGCCGATGAGCTGGGTGGCGAGATTCGGGGCGCTGAGCCGGGGAAGGCAGGAGTCGTCGGTCGTGCCCTGGGCGCCGCCGGAGAAGAGGACGAGGTAGTTGGGTTGGCTCGGATGGGTCTCGGCGTGGGCGTTGGTGAAGTCGACCCCCGTCCGCGCCAGCTGGTCCAGGAACGGCGCCTGGCCGCTGCCCAGTACCTGGTCGACGTCCTTGTTCTCGAACACCGCGATGACGACGTGATCCGGGGTCGGCACCGCGCTCGCCGGGCGAGCGGCCGGGGTCGTCGGGCCTGCCGTCGGAGCCGTCGGGCCGCTCGACACCGCGGAGGTCGGCGCGGCGGGGGCCGCGGGCGGAGCACCGGCGCATGCCGTAGCGGCCAGGAGGACGCCCACCCCGGCCACGACCGCCCGGTGCCGACGTCGGGGTCGGCCGCGGGAAAACCGGGGCATCGCCGCTCCTCTCTCGGTTCGCGGATGGCCACCGCGCGCTCGCCTCGGCCCTCCAGCTTGCCCGTCCGCGGCGCGCCGCGCGCCTCGCCCCCGCAGGTTTTGCCCTCCGCTCACCCTCGTCCGATCCCGATGATCGACTGGCGCGCGCTACGCGCGGAGGACGGGCACGGCAGCGGGATAGTGGCGGGCCAGCAGTACGGCCGCGGACAACGCCACCGCGGCGAGGCCGACCAGGCCGAGGACGGCGCCCGCGGAGGCCGATCCGCCCTCGCCGAGCATCGTGACACCCAGCCCCACCGCGATCAGCGGGTCGATCACCGTCAGGCACCCCACCACCACCGCGGGCGGCCCTGCGGCGTGCGCCTGCTGGACCGCCCAGCCCCCGAGGAGCAACGCCGCGGCGATACCGATCGCGGGCAGCCACACCCCGACGTCGTCGAGGTCGTCCACGCCGCTCCTCAGGTGCAGCGCGACCAGCCGCATCAGCGCGGACACCAGGCCGAACGCCGTCGCGCCGGACGCGGCGAACGCCACGCACCGCACCCACCCGGCCCGCCGCGACCCCCACAGCGCCAGCAGGGCGGTGCCCGCACCCGCACCGAGCGCGGCCGCCAGTGCCCCGGCGAACCGCGGGGCCGCGGACGACCCGAACGCGTTGTCGGCGAGCGTCACGAACCCCGCCACGGACGCGAGGCAGACCACCACCGCGAGCAGAACCCGGGCCGGGGGCCGGATCCGGGAACGCCCCGCCGCGAGGACGATCGCGAACGGCACCGACAAGACGCCGATCGGCTGGACGATCGCGACCGGAGCCAACACCAGGGCCCCGGCGTGGATCACCGAGGCGACCGCGTTGACCGAGATCCCCGCCAGCCACGTCCCGGAGCGCGCCAGCGCCCTCCACTCGTCGGCGCCGACCGCCACCGGTCGCGACGGGCGCCCCGACGCGTCGACGACGGCAGTGACCGCCCTGTTCTGTGTCACCGCGGCGATGGCGAACAACAACGCTGCCAGCACCGCCATCACGATCGGCACGACCACGCTCGAAAGGACCGCACTCATGGTCATGCCGTCGTGGCGCTCCTTAAGCTCCCGCAGGTCGACGCGCGTCGGTCGAGAGCGCATCTTGCCCGACCCCGACCCGGAACCGACGTGACGTTGGTAAGAACATGGTGGGAACGCAGGTGCGCGGCGAGCCGTTCACGGTCGCGGCGGCGCGACCAGCCCCGTCTGGTATGCGAGGACGACGAGCTGGGCACGGTCGCGGGCGCCGACCTTGGACATCGCCCGCACGATGTGGGTCTTCGCCGTAGCCGGGCTGATCATGAGCCGGTCCGCGATACCGGCGTTGTCCAGTCCCTGGGCGGCCAGGGCGGTGACCTCCCGCTCGCGGTCGGTGAGCCCGGCGAACCGCGCCACGTCGCCCGACGACCGCGCCGGTGCGGCGGTGAACGCTTCGATCAGGGTCCGCGTGACCGAGGGCGAGAGCAACGCCTCGCCCGCGGCCACCACGCGCACGGCGGCCCGCAGCTCGTCCGGGTCGATGTCCTTGAGCAGGAAACCGCTGGCCCCGGCGCGCAGGGCCGCGAAGACGTACTCGTCGAGCGCGTACGTGGTGAGCACGACGACCCGCACGTCTGCCAGCGCGGGATCGGCGCAGATCTGCCGGGTGGCGTCGATCCCGTCGAGTACGGGCATGCGGATGTCCATCAGGATGACGTCGGGTGTGGCCCGGCGGGCCAGCTCGACCGCGGCCCGCCCGTCACAAGCCTCGCCGACGACCTCGATGCCTGCCGTGTGGGACAGCAGCGCGCGGAACCCGGCCCGGACGAGGGCCTGGTCGTCGGCCAGCGCGACGCGCACCGCAGGCGCGGACCGCGGCGGTCCGACGGCGGTCACGGCGCGGCCGCGGGCAGACGGGCGGCGACCCGGAAGCCCTGCCCGGCCGCGGGGCCCGCTTCGAGGGAACCGCCCAGCGCCAGTGCCCGCTCGCGCATGCCGACCAGCCCTTGCCCCCGCCGGCCCGAGATCCGCCCTTCGGCTGCGCTGCCGTCGTCGGTGACCTCCACGGTGACGGCGTCGGCCCCCAGGTCGACGGTCACGGCCGCGGTCGACGCGTCCGCGTGCCGGATCGTGTTGGTCAGCGCCTCCTGCACGATCCGGTAGACCGTCCGCTCGACAGCGACGGGCACCGGGCGCTCGCCGGTGACGGTCAGCGTCACCGCCAGGCCCGCGGGCGCGGCCAGCTCCCGCAGGTGCTGCAGCTGCGCGAGCCCGGCCTCCGGGGCAGTGGGGGCGCCGCCGCGCAGCAGGGACACGGTGGCGCGCAGCTCGGTCAAGGCCTCGCGGGCCGCGCCGCGCACGGCGGTGAGCGCGGCCCGCGCCTCCTCGGGACGGTCGTCCAGCGCCTCGGTGGCCGCGGCGGCCTGGACCGCGATGACCGTGAGCGTGTGGGCCAGGACGTCGTGCACGTCGCGGGCGACCTCGACGCGGTCCTGGACGGCACGCCGATGCGCCTCCTCCTCCGCGTGCCCTCGGACCGCCCGCAGCTGTTCCTCGATGGCCACCCGTCGCGCCCGGGCCGCCTCGCCGAGCGCGGCGGCCGCGACCAGGCCGACGGCGGGCCCGACGATGGACCACCCGAAGCCCGCAGGGTGGGGCGGGAGCAGCGGCACCACGCTGATGCCGACGACGAGAGCGGCCGCGACCAGCACCGACCGCCCGCCGCTCCCCCGTGACGTGACGGCGTAGAGGGTGGCGAACAGCACCACCGCGGGCGCGAGCCCCGGGTAGCCCAGGCCGTGGTAGAGCAGGCACAACGCGACAACCGCTGCCGAGCACGCCACCGGAAAGCGCCGCCACAGCAGCGCCACGCCCGCGAGGACCGCGAACACCACACCGCCCGTGAGGGACGGCGCGGGCCGCGGCGCCTCCAAGATCTCCGACACCGTCCCGACGACGGCCGCGGCCAGGGCGACCGCCGCCACGGCCAGGTCGCCTCCACGCGGCCGCGTGGCCCGCGCGGCGTCGACGAGAACGGCTCCCACGACCGACAGTGTGGCCCGTGCGCCGCTCATTCGGGGATGTTCCCCGACCGGCTGCCCATTGCGAACGGCGTCGTGACCCCGGCGTAGTCGATCGTCATGCTCATCCCCATGGCGGCGTGCAGCAGCACGTGGCAGTGCAGCATCCAGATGCCGGGGTTGTCGGCGGGGAAGGCGAGGTCGACGGTCTGGTGCGGCGCCAGGAGCACCGTGTCCAGGTGCAGCGGGCTGCCCCGCGGGCGGTGTCCGTCGACGGCGAGCACCGTCATGACGTGGCCGTGCAGGTGCATCGGGTGGAACTCGCCGGTGTCGTTGACCATGTGCAGTCCGACCAGCTGCCCGGCGTGGACCACCAGCGGCGGGACCGCGGGCGAGGCGGCGCCGTTGATGGTGTGCACGAGCTGCACGCTGCCGTCGTGGAACCCCGGCCCCTCCCCCAGCACCACGGGCGCGGTGACGTCGACCGGCCGGGTGGTCGGGTCCGGCGCGGGCACGCCGTAGGTCAGCGGGTCGAAGACCGGCACGGTCTGCGGGTCGACGGCGGCGGGCGGTGGGCCTGCGCCGACGGATACCGTCTCCCCCGCCCGCGGCGGCGGTCCGAAGAATCCCTCCAGCGCCGACGGCGCCCCCGCGATCCGGGAGTCGACGAGCCGCACCGCGCCGTTCGCGGGCATCGTGAAGACCACGTCGACGCGCTGGCCCATGCCCAGCTGAAGGCGCCGCGGGCCCAGCGGCTGCGGACCCGTGAGGTCGTGCCCGTCCAGCGCGGCCACCCGGTAGGGGGACCCGAGCAGCACCGGCGCCTCGACGGTGCCGTCCATGCCGGGCACGACGGCGTTGATGATCCGCAGCCGCACCGTCTGCCCTGCGCGCGCGGCGACGGACAGGTCGCCGGTGGTGCCGTTGACCGCGACCGCGGGGGATCCGTCCGTGGCGTTGTGCAGCAGCACGACCCGGTCGACGTCCTGGGCCGTGTGCCCGGCGGCCGGATCGACCACCAGTGCCCCGAACAGTCCGGCCGGGATCTGGTTGCCGGTGTCCTGATGCGAGTGGTACCAGAACGTGCCCGCGTCGTCGGCGTCGAACTCGTAGGTGAACGACTCGCCGGGCGCGACCGCATCCTGGGTGATGCCCGCGACGCCGTCCGCGGCGGCGGGCGCGCGCACGCCGTGCCAGTGCAGGGTCGTGGCGACCGGCAGCCGGTTCACGAGCGTCACCCGCACCCGGTCGCCCTGGGTGACTCGCAGAAGCGGGCCGGGCACCGTGCCGTCGTAGGTGAAGGCATGCCGCCCGCCGATCTGCGCCTCCCGCGCCGTCAGCGTGAACGCGTCCACCCGTCGCGGTCCCGGCGGCGGCGCGACCAGCGCAGCGACCGACGTCCGGCCCGGCGGCGCGTCGGGCGCGTTCGCCGACGCGGCAACCGGCATGCCGGACAGCCCGGTCCCCACGCCAACGAACGTCGCCGCACCCACCACCGCGGCGACCGCGATCACACCCATTGGCGTCCGCACCGGGTGCGGCCGCCGCGGGCGGCCGCCCCGCAGCGCCAGGCCCGTGAGGACCAGCACCGCGACGACCTCGAGCGCGACGCACACGACGTCGGCGACCCCGATCGGCTCAGGGGCCCAGGGCTCCGGCCCCACCGGCAGCCCGATGGTCCGCGACGCCAGCCACAGCACCACCAGGAGCGCTTGCAGCGCGGCGCTCACCGCGACGAGCCGCCGACCCGGTCGGACCGGCACCGCCGCGGCCAGGCCCAGCTGGGCCAGGCCGACCACCGCGAAGAAGACACCGAAGGGTGCGAACTCCTGCAGATGATCGGGAACGACCGCCATGTGTACCGCGCCTGCGCCCGCCAGGAGCAGCGCGGCAGAGCCCACCGCGACGGGCCCCCGACGCCGCGGCAGCGCGGCCGAAGGGCTGGCGGCGTGCAACTCGATGGACATGCCCGAAGGCTCCACCGGGCCCGCGCCGGTGTCGTCGCACCAGCGCGGCGACGCGTCTACCCCATCCGATGCGGTCGCGGGCGTCGCTCTACACCCCTGGTGGCAGCCGCTTCCGTGGCATCGACCACGCGCAGTGACGGGACAATCACCCGCTCGGACAAGCCGATTAGCCCGTCGTTAACCGGGGGCTTGCCGGTTCGGGGCGCGCCCTTTCCTAGCTTCGCCGTCTATGGCAACCCTCTGGCGCGCGCGTGCGGCTTCCACATCGGCGTGGGACCGGCCGCACGCTCGCGTCGCGGCGTGGCTCCTGCTGGCGGCCGCGTCGGCCCTGGTGCTGGTGACCCCGCGCTTCCTGCCCTTCTACGACTATCCCGAATGGCTTCTGCAGGGCCAGATCGTCCATGACCTGTTGACGGGTGCGACGAGCAACGGGATACCGGTGTCGGACCTGTACGCATCGGTGCCGGTGCCCGTCCCGAACCTCGCGGCTCCCGCAGGTATCGCCCTCTTGGCGTTCGTCCTGCCGATCGAGGCGGCCGGTCGGGTCTTCCTGGTGATCGGCGTGCTCGGCTTCGCGGGCGGCTACGCCTTCCTCGTCCGTCAATGGCAGGGCCGGGCGACGGCCATGGAGTTCACCGGTTCCCTCTGGGCCTTCGGCTACTTCCTCCAACGCGGCTACGTCAGCTACCTGTTCGCGCTCCCCATCGCGTTCGTCGGGATCGGGCTGACCCATCGCTTCGTGCACCGACCCGGCGGTCGGCGACTGCTCGCAGGCCTGGTCGCGCTGCAGGTGCTCGCGTTCCTGGCGCACCTCGTCGCGTGGGGGGTGCTGCTGGTCGCCGTGGGCTGCTACGCCGTCACGCTGTACCGGGGGGCCCGCCGTGCGGAAGCCGCCTGGCTACTGGCCAGCGCGGCTCCGACGGTGGTGCTGCTGGCCTGGTACACCGCCGTGAGCCGGGACGCCGGGCACCTCGCCCCGTACACCTCGGTCAGGGACAAAGCGCTCTCGCTCGTCGAGAGCATGCAGTTCTTCCTGCGGGTCGACCCCTACCCGGGCGTCGTCCCCACGTTCCCGGCCCAGTTGCTGGTGACCGTCGCCCTGGTGGCCGTCATGGGTTGGACCGTCCGCCGCCGTGCGCTGCTGGCCGCGCTGCGCACGACCCCGGCCGCCATCGCGTTCACGCTCGCCGTCATGGCGGTGCTCGACCCGATCGGCAACCTGAACAGCCTCACCAAGCCCGACCAACGACTGCTGTTCCCCGCGGTGCTGCTGCTCCTCGCCTGCCTGCCGTGGCGGCCGCTGCGCCTGCCCGCGGGCGGCGCCGTCGTCGGCGTCATGCTGGTGGCGCTCGGCCTCCACGGGATCGCCCTGGTGTCCCTGGACGCGCCCCTGCAGCGCGCCTTCGACGCGATCGACACCGCCGTTCCGGCTGACGCCGCGGTCACCACGGTCGCCGTCCCGGCCGACGGCGGCTGCCGACCGGGTCTCGGTCCGTCCATCGGAATCCCGGCGCTCAAGTGGTTCGACGTCGTGCGGATGACGGCGTGGCACCAGGTGCGCGCCGACTTGCAGGAGACCTCGGCGGTCGTGCTGCGGTTCGACCCGCGGTCCGAGCCGGGGCTGACGACGCTCAGCGTGGCGGCGCCCGCGGCCGCCGAGGCCGTCCGCGCGACGGCGCCCGCCGCCTACGTGGAGGTGTTCGGCTGCCCGGCCGACGTGTCGACGGTCGGCAGCACGCTCGCCCCGGAGTACCGCCCCGTGGTCTCGGGCGACGGCTACGCCGTCCTCCGTCGATGAACCGCCGCGCGCCGCGCGAGCACGAAGAGGAGGATCCTCGGCGCGGGAGGTCCCATGGGTAGCGCGTTGTTCCTCGCGGTGTTCCTGGCCTGCGCGGTGGAGGCGGTCGAGGCACTGACCATCGTGCTCGCCGCGGGGACCGGCCGCGACTGGCGTTCCGCGCTGACCGGCGTCGTCGCAGGCGTCGGTGTGCTGGCGGTTCTGGTGGCCGCGCTCGGGCCCGCGTTGGCGGCGGTCCCGCTCACCGGTTTGCGCCTGGTCGTCGGCGGGCTACTGCTCGTCTTCGGGTTGCAGTGGCTGCGCAAGGCGATCCTGCGGGCCAGCGGGCACAAGGCCCTGCACGACGAGGACGCGATCTTCCGGGCGACGGTGGCGGCCGCGCGGGCCGCGCCGCGCGGCCGCCGGGGCCTGGTCGCCGACTGGTACGCGTTCACGCTGTCGTTCAAGGGTGTGCTCCTGGAAGGGCTGGAGGTCGTCTTCATCGCGTTGACCTTCGGCGCCAACCAGGGCAACGTCCCGCTGGCCGCACTCGCCGCCCTCTCCGCAGTGCTCGTCGTCACCGCGGTGGGGATCGCGGATCCGGGCCCCGCTGGCGCGGGTGCCGGAGAACGCCATCAAGTTCGCGGTCGGCGTCCTGCTGACCGCCTTCGGCCTGTTCTGGGGCGGCGAGGGCGCCGGTGCCGTGTGGCCGGGCGGGGACGCGGCGCTGCTGGTCATCGTGCCCGCCGTGGCGCTGTTCGCGCTCGGGCTCGTCGCGTTCGGGCGCCGGACCGCCGCACGGCCCACGGGCGCCTCCCGCGAGGTCGGACCATGACCGCGAGGATCAGGGCGTTCCTGAGGTTCTGGTACGACTTCGTCGTCGGCGACGACTGGCGGATCGCCGCCGCGGTCGTCGCGGCGCTGGGCGTCACCGCGATCGTCAGCGCCACCCCGTTCCCCTCGTGGTGGGTGCTGCCCGCCGCCGTGGTTGTGCTGCTCCCGCTGAGCCTGCGCGCGCAGGCCCGGCGCCCGCCGTCCGACCCGGATGGTCCCAGCCCGCACACATAACGGCTTCAGGCCCTCGCGGACGGCGTCGGGGAATCCGACCTGCCAGGGCGGTCCCGCAGCGACTCATCGACGTCGAACTCGTGAATCCAGGCGAAGTCACGGGGGACGCTCGCCATCTTCTGGTTGCGAGCCGCCAGCCCCGGCCCGTCGGGGAGATGCAGGACGGTGTTCGTGACCAGAGAGCTCCGCTGGATCTTGCGGGTACGCGCCCGACGCGTCACCTGGTACCGGGCCAGCGCGGGCTCGAGATCGTCTGGCCGCGCGTCGGCCAGGACCGCGGCCAGGGTGAAGGCGTCCTCCACCGTGGTGTTGGCGCCCTGGCCGTGGTGCGGCAGCATCGCATGGGCGGAGTCGCCGAGCAGGACCTTGCGCCCGTCGTACCAGTGATGCAACGGCCGCAGGTAGAACAGTCCCCACCGCACGCTGTGCGGGACCGCGTCGATCATTTCGGTGACCGCAGGGTGCCAGCCCTCGAACAGGCTCATCGGCTCGCCGTCGCGGACGTCGACCTGCCATTTGCTCTCGTGGTCCCACGTCGCGGGGCCTTCGACCACCGCCAGGAAGTTGACCGACTCGGCAGCGCCCCCGATGGCGTAGTGCAGGAGGTGGGCGTCCGGGCCCATCCAGAACTGGATCGCACGCGGGTCGGGCAGTGCGGGGAGCTTCTCGATCGGCACTATCCCGCGGAACCCGCTGGTGCCCGAGTAGACGAGGTCGTTCTCGCCGGTGATCGACTGTCTGACCACGGAGCGCACGCCGTCCGCGCCGACCACGAGATCGGCATGCTCCACCCGGCCGTCGGCGAACTCGAGGCGGACCGCGTCCCGCTCGTCGACGAGGTTGGCCAGGCGGCATCCGAGGTGCAACCGGTCGCTGCCGAACGCCGTGCCGAGGATCCGCTGGAGGTCCGCTCGATGGATCCCGAAGTAGGGCGACCCGAATCGCTTCAGGTACCACGAGTCCTGGCCCACCGGGTGGGCGGCGATCCGCGTCCCGTGCCGCCAGTCCCGGTAGATCAGCTCGGTAGGGGTCGTCGCCCACCTGGCGTACTCCTCGAGCAGGCCGAGGCGGTGGAACAGTCGCGTCGCGTTCGCCGATTGCGCGACGGCGGCGCCGATCTCGGTCAGTTCCGGGGTCGCCTCGTAGATGTCCGCGGCCATGCCCTGCTCGCGCAACGCCAGGCCCAGGGACAGGCCCCCGATCCCGCCGCCGACGATCGCGATTCTCAGGTCGTTGTTCGCCACGCCACGACGATATGGCGATCGCACACGCAGAGAAGCCGTGACCTACTACGGAACCAGCACGCTGCTGCTCGACGACGGCCGCACGCAGTTCCTCGTCGACGCCTTCCTGACCCGGCCCTCCCGGGAGGCCGTCGTGGAGTCGCTCACCATCGGAGCGGCTCTCATCGGCAGCGACCCGGCGACCGTGGACGCCTGGACGGCCCGGCCCGAGGTCCGCTCCCCGGCGGCGATCTTCGCCACGCACAGCCACCACGACCACGCCCTCGACGTCGCCGCCGTCGCACTCCGCACGGGCGCGCAGGTCCACGGTTCGGAATCGACGCTGAACATCGCCCGCGGCCGCGGTGTGCCCGAATCCCAGCTCACCCGTTTCCGTATCGGGAAGGCCGTCCGCGTCGGGGACTTCACCGTGACGATCCTCCCCCGGCCATCACCCGGAGAACCCGCCGCCGTTGACCGACGACCGGGACCTGACGATCGACACGCCACTGGTCCAACCGGCGGCACTCGCCGATTTCGTCGAGGGCGGCTCCTTCGCCTTCCTGATCGAACACCGCGGGCGAACGATTCTCGTCCAGGTGCCCAGCGACGTCATCGGCGTCCTCGACGACGTCCGCGCGGACGTGCTGTTCCTCTCCGTCATCCCGATCGGGCACGACGATCAACGGCACACCGACACCTTCTACCGGACAGACGGTCGGCAACGTCCGCCCGCGACTCGTCGTGCCTCTGCACGGGGACGACTTCACGCAACCCGCCAGCGACGACCTCCCGATGCTGAACCCGTCCGTGCCGGAGAAGTTCGACTACCTCCTCCGCAGGCTCACCGACGACGGCATCCGGTTCGGCATCATGCAGGGCTACCCGAGCACCCTCCTGTTCCCCACGTGACCGAGGCGCATCGCCCGCGCTCGCCTGCATCGCCGTGTGGCGATGGATTGCTGTCCCCTCGACGCGACCCCGGCCGTGGCCTTGTTCCGATCGCTGGGCGACCCGGCGCGTCTGGCCATGACCTCCAGGACGGCGCCAGTTGACGGTGTCCGAGCACCTCGCGTACCTGCGGGACTGCCGTCTCGTCGACTTCCGGATCGACGGCCGCCAGTCCGCCTTCCTCCCGACGCTCAGGGAAGGTCGAGGATGACCTCACCGGGATCCCGGTCGGGGCGCAGCCCACGCCAGGCGGCATGCCGCAGGCGGTGGTCCGGGGTCAGGGTGCGGTAGACCACCTCCCCCACCAGCTGCGGCCGCACCCACCGGGCGGCACGGGCCTCGGCCGCGGGGACCTCGTCGTCGAAGCCGGGCTCCGATCGGGCCAGCGGAGCCAGGCGCTCGGCCAGGATCCGCAGCGCCGCGTCGGTGAACCCGGTTCCGACGTGTCCGAGATACCGCAACCGGCCCTGCCGGTCGCGGGCGCCCAACAGCAGCGCGCCGATCATCCCGGCGCGCCTGCCCTGACCGGGGGTCCAGCCCCCGATCAGCACTTCCTGGGTCGTGAGCAATGCGGTCTTGATCCACGACGACGAGCGGCGGCCCGGCTCGTAGCGGGAGCGGCGTCGTTTGCTGACCACACCTTCCAGGTGGTGGGCGCGGGCCACCTCCAAGAGCTGGGCGGCCGGGACGTCGGTGTAGGCGGGCGGGACCCCGACATGCGGGACGGAATCGAGATCGAGCGCGGCAAGTTGGGCGCGGCGTTCGTCGTAGGGATCCCCCATCAACGACCGGCCGTGCAGGTGCATCAGGTCGAACAGGTAGAGCACGACCGGTACCCGGAACATCAACTCCGGAGTGGGGGCTCGCACGTGCATGCGCTCAGCCAGGCGGGAGAAGCTGGGGCGGCCGCGCTCGTCCAGGGCGACGATCTCCCCGTCCACCAGCATCGGCCCCCGTTCCCCGAGCGCGGCCGCGGTGGGGTCGGTCGTGAGCTCGGGGTAGGAGGCGGTGACGTCGTTGCCGTTGCGGCTCCACACCCGCACCCCGCCCGCACCGGCAGCCAGGACGGCGCGGATGCCGTCCCACTTGAACTCGACCGCCCACCCCGACCCGGCAGGCGGCTGACCCGGGGTGGCCAGCATCGGGCGCACCATCCCGGGCAGCTCGACGTCCACACCCGACAGCGTGCCCGATCACCGTCGCCGTGTCCCGGCCTCACGCCACGACCCGGCGCGCGAGCCGGGCGAGCACCGACCGGGGTGGCGTGTTCCAGGGTGCGCTGTCGGCCGCCGGCCACGCATAGGCCGGAACCCCGTCCTGGACGAGCCCGCACAGGCCGGGCAGGCCGAGCTCCTGCGCCGACCATTCGTAGAGCCGCCCGATCCGTGGCCGGATCACGCCGTAGTCGAGGACGTGCCCGAACCCGTTCTCGCTGGTGACGTAGCGCTCGGCGTCGTCGCCGAGCGGATAGCGGTCCGGCAGGATCCGCGACAGCGACAGAAAGATCCCGGTCATTCCGATCCGCGGGTCGCCGAGCAGCGGAGCGGCCGGGCCCAGCCAGCTCAGCGCGAGCCGCGGTGCGGCGACCATGGCATGCGCATACAGCACGCGAACCAGGACCACGTTGAGGAAGAAGCGCTCGACCCGGCTTTCGGCGCGCGCCAGCTCCTCGTGCTCGAGGTACGCGGTGACGATGCTGACGTTGTGGGCGCGGTACCAGCTCCTGGCCGTTGGACGTCGGACGAACTCGACCGAGGCCTGCACGCTCGTCGCCGAGCCGGCGTCGTCGTACCCGGCGACGAGCGCGCGGGCCTCGTAGCCGTCGCGGATCAGTCGCTCGTTGACGGCACGCCACCAGGGGCTGCCGGGGGATGCGGAGTCCGGTGGGTCGAGCAGTCGACGTCGCAACTGCCATGACATGAACGCGACCGCGGCCCGTCGGTACGGCAGATGCACTTGCTCGGGGCCGCCCTGGTAGAGCTGCCGCAGCAGGTCCAGCCGTGCGGCGGGGTGGTCGCGGACCCCGGCCACCTTCGCAGCGGCGTACGACGCGCCAGACCCCGGGCCCACATGCCAAATGATGTCAGCCGGGTGCCCCGGGTGCGGTATCCGCCGACCGGACCGCTCGGCACGGCACCGTTGGCCGGGTGAAGGCTTTCAGCAGTTGATCGGCCGATGTTACTCACGCCACACTCTGCCTTGGCCCGTCCTTCCGTCACCCGATTCGGCACGAGAAGGACGCGATCATGATCGGTCGCCACCGCTGACAGCGATGCCCAGCCGGTGGGGGTCAGCTGAGCCTGCCACGGTGCCGGCACGAACGGAGCGAGCCCATGACCATCGACTTCACCCTCAGCGACAGCCAGCAGGAACTCCAGAAGAACGCCCAGGGATTCGCCGAGGGAGTCCTCCGGCCCGTCACGGAGACGATCGACAGAGCGGCCGACGGATGGGCGTCGTTCCTCGCAGGCCGCGAGGCCTACCGGGAGATGGCTCGCGCCGGATTCACCACGTCGTTCATCCCGACCGAGTATGGCGGCGGTGGCTTCTCCATGCTGGACTTCGCGATCGCCGCGGAGGAACTGACCCGCGTCGACGTCAGCGTGCCCACGACCCTGCTGGGATCCGGGCTGGGCCTGCAGCCGGTGATCCAACACGGAACCGCGGAGCAGAAGGAGCGCCTGCTGCGGCCGTTCGTCGAGGACCAGGAAGGCGATCTGCTGGCCTCTTACGCGTTCACCGACGTCGCCGGTGGCGCGAACTTCGACTCGCCCGACCCAGCAGGCGGGGTGCAAACCCTGGCCCGCCGGGACGGCGACGAATGGGTGATCACCGGGGAGAAGCACTACACGACCAACGGGACCGGCTGGGACCGCAACGGCGCCCATCTCTACACGGTGGTGTGCCGCACCGAGCCCGCAGGGGGCGCCGACGAGTCGCTGGCCGTCATCGCGGTGCCCGGCACCGCCGCAGGGATCAGCGTCATCGACGTCTACGACAAACTCGGCCACCGCGGCGTGGTCACCCCCCGAGTGCATTTCGACCAGGTCCGGGTGCCCGCCGACAACCTCATCGGACAACCAGGCAAGCATGGCAAACGCATCGTCGAGGGAGCGTTCAGCTGGACCGCGGCCCTGATCGGCGCGGCCTGCGTCGGCACCATGCGCGCAGCGTTCGAGTACGCGCTGGACTTCACCCGGACCGAGACCCGGCTCGGCACCGGTCCAGTGATCGAACACCAGAACGTCGGGTTCATGCTGGCCGACATCAAGATGCGCCTCGAGGCGTGCCGCTACCTCACCTGGAAGGCCTGTCACGACTTCGAGCACACCCACGGGTTGGCCCAGGAGCTGGCGATCATGACGAAGGTGTTCTGCTCGGAGACCGCGGTCGCCGCGATCTACGACTGCATGCGCGTGGTCGGGATCGCCAGCTACACCCGCGACCTGGCCCCGCTGGAACGGCTGATGCGCGACGCGATGGTGTTCCCGCTCTACGACGGAGGCAACCAGGGCGTGCGGCGCCGCCAGCTGCACGACATGTTCCGCCAACCCGGCTACGACTCCATGCTCGCTGCCCGCGGCGTGGTGCCACCCTGGCAACGGTGACACCGGAGTACCTGGCCGTCCGGCTCGCCGACCCGGTGCGCAGGCCGTTCGCGCCGGGTCGGGCGAAATGGGCATCGAGCGCTGGCTCGCCTGCCTGGACAGCGTCTAAGGTGATCGAGGGTCACGCGGGGCACGGCGAGCACGAGTTACCGGGGGGGCCACATGACCACGACCCGCACCACGCCGCTGCGCGAGCTCACGATCCGGAGCATCGTGCTGGGTGGCCTGATCACCCTGGTCTTCACCGCCGCGAACGTCTACCTCGGCCTCAAGGTCGGCCTGACGTTCGCCACCGCCATCCCGGCCGCGGTGATCTCGATGGCCATCCTGCGCTACTTCCGCGACCACTCGATCCTGGAGAACAACATCGTCCAGACGATCGCGTCGGCGGCGGGGACCCTCGCGGCGATCATCTTCGTGCTGCCGGGCCTGATCATGATCGGCTGGTGGCAGGGCTTCCCTTACTGGACCACGGTGGCGGTCTGCGTCATCGGCGGCACGCTGGGCGTGATGTACTCGGTGCCACTGCGCCGCGCCCTGGTCACCGGCTCCGACCTGCCATACCCGGAAGGCCGCGCGGCGGCCGAGGTGCTCAAGGTCGGCGAGCACACCGAGGGGGGCGCGGAGGAGAACCGGAAGAGCCTGCGCGCCATTCTGGTCGCTTCGCTGGCAGCCGCGGGGTTCTCCCTGCTCGCGGCCATGAAGGTCATCAGCAACGAGGTGTCGACGGCGTTCCGGGTCGGGGTGGGCGGCACCACCTTCGGGGCCAGCCTGTCGCTGGCGCTGATCGGCGTCGGGCACCTGGTTGGGGTCACCGTCGGCGCGGCCATGATCGTCGGCCTGCTGATCTCATACGGTGTGCTGCTCCCCGCGCTGACCTCGGGACACCTGCCTGCGGGCGCCGACGTGTCGGACATCGTCTCCAGCACCTTCAGCACCGAGGTCCGGTTCGTAGGAGCGGGCACCATCGCCGTCGCCGCGGTCTGGACGCTGCTCAAGATCCTCGGACCGATCGTGCGCGGCATCCGCGCGGCCGCGGTGTCGTCCGCGGCGCGGCGGAGCGGCGGGACGGTCGACCTCGCCGAGCGCGATCTGCCGATCGGCATCGTCGGCGGTACGATCCTGGTCTCTCTGATCCCCATCGCCATCCTGCTGTGGAGCTTCCTCTCCAGCACCCCGGTGACCGACAAGACCACGGCGACGATCGTGGTCAGCCTGATCTACATCGTCCTGATCGGCGCGGTGATCGCGGCGGTCGCCGGGTACATGGCCGGGCTCATCGGCTCGTCGAACAGCCCGATCTCCGGTGTGGGCATCCTCGTGGTGCTGGGCATATCGGTGCTGCTGGTCGCCCTGCACGGCCGGGGCGGCGACCCGGAGCGCACCACGGCGCTCGTCGCCTATGCGCTCTTCACCACCGCGGTGGTGTTCAGCGTCGCCACCATCTCCAACGACAACCTGCAGGACCTCAAGACCGGCCAGCTGGTCGGCGCTACCCCATGGAAACAGCAGGTCGCGCTGGTCATCGGGGTGGTCTTCGGAGCGGTGGTGATCGCGCCGGTGCTCGACCTGCTCAACGTCGCGTTCGGCTTCGCGGGCGCCCCCGGCGCGGGCGAGAACGCGCTGGCCGCGCCGCAGGCCGCGCTGATCTCCGCCCTGGCGGAAGGGGTGTTCGGCGGCAGCCTGAACTGGGGCCTGATCGGGCTCGGCGCGGCGATCGGCGCGGTGGTGATCGTGATCGACGAGGTGCTCGGCCGCTTCAGCAAGCTGCGACTGCCGCCGCTGGCCGTCGGCATGGGCATGTACCTGCCGATGTCGCTGACCCTGATGATCCCGATCGGTGCCCTGCTGGGCCGCTGGTACGACCGGTGGGCCGAGCGGCAGGGCGACAACGTGGAGTTCAAGAAGCGCCTAGGCGTGCTGGCGGCGACCGGGTTGATCGTCGGCGAGAGCATGTTCGGGGTGGTCTTCGCAGCAATTGTGGCCGCCTCCGGTTCGGATTCCCCGCTGGCCGTCGTCGGGGGCGGCGGCTTCGAGACCGCGTCGATCGTCATCGGCGTGGTGCTGTTCGTGGTGGCGGTGCTCGCGCTGTACCAGTGGGTCCGGCGCGTAGCCTCGCACTGACCTCCTGTCGGGTACCAGAAGTCGGCCATGGCCGCTGATCTGCGGTTTCAGGCTGCGGCTCTCGGGCTGCGGGTTCGGGCTCACCGCTCGACGACGGAGCGGTCGTCGAGCTCCGTCCCGCCACCCAGCGCATAGCCGTTCACCCGGGCGATCACCGGCACGGCCGGCGTCTCGCGCAGGCTGAATCCACCGAATCCGTTGGGCTCCAGGTCCGCCCAGTACTCCAGGCCGGTCTTGTCGACGGCCTGCGCGGACACGTCGGCGCCCACGCAGAAGGCCTTCTCGCCCGCACCGGTGAGTACGACGCACCGCACGTCGGTGCGCTCGATCTCCGCCCAGATCTCATTGAGCCGGTCGGTGCCCTCCCCGTCGACGGCGTTGAGGACGTGCTGGCGGTCGATCGTCACGGTCGCGACGTGGTCGCGGACCTCGAAGCGGACCTCGTCGACCCGCGTCGCCGGCGCGGTCACGCGATCACGCCCCGGTCGGCCGGCTCCGTGATCCGCCCTTGGTCGAACCCGTGGTCCGTGAGCACCTCGACCGAGTGCTCACCGAGCTGCGGGGCGCGGCGGCGGATCGTCGCGGGCGTGGTCGAGAGCTGGATCGGAGCGTTGAGCACCCGGACCGTGCCCCTCACTCGGCCAGAGGTGCGGATGGTCGTCGACGCCCTGTGGGATATCCGGGTCGACGTGACCGACCCCCGGGGTGGCTCCAGCGCCGTCCGCACCCCAGGCGCACCTGCGTCAAGGGCCTGATGAGCCCAGGGCTCGGTGGAGGTGGCGGCCGAGTAAGGCCGCGGACCATCGCGACGGGGCCGGGGTAAGGCTTTGCCCACCGTGGCCGGAATCCGCGCGAAACCGTCGGGGTCCGGAGCTAGCGTCGCAGATGTGTCCGTCACCCGTCTCCCCGCTGGTCCAGCCGCCACGCGTCCCGTAGGCGTCCATTCCGGTGCCCTCCTCGCGGTCACCGTGACGGTGCTGGCGTGGGCCTCGGCCTTCGTTGCCATCCGCACGGTGGGCGCGCACTACCTGCCGGGCTCCCTCGCGCTGGGCCGCCTGCTCGTTGGCGCGGCCGCGCTCGGCGCCTCGGTGCTGGTCGGCCGCCGCTGGGTCACCCCGAGCCGGCGCGAATGGACACTGATTGCGGTGTGTGGCGTGGCCTGGTTCGCCGCGTACAACGTTGCGCTCAATGCCGCCGAGCAACGCGTCGACGCGGGCACCGCCGCCATGCTCGTGAACGTCGGGCCGATCCTCATCGCGCTGTCCGCCGGATTGCTGTTGGGTGAGGGCTTTCCGCGCTGGCTCGTGATCGGCGCGCTCGTGGCGTTCGCCGGGGCCGTGCTGGTCGGGGCCGCGACCGCGCAGGGCACGTCCGATGTGTGGGGCGCGGTGCTCTGCGTGGTCGCGGCCGTCACCTACGCCATCGGCGTGCTCGCCCAGAAGCCGGTCGTGCGGAGGCTCCCGCCGCTGCAGGTCACCTTCCTGGCCTGCGTGATCGGCGCCGTGGCCTGTCTGCCCTTCGCGCCCGGCCTGGTGCGCGACGTCGCGACAGCGCCCCCGACGGCGACCGGATGGCTGATCTACCTCGGCCTGGTGCCGACGGCGCTGGCGTTCAGCACGTGGGCCTATGCGCTCGCCCGCATGGACGCCGGACGGCTCGGCGTCTCCACCTACGCCGTCCCGCCCGTCACCATCGCGCTCGGCGCGGCGTTGCTGGGCGAGACGCCGCCGCTCCTGGCCATCGTGGGCGGAGGAATCTGCCTGGTCGGCGTCGGGCTGTCCCGACGCCGGTAGCGAGTCCTCGCCGGGTCCGTCGCCCTCAACGGGACCTGAAAGGCAGGAGGATGTGCACCCATTCGTGCGACCGACCCGGGCCAGGGCCGAGGCTCTCGTGAAAGATATCGCGCTTTACCATATGTCAGACTTGCCCATTTCTTGCAAGAATGTCCGAGTCACCCCTCCTCGGCATTTGTCCTCCGCGTACCTCGCGATCCTTGCGGTCCGTTCGGGTCCCACCTACGATGATCAATTGTCATGTAGCGGCACCGTTGCCGTGCGGGATTCCGGGCTGTCATCCACACCCGCCCTCGGCGTACGGTTCGCACGAGGATAGGGGGCCCTATGTCCACATCGGTTGGCGACAAGCAGCACGAATTCGACCCACCGGTTGCACCGGCGGCACCGGCCGCGTCCTCGGCAGACGGTATCGCCGATCCCGGGCCACTCGGCCTCGCCGCCTTTGCCGCGACTACGTTCGTTCTCTCCGTATTCAATGCAGGGCTCATGCCGTCCAATTTGGAGGCCGTCGTCTTGCCGCTGGCGTTGTTCTACGGCGGCCTTGCCCAACTGCTCGCCGGAATGTGGGAGTTCCGCAAGGCCAACACGTTCGGCGCACTGGCCTTCAGCTCATACGCGGCCTTTTGGCTCTCGTTCGCCGCCTACGTCAAGTTCATCGCACCGGGCCTGCCTGCGTCCTCGGCAAGCGCGGCAACCGGGCTGTTCCTCCTGGCCTGGACGATCTTCACCGCGTACATGACGGTCGCCGCGCTCCGCGTCAACGGCGCGGTGGCGGCCGTTTTCGTGGCGCTGGTGCTGACCTTCCTGCTGCTGACGATCGCCGAGTTGGCAGGCGCGGCCGCTCTCGGGAAGGTGGGCGGGTGGCTGGGCATCATCACCGCCCTCCTCGCCTGGTACGCCTCGGCCGCGGGCGTCATCAACACCACCTGGCAGCGGGCCGTCCTGCCCGTCTGGGCACGTCGCTGACCGGTCGGGCCCGTCCGTCCCGGCGGTGTGCGGCAACGCCCGCACCAGAAGCGTCGGAGCCAGCGGCGCTGCGCACAACACCTGGTCCGGCGCACATTGGGCGCAATACCGCATATCATTGGGCGCATTACGAGGAGGCATCGCGAAGTCATGGCCGACTCCGGACCCACCCTTTCGAATCTGTCTACTGAGAGCCGTAATTTCCCGCCGAGTGCGGAGTTCGCCGCGCAGGCCAACGCCTCCGAGGACTGGTATGCGCGTGCGGATACCGACCGGGAGGGGTTCTGGGCGGAGCAGGCCGAGCGGCTGACCTGGGCCCGGAAGTGGGACACGGTGTTGGAGTGGGAGGCGCCGTTTGCGAAGTGGTTTGTCGGTGGCAAGCTCAACGTGGCGGTCAACTGCGTGGACCGGCATGTCGAGGCCGGGCATGGTGACCAGGTCGCGTTCCATTGGGAGGGTGAGCCGGGCGACGCCCGCACCATCACCTACGCCGATCTGCAGCGCGAGGTGTGTCAGGCCGCGAACGCGTTGGCCGAGTTGGGTGTGCGTGCGGGTGATCGGGTGGCGATCCAGCTGCCGATGATCCCCGAGGCCGCGGTCGCGATGTTGGCGTGCGCGCGGCTGGGCGCCATGCACAGCGTGGTGTTCGGTGGGTTCTCCCCGAGCGCGCTCAAGGCCCGCATCGAGGACGCGCAGGCGAAGTTGCTGATCACCTCCGACGGGCAGTACCGGCGGGGCAAGCCTGCGCCGATGAAGGAGAACACCGACCAGGCCGTCGCCGAGACCTCCACGATCGAGCATGTGCTGGTGGTGCGGCGCACCGAGACCGACGTGGCGTGGACCGAGGGTCGTGACGTGTGGTGGCACGACATCGTCGGGCGGCAGGCCGACACGCACGAGGCGGAGGCGTTCGATGCGGAGAACCCGCTGTTCATCCTCTACACCTCGGGCACCACGGGGAAGCCGAAGGGCATCCTGCACACCTCGGGTGGCTTCCTCACCCAGGTCGCCTACACCCACAACGTGGTGTTCGACCACAAGGCGGGGCAGAGTGTGTACTGGTGCACCGCCGATATCGGCTGGGTCACCGGGCACAGCTACATCGTCTACGGGCCGCTGGCCAACCGGGCCACGTCGGTCATGTACGAGGGCACCCCGAACACCCCGCACGAGGGCCGCCACTGGGAGATCATCCAGAAGTACGGGGTGTCGATCTACTACACCGCGCCCACCCTGATCCGCACGTTCATGAAGTGGGGCAAACAGATCCCGGAGCGCTATGACCTGTCCTCGCTGCGGGTGTTGGGCAGTGTCGGCGAGCCGATCAACCCCGAGGCCTGGATGTGGTACCGGGAGAACGTCGGGCACAACAGCTGCCCGATCGTGGACACCTGGTGGCAGACCGAGACCGGGGCGATCATGATCTCGCCGTTGCCGGGGGTCACCGCGACCAAGCCCGGTTCGGCGATGCGCGCGTTGCCGGGGATCAGCGCCGAGGTCGTGAACGACGAGGCGGCGCCGGTCGGCCCGGGTGGTGGGGGCTACCTGGTGTTGGACAAGCCGTGGCCGTCGATGCTGCGCGGTATCTGGGGCGACGAGGAGCGTTACCGCGACACCTACTGGTCGCGGTTCGCCGAGCAGGGCTACTACTTCGCCGGTGACGGCGCCAAGTACGACACGGACGGCGCGGTCTGGCTGCTGGGCCGGGTGGATGACGTGATGAACGTGTCCGGGCACCGGATCTCGACCACCGAGGTGGAGTCCGCGCTGGTCAGCCACCCGACCGTGGCCGAGGCCGCGGTCGTCGGCGCGTCGGACGCGCAAACCGGGCAGGGCATCGTCGCGTTCGTGATCCTGCGCGGCAACGCGGCCAAGGACGAGGCCAAGGGCGCCGAGGCGATCAAGGCGCTGCGTGACCACGTCTCCAAGGAGATCGGGCCGATCGCCAAGCCCCGCCAGATCATGGTCGTGGACGAGCTGCCCAAGACCCGCTCGGGCAAGATCATGCGACGGCTGCTGCGCGATGTCGCCGAGAACCGCGAGGTCGGCGACGTCACCACGCTGGCCGACTCCTCGGTCATGGACCTCATCTCCACGGGCATGAAGGGCTCATCGGAGGACTGAGGTGTACCGGCCCCGCTCTTCGGGCCGGGCATGTGGATGGCGAGAACCGCGTTACCGCCTCTTCGCGGTGATCGCCCAGATGGATCCTCACCGCCGCAGGCGGCTTCGTCCCGCTCGGCAAGTGGATCTCCCATGGCGGTGTGCGGTCCCCCGGCACCAGTCGCTTCCCCCCGGGATTGGTCTTCAGCCACTTCGGGGTGGCCGCCGCAGGACTGGTGGTATGGATCATCCATCTGATCAACGATCAGCACGCCTTGGCGTGGGTCGCGGTCGCGCTGCTGGTCGTGGTCGCGCTGCTCGGCTTCATCATGCTCGTCCGGTGGGTTCCGGCTACCGCTCACGCGCCACGGTGACCGCGGGCGGCGCGGGTGCCGGGCGCGCCGCCCCCGAGACGGCCGAGCGACTGGCCGAGCAACACTTCCCGCTAGCAGTGGTCGGCGCGCACGGCGTGCCGGCCGTCGTCACCGTGTGCTGGTGCTGCTCGCCGCGCTCGGGTGGGCGGGAGCAGATCTGGACCGACCACCCACCCGCAAATCCGATGCGGCTGACAAGGAGGGGCGACGCTCACGCCCGAGCCCGTGCCGCCGTGTGCGTCGCGCACTCGCGGCGGCAGGGAAGCCTGCGCCGCTCGTCCCCGTTGGTGGCGCGATCGTTCACCGATCGGCCATCAGAGCGCTAGGCCATGTCCCGTGGACACGGCCTAACCCAGTGCGGCCCGGCTGTCAGCTCAGCCGTTCCCTTGCCTCCTCAACACGGATGGGTCGGTGCTCGGCCAGCGACAGCGTTGCGGCTTCGGCGACCCAGGCCGTCTCCAGCGCGTCGTCAATGGTGCAGGGCGACGGTCGGGTACCGGCGACGACCTCGACGAACGCCATCAGCTCGGTACGGAAAGCGGCGGCGAAGCGATCCATGAAGAACACGTAGGGCTTGCCCGTCGGGAACTCGACACCTGGCTCCACTGACCGGAGTGGGAGCTTGTCATCGAGACCGGCCACGATGCTGTCGGTCGAGCCGTGCAACTCCATGCGCACGTCGTGGCCCGCCGGGTTATAGCGGGTGTTGGACACCAGTGCCAATGTGCCGTCGTCGAGGGTGAGCACGGTTGCGGCAGTAGCAACGTCGCCTGCTCGTGCGAACATCGGATCGCCGCGGTCCGACCCGGTGGCGTAGACCTCGACCACCTCCCGGCCGGTCACCCATCGGACGGTGTCGAAATCATGGACGCTGCTGTCCCGGAAGATCCCCCCGGAGACGGCGATGTAGGCCTCCGGCGGAGGTGCCGGGTCCAGTGTGGTGGAACGGACTGTGTGCAGCCAGCCCAACTCGCCACTCGCGACGGCGGCCCGGGCGGCAGCGAACCCGACGTCGAAACGGCGCGGATAGCCGATCTGGACCGGCACCCCGGTCGCGGCGACCCGACGGCCGACCGCGACCCCCTCACTGATAGTGCGGGCCAATGGCTTCTCGCAGAACACGGGCAGCCCCGCCTCGGCCGCTGCGATGATCAGCTCGGGATGCGCGTCGGTGGCGGCGGCAATGACGACACCGTCGAGTCCGGCGGCGAGCAGTTTCTCCGGCGAGTCGGCGGCCTCAACACCGAGGCGCTCGGCGACGGCCCGGGTGGTCGCAGGAACGGCGTCGGCCACGACGAGCGATGTCACGGACGGCAGAGTGGACAGTGTCTCGGCGTGGAATGCACCGATCCGGCCGAGTCCGATCAAACCGAGTCTCATGAGAACTCCAGATTCGGATGGTGGAATGAAGAAGGATCGCGGAGGGGGCTGGCTCCATGGCTCCGGCGAGGACTGGCGGGAGAAGGCCGCGGCGGGCCGTCGTCGCTAGGTCTCACGGCTCGGCACAGTCATATTGGACCGATCCAATCGTGACATCCGAAGAAATCGCCGTCAACCCCGCGTGCAGCAGCGCGCCAGCGGGGGCATGCCCCGGCCATCAACCACAGCCCCGCTGAGTAGCACCACCTCGAACTACGACACCCGCCTCAGGGGCTGGTCCAGCCGCACCGCGCGGGCGAGCTGAGCGGTCACGGCGGTTGCGAGCAGCGTGGAGTCCGAGCCGACCGCGTCCTCGGCCAGGCCGCTCCCCTCCGACCCCTACCCCACCGTGCCACAGCCGAGATCCACCACGTCCGACGACACGACCGACTCGGCGGCTGATCCACGAATATCAGCACGTCGCACACGGTGCGCAGAATTCCTGGCACCCACAGTTTGATGTTTCAGCAGGAGGGCAGCCGTCGACGGTGCGCAACGCAGAGGCTGCGGCGAGGTGGCTGGGCTGGACGTTGGTCATCGCAGGCTTCGACTCGACGCTGCACCACGGCCCGCGGCGGGGGTGGGGTTCGGCACTACCTCGACGGCGGTGGCCCTGTGGACGACCGGTGGATCAGGGCGGGAGAGAGGAGGCGGGTCTCGGCCGTGCCCTTGTCCCCGTCGAGCCGGGCGGTAAGCGTGCGGCCTGCCACTCGTCCTACCTCGGCGCTATGGCCGTCGATGGTGGTCAGCGACAGGCGGTGCAGCTTGGAGAACACGGTGTTGTCATAGCCCACGACCGACAGGTCCTCGGGGACGCGCAGGCCGAGCTCGTCGGCGGCGGCCAGCACGCCGACCGCCGACAGGTCGTTCGCGGCGAGGATCGCGGTCGGTCGATGTGGAAGTCTCAAGAGCTCGAAGCCTGCCCGCTGCCCCGTGGCGTCCGTCCAGTCCCCTGCCGCGCATACGGGATCCAGGCCTGCGTCGCCGATAGCCGCCTCGTAGCCCGCGCGTCGCAGGCGCCCCACCTCGCCCTCGCCGATGATGTGGGCTATCAGTCGATGACCCAGCTCCAGCAGGTGCGTCGTTGCGAGGCGGCCGCCGCGGTAGTCGTCGTTCGCGACGACGTCAACGGTGGGCAGGAGCGGTTCACGGGTGCCCGCGACGACGGTCGGGATCGGGCTGCCCAGACTGTTCACCTGGTCGACGGCGGACGCAGTTGGGGTGCCTACCAGGACGAGGCCGTCGACCCGCAGGTCGGACAGGGCCTGGACGGCATCGGGTTCGGTCCGCCCGTCGGCCAGGAGCGGGCGGAGCCCATGCTCGTGCAGTACCGGACGCAGGCCGTCGAGGAGCTCGACGTACCAGGGGTTGGACAGGTCGTCGATGACCACGCCGATGGTCCGGGTGCGCCGCTCGGCCAGGCTGCGCGCCACCGGGTCCGGGCGGTACCCGAGTTCGTCGACAGCCTTGAGCACGGCCCGCCGCTTCTCCTCACTGACCCGGGTTGAGTTCTGCAGAACCAGCGACACCAGGGACTTCGACACGCCGGCGCGGGCGGCGACGGTACGGATCGTCGGCGGGCGGTCATCCGCGGGGTCAGTCGCCACGTGAGCTCCCGGCGGTCGTCGTCATCCCCACAGCCCGGCTCCCGTCGCTCAATACAGCCATTGCACGGGCGCAGCGTACGTGCGGCGACTTGGACCGTCCAACCCGGTTGCGTAAACACGGCCATCTAGCGGCGAAACAGCGTGGACCGGTCCATTAAGATCCTCGATACGTCGCTGATCTCGCGGAGACGACTGCCCAACGGTTCGGAAACGAGGAGGCGGCCACGTTCAGAGCCTGGTGGCGAGTTAGATCTTGTACCAGCTAGCTCAGCTGCTCAACTGCAGCAAGCTGGTGCACCGGATGAGCAGATGTCGACATCGGCCGTGCGCCGCCCGCCCCTCGGCCTGATCGACAGAGAAACGCATCTTGACGCGCTGAGTGAACCCTGTCATATTGGACCGGTCCAACACGCAGTGTGGCGGGACGGGGAGGCCAGATGCCAGGACGCGACGATTCGAACGGCCGGCGGCCCACGATCCGGGATGTTGCCGAGCGTGCCGGGGTGTCGAAGTCGCTGGTCTCGCTCGTGATGCGGGGCGAACCGATGGTGCGCGAGGAGAAGCGGCGGCGCGTCCAGGACGCAGCGGACGAGCTCGGCTACCGGACGAACCTGGCAGCTCGTTCGCTGTCCGATGTCCGGTCCAAGACCGTCGGCGTCCTGGTGGCCGATCTGCGGAACCCGTTGCTCGTCGACATCGTCGAGCGGGCAGGCCAGGTGTTCGAGGAGGCGGGTCTCAGTACGTTGCTGATCAGCGCAGTCCTCCCGTCGCGGCCCGCCTCGGGCCCGCGGATCGACGGACGCGCGATCGGTGCGCTGAAGGATCTTCGCGTCGAGGCGATGCTGGTTGTCGGGTCTGTTCCGGACAGAACCAGGTTCGCAGAGCTCCTCGGCGACATGCCGGTGGTGGTCGCGGCCGCGGGTGCTGAGGGGCTGCGGGCCGACGTGGTCCGCAACGACGATCGCCTCGGCATGCGGCTGGTCGTCGACTACCTGGTGGCCGCCGGGCACACCGCCATCGCCCATCTGGGCGGGATCGGTGGCACTGTCGCCGAGGAGCGCCGGGCCGGCTACTGCGCGGCGATGACGCACCACGGGCTCGAGTCCGAGATCATGGTTGCCGACTCCGACTTCACCGAGGACGGCGGCTACCGCGGCGTGGCGCGCCTGCTTCGCAAGGGTCGAACGGTCACGGCCATCGCAGCTGTCAACGACCTGGCGGCGGTCGGGGCATTGTCGGCCGCGGCCGACGCAGGCCTCGCCGTGCCGGGTGACCTCGCGGTCACCGGCTACGACGATACATTCGTCGCCGCGATCAGGCAGGTGTCGTTGACCTCGGTCGATCCCGACACCTCAGGCATCGGGTCGATCGCGGCGCAGTTCGTGCTGCGCCGGATCGAGGACCCGGGACGGCCGGTGGAGGAGCATCTTCTGCCGCCGCGGCTGGTAACCCGCTACAGCTCGGGTGTGCCGGTCATGGGACTCGTCGCTGTGGCATCGGAGCGGGAGGCGGCGAACATGTCGCCCGAAGATTTCGCGACGGCAGGGCATGACGCTGGCTGTCATATTTCCTGGTCGGCCACAAGATGGTTGGAATGTCCACGTTTGGTCGGACATGTCCAAGACCGCATTCGGGCTGCCGATCTCCCGCATGGGCTGCCGACACGGCCTCTGACGTGCTCAGACGGCATGAAATTTGCCGGCGAAAGACGTTGAAATTCATCCCTGTGACAACTTGTGCAAGAAGCCGGAGTGAGCGAGTCTTCTGACCGATCCCTCAGCGGGAACCGTCCGCTGAGCAGTTCTTGGACAGGCCAACCACCGTTGAGGCTGTCCAAGAACGGTCGTGAATCGTTGCGCCGTGATCCCACACCGTGCGGCATGACGCGATTCGGTGAGAGGACGCGGGTCGTCGGCCCGAAGAGACCACCGAGGAGAGAGCGTTGACGAACACGCAGTTGTTGATCGGTGGGCAGTGGATGGCGGCCCGGTCGGGTGGGGTTGAGGAGGTTTGTTCGCCGTTTGATGGGTCGCTTTCTTCACCCATTTACCCAACGTCACTCGTGGACGCCGATACTCTTCGCCACTTCGGCGATGGTCCGGCCTGAATCGAGGACAAGGCTAACGGCCTGATCCTTGTATTCCTGGGTGAAGTGTCGGCGTGTCGCCACGCGATTTCCTCCGCTGCGTTCAGCGGCAGTCTACAACCGAGTGTCTACAAGATCGGGAACGGTCCACTTCGCCGAGTTCGCCCCCGGTATGAAGACGATCGAGGACGCCCGATACCTGCGCGACAGCATCCTCGCCAAGTTCGAGATGGCCGAGATCGCCACCGACCCCAAGGAACGTGCCGACTGGCTCACCTTCGTCGTGGTCGGGGCGGGCCCCACCGGTGTCGAGCCGGTCGGCCAGATCGCCGAGCTCGCCCACACCGTGCTGCCCCGGGACTACCGGTCGGTGAACACCAGCGACGCGAGGATCATCCTGCTGGAAGGGGCCGGGGCCGTGCTGCCCCCGTTCGCCCCGAAGCTGCAGCGCTACACCCACCGCACGCTGGAGCGTATGGGGGTCGAGATCCGCGTCAACACCCTCGCCGTGGACATGGACCACCACAGCATCACCGTCAAAGGCCCCGACGGTGTGCAGACCATCCCGACCCGGACCAGGATCTGGGCGGCAGGCGTGCAGGCCTCACCACTGGCCCGGCTGCTCGTGCAGAAGGCCGGGCTGGAGGTCGACCGGGCGGGCCGGATCCCGGTCCAGCCGGACTGCACGATCGCCGGGCATCCGGAGGTCTTCGCCATCGGTGACATGGTGTCGCTCAACAAGCTGCCCGGTGTCGCGCAGCCCGCCATCCAAGAGGGCGTGTACGTGGCCAAGCTGATCAAGGCCCGGCTCGCGGGTGATCAAGAAGTTGCGCCGTTCAAGTATTTCGACAAGGGATCCATGGCCACGATCGGCTACCGGGCCGCCGTCGCGGACGCGTTCGGCATGAAGTTCACCGGCCTGATCGCCTACATCATGTGGATGATCATCCACATGATGTACCTCATCGGTTGGGGCAACCGGCTCGGCACCATGTACACCTGGCTACGAGCGCTGGTCTTCTCCAAAAACCGCGGCCACCGCATCATCACCTTCGAACAGGCGACCGACCGGCTTGACGAAGACCTACCCCTCAACAGCCGACCGGCGGGCGCGATCCTCGCACAACCCCACAACGAACACCTCCCAACCGCCACGGAATGACCTTCGGCGACCAGCCCGCGGAGCCGGTGGAGGGCGAGGTGCCCGCGTGATGAGGCGTGCCGCAGGAGCACTTCGGACGAGCCGCATCGCACGCCTTCTTTGGCGACGTCGCCTACCTGAGCCTGGTGGCGCACGCGACGGACTGACGTCGATAGGGCCGCGCCGTCTCCGGTGCGCGCACGTCCCGCAGGATCTGCGAGCGAAGCGGTAAGAAGGCTCGTGACCAGCAGGGACGTGAACCTGGGCCGGTCGCAGGCGAGCGGCCGTTCCGTACTGGTCCGTCCCTCAGGAGGCGGCGGCTCTACAGATCACTGTCAACGTGGCCTTGACCTGCGGTGAGGCGTCCGTACATCGACTGTGCGCCGTCGAGGACGTGATGGTGACTGGCCGTCGCTTCCGCCGGTGGGTCGGGTGTTCTTGTCCCACAGGTTGGAGCTGCGCCGGTTCCCGGCCGGCCGGATGCTTGCTCGTGGCGGCGGAGTCGGCGGTCAACCCGGGCGGGTGACGCGGTCACCGACATGGTGCATTTCGCACTCAGGACGCGCAGCTGTGCTGGTGTGTCAGGAGGCGCTGCGGGCCGCGGACGTGTACGTGTTGATCGCCGGGTACCGCTACGGGCACCGGTGCGCCCGTGGACGACGACCACCCCAAGTCCGGTCGGCGGGCGAGGTTGCCGGCCGAGATGCGCGATCACAGGCGCCTCAAGAACTCGATCGCGGTCTGGACGGCGGCAGGGGTGATCAAGTGCCCGGTGTTCGGCAGCACAGCCAACTGGCCGTTCGCGAGCCCGCGGTAGGCGGCCACACCCTGCTCGACCGAGCAGAACGGATCCCTGTCGCCGGTGAGGATGAGCGTCGGCGCGGTGATCGCAGTCAGGTCGTCAAAGGTATAGCCGTGGGGCTGCGTGATCCTATCGAAGGTCTGAGCGATAACGGCCTTCCAGTGACCGGTTCCTTGCGCGCCGTCGTGATCTGACCTCATCAGATCGAACATCGCCCGCAACTCCCGGGAGCGGCTCGCACCCAACTCGGGGTCTGCCTGGGCTGCATCGGCACTGCCACCGAGCATCTGGCGGGTCAAGGCGATGCTGGGAGCATGCGGGTCGGGGTCGAACAGGTCATACCCGCCGTGGTTCACAATTGCCCGCACTGATCCGGGATATCGGATTCCAACGAGCGTCGCGGTTTCCCCACCGTCGCTAAAGCCGCAAATCATCGGGCGATCCAGATCGAGCGCGTCGATGAGCGCAACGACGTCGTCGGCAAGCAGCGCGTAGGAGATCGGGCCGCCGGAGTGGACGCTGTTCCCAGACCCCCGCGTGTCCGGCGCGATGACCCGGAACTCTTCCGCCATCGCTCCCATGAACGAGGCGTAGGCAAACGGGACGGCTGCCCAGATCGGGTTGGTGGAGACCATTCCGTTGTCGAGCAGGAGCAGTGGCTCGCCCTCCCCCGCTTCGACGTAGTGGATGTCGATCCCGTTGGCGTGCACACACCGGCCCTGGTTCTCACGTGCTCGTATCGCCATGACTGCCCTCCACGTCTGGAGCACGAACGGACGCACGTCGATCACCTTCATCCCGTGGGTCTGCTCGCGCGCTTCGGCCATGGAAGCGACGATGGCAGTGTGGCCAGGGGCGGAGCATCGGCGAGTTCACCTATCTCTGGCTCATTCTTGACCGGAACTCCGGGCGGCGAGGGCAGCGGCCTCGGCACGTCCGCGCAGGCCGAGCTTCGACAGGATGCGCGCAACGTGGTGCTCAACCGTCTTGCGTGACAAGAACAGGCGCCCGGCGATCTCCGGGTTCGACAGCCCTTCGCCGAGCAGGGCGAGCACATCCTGCTCACGCTTGGTAAGCCGTCCGATGCTCTTCGGCCCGGTCCTTACCACCTTCACGCCGAGGTCGCGCATCAGCGCGGCGGCGGTATCCGCCTCGCGGGCCGCCCCCAAGGCCTCGAATACCGAGAACGCCGTCCGTGCCTCGGCCCCAGCCACCTCCACGTCGCTCCCCCGGAGCAACTGGGCGAGCAACAGCCGCGTCTGTGCCGTGCGGTAGGGAATCCCGGCACGGACGAACGCCGCCAGCGCCGTTTCCAGATGTGCACAAGCGTCGGAAACGTCGGTCGCCGCGAGCGCGTGCCCGAGAAGACGTTCACCGTGCGCGACAACGAGCTGACAGCTGTTGGCGGCGCCGAGCGCGACCAACGCACGCCCTCACTCGATGGCCGCACCGCTCTCGCCCAGGGCGATCTCTGCCTCCCCGAGCAACTCGATCACTGCTGCGACATCGAGCCGCTCTGGGCTCGTTGCGGCAAGCCGCCGCAGCAGGACCACCTCCGCCGCAGATGGCCTGCCCTGTTGAAGGTGCAATGACGCGACCGCCGCAGCCGCTTCTTCCCGCCCCTCGACGCCGCGCAACACCCTCGCCGCGTCCTCGACCCCGTCCCTGCGCGAGCCTGAGCTCAGCAAGCGTCCCGGACGCGAACGCATGCGGCGCTGGGAAGACGCCCTCCGACATCGAGATCGCATCGGTGAGAAATGCGTCGGCCGCACTCCAGTCACCGTTCTCAAACAGGACCCGGCCGTAGTACGTGCGGCACTCCGCGTACAGGAACGGGCACCCGTAGCGGTCGATGAAGCGCTCGAGCGACTGCACCCACTGCGTTGCGCGCTCCAGATCGAAACAGCTGCCGCATACTACCATCGTCATACAGCTCATCTGCGCGACTGTCAGGGGATCGCCGCCCTCGCCGCCGATCGCACCCGCCATCGCCTC
>CAVYOT010000008.1:0-163402 GCA_963770115.1 uncultured Actinomycetota bacterium
CACCGGCACGCCTTCGTCGAGCGACACGCGGGTGAGGCCGGAGGTCACCGAGTCGCACACGTACTCGAAATGCGGCGTGCCGCCACGCACCACCACGCCGAGCGCCACCACGGCGTCGTGCGTGCGGGCGAGCTGCTGGCACACCACGGGAAGCTCCACGGTGCCGGGCACGCGCACGACGGTCGGCCGGGCCACGCCCGCCTCGCGGGCGGCCGCCAACGCGCGCTCCAGCAGCGCGTCCACGATCTCGCCGTGCCAGCTCGCCGCGGCCACCGCCAGCCTGAGGTCCGAAGCGTCGGGCACCTGCCCCGGAACCGGCCGTCCGTCACCGCTCACGCCCGGCAGCCTCTCACGCGCCGGTGCTGTCCACCACGGAGGTACCGGCGGTGCCGCCGTGGTCGAAGGCCTCGTCGAGATCCGGCAGGTCGTGGCCCATCCGGTCGCGCTTCGTGCGCAGGTAGTGCAGGTTCTGGGCGCTCGTGCGCGCGGGCAGCGCCACCCGCCCGGCGACCCGGAGTCCGTAGCCCTCCAGACCCGCGCGCTTGTCCGGGTTGTTGGTGAGCAGCCGCATCGACTTCACGCCGAGGTCGACCAGGATCTGCGCGCCGATGCCGTAGTCGCGCGCGTCGGCGGGCAGGCCGAGGGCGAGGTTGGCGTCCACGGTGTCGGCGCCCGCCTCCTGCAGTTGGTAGGCCTGCAGCTTGTGCAGCAGGCCGATGCCCCGGCCTTCGTGCCCGCGCATGTAGAGCACCACGCCGTGCCCTTCCGCGGCCACCGCCTCGAGGGCGGCGTCGAGCTGTGGTCCGCAGTCGCAGCGCAGCGAGCCGAACACATCGCCGGTGAGGCACTCCGAGTGCACGCGCACGAGCACGTTCTCGCCTCCCGCCGGGTCGTCGTCCTCCCCGACCCCGCCCATCACCAGCGCGATGTGCTCGATGCCGTCCAGCAGGGAGTCGAAACCGAAGGCGGTGAAGTCGCCGTGCCGCGTGGGGATCGTGGCCCGCGCCACCCGCACCACGTGCTTCTCGAACCGACGTCGGTAGGCGATCAGGTCGGCGATGGTGATGAGCGTGAGGTCGTGTTCCTCGGCGAACACCTGCAGTTCGTCCACACGGGCCATCTCGCCTTCCACCTTCTGCGACACGATCTCGCAGAGCACGCCTGCGGCGGTCAGGCCCGCCAGCCTGGCGAGGTCCACGGCCGCCTCCGTGTGCCCCGGCCTGCGCAGCACCCCACCCTCGCGGGCACGCAGCGGCAGCACGTGCCCGGGGCGCACGAAGTCCGCCGCGGTGGCCGAGGGATCGGCGAGCGTGCGGATCGTGTGGGCGCGGTCGTACGCGGAGATCCCGGTGGTCACCCCGTCCTTGGCGTCCACGGTCACCGTGAACGCCGTGCGGAAACGGTCGCCGCTGGAATGGTGCATCGGCGGGAGGTCGAGCCGGTCGCATTCGGCCTCGGTCAGGGGCACACAGATATAGCCCGACGTGTAGCGCACCATGAACGACAGCAGCTCCGGCGTGGCGAGCTCGGCGGCGAAGATGAGATCGCCCTCGTTCTCGCGGTCGGCGTCGTCCACGACGACGACGGCCTTGCCCGCCTTGATGTCGGCGAGGGCCCGTTCGATGGACTCGAAGTCATTCACCTGGCCACCAGCTTCTCCACGTACTTCGCGATCACGTCCACCTCGATGTTCACCGTATCGCCGACGCGCCGCACCCCGAGTGTGGTGTTTGCCAACGTCGTCGGGATCAGAGCCACGGCGAACGTGTCTTCCGTCACGTCGGCCACGGTGAGCGACACCCCGTCCACCGCGATGGAGCCCTTCTCCACGACGTACCGTGCCAGGTCGGCCGGAAGGCTGAACACCAGATCGTCGCTGCGCTCGGCAGGCGTGCGCCGTAGCAGGGTGGCCACGCCGTCGACGTGCCCCTGCATGATGTGGCCGCCGAGCCGTCCGCCCGCCTGCACGGCGCGCTCCAGATTCACGCCTGCGCCCGGTGTCACGGCCGAGAGGCTCGTGCGCTTGAGGGTCTCGGGCACCAGCTCCACGGTGAAGGTCTCCCCGGTGCTTCCGCCCGGGTCGATCACGGTGAGGCACACGCCGTTGACCGCGATCGAGTCGCCGTGGGCGGCGTCGGCGGTCACCGCCGCACCGCGCACGGTGAGCACCACCACCTCCGCGCTCTCCCGCACCGCGAGCACCTCGCCGATCTCCTCGACGATGCCGGTGAACATCCGTGCCTCCCGTGCCTGCGCGCCTTGTGGCATCAACCGCGCCGCGTCCGTGATCCTTCCCGGTCTACACGCGCCGCGCGGGGTCGGCAGTTCACCGCGCCCAGGCGCGATGGGGAGTGGCTTCGATCACCTTCTCGCGCAGCGCCCGCACAGCGCGCGCCGGATCGGCGGCCCCGTACACGGCCGAGCCTGCCACGAAGCAGTCCACGCCTGCCTCGGCGGCCGCCTCGATGGTCTCGGCGTTGACGCCTCCGTCGATCTCGACGAGCACCTCGAGGTGGCCCGTGTCCACGAGCCTGCGCGCGGTCCGCACCTTGTCGAGCACCTCGGGGATGAAGCTCTGGCCGCCGAATCCGGGCTCCACGCTCATCACCAGAAGGGTGTCGTAGTGGCGCAGTGTCTCCAGGTGCGGCTCGAGCGGAGTGTCGGGCTTCACCGAAAGGCCCGCCCGCGCCCCCGCCGCCCGCAGGTCGCGGGCCAGCGCCACCGGATCGTGCGCCGCCTCGACGTGCACGGTCACGTTGTAGGCGCCCGCCTCGGCGTAGCCGACCGCCCACCGGTCCGGATCGGTGATCATGAGGTGGCAGTCCAGCGGCGTCGTCGTCGCCTTCAGCAGCGCCTCCACCACGGGCAGCCCGATGGTGAGGTTCGGCACGAAGTGGGCGTCCATGACGTCGACGTGCAGCCAGTCGGCGCCTTCGCCCGGCTCGCCACCCACGATCCGGGCCTCCTCGCCGAGCCGGGCGAAGTCGGCGGCCAACAGGCTCGGGGCGATCATCGGATGCACGGCAGCAGGCTACGCGCCCGGCCGCCGCAGCAGCCCGAGGAACATCGCATCGGTGCCGTGGCGGTGCGGCCACAGCTGCACCGTCGGGCCTGCGCCGAGGCGCGGCACACCGGGGAGCAGCGGGCGCGCGTCGAGCTGCTCGACGTCCCGGTGGCGCCGCAGCACCGGGCGCAGCACCCCCAGCGTCTCCGCGAGGTGGGGCGAGCACGTCACATAGGCCACCACCCCGCCAGGGCGCACGTGCCGGAGGGCGGCGGTGATGAGCTCGCGCTGCAGCTTGGCCAACGCCGCCACGTCGTCGGGGCGGCGGCGCCACCGCGCCTCCGGCCGCCGCCGCAGCGCCCCCAGGCCGGTGCACGGCGCGTCCACCAGCACCCGGTCGTACGCGGCGTCGGGCAGGGGGGCCTGCCTGCCGTCGGCCGTGTGGACGGTCACCGGGAGGCCGTCCGTGGCCCGGCGCACGAGGTCGGCGCGGTGCTCGCTCTGCTCCACCGCGTCGAGGCTGCCGCCGTCGAGGGCGAGCAGAGCGCCGAGCAGCACCGCCTTGCCGCCGGGGCCCGCGCAGAGATCGAGCCAGCGGCCGGTGTCCGTGCCGAGCACGGGAGCGCGCGCGAGCGCCAGCGCGACCAGTTGGCTGCCCTCGTCCTGCACGGTGGCGAGCCCCTCGGCCACGGCGTCGAGCTCGCCGATCTCGCCGCTGCCGGGTTCGAGGTGCACGCCATAGGGCGAGTAGGGCGCTTCGGTGCCGCCGGTCACGAGGGCCAGCTCCTCGGCCGTGATCTCGCCGGGTCGGGCCAGGAGGTGCACGGTAGGGCGCGCGTCGTCGGCGGCCAGGGCGTCGTCGAGCTCGGCGGGCGCGTCGGCACCGAGCGCGTCGGCGAACGCCTGCGCGATCCATCGCGGGTGAGCGTGGGCGAACGCCGTGTGGCCGAGCGGGTCCTCGATCGCGTCGGGCGCGAGCTGCTGCACCCACGCCTTCTCGTCGTGCTCGCCCACCCGCCGCAGCACGGCGTTGACGAAGCCCGCCGCGCGGCTGCCCGCCTCCACCCGCACCAGCTCCACGGTCGTGTCCGACCGCGGCGTGCGGGGGCACCCGGGTGCGCAGCAGCTGGTAGGCGCCCAGCCGCAGGGCATCGAGCAGGGTCGGCTCCACGCGGGCCAGCGGCCGGTCGGTGCACTCGTCGATCACGGCGTCGAGCAGGCCGCGGGCCCGCAGGGTGCCGTAGCCGAGCTCGGTGGCCAGCGCCGCCTCGCGGTCGCGCAGCCGGTGGCGCCGCAGGATCGCGGGCATCGCCAGGTTGGCGTAGGCGTCGCGTACCCGCACCGCCGTCAACAGCTCCAGCGCCGCGAGCCGGGCGGGGTCGATCTCCGGCGGGCGCGGCGGCCCGCTGCGCCCCCGCGGGGGGCCGCCGTTGCGAGGCCCGGCCGGGCGCCCCCGCCTCCCTCCGTCGCGCCGGGGGCCCTCTCGCCGCGGGGGGTTCATCGCAGCAGCTCACCGGGCTCGATGCGGACCCCTCGCGCCCAGTCGGGCGCGGGCATGGCCCGCTTGCCCACCGGTCGCACCTCGCCCAACTCCACCGGAGCCGCGCCGGTGCCGACGAGCACGCGCCGCTTCTCGACGTACAGCTCGCCCGGCTTCAGCTCGGGCGCCTCCGTGGCCGCCCGCAGCGGGCCGAGGCCGAGCCGCGCGTCCCGGAAGGTCGTCCAGGCCCCAGGCTCGGGGGTCACCGAGCGGACGAGCCGGTCGATGGGTGTCGGCGGCGCCGCCCAGTCCACCCGCGCGTCGGCCACCGTCACCTTGGGCGCGTTCGACACGCCGTCCAACGGTTGCGGACGCGCGGTCAGGGTGCCGTCGGCGATCCCGTCGAGCGTGGCGAGCAGGAGGGCGGCCCCGGACACCGCGAGGCGGTCGAGCAGCGCTCCGGCGGTGTCGTCGGCCTGGACGGCCTCGGTGACCACCCCGTAGACCGGGCCCGTGTCCAGGCCTTCCTCCAGCCGGAAGGTGGTCGCTCCGGTGATCTCGTCGCCGTGGCGGAGCGCGGCCTGCACCGGGGCGGCTCCCCGCCAGGCGGGCAGCAGCGAGAAGTGGAGGTTGACCCAGCCGTGCACGGGCAGGTCGAGCGCCTCCCGCGGAACGAGCGCGCCGTAGGCGACCACGGGGCTGCAGTCCGGGGCCAGGTCGCGGAGCGCGGCGAGGAAGTCGGGGGCGCTGGGGCGGGCCGGGGTGAGCACGGGTATCCCGGCATCGTCAGCCAACGCGCCGATGGGCGAGCGGTGCAGCGTGCGCCCACGACCGCTCGGCGCGTCCGGGCGCGTGACGACCGCGACCACCTCGTGGCGGGACGACCCGAGCAGGGCCAGCAGAGATGGCACTGCGGGCTCCGGCGTGCCCGCGAAGACGAGCCGCACGCTGCTACCTGGCCTTGCCGAAGAGCGCGTGCGGGCTGACCTTCACCACGGGCTCCGACGCCCCGAACCACTCGGCCGCCCGGATCTCGGCCATCGCGGCGCGGCGCGTCTCGGGGTCGAGCCGGTCGACGAACAGCACGCCGTCCAGGTGGTCGATCTCGTGCTGGATGCAGCGGGCCAGCAGCTCGCTGCCCTCGACGGTCACCGGCTCGCCGTGTTCGTTCCAGCCGCGCCCGACCACGTGCAGGTGCCTGCGGCAGTCCCAGCTGAGGCCGGGGATCGACAGGCAGCCTTCCGGGCCGAGCTGCTCCTCGTCGCCGACGACGTCGAACGTGGGGTTGACGAGGTGTCCGCTGAACTCGTCGCAGTCGTAGGTGAACACCCGCAGACCCACTCCGAGCTGGGGCGCGGCCAGCCCGGCGCCGCCCTCGTCGTGCATCGTGTCGGTGAGGTCGGCGACCAGCCTGCGCAGCTCGGCGTCGAACGTGGTGACCGGGGCGGCGGGTGTGCGCAGCACCGGGTCGCCGAAGAGCCGGATGGGCTGGACGGTCACGGATCTCCTCACGGCCGGGCGGCGGGCGCGGATCGGCCACGCGATGGCCCGCCAGGTGGATGGCCCCATTCTGCCACCCTGGCCGATCACCCGACGTCCGGCGGATCCATCCGCACCCGAACCAGGCCTGCCGCCTTGCGCGCCGCCCGCGCTGCCTGCGCCGCGTGGAGCGCGGCGGCGAGGGCGCGGCCCTGCGCCCGCGGCACGCGGACCAGAGCACGTTCCCGTACGTCGTCCTGTTCGGCGTCGGCGCCGGTGGCCGGGTTCGGTCGGCTCTCGGCCTGCGGGTCGATCGCGACCGGACCGAGCACCTCGACGCCCGCGAGGTCGGTCGACAACCCGTCGAGCAGGTCCTTCAGGGCGTCGGCCGGGCCCTCGATCGCGGCCATCCGCACGGCGGGCGGGAACCCCACCTCGGTGCGGGCGGCGAGCTCGGTCGCGGCGTGCCCGACCGGGTCCCAGCGCACGAGCGCCTGGACGGGCGTCAGCCCCGGGTCGGCCATCACGAGCACGCGTCCGCCCTCGGTGTGTGGGACGACCGCGGCCGCAGCGGCGATCCACCGGCGCAGCGTCTCCTCGGCGACCCGCAGGTCCGGCCGCGCGAGCAGCGCCCACCCGTCCAGCAGCAGTGCGGCGCCGTAACCGGCTGCGGCGCGCGGCTCGGCCCCCGGGGTGGCGACGACGATCTCGGGCAGGCCTGCGACCGTGGCGATGACCGGCGCCCCGCCGCCGGAGGTCCGGACCGGGACACCGGGGAACGCGCGGCCGAGCTCCTCCGCGGTGCGCCGCGATCCGACGACGCCCGCGCGCAGCCTGCGCGACCCGCACGCGCCGCATCGGTAGGCCGTCTCCGCGCGCCCGCACCATCGACAGGTGGGCAGCGCCGCGCCCGTTGCGGCGAAGGGCGTCGTCCCTTCTGACGCCTGGCCGGGGAGGCTGAGGGGTCCGGCGCAGTGGCGGCAGCGGGCGGTCTCCCGGCAGGCCGCGCAGGACAGCCACGGCACGTAGCCCGCGCGCGGTGTCTGGACCAGCACCGGCAGGCCCGCCGCGAGGGCGGCCCGTGCCGCTTCGAACGCGGCCGAGGGAAGCCTGGCGGCGCGCGCCAGCGGATCGCGCTCGAGTTGGAGATCGCTCTCGCCCTGCGCGACCACGCGGGGCATGGCGGCGCGCACGGTCGCCCGTTCGGCGACGATCTCGCTGGCCCATCCGGACTCGACGAGCAGCTGTCCTTCCGCGGTGCGCGCGTAGCCGCAGACGAGCAGCGCCGCACCCGCGGCGTGCGCGCGCAGCACGAGCACGTCACGGACGTGCGGATACGGTGCGCGGGGCTCGGCGTGCAGGTCGTCGCCGTCGTCCCAGACGGCCAACAGGCCCGGGTCGACGACGGGGGCGAACGCCGCCGATCGCGTGCCGACGACGACCGGGGCCTGCCCGCGGCGCACGGCGAGCCATCGTCGGTAGCGCTCCGCGGGCCCCAGATCGGCGGTGAGCGCCACGACCCGTTCCGACCCCAACGGGGTGGCGCACGCGGCGAACAGGACGTCCACGTCCCGCTGGTCCGGCACGACGAGCAGCGCGCCCCGCCCCGCGTGGACGGTCGCGACCACGGCTTCGGCGAGCCGCTCGGCCCAGGCCTCCCCGGCGAGCGCCTGCCACACCGCGTGGGCTGCGCGACGCTCGCTCAGCGCGCGGAGGAACGCGGGCCCCCGCGGGTATCGACGCCAGCCGCCGGACGCCTCGCCGTGCGCCGGTGTGGCCGCCGCGACTCCGGAGCGCTCCGCGAGTGCGACGCGGGCGGGCGCCTCCCCATCGGCTCGGTCCTCGGTCGCTGCGGCGCCCGCCCCCTCTGCGGTCGCCCGGTGGGCGTCCACCTGGTCCGCGTCGGTCGGGTGGACGCCCGCCGTCCCTCGGGCGTCGGTCGGGTAAGCGTCCGCCGCGTCAGCCCCATCTGCGTCGGTCCGCTCAGCGTCGTCGGTCCGCTCGACATCCCTCCCGGCACCGGGGCCGTCGGTGGGCCTGACATCGGCGTTCGTAGCCGCGCGCGCGGAGGCTTCGGCCTCCACCCGCGCGTGCCGAGGCGGTACGGCCAGGCGCAGGACGTCGGCCATCACGCCGCCGTACCGGTCGGCCACCGCCCGGCACAGCGCGGCGATCTCGGGAGCCAGCGCCTCCTCGGTGGAGACGACCTTCTCCACCCAGGCGAGCCGCCCGGTGTGCTCAGATGCCGCGACGCGCTGGAGCACGAATCCGTCGACGAGGCGCCCCGCGAACCGGACGCGCACCCGCACGCCGACGGCCGCGGCGGTGTCGAGGTGTTCGGGCACGGCGTAGTCGAACGGACGGTCGAGGTGGGCGAGCGCGACATCGACGGCCACCGTGGCCACCGGCAGCACGGGAGCGGGGCGCCACTCCCCCCGGTTGCGCGCCGCCACCACATCCCTCCTCGCCGTCGCCCCGGCCGGACGACCGGTCTACCAGACCGGCCCGGGGCAACCGTCGGGGCGGCGTTCGACGCGGCGCTCGATGCCGCGCAGGATGCGGACACGTCGCCATCGTGCACGACCACACCGACACTTCCGCGCCCATGCCGTCGTCACGTTCACGCACGCGCCCGCCGCCGCGCACAGACACCGAACTCACCGTGGCGAGACGCGGGACTCACCCTGTGGGGTTGCGGGGTCAGGCGCCTACCGCGGACTTCAGGGCGTCGGCGCGGTCGGTCGACTCCCACGGCAGCTCGATGTCCGTGCGCCCGAAGTGTCCGTAGGCCGCGGTCTGGGCGTAGATCGGACGCAGCAGGTCGAGGTCGCGGATGATCGCGGCGGGTCGCAGGTCGAACACCTCGGTGATCGCCGACTGAGATCCGGGCCGGGTCCACGTTCTCGGTGCCGAACGTCTCGACGAACAGCCCGACCGGCGCCGCCTTGCCGATCGCGTACGCCACCTGCACCTCGATGCGCTCGGCCAGCCCCGCGGCGACGGCGTTCTTCGCGACCCACCGCATCGCATAGGCCCCCGAGCGGTCCACCTTCGACGGGTCCTTGCCGGAGAACGCGCCGCCGCCGTGGCGGGCGAACCCGCCGTAGGTGTCGACGATGATCTTCCGGCCGGTCAGGCCCGCGTCGCCCATGGGACCGCCGACCACGAAGCGGCCGGTCGGGTTGACCAGGAGCCGGTAGTCGGAGACGTCGATGCCCAGCGCGGCCAGTTCGGGCATCACGACGTGCTCGCGGACGTCCGGGGCGAGCATGCCGTCGAGGTCGATGTCCGCGGCGTGCTGGCTGGAGATCACGACGGTGTCCAGGCGCACCGCGCGGGTGCCGTCGTAGGCGATCGTGACCTGGGTCTTCCCGTCCGGGCGCAGGTAGGGCAGCACGCCGGACTTGCGCACCTCGCTGAGGCGGCGGGCCAGCCGGTGCGCGAGCGCGATCGGCAGCGGCAGCAACTCGGGGGTGTCGTTGTTGGCGTAGCCGAACATCAGCCCCTGGTCGCCTGCGCCCTGGCGCGCGATCTCGTCCTCGGAGAGCTCGACCCGGCTCTCGTAGGCGGTGTCGACGCCCTGCGCGATGTCGGCCGACTGCGCCCCGATCGCGACGTTCACGCCGCAGGAGTTGCCGTCGAAGCCCTTCGCCGACGAGTCGTAGCCGATCTCGAGGATCTTGTCGCGCACGAGCGTGGGGATGTCGACGTAGGCGCCGGTGGTGACCTCGCCCGCGACGTGCACCTGCCCCGTGGTGACCAACGTCTCCACCGCGACGCGGCTGCGCGGGTCCTTGGCCAGCAGCGCGTCGAGGACGGTGTCGCTGATCGCGTCGCACATCTTGTCCGGATGGCCCTCGGTCACGGACTCGCTGGTGAACAATCTCGGACTCGCCACGGCGTGTTCCGTCTCTCTCGTCTTGGTCGGTGGGCTCGATGACCGGACGCGACCCTTGCTGACGAGCTTAGTCGACGCCCCGTCGTGCTCATCGCCCCTTGGGCCGGTCACCGTGGGTGACGTCGCGGCTGACACGCCGCTCGTTACAGACCCCTTCCGGTGATGTCACGCCAAGTAGCGAATCGATAACGGACACGCTCGTTGGGCGTTTCGTCATACCCGAGTCCGACGGAGGACAGATGATGAACGTCCGACAGATGGGACGCGCAGCCGCGGCGGCAGGCGCACTCGTCGCAGCAGGTGCCGCGGCGCTCGTGGCCGTGGGGGGTGTCGCCAACGCTGCAGGGACAGGCCGCTGCAGCGACAACGTCAACGTCCGCGAAAACCCCGATATCACCTCGAAGATCGTGGCGGTCTGCGAGCGCGGCCAGGCGGTAAAGGTCGGCAAGACCCGCAGCGGCTTCGTCCAGCTCACCGATCTGGGCGGCTGGGCGGCCCAGGAGTACGTCCTGGTGGACGGCCACGCGCCTGCCGCCCCGGCATCGCGGTCGAGCTCCACATCGACCTCGACCTCGACCTCGACCTCGACCTCGGCATCGACCCCGGCATCGGCGAAGCCCAAGCCCGGCGCCCACGCGCACGGCACGGCCGAGCCGACCGCCGAGGACGGCCCGGCCACGGCCGATCCGGACGGCGACACCGTCGCGAGCGCGGCGGACACCTCTCCCACCGACGCCGCCACCACACCGGCCCAGCCGCCCTCCATGGGCAGCGCGCTGGGCCGCCTGCTCGGCTGAAGGCCGACGGAGCCGGGGCGGGCGCGACACCAGGTCGCGCCCGCACCGGCCCTGTCAGAACCGGTGCCGTCAGAGGCGGGCGGCGACCGCGTCCCACACCCGGGACGCGAGCAGCGCCTTCGACCCGGTCGGGAGCTCGGTCTCGCTGCCGTCGGCGCCGAGCAGCCACCCCGCGTTGTCCGCGACCTCGAACGCCGTGCCGTCGCCCACCGCGTTGACGACGAGCAGGTCGCACCCCTTGCGCCCGAGCTTGACCCGGCCGTGGTGCAGCGCGTCGCCCGTCTCGTCGCCGGTCTCGGCGGCGAACCCGACGACGACCTGCCCCGGCTCGCGGGCGGCGACGAGCTCGACGAGCACGTCGGGATTCTGGGTGAGCGCGAGCGGTGGCGGCTCCGAACCGTCCTTCTTGATCTTGTGCTGGGCGAGCGCCGACGGGCGGAAGTCCGCGACCGCGGCCGTCATCACCACCGCGTCCGCGCCCTTGGCGGCGGCGTGCATCGCGTCGCGCAGCTGCAGCGCCGAGCCCACGTGCACCACCTCGACCGCCGCGGGGTCGCGCAGGTCAGCAGTGTGCGCCGCGACCAGCGTGACCTGCGCGCCGCGCTGGGCCGCGACCCGCGCGAACGCGTAGCCCTGACGGCCCGATGAGCGGTTGCCCAGGAAGCGGACGGGATCGAGCGCCTCGCGCGTGCCGCCCGCGGAAACGACGACGCGCCGCCCCTCGAGATCGCGGGGCAGCGCGTCGGCGCGCTCCAGGAGGAGGCGCGCCAGGTCGGCGATCTCCGCGGGATCGGGGAGCCTGCCGGGGCCGGTGTCCTTGCCGGTGAGCCGACCCGACGCCGGGTCGAGCACGACGACCCCCCGCGCGCGCAGCAGCGCGACGTTGGCGCGCGTGGCCGGGTGCTCCCACATCTCCGTGTGCATCGCGGGCGCGAACAGGACCGGACAGCGCGCGGTGAGCAGCGCGGCGGTCAGCAGGTCGCCGGCCCGGCCGTGGGCCGCGCGGGCGAGGAGGTCCGCCGTCGCGGGCGCGACCACGACGAGCTCGGCCTCCTGGCCCAGCTTGACGTGCGGCACGGCGGGAACGTCGGAGAACACCCCGGTGTGCACGGGCTGCCCGGACAGCGCCTCGAACGTCGCCGTGCCGATGAACTCCAATGCCGACGCCGTGGGCAGGACGCGCACGGAATGCCCGGACTCGGTGAGCCGCCGCAGCAGCTCGCAGGCCTTGTAGGCGGCGATGCCGCCCGCCACCCCGAGCAGAACCCGGGGAGCGGGCACGCCTACTGCTCGCCTTCGGTGTGCTCCAACAGGCCTGCCTGGATCTCGCGCATGGCGATCGACAGCGGCTTCTCGCGCGGGCCCGGCTCGACCAGCGGGCCGACATACTCCAGGAGGCCCTCGCCGAGCTGCGAGTAGTAGTCGTTGATCTGGCGGGCGCGCTTGGCTGCGTAGATCACGAGGGCGTACTTGGAGCTCACCTGGCCGAGCAGGTCGTCGATGGGGGGGTTCGTGATGCCCTCGGGCACAGAACCGGTGCGGGCGCCGGTCAACGGCATGCTCACTCGTGTACTCCTGACAGGGGGGCGTTACCTACCAGCAAGTCTACCAACCGGTCGGCGACGGCCTTGACGTCGTCGTTGACCAACGCCACGTCGAACTCGGCGCGGGCGGCCAGTTCCTCGCGCGCGGTCTGCAGGCGGCGGGCGAACTGCTCGGGCGACTCGGTGCCGCGCTCGCGCAACCGCCGCTCCAGCTCCGCGAGCGAGGGCGGCTCGACGAACACGCTCACCGCCTCCGGCAGCGCGGCCTTGAGCGCGCGGGCCCCGTGCAGATCGACCTCGACCAGCACCGGGCGCCCCTCGGCGAGCGCCCGCTCGACCGGCTCGCGCGGCGTGCCGGAACGCTGCAGGCCGCCGTGGATCTCGGCCCACTCCAGGAGGTCGCCCCGGGCGATCAGCTCGTCGAAGCCCGCGTTGCCGACGAAGTGGTAGTCCCGCCCGTCCACCTCGCCCGCGCGCGGGGCGCGGGTGGTGGCCGAGACGCTGAAGTGGAGGTCCGGCAGCCGCTCGCGCAACGCCGCGACGACGCTGGACTTGCCGACGCCGGAGGGGCCTGCCAGGACGATCAGCCGTCCCCTCCGGTTGGCGGCGGGTCGGCTCACTCCTCGAAATCGGCGAGCAGCGCCTTGCGCTGGCGGTCGCCCAGGCCGCGCAGGCGGCGCGAAGGGGCGATCTCGAGCCGCTCCATGATCTGGGCGGCGCGCACCTTGCCGACGCCGGGCATGGCCTCGAGCAGCGCGGAGACCTTCATCTTGCCGAGCACGTCATCGGTGTCCGACTGCTTGAGCACCTCGGTCATGCTGACGCCGCCGCGCTTGAGCCGGTCCTTCAGCTCGGCCCGGACCCGGCGCGCCTCAGCGGCCTTCGCCAACGCGGCAGCACGCTGTTCCTCGGTCAGCTGGGGAAGGGCCACGGTCTCCTCCGTCTTTCGTCGTACACACCCCGTCGGGGGATGCATCCTCGCCGCCGCACGGGCCTGCCCGCGTGGTCTTCTCCGAACGTACCCACGACCCCTGCCCCAGGGGAAACGGGGGTGCCACCTGTGGGTTCTCTGTGGCGGCCCACCCTTCAGGGTGATAGCACGGCCGTGCGCCGAGAGCACGCACCGACGCGCCAGGGGACGGCTCGAACAGGTGGGTGACCCCCCGCAGAGCGCAATCGGCGCACCGCGACGACCACTCCTCGCAATCGGACGATCACGAGAAGCCAACACCGTGTTGTCAGCCGTTCGCCGATCGGTACGTGGGCGGCCACCAGCGGCAGGGCATCACCGCGCTGCACACGCGTCACGGTGGCCGCACAAGCGTCGCGACGCCCGTGCCGCCACCACAACGCCGGTGTGGTGCGACCCCGCCAACCCCCGGCGGGGCGTCGCCGGTCAGGACCCCGACGCTGCCACCAGGTCGTCGCGCAGCGCCGCGGCCGCGGCGCGCAGCGCCGCGACGTCCGGGCCCGCGGCGAGCAGCGAGCGGCTCGCCGCGGGCAGCACCGGCCCGGCGACGTCGCGGAAGCGGACGGCGACGTCCGCGGGCCCCGCTCCCTGCGCGCCGAGCCCGGGGGCGAGCACCGGGCCGTTCAACGCCGCGAGGTCGAGCCCGTGGTCGGCGGTCGCGCCGACCACGAGCCCGACGTCGCCGAGCGGGGCGACGCCCGCGTTGCGCGCCGCAGCCTCGTCGACGATCCCCTGCGCGACCGACCGTCCACCGGCGACGGCGAGCTGCACCGCCGCCCCTTCCGCGTTCGACGTCCTGGCGAGCACGAACACCCCTCGGTCCGCCGCGGCGGCGGTGTCCAGCGCCGGGGCGAGCGAGCCGAAGCCGAGGTAGGGCGAGAGGGTCACGGCGTCGGCGCCGAGCGGCGCGCGGGCGGCGAGGTAGGCGTCGGCGTAGCCCTGCATCGTCGAGCCGATGTCACCGCGCTTGACGTCGAGCAGCGTGCACGTCGCCGTGTCGGCGAACGCCGCGAGCAGCCGCTCCAACACCGCGATCCCGCGCGACCCGTGCCGCTCGAAGAACGCCGACTGCGGCTTGACCACCGCCACCTGCCCGGCCAGCGCGGCGACGCAGATGTCCGCGAACCGGGCGAGCCCGTCGTGATCGTCGGTGAGCCCCCACTCGACCAACAACGGCCCGTGCGGGTCGATCCCGGCGCAGAGCGGCCCGAGCGCCGCTACAGCCGCGACGATCCGCGCACCGAACCCCGGACTCACCGCCGCTCCCGCGGGCCGCACGCTCGCCGGGGAGCCGCGGTGCTCCGCGCAGAGGCGGCATGCGCCGCGCAGACCCCAGGGATTCTGCGAGGCGCTCGCGCGGTCTGCGACGTGGGGCGGTGGGTCGGGGCGCGCCCGCGGCCTGCTGCGGCACTCATGGGCGGGGCGCCCGCAGCGCCGCATGCGCGTCCTGCAGCGACCGCACGCCGATCTTCCCCGCCGTCATCGCCTCGATCCCCTGCACCGCCGCCGCGGCGCCCTGCACGGTCGTGATGCACGGGATGCCCTGGGCCACGGCGGCCGAACGGATCTCGTAGCCGTCGATCCGCGGCCCGGAGTTGCCGTAGGGCGTGTTGATGATCATGTCGACGTCCCCGGCCAGGATCCGGTCGATGATCGTCTCACCGCCCTCGTAGTGCTTGCGCACCACCGTCGCCGCGAGCCCGTGCCGCCGCAGCACCTCGGCGGTGCCCGCCGTGGCGAGCACCTCGAACCCCAGGGCGGCAAGGCGCAGCACCGGGAAGATCATCGCGCGTTTGTCGCGGTCGGCCATCGACACGAAGACCCGGCCGGACGTGGGCAGCGAACCGTAGGCGGCCGCCTGCGACTTCGCGAACGCCGCCCCGAACGACGCGTCGAAGCCCATCACCTCGCCGGTCGACTTCATCTCCGGCCCGAGCAGCGGGTCCACGCCCTTGCCCTCCGGCGTGCGGAACCGGTGGAAGGGCAGCACCGCCTCCTTGACCGCGATCGGCGCGTCCGGGGGCAGCTCGCCGCCATCCCCTTCCGCGGGGAGCAGGCCTTCCTCGCGGAGCGCGGCGATCGAGGCGCCGAGCATGATCCGTGCGGCCGCCTTGGCCAGCGGCACGGCCGTCGCCTTCGAGACGAACGGCACGGTGCGCGAGGCCCGCGGGTTGGCCTCCAGTACGTACAGCACGTCGCTGTGCAGCGCGTACTGCACGTTGAGCAGCCCGCGCACGCCCACGCCGTGCGCGATGGCCTCGGTGGAACGGCGCACCTCCGCCAACACCGAGCGCCCGAGCGTGATCGGCGGGAGCGCGCACGACGAGTCGCCGGAGTGCACCCCGGCCTCCTCGATGTGCTCCATCACGCCGCCGATGAACACCTCGGTGCCGTCGCACAGCGCGTCGACGTCGATCTCGACGGCGTCGTCGAGAAACCGGTCGACGAGCACCGGGCGGTCCGGGCTGATCGTCGTCGCCCGCGCGATGTAGCCCGCCAGCGTCTCGTCGTCGTAGACGATCTCCATGCCGCGCCCGCCCAGCACGTAGGAGGGCCGGACGAGCACCGGGTAGCCGATCCGGTCGGCGATCTCGCGCGCCTGCTCGAACGACGTGGCCGTGCCGAAGGCGGGCGCGGGCAGGCCCGCCTTGCGCAGCACCTCGCCGAAGGCGCCGCGGTCCTCGGCGAGGTCGATCGCCGCCGCCGAGGTGCCGACCAGCGGCACGCCCGCCGCGGTGAGCCCGGCGGCGAGCCCCAGCGGGGTCTGGCCGCCGAGCTGCACGATCACGCCCGCGACCGTGCCCGACTCCTGCTCGGCGTGCACCACCTCCAGCACGTCCTCGAACGTCAGCGGCTCGAAGTAGAGGCGGTCGGCGGTGTCGTAGTCGGTGGAGACCGTCTCCGGGTTGCAGTTGACCATCACCGTCTCGAACCCGGCCGCCCGCAGCGCCATCACGGCGTGCACGCACGAGTAGTCGAACTCGATGCCCTGCCCGATCCGGTTGGGCCCCGAGCCGAGGATGAGCACCTTCGGCCGCTCGGTCTGCGGCGCGATCTCCGACTCGGCCGCGGGGTCGGTCTCGTAGGCGCTGTAGTGGTACGGGGTGCGCGCGGCGAACTCGGCGGCGCAGGTGTCGACGGTCTTGTAGACCGGCCGGACCCGCAGCCGTTGCCGCAGCGTGCGCACGCCGTCCTCGCCCGCGAGCTCAGGGCGCAGCGCGGCCAGCTGCCGGTCCGACAGGCCCGAGCGCTTGGCCCGCCGCAGCAGGTCGGCGTCGAGCACCGGCGCGTCCAGGATCTCCGCCCGCAGCGCGACGAGCCCGGCGATCTGGTCGACGAACCACGGGTCGATGCCCGATGCCCCCGCGACCCCGGCCACCGTCGCCCCGGCGCGCAGCGCCCGCTCGACCGCGTAGATGCGCCCGTCGGTGGGGGTCGCGACGTCGGGCTCGCCGTCGGGATCGGGCACGGTCCAGAACCCCGCCGCCGCGGTCTCCATCGAGCGCAGCGCCTTGCCCAGCGCCTCGACGAACGACCGCCCGATCGCCATGGCCTCCCCGACGCTCTTCATCGTCGTGGTCAGCTCGGGGTCGGCACCGGGGAACTTCTCGAACGCGAACCGCGGGATCTTGACCACGACGTAGTCGAGCGTCGGCTCGAACGCCGCGGGCGTCTCGCCGGTGATGTCGTTGCGGATCTCGTCGAGCGTGTACCCGACGGCGAGCCGGGCCGCGATCTTGGCGATGGGGAATCCGGTGGCCTTGGACGCGAGCGCCGACGACCGCGACACCCGCGGGTTCATCTCGATGACGACCAGGCGCCCGGTACCCGGGTGCACCGCGAACTGGATGTTGCAGCCGCCGGTGTCGACGCCGACGGCGCGCAGCACGGCGATCCCGACGTCGCGCATGTGCTGGTACTCGCGGTCGGTGAGCGTCATCGCCGGGGCGACCGTGATCGAGTCGCCGGTGTGCACGCCCATCGGGTCGAGGTTCTCGATGGAGCAGACGACCACCACGTTGTCGTGGCGGTCGCGCATCAGCTCCAGCTCGTACTCCTTCCAGCCGAGCACCGACTCCTCGATGAGCACCTCGGTTACCGGTGACGCCGCGAGCCCGGCGCCCGCGAGGCGGTCCAGGTCGGCGTCGGTGCGCGCCATGCCGGAGCCCAGCCCGCCCATCGTGAACGAGGGCCGGATGACCACCGGGAGCCCCAGCTCGGCCGCGGTGGCGCGCACCTCGTCCATCGTGTGACAGACCGCGGAGCGCGGGACGTCGCCGCCGATGGACTGGACGATCTCCTTGAACTTGAGCCGGTCCTCGCCGCGCTGGATGGCCTCGACGTCGGCCCCGATCAGCTCGACGCCGTAGCGCTCGAGCACCCCGCGCTCGTGCAGCGCCATCGCGGTGTTGAGCGCGGTCTGCCCACCCAAGGTGGCGAGGATCGCGTCCGGCCGCTCCTTGGCGATCACCTGCTCCACGAACTCCGGCGTGATCGGCTCGATGTAGGTGGCGTCGGCGAACTCCGGGTCGGTCATGATCGTCGCGGGGTTGGAGTTGACGAGCGAGACGCGGATGCCCTCCTCGCGCAGCACCCGGCAGGCCTGGGTGCCGGAGTAGTCGAACTCGCACGCCTGCCCGATGACGATCGGACCGGAGCCGATCACCAGCACGTGCCGGATGTCGTCGCGCCGCGGCATCAGCGTTCTCCCTGCATGAGCCGGACGAACCGGTCGAAGAGGTCGGCCGCGTCGTGCGGCCCGGCCGCGGCCTCGGGGTGGTACTGCACGCTGAACGCGGGCACGGACAGCGCGCGCAGCCCCTCGACGCAGCCGTCGTTCGGACAGGTGTGGGTGATCTCGGCGGGACCGAACGGGCTCTCCCACCGCTCCCCCGCCGTGCCCTCGACGGCGAAGCCGTGGTTCTGCGACGTGATCGCCACACGGCCCGTGGCGTGCTCGACGACCGGGATGTTGATGCCGCGGTGGCCGTAGCGCATCTTGTAGGTGCCGCGGCCCAGCGCGCGGGCGAGGATCTGGTTGCCGAAGCAGATCCCGAAGATCGGGATCCGGCGGGCGAGCACCTCGCGGGTGAGCGCCACCGGCGCGTCGGCGGTGGCCGGGTCGCCGGGCCCGTTGGAGAGGAAGAACCCGTCGGGCGCCACCGCCGCGATCTGCTCGATCGTGCTCGACGCGGGCAGCACGTACGTCTCGATGCCCCGCGCCGCCATCATCCGCGGCGTGTTCGCCTTGATCCCGACATCGAGGGCGGCCACCCGGAACCGCGCCGCGCCGTCCGCGGGCACGACATACGGCTCCCGGGTGGTCACCGCGCCGTAGAGGTCGGCGCCCTCCATCGGCGGGCTCTGCCGCACCCGCTCGACGAGATCGGCGTCCGTGGCCAGCGCCGCACCCGAGAACACGCCGGAGCGCATCGCGCCCCGCTCGCGCAGGTGTCGCACCAGCGCCCGCGTGTCGACGCCCGCGACGCCGACGATCCCCTGCCGCGTGAGCTCCTCGTCCAGGGAGCGCCGCGAGCGCCAGTTCGACGGCGACCGCGACGGGTCGCGCACCACGTAGCCCGCCACCTGGATCGCGCGCGACTCGTCGTCCTCGTCGTTCCAGCCGGTGTTGCCGATCTGCGGCGCGGTCTGGACGACGATCTGGCGGTGGTAGGACGGGTCGGTGAGCGTCTCCTGGTAGCCGGTCATGCCGGTGGTGAACACGGCCTCGCCGAGACCCTCGCCGAGCGCACCGTAGGCCTCGCCGCGGAAGATCCGCCCGTCCTCGAGCACCAAGACCGCGGTCATGGGTGAACCTCTTCTCCGCCCGGCGACGTGCCGAGCCCCTTCCGACGGGCCGTCGCGTCCGCGGGCAGCACCTGGTTTCCCCTGGCCGTGATCCGCCCGCGCAGCACCGTCGCGACCACCGTCGCGGGCAGCCGCATCCCTTCGAAGGGCGTGTTCGACGCCCGGCTGGCCAGCTGTGCCCCCCGCACGGTCCACACTCCGTCCGGGTCGACGAGCGCGAACGTGGCGGGCTCCCCCACCGCGATCGGGCGGCCCTGGTCGGGCAGCGCGCCGATCTCCGCGGGCCGCTCCGCGAGCACCCGCGCCACACCGCGCCAGTCCAGGAACCCCGGCTCCACCATCGTGTGCACCAGGACCGACAGCGCCGTCTGCAGCCCGAGCATCCCCGGGCGGGCCGCGTCCCACTCGGTGTCCTTGTACTGGGCGGCGTGCGGGGCGTGGTCGGTGGCCACCACGTCGATCACACCCTCGGCGAGCGCGGCCCGCATCGCCTCGGTGTCCGCCGCGGTGCGCAGCGGCGGGTTGACCTTGTTCACCGGGTCGTAGCCGCTGAGCCGGGCGTCGGTGAGCAGGAGGTGGTGCGGGGTGACCTCCGCGCTCACCCGCACCCCGGCCGTCTTGGCCGCGCGGAGCACCGCGACCGTGTGCGCGCTGGAGACGTGGCAGACGTGCAGCCGCGCGCCCGCCTCCCGCGCCAGCGCGCAATCGCGGGCGACGATCGTCTCCTCCGCGGTGGCGGGCCATCCGTGAAGGCCCAGCCGCGACGCGACCACGCCCTCGTGCGCCTGCGCGTTGCGGGTGAGCCGGTGGTCCTCGGCGTGCTGGGCGACGACGACGTCGAGCGCCGACGCGTACTCCAGCGCCCGGCGCATGATCAGCGGATCGTGCACGCAGCGGCCGTCGTCGGAGAACATCCGCACCTGCGCGGGCGAGCGGGCCATCGTGCCCAGCTCGGCCATCCGGGTCGCCCTCGAGGCCGACGGTGACCGCGCCGACCGGGTGGACGTCGACGAGCCCGACCTCGGCGCCCCGGCGGCGCACGTGCAGGGCGACGACGTCGGTGTCGACGACCGGGTCGGTGTTGGGCATCGCGAAGACGGCGGTGAACCCGCCGAGCGCGGCCGCGGCCGAGCCGGTCTCGATCGTCTCGGACTCCTCGCCGCCCGGCTCGCGCAGGTGGGTGTGCAGGTCGACGAACCCGGGCAGCAGGACAAGGCCATCGGCGTCCAGCCGCTCGCCCCGGCCCGCGAGCGCCGTGCCCATCTCGGCGACCACGCCGTCGCGCACGAGCACGTCGACCGGCTCGCCCTCTCCGTACGGCCGGGCTCCGGTGATCAGGAGGTCGGTCATTCGGGAGCCCCCGCAAGCAGGTGGTACAGGACGGCCATGCGCACGTGGACGCCGTTGCGCACCTGCGCCAGCACCGCGGAGTTGGGCGCGTCGGCCACGGCGGGCGCGATCTCCATGCCGCGCACCATGGGCCCCGGGTGCAGCACGACCGCGTGCCCTGGCAGCAGCGCGGCGCGGTCCTCCGACAGCCCGTAGCCCACGGTGTACTCCCGGGCCGACGGGAAGAACGCCCCGTGCATCCGCTCCGCCTGCACGCGCAGCATCATCACGGCATCCAGGGCGGGCAGCTCGGCGTCCAGCTCGGGGCTCACCCGACAGGGCCACTGTGCCACCCCGACGGGCAGCAGCGTCGGCGGCGCGACCAGCACGACCTCGGCGCCAAGGGTCGCGAGCAGGAACACGTTCGACCGGGCGACCCGGCTGTGCAGGACGTCGCCGACGATCCCGATCCGCTTCCCGGCGACGGCGCCGAGCCGGTCGCGCAGCGTCGCCGCGTCCAGCAGCGCCTGCGTGGGGTGCTCGTGGGTGCCGTCGCCCGCGTTGACGACCGAGGTGGGCGTGCCGGTGGCCGCCCGGTCCCGGTCGAGCCACGCGGCCAGCCGGTGCGCCGCGCCCGAAGCCGGATGCCGCACGATCAGGCAGTCGGCGCCCATCGCGGAGAGGGTGAGCGCGGTGTCGCGCAGCGACTCCCCCTTGGCCACCGACGAACCCGAGGCGGAGACGTTCACGGTGTCCGCGCTCATCCACTTGCCTGCCACCTCGAACGACACCCGCGTGCGCGTCGAGTTCTCGTAGAACATGGTGATCACCGTGCGGCCGCGCAGGGTGGGCAGCTTGCGGACCTCGCGGCCCAGCAGCGCCTGGCGCAGGCGGTCGGCGGTGTCCAGCAGCGCCGTCGCGGCGACGGCGTCGAGGTCGGTCACCGAGAGCAGATGCCTCACTGGCGCTCCAGCCGCACCGCGTCGACGCCGTCGATCTCCGCCAGCAGCACCCTGATCTGCTCGTCACGGGCGGTCGGGACGTTCTTGCCCACGTAGTCGGCGCGGATCGGCAGCTCCCGGTGCCCGCGGTCGACGAGCACGGCCAGCTGCACCGCGCGCGGACGTCCGTGGTCGGCCAGTGCGTCCAGCGCGGCCCGCACGGTGCGGCCGGACATCAGCACGTCGTCGATGAGCACGACCAGCGCGTCGTCGAGGCCGCCGTCGGGGATGTCGGTGCTCTCCAGCGCGCGCGCCGGACGGCGGCGCAGGTCGTCGCGGTAGAGCGTGGGGTCGACGACGGCGACGGGCAGGGTGGCCCCGCCGAACTCCGCGACCGCCGTGGCCAACCGCCGCGCGAGCACTGAGCCGCGGGTGGGGATGCCGACCAGGACGACGTTCTCGGCGCCTGCGGTCTTCTCGATGATCTGGTGCGCGATGCGGGCCACGGTGCGGGCGACGTCGGAGGCGGTGAGCAACTCCCGCACGGAAGCCGCGTCGGAGCCCTCGCCGCCACCCGCGCCCGCGCGGCGGTTCTGCGCCACGGGTCTCTCCTTCCCCGCCTCGCGGGACGGGCTTAAAGGATCGGGACGGGACGCCTGCGAACCTATCAGCAGGGCGGGAGAGCACCGGCTGTGAGCATCGCCGCCACCCACAAGTACCCCAGCGGTCACGGCCCCGGGAGGGCACTGAGACGATAGGGGCTCGGACGTGTTTGATCACGGGGATGTAACGCCTGGCCGGGGGCTGTCGATCAGCCGTTCGAGTGATCTAGGGCGGCTGTATCGCCGGGAGGGGGGACGCGGCTTGACCGAACAGCGGAGCAAGCGCATGATTACTCTCCGTATCGATCCAACGTCCTCAAGAGCGGTCGCGGCAGCGGGGCACCGCGGCTGCGGGGTGTAGCCGCCGAAATCCCGGCGGTGCCCGCACGGCTCCCCACGCAGTACCCCAGGTCAAGCACCACGCCGGTCCCGCGGCCGGCGCAAGACGCAAGTGAGGAGGTCGCCAGCATGGGCGACTACGCCAAGGCGCTCGGCGGCAAGCTGCGCGCGATCCGGCAGCAGCAGGGCTTGTCGCTGCACGGCGTCGAGCAGAAGTCAGGCGGGCGCTGGAAGGCGGTCGTCGTCGGGTCCTACGAGCGCGGCGACCGCGCGGTCACCGTCCAGAAGCTCGCCGAGCTCGCGGACTTCTACGGTGTGCCGGTGGCCGAGCTGCTGCCCGAGGGCCGGGTCCCGTCCGGCTCCGAGCCCGCCACCAAGATCGTGATCAACCTGGAGCGGCTGCAGCAGCTGCCCGCGGACAAGGTCGGCCCCCTCGCCCGCTACGCGGCGGCCATCCAGAGCCAGCGCGGCGACTACAACGGCAAGGTGCTCTCGATCCGCTCCGAGGACCTGCGCTCCCTGTCGATCATCTACGACAAGACGCCGGGCGAGCTGACCGACCAGCTCATCGAGTGGGGCGTGCTGCCGCCCGAGGCCCGACCCGCTCCGTGACCGGCCCGGCTCCTGGGGAAGGGAGCCGGAGCCGAGCCCGAGTTGCCGCTGACGTATGGGCCGCTGACGTGTGGGCCGCTGACGTCTGGGCCGGCGTCGCTGAGCCGCTGACTGGGCCGCTGACGTGTGGCTCGGTGGCCGCTGACGGGTGGGCCGCTGAAGGGTGGGCCGCTGAAGGGTGGGCCGCCGCGGTGCGGGCCGCTACCGCGCGGCGCGCAGGTGATCGGCGATGTCGGAGATCCGCCCGAGCACGCCGTTGAGGAAGCGCGGGCTGTCGTCGGTGGAGAGCGTGCGGGCCAGCTCGACGGCCTCCGTGATCGCCACGGGGTCGTCGATCTCGTCGACCCACAGCAGCTCGAACACCCCGATGCGCAGCAGCGTGCGGTCGACGGCGGGCATGCGCGCCACCGTCCAGCCCTCGGCGTGCTCGGCCAGCAGCTGGTCGATCCGCTCGCGGTGCTCGGTGACGCCCTCGACCAGCATCGCGGCGTAGTCCGAGACCGGCGGCGCGTCGTCGGTCTCGCGGCGCTGCGCCAGCACCGCCAGCGGGTCGTCGCCGCGCGCCTCGGACTCGAAGAGGATGTCCAGCGCGCGTTTCCGCGCGCGGGTGCGGGCTCTGATCATCAGGCGGCAATCATGACGAGACCCGGCCGAGGTAGCGGCCGTCGCGCGTGTCGACCTTGACCTTCTCGCCGGTGGTGAGGAAGAGCGGAACCTGGATCTCGGCCCCGGTCTCCAGGGTGGCGGGCTTGGTGCCGCCGGTGGACCGGTCGCCCTGCAGGCCCGGCTCGGTGTGCGCGACCACCAGCTCGACCGAGGCGGGCAGCTCGACGTAGAGCGGCACGCCGTCGTGCAGCGCGACCATGGCGACCTGGTTCTCCAGCAGGTACCCGGCCGAGCTCGCCGACCGTGTCGACGGGGATCGTGATCTGGTCGTACGTGTCGCCGTCCATGAACACGAAGTCGGCGCCGTCCCGGTAGAGGAAGGTCATGTCGCGGCGGTCGACGGTGGCGGTGTCGACCTTGGTGCCCGCGTTGAAGGTCTTGTCGACCACCTTGCCGGTCATCACGTTCTTCAGCGTCGTGCGCACGAATGCGCCGCCCTTGCCGGGCTTGACGTGCTGGAAAGCGGTGACGGACCAGAGCTGGCCTTCAAGGTTGAGCACCAGTCCGTTCTTCAGGTCGTTCGTGGTGGCCACGGGGGTGAGACTCCTGCGCTCGTCGGTGGCGCGGGGGCTGCACGCGCCGGGGTGTGCGGCGCGATGCGGCGCCGTCGTCCGCGCTCCAGGATAGGTGATGACGTGCCGGGCCCGTCGGAGGCGGGCCGCTCCGGCGCCGGGTGGTCACGCCTCGACTTCGAGGAGCTCCCGGGGAAGGCGCGTGAGCAGCTCCGGCCCGCCCTCGCGCACGACGAGCGTGTCCTCGATCCGGACGCCGCCGCGCCCTTCGAGGTACACCCCCGGCTCGACGGTCACGGCCATTCCCGCCGCGAGCGGCCCGGAAGCGGTCGCCGCCAACAGCGGCGCCTCGTGGATCTGGAGGCCGACGCCATGGCCGAGGCCATGCACGAACTGCTCGCCGCGGCCCGCGCCCGCGATGACCCGGCGCGCGGCTGCGTCGACGTCGGCGACGTCGGCCCCTGGTGCGAGCGCCGCCCTTCCCGCCGCCTGCGCGGCCGCCACCAGCGCGTACAGCTCGCGCTGCCAGTCCGCGGCGGGACCGAGCACGACCGTACGGGTCATGTCGGAGTGGTAGCCCTCGACGAGCGCGCCGAAGTCGAGCTTGACGAAGTCGCCGCGGCGCAGCGGCGTCGACGTCGGGCTGTGGTGGGGCACGGCCGAGTGCGGGCCCGCGGCGACGATCGTGGGGAACGAGGGGCCCTGCGCGCCGTACCCGCGCATGCGGGCCTCCAGGTCCAGCGCGACTTGCGCTTCGGTCCGGCCCGGTGCGAGGCCGCCGTCGGCGATCAGGTCCGCCAGCGCGGCGTCGGCGGCGGCGCATGCGGCGCTCAACGCGGCGATCTCGGTGTCGTCCTTGACCATCCGCAGCCGCTGGACCAGCCCGGGAACGCGGACCATCGCCACGGGCGCGGCCTTCGCCGCGAGCGCGGCGTGGGCGTCGACCGTCACGTGGTCGGACTCGAACCCCAGCCGCTCGACGTTCAGCGCTCCGGCCTCCGCCGCGAGGGCGAGGGCGCTCGCCCGCTTGATCAGCGGCCGCAGGTCCGGCACTTCGCGGGCGGCCTGCGTCCGGTACCGCCCGTCGGTGCAGAAGCGGCTCGCCGCCTCGCCGTCAACGTGCACGAGCAGCGCGGCGTTGGAGCCGGTGAAGCCGGTGAGGTAGCGGATGTTGACCAGGTCGGTCACCAGCAGCGCGTCCACCCCGGCCGCGGGAAGCAGCGCGCGCAGCGCGTCCCGCCGGCCGATCGGCCCTGACGTCACGTGCTCACGGCCGCGTAGGCGGTCTCCAACAGCGCCTCGTCGGGGCCCTCCAGCCTGCTCGGTTTGGCCAGCGCGTCGAGCACGACGAACCGCAGCGTGCCCCCACGGGCCTTCTTGTCCCCGCGCATGCTCTCGATCAGCTCGGGAAGAGCCCCGGGCTCGTAGGCGACCGGGAGGCCCATCGACGAGAGCACGCTGCGGTGCCGGTCGGCGGTGGCATCGTCCAGGCGGCCTGCGGCACGGGCGAGCTCGGCGGCGAACACCAGCCCGACGCTCACCGCGGCGCCGTGGCGCCACCGGTACTCCTCGCGGCGCTCGATGGCGTGGCCGAGCGTGTGGCCGTAGTTGAGGATCTCGCGCAGGTCGGACTCGCGCAGGTCCGACGCCACCACCTCGGCCTTCACCCGGATCGCGCGGCGAACCAGCTCCGGCAGGACGTCGCCGGCGGGGTCGAGAGCGGCGGTCGGGTCGGACTCGACGAGATCGAGGATGGTCGGGTCGGCGATGAAACCGGACTTGACGATCTCGGCGCTGCCCGCGGCGATCTCGGCCTGCGGCAGGGTGTCGAGCGTGGCGAGGTCGACGAGCACCGCCGACGGCTCGTGGAAGGCTCCGACGAGGTTCTTGCCCGCCGCGGTGTTGACGCCCGTCTTGCCGCCGACGGCGGCGTCGACCATCGCCAGCAGCGTCGTCGGCACGTGCACCACACGCACGCCGCGCATCCAGGTGGCGGCCACGAAGCCCGCGAGATCGGTGGCCGCTCCCCCGCCGAGGGAGATGACGACGTCGGAGCGGGTGAGCCCGACCCGGCCACAGACCTCCCAGCAGAAGGCCGCCACGGCGACGCTCTTGCCGTCCTCGGCGTCGGGGATCTCCACGCGGTGCGCCTCGATGCCCGCGTCGGCGAGCTCGGTTCGGATGTCCTCCGCGGCCGCGGCGAGGGCGGGCTGGTGCACGAGCACGGCGGTCCGCGCGCCGAGGCCGCCGACGGCCGTGGGCAGCTGACTGCGCACACCGCGTCCGACCAGCACCGGATACGGCCGCTCACCGGTGACGTCGATCTGATCGATCTCGCTCACATGCGCACCCTGACTCGCGTTCTCGCTGTCGTCACTGTCGTATTTTGTCGCCGCCGGCTGGGGGGCCGAGCGTCGGGGTGGGCAGCAGCGAGCCGTCACGAGGAGTCGGCTGGTCGTGTGGGTCGGCCGGAACCACCGGATCGGGTTCCGCGTCGGCGGGCAGCTCGCCGATGGCCTCCAGCACGGCCCGCGTGACCTGGTTGGCGCTGCGCCGGTTGGTGTCGATCTCGACCGTGGCCACCTCGCGGTAGAGCGGTGCTCGTGCGTCGAGCAGTGCTTTGAACGTCGCCCGCGGGTTGACCCCCGCCAAGAGCGGGCGCGCGGCGGACATGCCGGTGCGGCGGATGCCGTCCGCCAGCCCGACGTTCAGGTGGACCACCCGATGCCCGCGCAGCCGTTCGCGAGTGATCGCCGCGAGGACCGAGCCGCCGCCGAGCGCCAGCACGCCGTCGGTCGACTCCAGCGCCTCGGCGACCACGGCCCGCTCCAGCGCGCGGAAGGCGTCCTCGCCGTCCTCGGTGAACATGTCCGCGATGGGCTTGCCTGCGCGCTCGACGATCACCGCGTCGATGTCGGTGAACGCGAGGCCCATCCGCCGCGCCAGCAGCCTGCCGACGGTCGTCTTGCCTGCCCCTGGCGGGCCGACGATCACCACGCTGGGGCGTTTCTGCAGACTCACCGTCACGAGGATAGTGGCCGCTGCGCCTGCGCCGCCCGCAGGCCGGGACGACGGGCAGGCACTGGCCCAATCCGGTGATCAGATAGCGTGCTCCGCGATACCCGACGGCAGATGGTGACGCCCGGGCGGCGCCACCACCACGAATGGAGCGGTGGGTGGACCGGGAGAGCGGACGGGGGACAGGGCGGTCGGTGTCGCGGCGAGACGGTCGCGGCGACCATCAGCTCGACGAGGAGCGCTCCCCGGAGCCGGGTGGCCTCCCGCGCCGTTCCGCACAGGGGCACATGGAGCCGGAGCTTCGTCTGCCGGGCAGTGCGGGCGCCGGAACGCCGTTCGCCCCCTTCGCGCCGTTCGTGGCGGACGAGGGTGACCGGACGGCGGCGCACCCGCCGTCGTCGGTGAACCCGAAGCGCGGCGCCTCGCCCGCTGACGGCGCGGCGGTCGGTGAAGTGGCCGCCGATGGCGGTGGCGCCGAGCGTGGTGGCGCTGCGCACGGGGCGGCTGCCGGGGCGGGGGCGGCGGCTGCCGGGGCGGGAGCGGCGCCTGGCGGGGCCGGGGCGGCCTCTGGCGGGGCCGGGGCGGGGGCGGCGTCCGGGGGTGCGGCAGGCGGCGCAGCGGACGAGGGCTCACGGGCCGCGGACTTCCACCAGGGCGCCCGCCGCGGCCGCCGCCGCAGGAGCCGCTGAGTCGGGGCTGAGTCAGGGCTGAATCAGGGCTGAGTCGGGGCCGCCGCCCCTGGGGCGCAGCAGCACCTGCGTCGTCACTCGGCGGCGCGCGCCCCCATCTGCGAGGCCTCGATGTAGGAGCGCAGGTTGCGGCGGGTCTCGGCCAGAGCGTCGCCCCCGAACTTCTCCAGCGCCGCGTCGGCGAGCACCAACGCGACCATCGCCTCGGCCACGACACCGGCGGCGGGCACTGCGCAGACGTCCGAGCGCTGGTGGATCGCCTGGGCGGGCGCTCCGGTCGCGACGTCGACCGTGCGGAGGGCCCGGGGCACCGTCGAGATCGGCTTCATCGCCGCGCGGACGCGCACCGGCTCACCGTTGGTCATGCCCCCCTCGATGCCGCCTGCCCGGTTGCTGAGCCGCTTGACCGGGTCGCCCGGCAACATCTCGTCGTGCGCTGCGCTGCCGCGGCGGCGCGCGGTGCGGAACCCGTCGCCGATCTCGACGCCCTTCATCGCCTGGATGCCCATCAGCGCGCCCGCCAGCCGCGCATCCAGCCTGCGGTCGGACTGCACGTAGGACCCGAGGCCCACCGGGAGGCCGTAGGCGATGACCTCGACGACCCCACCGAGGGTGTCCCCTTCGGACTGCGCGGCGTCGACCTCAGCAACCATCGCGGCCGTCGTGTCGTCGCCGAAAGCGCGCACCGGGCTCGCGTCCACCCGGTCGAGGTCGGCGGGGCCCGGCAGCTCGTCCGCGGGCGCCTCCACCGCGCCGAGCGCCACCACATGGGACACGATGTCGACCTCGAACGCCTGCTTGAGGAAGGCCCGCGCGACGGTGCCCAGCGCCACCCGGGCGGCCGTCTCCCTGGCGCTGGCGCGCTCCAGCACCGGCCGGGCGTCGTCGAACCCGAACTTCGTCATCCCCGCGAGATCGGCGTGGCCGGGCCGTGGCCGGGTGAGCGGGGCGTTGCGGGCCCTGGCCGCGATGAGCTCGGGGTCGACCGGGTCGGCGGCCATCACCGTCTCCCACTTGGGCCACTCGCTGTTGCCGATGCGGACCGCGACCGGGCCCCCTTGCGTCAGCCCGTGCCGGACCCCCCCGATGACCTCCAACTCGTCCGCCTCGAACTTCATCCGCGCGCCGCGGCCGTATCCGAGGCGGCGGCGGCCGAGCTCGGCGGCGAGCTCCTTGGTGGTGATCTCCACCCCGGCGACCATGCCCTCGAGCACGGCCACGAGGGCGGGACCGTGGGACTCCCCGGCGGTGATCCAGCGCAGCACGGCTGGATTTTCGCACGCAGCACGCACGTGGGCCGCACCCCATCGGTCCGCCCTGTCCCACACCCAGACGGTGATCATGCCCGGCCGGTGGCCACGGCGACCGTGACGAGCCACGCCGCCGCGAGCATCGACGGACCGTGCGCCACCGGCCCGGCACGCGCCATGCCGCCACGGCAGACGACGAGAAGCGCGGCGGCCCCGGTGAGCAGAGCCGCGAGCCCGGCCGCCACCGCGAGCGCACCCCAGGACGCCGCGCCGAGGACCGCACCGAGGGCCGCGGCGAGCTTGACGTCGCCTGCGCCCAGCGCCGGAGGCCGTATGAGGTGCACGACGCCGTAGCCGATCACGGCCACGACGGACCCGAGGAGCCCCCGCGCGACGGCAGCCCAGCCCAGCGGCAGCAGCGCCAGCGGGGCGAAACCCGCCGCCGGGAGCGTCAGGGCGTCCGGCAGCCGGTGCTCACACAGGTCGACCGCCCCGGCCGCGACCCCCAGCCAGCCGAGGCCCAGCAGCGCGGGCAGCCATGGCGACGGCAGGCTCCCGGTTCCCCACAGACCCCCGGTGCTCCCCCACAGCCCTCCCATGGCCACCGCGCACGCCGGACCGCGCAGCCGGGCACCGCGCCGCAAACTGTCGAGCAACCGACGGGTCCCCGCGCCCACCACCACACCGGCCGCCCCGAACACGCAGAACGCCACCACTGCCGTCAGATCCATGGACACCACGCTGGCGTCCGAAGGCCCTGGCCGCAGGTGCCGCGCCGGATCTGGGGATGGCTGCGGCCGATGGGGACAACTGGCCGTGTGACAGGTCCGCCGCGCCGCTGCGCGGCGCGTTCGGGAATAGGGTTCGGCGATCAACCGTCGATGCGGTGGAGAGCGGCGACACGGCACGAGGAGGGCACATGGCAGTCGACCCCGCCCTGGTGGATCTGTTCGCGCGTCAGCGAGGCGGCTCCCTGATCACGCTCAAGCGGGACGGGCGCCCGCAGGCGTCGGTCGTCACCCACGGGTTCGATCCGGAGAGCCTCACGCTGCGGGTGTCGATCACCGAGACGCGGGCCAAGACCCGCAACCTGCGCCGCGACCCCCGCGCCACATACATGGTCACCTCCAGCGACCTGTGGTCCTACGCGGTCGGCGAGGGAATCGCCCAGCTGACGCCTGCTGCCGCCGATCCGCACGACGCCACGGTCGACGCGTTGATCGATCTCTACCGCAGCATCGCGGGCGAGCACCCCGATTGGGACGAGTACCGGGCCGCGATGGTCGCCGACCAGCGCGTGGTGCTGACGCTGCCGTTCGACCACGTGTATGGGCGGGTCATGCAGAGCTGAGTCTCACCGGCTGGCGTCACCGGCTGGGCGTCACCGCGCCCGCCGCGTCGAGGAGGGCGATCACCGCTCCCGGGTCGCCCACCGCGAGCAGCGCGCGGCCGGGCCCTTGCAAACTCCGTCCAGGCCCAGCGCAGGTTCCCGTCCTCGCCCGCTCCCGATGGTCCGACGTCATGCCGATCACCACTGTCGCCCGGCACCATGACGAGCGTGCCGACGGCACGCGCCCCGGACGTCCCGCCCAGCCCCCGCAGCGCGGGATCAGCACCGTCGAGCACCGTCGTGTGCGCGAGCAACGGGATCACGTGCCGTCCGGGAAGGTGGCCTCGACCTGCACCGAGGCGATCATTTCCGGCACGCCGTCCATGACGTCGTCGCGGGCGAGGACGGACTGCCTCGGTCATCAGCTCCGCGACGCTGCGCCCGTCGCGGGCGCCCTCCAGCACCCACGCGCTGATCGTCGCGACGGCTTCGGGGTAGTTGAGCTCGAGCCCACGCGCCCTGCGCTGCTGCGCCAGGTCGGCGGCGACGTGCAGCAGCAGCCGCTCCTGCTCATGCGGGGACAGCGGCACAGACCTCCTTCGCGGCCGTTCTGAGCCGCCAACCTCATGCCGCCGCGTGTCGCCCGGGTTACGGGAGGCAGGATGGCGACGATGTCCCGTCCCGCCCGCGCCCTGGTCCGTGCCGAGGTCGACTACGGCGTCGCAGAGCTGGTCGGCGACCCCGACCGGCCGCAGGGATGGACGCTTCTCGTGAACGGCACCGCGCAGAGCCATGTCGACCTCGACGACCCCACCCACCTGGAGTTCGAGTACGTGCGGCGGATGGCCCATGTCGTCGACCTCGTCGCGCCGCCGCTCACGCCTCTGCACGTGCTGCATCTGGGCGGGGGCGCGTGGACGCTGGCCCGCTACGTCGCGGCGACCCGGCCGGGCTCCGCGCAGACGGTGGTGGAGCTGGACGCGGCGTTGGCCGAGCTGGTCGCCCACCGCCTGCCCGCCGACGGGATGGGGATCGACATCCGCGTCGGCGACGCCAGGGCCGCGCTCGTGACCCACGCCCCGGCTTCGGTCGACCTGCTGGTGCTCGACGCGTTCGCGGGCGCCCGCACGCCCGCCCACCTGACGTCCGTGGAGTTCGCCGAGCTGGCCGTGCGGGCATTGACGCCTGGTGGGGTGTACGCGGCCAACGTCGCCGACGGCGGGTCGGCGCTGGCCTTCGCGAGCACCCAGGTGGCCGCGGCCCGCGCACTCTTCCCGCACGTCGCGGTCGTGGCCGCGCCCGACGTCCTGCACGGCCGCCGGTTCGGCAACGTCGTGCTGGTGGCGTCGGCGGCGGAGCTGCCGGTGGATGCGCTCGTCCGGCGCACCGCGGCCGACCCGTTCCCCGCCAGGGTGCTGACCGGCACCGATCTCGGCCGGTTCACCGCCGCACCGAGAACCGACCGGACGGCCGTCCCGTCGCCGATGCCCCCGCCGGGCTTCTGGGGACGCTAGGACCCTCCTAGAAGACACCGTTCGCGTGCGCCTTCGCGACGTTGGCCTGGTGCTCGGCGAACGACACCGCGAAGCAGGACGTGCCGTCCTTCTCGCAGGGCACGAAGAACATCCACGGGCCGTCGGCAGGCGCCAGCGCGGCGGCGACGGCATCCGAGCCCGCCGCGGCGATCGGCGTCACGGGCAGCCCGGTCTTGAGGTAGGTGTTGTACGGGCCGGGCTTGGCGCGGTTCGCCGGGCTCGTGTACAGCGACGGGACGTCCAGCGGGTAGTTGATCGTCGTGTCCAGCTCGAGCCGCTGGCCCGCGCCGAGCCGGTTGTAGATCACGCGCGCGACCCGCGGCATGTCGGAGATGATCGACTCCTTCTCGACGAGCGAGGCGACGATCAGCACGTCGTAGGGCGACATCCCAACCTTCGCCGCACCCGACACCAGCCCGGTGGCATCGATCCGGTCAATCGATGCGGCCATGAGTCCGCGCAGCACGTCAACGGCCGACGAGCCCGGCGCGACGTCGTAGCGGCCGGGCAGCAACAAGCCCTCCAGCCGTCGGGTCGCCGGGACCTTGGCGACCTCCGCGACCGCCCAGTCGGGCACGCCGAGCTGCGCCGGGTCGGTCTTGGCCATCGCCGTGCGCAGCGCGTCGACCGTGAGGCACTTCTTGGTGCCGTCGACGGTGGTGCACGTGGCCTGCGCGATCAGGCTGAGCACGCCAGGGGTGACCGCGCCGTCCGGGGCACGGGTGTCGTCGAGTTGGACGCCGCCACGGATTTCGAGCTGGCCGACGCGGGAGCCCGGGTCCAGCAACAGCGCGACGGCCGACGCACCCGACATCCGCAGGCGCATCTGGTAGAAGCCCGGCTGCACGGACCGGATCCGGTCGTTGTCCGCTGCCGCCTCGGTGAACGACGCCTGCGCGGCCACGACCCCACGGCGGGCGAGCTCCGCGCCGATCTGGCTCGTGGTGTCGCCGTCGTGCACCTGGACGACCACGTCCCCGGTGCCCGAGCCCTGGTAGTCCGGCGTGGCGACGATCGAGTGGTAGAGATACCAGCCGCCGCCCGCGACGACCGCGAGCAGGAGCAGCAGCGCGAGCACCACGATGACGGCCCGGCGGGCGCGGCGGGGGCGGGCGGCCTCCCGGGCCTCGCGGCGGCCGCCGACCGCCTGGAGGCGGACGGTGCGGGCGGTCGCGTCGCCCAGGGAGCCCTCGATCTCGCCGTCGTCGACCGGGGATGCGGGGTCCACTCCGTCGCGGCGCACGATGCCGGAGCGTAACCGGGCCCGGGCGGGGCCGCCCGCCCCGGGGCGGTCACCGGCGCGCGTCCAGCCAACCCTGCAGGATCGCGACCGCCGCGGCCTGGTCGACGACGGCGCGTTGCTTACGGCCCTTCACGCCCCGTGATCGGAGCTGCCGGGTCGCGACCACCGTCGTCAGCCGTTCGTCGGTGTACACGACGGGCACCGGCAGTACCGCGGCAAGCGCGTCACCGAACGCCCTGGCGGCCTGCGCGGCGGGCCCCTCGCGCCCGGCGAGCGTCCGCGGCAGCCCGACGACCACCTCGACGGCCGCGTGCTCGGCGACCAGGTCGCTCAGCGTCCGGACATCCGTGCCGTGCTCGACGTCGCGCGACACGGTCACCAGCGGCGTGGCGAGGATGCCGTCGGGGTCGCTGAGCGCCACCCCGACCCGCACCGCCCCGACGTCGACGCCCAGCCGTCTGCCCCGCACGGCAGCGCTCACCGGGCCCGACCCGGGTGGTCGGGCGCCGCGGCGCCGGGCGACGACGGCGGAACGGGCCGCCCCGCCCACCCATCGACGGCGGCACCCCGCCCCGCCCGCCACGGGACGGCGCCCCGCCCCGGCCACCGCGGCTCCGAGCGCCCAGCACGGCGCCCGTCCATCCGACCCGCCTCCGCGCCCCGGCAGGCCTCCGCGCGGCAGCCACCACGCGCGCCGACCCCGCCCAGACCCGCGCCCACACCCGCGCGGCAGCGGCCTCGCAGACCCGCCTGGCACCTCGCAGACTCCCCGGACCCTGCGAAGCGCGAGGTCGCTCTGCGAAGTGGGTGGGCGGTCGCCGTCACCGGCTCGCCAGCTCCCGGCGCAACGCGTCGATCGCGGCCCGCACGCCCGCCGGGTTCGTGCCGCCGCCCTGTGCGAGGTCGGGTTTGCCGCCGCCGCGGCCACCGACCGCGGGCGCGAACACCGGGACGAGCTTGCCCGCCGCCAACCCCGTGTCGCGGGCCGCGGAGGTCGTGGCGACGACGAACGACAGCTTGCCCGCCTCGTCGGCCGAGAACAGCGCGACGACGCCGGGCCGGGTCCCGAGCCGTCCGCGCACGTCCGAGGCCAGCGCGCGGAGGTCGGCCGGGGCGACGCCATCGGGGACGGCCGCGGCGACCAGCGCGGTGCCGCCGACATCCTCGACCCCGTCGGCGAGCGCCCCCGCTGAGGACAGGACGGCGTCCGCGCGCACCTTCTCGAGCTCACGCTCGGCCTGCCGCAGCCGCTCGACCACACCGCCGATCCGCTCGGGCAGCTCCTCCGGCCGCGCTTTGAACTGCTCGGCGAGCTGGGACACGAGCACGTGCTCCTTGGCGAGGAACCGGAACGCGTCCAGGCCGACCAGTGCCTCGACGCGCCGCACGCCCGAGCCGATCGAGGCCTCGGACAGCAGCTTGACCAGGCCCAGCTGCCCCGAGCGGGCCACGTGCGTGCCGCCGCAGAGCTCGCGGGAGTAGTCGCCGATCTCGACCACGCGCACCTGGTCGCCGTACTTCTCGCCGAACAGCGCCATCGCGCCGATGCGCCGGGCCTCGTCTTGCGTGGTGATGAACGCCCGCACCTCGTGGTCGTTGAGAAGGACGTCGTTGACCTCGTCCTCGACGTCGGCGAGCACCGAAGCGGGCACCGCTCCCGTCGGGGAGGTGAAGTCGAACCGCAGCCGTCCGGGCGCGTTGAGCGAGCCTGCCTGCGCGGCGGCGTCGCCGAGCGCCTTGCGCATGCCCGCGTGCACCAGGTGGGTGGCCGAGTGGGACCGGGAGATGGCGCCGCGGCGGGTCGTGTCGACCTCGGCATGGGCGCCCGCCCCCACGGTGATCTCGCCCTCGCGCACCGTGCCGCGGTGCACCGTCAGCCCGGCGACGGGCGACTGGACGTCGGCTACGTCGATGACGAACCCGTCCCCGCGGATCCAGCCGGTGTCGGCCTGCTGCCCGCCGCCCTCGGCGTAGAAGGGGGTGCGGTCGAGCAGTACCTCGACGGCGGTCCCAGCGCCCGCCGTGGGCACACCGACTCCGTCCACGACCAGCCCGACGACCCGCGCTTCGGCCGCCAGCTCGGTGTAGCCCAGGAACGTGGTACCGCCGTCGGCGTCGAGCACCGCGCGGTAGGCCGTGCCGTCGGTGTGGCCGGTCTTGTGCGCCGCGGCGTCGGCCTTGGCGCGGTCGCGCTGCTCGGTCATGAGCGCGCGGAAGCCCTGCTCGTCGACGCTCAACCCGGCCTCGGCGGCCATCTCCAGCGTGAGGTCGATCGGGAAGCCATAGGTGTCGTGCAGCTTGAACGCCTGGTCGCCCGGCAGTTGGGTCGAACCGGCCTGCTGCGTCGCGGCGACGGCCGTGTCGAAGATCTTCGAGCCGGTGGTGAGGGTCTGCAGGAACGCCTCCTCCTCGACCCGGATCACCGCGGAGATCCGCTCGAAGTCGGCGGCGAGCTCAGGGTAGGACGGGGCCATCTCGTCGCGCACGACCTCGGCGAACGCGGGCAGGACCGGCTCGTGGATGCCCAGCAGCCGGGCCGAGCGCACGATCCGGCGCAGCAGGCGGCGCAGCACGTAGCCCCGGCCCTCGTTGGACGGGGTCACCCCGTCGCCGATGATCATCACGCCGGACCGGGCGTGGTCAGCGATCACCCGGAAGCGCACGTCGTCCTGGGGATCGGCGCCGTAGCGGCGGCCGGAGAACTCCTCGGCACGGGTGATCACCGGCCGCACGAGGTCGGTCTCGTAGACGTTCTCCACGTCCTGCAGCAGGGTGGCAACCCGCTCGACGCCCATGCCGGTGTCGATGTTCCTTCGCGGCAGCGAGCCGATGGGCGGGAAGTCGTCCTTGGGCGAGCGGTCGCCGCGGACGTCCTGCATGAAGACGAGGTTCCAGATCTCCAGGTAGCGGTCCTCGTCGGCCACCGGACCGCCGTCGCGGCCGTGCTCGGGCCCCCGGTCGAAGTAGATCTCCGAGCAGGGTCCGCCGGGACCGGGCACGCCCATGTCCCAGTAGTTGTCCTTGCCGCCGCGGCGCTGGATGCGCCGCTCGGGCAGCATCCGGCGCCAGAGGGCGAACGCCTCGTCGTCGTCGCGGTAGACGGTGGCCCACAGCCGCTCGGGGTCGATCCCGTAGCCGCCGGTGACGAGCTCCCAGGCGAGGTCGATCGCCCCTTCCTTGAAGTAGTCACCGAAGGAGAAGTTCCCCGCCATCTGGAAGAACGTGTTGTGGCGGGTGGTCTTGCCGACCTCCTCGATGTCGCCGGTGCGCACGCACTTCTGGATCGAGGTGGCCCGGGGCCACGGTGCGGGTGCGTCGCCGAGGAAGTACGGCTTGAACTGCACCATCCCGGCGTTCACGAAGAGCAGCGTCGGGTCGTCGAGGATGAGCGACGCGCTGGGCACGGAGGTGTGCCCTGCGCTCACGAAGTGGTCGGTGAAACGGCTGATGATCTCGTGGGTCTGCACCGGAGGAGCTCTCTGCTGCTGGAGGAGGACGGATGGGCGCGAAACGGCAGGAACGGCACCATCCACAGTGGATGGTCAGGCCCCTGCCCTGCGCGCTCGCGGCGGCGGCACGGGGTCGGCCAGCGCCTCGCGCATGGTCGGCAGGTGGTCGCCGGTGCGGCGCTCGACCATCGCGGTGAGCTCGTGCTCCCGCTCGGCCATGCCCGCGCGCACCTCGGCCCCGAACGCGCCGAAACCCGCGCCGAGCTCACGCAGCCCGTCGGCGAGGTTGGCGCCGATCCCGGCGGGGGTGAGGCTCTGGGCGGCGGCCTGCGCCCTGCGGGCGACGAAGGCGCCCGCCGCGATGCCGAGCCCGAGCCAGAAGAGCCGCTTCACGCGGCCCGCTTCCGACGGGAGCGGCGGGAGGGCTTGACCGCCTCCTTGCCCACGCGGCGGGCCTTGATGGCCTTGTTGACGCCGTAGGAGAACGCGGCGGCCCGGACGAGCGGGCCGCCGAGCGTGGCGGTGAAGAGCGACGTCAGCACGGACACGTTGCTGGTGACGGTGCGGGCGCTGGAGGTGATGCCGTCCACCCGGTCGAGCTGGGTGTTGACCTGGCGGAGGGTGACCTGGGCGTCGTCGAGCAGCGGCGCGCTGCCCTCGTGGGCCTTGCGGATGGCGATGGTGGCCTCGTCGAGGGTGCGGCCCAGCTTGATCAGCGGGACGGCCATCAGCAGGACGAGGACTACGAAGGCCCCCGCCGCGATCAGCGCCGCGATCTGCCCAGCCGTCACTGTGCCCTCCCTCGGATCCCCACCCACGTGCAAATGATCGTGGTCAGGCTACTACCCGGCGTCGGTCGCGCACCCCCGGGATATCGGGGTGCGCGACCTCGCCGGACGCCTATGCGGAGACGGCGGGTGACGCGTTGTCGGGCAGGTCGTCGGGATCTTCCGGATCGACGTCGAGCGGGCCGCCGATGACACCGCGCAGCCGGTTGAGCGCCCGGTGCTGGGTGACCCGGACGGCGCCGGGGGTGGAGCCCACGACCTGCGCGGTCTCCTCCGCCGACAGCCCCACCGCGATACGGAGCACCAGCACCTCGCGCTGCCGTGGGGTGAGCTTGTGGAGCAGGTGGCCCAGTCGCTCGGCGAGCTCGGCCGCGAGCAGCCGCTGCTCGGGCCCGTCGTGGAGAATCGGCGAATCGGGCAGCTCGGCCACCGGGTCGGTGCGGTTGCGGCCGATGGCCCGGAAGGCATCGGTGACCTTGTGTGCGGCGATGCCGTAGACGAAGGCCCGGAAGGACAGACCCTTGATCTCGTAGTGCGGCAAGGCGTTGATCACCGCCAGGCAGACGTCCTGGGCGACATCGTCGGCCGAGCCGATGACGCCTTCGCCGCGGCCGAGCCTTCCCCGGCAATAGCGCTGGACCAGCGGTTGGATCTCGGCGAGCAGTTGGTCGCGGGCGTCGTTGTCGCCCGCGACAGCCAACGGAACCAGACGTTCCAGGACGGGTGCCACGTCCGGAACTTGGTCGGAACCATCGGCTGAATCGGTAACATCATTACGGACGGCGGCGCTCATCCTGCGCACGCAGCCGTCGATTTCTGGCACATGTGTGGGTACCCCTCCCCAGTTCCTGTCGCGTCAGGCCTCGGCCCTCCGCTGTGCGCCGCCCCACCGCTCCCATGGCGGGACGGACACGTGGTGCTCCCTTCCAGGAGAGGTGACACCTTCCTCGACACTCCACCCCGGTCCCCCGACCGTGGGCGCGTCACCCTCTCCCAAGCTCGTCATCGCCGCCGTGCCCCGCGCCGCTACAGAGCTCCCCTGCAACCTTCAATGACGCATTTTGGAGGTACCCCAAAGTTGAGTCAAGTGAAGGTCGGCTCACGAATCGGTTACTCTCCGCATGATGACCGCCCCCGCTATCCCTCCGACGGAGGACCCCCGGGCGCGCGCGGCTCGCACGAAACGTGACCGTACGCGCCGCGCGCTGCTCGACGCAGCCGACTCGGCGTTCGGTTCGCGCGGCTGGTCGCGGACGCGCGTCGAGGACATCGCGCAGTCGGCAGGGGTGAGCGCGGCCACGGCCTACAACCACTTCCCCACCAAGCACGCGCTGCTGGCCCAGGTCTACGCACCGATCATCAGCCCGCTCCTCGTACAGGCACAGCGCGACATCGCGGCCGACCGCCCGGTGACGCAGGCACTCGAAGACCAGGTCAGAGCACTGTGCAGGCTGTGCGCGCGCAACCGCACCCTGACCGCCGCCTTCTTCGCAGCGGTCTCGGAGTACACGATCAAGGTCGGCGGCCTGCCCGACTCCGCCGACGACGTCGACCCACGGACCCTCGTGCCCATGCCGGAGGCCTTGGGGCTGCTCATCGAGCACGGGCAGCGCTCCGGCGAACTGCGGTCCTACCCCTCCGCACAGGACATGAGCGGCCTACTGGTCAACACGGTGCTTGCCCGGAACGTGAACCGGCCTGCCGAGCACCCGGATACCACGGCCGAGCTGCTACTCACTGTGATGTTCGGAACACTGTGCCCCGAACTCGCGGCAGGCGCCGAGCGGCCGTTCCGCGGCGCCCATTACTCCGAACGGCCGGGGATGCACTGGGGGAACCATCCGGACGAATCGCCAAGCGGTCCTTAAATTGCGCCGGGCGGTGTAACGCTTCCTCCTCCGAGCGGCCCCCTCGGGGCCCCCCGACGCGCGCTCAGCGTAGCGCCGTCAGCACGTCTGCGAGGGCGTCGACGGCCTTGTCGAGCTCGGCCTCGGTGATCACCAGCGGCGGCGAGAACCGGATCGTCGAACCGTGGGTGTCCTTGACGAGCACGGCCCGCTCGGCGAGCGCCTCGCTCACCGCACGGCCGGTGCCCAGGCCGCGTTCGATGTCCACGCCCGCCCACAGCCCGACGCCCCGCACGGCGACCACCCCGTGCCCGACGAGGCCCGCGAGCCGCGCGTGCAGGTGCGCGCCGAGGACGCGGGCCCGCACCAGCAGGTCGCCGTCCTCGAGGAGGCGGATCACCGCCCGTCCGACGGCGCAGGCCAACGGGTTGCCGCCGAAGGTGCTGCCGTGCTGGCCAGGCCGCAGGACACCGAGGATGTGGGCGTCCGCGACGACGGCCGAGAGCGGCAGGATCCCACCCCCGAGCGCCTTGCCCGAGCAGGTAGACATCGGCGTCGACGCCCGCGGCGCGCGTGGCGAGCAGGTGCCCCGTGCGCCCGAGGCCCGACTGCACCTCGTCGGCGACGAAGAGCACGCGCCGGGCATCGCATATCTCACGGACCCCGGCCAGGTACCCGTCAGGGGGCACCACGACGCCCGCCTCGCCCTGGATGGGCTCGACGAGCACGGCGACCGTGTCCGGCGTGACCGCGGCGCGCAGCGCGTCGAGGTCCCCGTAGGGCACGACGTCGAAGCCCGGGGTGAACGGGCCGAAGCCGCCGCGCGCGTCCGGATCGGTGGAGAAGCCGACGATCGTCGTCGTGCGGCCGTGGAAGGCGTCGGCGGCGACCACGATCCGGGCCCGGCCCTCCGGCACGCCCTTGACCTCGTAGCCCCACTTGCGGACGACCTTGATGCCGGACTCGACGGCCTCCGCGCCGGTGTTCATCGGCAGCACCATCAGTCTGCCCGACCACGACCGACGTGCGGCATCCGATCGGGGCTGCGGATCGCAGAACTCGGCATCTTTGCCGAGGAGCCCCGAGAGCTCCGCGCAGAACGGACCGAGCTGGTCGTTGCCGAACGCCCTGCTGGTGAGCGTCACCCGGTCGAGCTGGCGGTGGGCTGCGGCGAGCAGGTACGGGTGCCCGTGTCCGAAGTTCAGCGCCGAGTAGCCCGCGAGGCAGTCGAGGTAGCTTCGCCCCTCGACATCGGTGACCCACGCGCCCTTGGCGTGCGAGACCACCACCGGGAGCGGGTGGTAGTTGTGCGCCGAGTGCTCCTCGACGAGACGGGTGTGGAACGTGGTGGGGCTCTCCAGGAGCGTCATGCGCGCACCTCCAACGTGCAGCACTTGGGGCCGCCGCCGCCTTTCAGCAGCTCGGACATGGCGACGGGGACGGGGACGAAGCCGCGCTCGGCGAGCGCGGCGGCGAGCGCGGTGGCCTCGGCGGGCAGGACGACGTGGCGACCGTCGCTCACGGCGTTGAGGCCGAGCACGGCCGCGTCCTCCTGCGTGGCGACGACGGCGTCGGGATAACGGTCGCGCAGCACCGCCCGCGACGCGGGTGCGAAGGCCTCGGGCAGCCACGCGACCGTCGTCTCGTCCAGCACCGCGAGGGCCGTGTCGAGGTGGTAGAAGAGCGGGTCCACGAGCCGCAGCGGCACGACGTGGCGCCGCAGGACGCGCGCCGCCTCGGCGTGCGCGCGGGGGTCGGTGCGGAAACCGGACCCGGCGAGGATCACCTCGCCTGCGACGAGCAGGTCGCCCTCGCCCTCGTTCACGAACTCCGGGACGACCACCCGCTCGAAACCCGCGGTCAGGAACCACCCGCGGTGCGCGGCGGCCTCGGGCTCCCGCACGGCGTGGCGGAAGCGGGCGCCGTAGACGACGCCGTCGACGACGGTGGCGCCGTTGGCGGCATACACCATGTCCGGAAGGCCCGGCACGGGGTCGATGAGGTCGACGCGATGGCCGAGGTCGAGGTAGGTCTGGCGCAGCGTCTCCCACTGCGCGACGGCGAGCTCGACGTCGACGGCCACGTCGGGCCGCATCCAGGGGTTGATCGCGTAGGCGACGGCGAAGTGTTGCGGCCTGCACATGAGGTAGCGGCGGCGGGTGGCGACGCGCTCGACGAGCGCGGACGGGCGGGAAAGGACGCTGGTCACTGGGCGCGCTCCACGGGGTAGGCGGGGTGGCCGCTGCGACGGGGCCGAGATACCTCAACGATAGGAACGACGCCGACGCGCGACAATCCCGTGCCGTTGCCGATGACCGTCGATCCGTTGCGGAGTTTCGGCTTTCAGCGCTCGATCGTTGCGTCGTCGGGGGCGTGCGGGTAGGCCGGACGCCGCAGCAGCGGGCTGAGCACCAGCACCGACCTGGTGCGCACCACGAACGGCGCCGCGCTGATCTGCTCCAGCACCTTCTCGAAGTGGCGCATGTCCGCCGCGAGGATGCGCAGCACCGCGTCGGCCTCGCCCGAGACGGTGCTCGCCTCCACGACCTCGGGGAAGCGCTTCAGCGCGTCGCGGATCGTCGCGGGCGGTGTGCGGGCGCCGCAGAACAGCTCGACGTAGCCCTCGACGGTCCAGCCCAGCGCGCCGGGATCGAGCTTCACGGTGAAGCCGGTGATCGCCCCGTCGGCGCGCATCCGGTCGATCCGTCGCTTCACCGCCGACGCCGACAACCCCACCTGCCCGCCGATCTCGGCGAAGCTGCGGCGGGCGTCGTCGACGAACAGACCGACGATCCGTTCGTCCACAGGGTCCAGCGGCACGGCAGTATCTCCAGCATGTATCGGGTTGACTCCGAGGTCGGGCCGCTCCGGCAGGTGATCCTGCACCGACCGGGGCTGGAGCTCAAACGCCTCACCCCCGGCAACAAGGACCGGTTGCTCTTCGACGACGTGCTGTGGGTGGCCCGCGCGCAGGAGGAGCACGACCGTTTCGCCGAGGTGCTCCGTGCGCGGGGGGCGACCGTCCACCTCTTCGGCGATCTGCTGCGCAGGACCGTCGTTCTCCCGGAAGCCAGGGCCCACATCCTGGACACGATCTTCGACGACCGGATCTACGGGCCGCTGGCGATCGACGCCCTCCGCAACTGCTTCGACGCCATGGACCCCGACATGCTCACCGACCACCTCGTCGGCGGGATCACCAAGCGCGAGGTGCTCGACCTGATCCCCGAGCCGCGGTCGGTCGCCTTCCACGTGATCGCCGCCGACGACTTCGTGCTGGAGCCGCTGCCCAACCACCTCTACACGCGCGACACGTCCGCGTGGATCCACGGGGGTGTGGCGATCAACAGCATGCGCAAGAAGGCGCGGGTACGCGAGACGGCACACTACGAGGCGATCTACCGCTGGCATCCGCTCTTCGCCGACGGCGGCTTCGCGATCTGGTCCGAGGGCGCGGCGAACGGGCTTGCCACCACCGAAGGCGGCGACATGCTCGTGCTCGGTGGCGGCGCCCTGCTGATCGGGATGAGCGAGCGCACGGTTCCGGCAGGGGTCGAGCGGCTGGCCAGGCGCCTCTTCGCGGGCGGTGAGGTCGACCGGATCGTCGCGCTGCGCATGCCGGAGACCCGGGCCCTGATGCACCTCGACACGGTGATGACCATGGTCGATCCCGAGACCTTCACGAAATACGCCGGGCTCGGCATGCTGCCCGCGTACACGATCCGGCCCGGCGACAACGAGAAGGAGCTCGACGTCACCGACCACCCGCCGGAGCGCATGCACGCGGCGATCGCAGAGGTGCTGGGCCTTCCGGAGATCCGGGTGCTCACCGCGGAGCAGGACGTGCACGCCGCCGAACGCGAGCAGTGGGACGACGGCTGCAACACGCTCGCCGTCGGGCCCGGCGTGGTGGTGACCTACGAGCGCAACGTCACCACGAACACGTTCCTCCGCCGTAACGGCATCGAGGTGCTCGACATCCCGGGCGGCGAGCTCGGGCGCGGACGCGGCGGGCCCCGGTGCATGAGCTGCCCGGTGGAGCGCGGGCCTGCGTGACGCCTGTGCACGCATCCGGACCCGGGAGCCGCGGGCGGCACCCCCGGTGAGCGCCGTGTCGGCCCGCAAAGTGAAGGACCTGACCGGGCCGGGCCACACCGACCGCTTCGAGGTCGGCGGCACCGACCTGGGCGCCACCGCCGTCGCCCCCGACGGACGGCTGGTTTCGGTGTTCGGCGACACGTTCGCGCGGCCCGGCGTCGGCGGCCCGGGATGGCGCTCGCCCGTCGTGCTGTTCGCCGACCCGGCGTCGGTCGGCGGCGGCCTGCGCTGGACGGGCTCGGCGGGGCAGGGGGAGCGCGCCGGACAGGTCGTGCGCTACCGCCACCACGGCATCCGCCGGTGGGGACGGCGGATACGCCGCGTGACGACGGTGCTGCCCACCGACCTCATCACGCTCGGCGACGAGATGTTCCTGCACGTCATGGTGTGCCGGGAGCTGGGCGACGTCCGCTGGACGGAGGTGCACCGCTCGCGCGACAACGGCGTGAGCTGGCGGCCGACCGGCGTGCGCTGGCCCGCCGACCACCTCGACGGCCACTTCCAGATGCTGACCTGGGAGCGCGGCGAGGACGGGTACGTCTACGCGTTCTCGACGGGCTTCCAACGGGACAAGGGCCTGATCCTGTCGCGGGTGCCCGCCGACCGCGTGCTCGACGTCGACGCCTGGGAGCCGTGGGGCCTCGCAGGTGACGGCTGGGGGTGGGGCCGTGCGCCCACGGTCGTGCTGCCCGGCCGGTTCGGGGAGCTGTCGCTGCGGCGGGTGGAGGACCGCTGGGTGCTGGCGATGTTCGACGACGGCAACTACCGCATGGACGTCCTCGTGCTCGACTCCCCCGTTGCCGATCTGCACACCGCGCCGCGGGCCACCGTGCTGCAGGGCGTGGGCTGGGACGAGGAGGACCACGCCGCGGGCCGCGTGGCGCAGCTCTACGGCGGGTACGTCCTGCCCGGCAGCACGCTGGCGGACCTGCATCTGGTGGTGAGCCAGTGGAACACCACGACGAACTGGCCCTACCGCGCGATGCAGTTCACGGTCGACGTGAGCGCGCTGCGGGGGTAGTAGTGCACCTCGCACACGGGCGGGTGTCGTCGCCCACGTTCTGCGGTGTGCGGGCGCGCGCCACGCACGTGCGAGGTGGGTCAGGACCCGCGGACCGCGCGGCGCAGGCGCGGCACCCGCTCGGCGAGGGCGCGTTCCGACCCGCGCGCCGTGGGCGTGTAGTAGTCGCGGCCGACCAGGTCGTCGGGCGGGTACTGCTGGGCGAGCACGCCGTCGGGGTCGTCGTGCGGGTAGCGGTAGCCGACGGCGCTGCCCAGCCGCTGCGCCCCCGCGTAGTGGCCGTCGCGCAGATGCGCGGGCACGGTGCCGACCGCGCCCGCGCGCACGTCGGCCATCGCGGCGTCGATCGCGGTGATGACGGCGTTGGACTTCGGCGCGGTGGCCAGGTGCAGGGTGGCCTGGGCCAGGGCGAGCCTGCACTCGGGAAGCCCGACGAGCTGCACGACCTGCGCCGCGGCCGTCGCGGCCTGCAGGGCGGTCGGATCGGCCAGCCCGACGTCCTCGCTGGCGTGCACCATGAGCCGCCGCGCGATGAACCGCGGGTCCTCCCCCGCCACGAGCATGCGCGCGAGGTAGTGCAGCGCGGCGTCGGGATCCGAGCCGCGGATGGACTTGATGAAGGCGCTGATGACGTCGTAGTGCTGGTCGCCCTGTCGGTCGTAGCGCACGCTCGCCTCGGTGACCGCGCGCTCGACGGCGGGCAGGTCGATCACCGACCCGCCGGTGCCCGCCACGCCGTCCGCGGCCGCCTCGAGCGCGGTGAGCGCGCGGCGGGCATCCCCGGCCGCGAGGCGGACGAGCGCGTCCTCCGCGTCCGGCGCCACCGTGAACGCCGCGGCGAGCCCCCGCTCGTCGGCCGCGGCCCGGCGCAGCAGCGTGCGGACGTCGTCCTCGGTGAGCGGCTCCAGCCGGAGCACCAGCGAGCGCGACAGCAGCGGCGACACCACCGAGAACGACGGGTTCTCCGTGGTCGCGGCCACGAGCAGGACGATCCGGTCCTCGACCGCGCCGAGCAGCGCGTCCTGCTGGGTCTTGGAGAAGCGGTGGACCTCGTCGATGAAGAGCACGGTCTGGCGGCCGCGCAGGTCGCGGCGTCGACGCGCGTCGTCGATCACCTGACGCAGCTCCTTGACCCCGGACGACAGCGCCGACAGGGCGACGAAGTGGCGCTCCCCGGCGCCGTCGCCCCCCGAGGAGGCGAGCAACCGCGCGATCGTGGTCTTGCCCGTGCCCGGCGGGCCGTAGAGCAGCACCGACGCCGCCGCACCGCCCTCGACGAGCCGCCGCAGCGGCGCACCGGGCCGCAGCAGATGCCCCTGCCCCACCACCTCGTCGAGCGTGCGCGGGCGCATCCGCACGGCCAACGGGGCCGTCGCGGGCGGCGCCGCGGCGGGCATGGCGACCGACGGCGCCTCGTCGAGGTCGAACAGCCCGTCGGGTTCCATGCCACCAGCCTGCCACTTGCGCCGATCGGCCTCGCCCGGTCGGTGGGCCGGCACCCCTGGCGCCCGCTCACCAAACTCAGTGCGGCCCGGCGGCTCGGCACGCAACTCGGGCCCGCCGCTGCGACGGACCGAGCCCGACACCCGGCCGCGGAGCACAGCCGTGAAGACCGCGAGCCCGCCGGGACCACCACCATGGCCACCGCGACCGGGACCCGGCCCGGCTCCCACATTTCGGGAATCCGCTTCCATTTCCCGGGACGCAGGTGCGACCCTCGGAGGGTTGCCGCACCCGGCGCTTCCCTCGCCCCTGTCGATCCAGGGTGTCCCCCGATCGACCAGGAGCACACCATGATCACCCTTGCCCGCCGCGTCGAGGACGTTCGCGGTTCGGCCATCCGCGACCTGCTCACCCTCACCGCCCGCCCGGAGGTGATCAGCCTCGCGGGCGGGCTGCCCGCCGCCGATCTCCTCCCCCGCGAGCGGATCGCCGCAGCGGCCGCGCGGTCGCTCACCGACCCGGCGGCCGTCCAGTACTCCGAGACGGCAGGCATCGCCGTCCTGCGCGAGGTGGTCGCCGCCCACGAGTCCGTCCGCCGCGCCCAGGTGGTCCACCCGCGCGACGTCGTCGTCACCAGCGGGTCCCAGCAGGCCCTCGACCTCGCGGCGCGGGCCCTGCTCGACCCTGGCGACGCCGTCGTCGTCGAGGACCCGGCGTACGTCGGCGCACTGCAGGTGTTCCAGGCCGCGGGCGCCGACCTGCACGGCATCCCCCTCGACGAGGGCGGCATGCGCGTCGACGCCCTGGCCGACCGGCTCGCCGCGGGCCTGCGGCCCCGGCTCGTGCACACGGTGTCGAGCTTCCACAACCGCGCGCGGCGTCACGCTCGCGCCGGAGCGCCGCAGCGCGCTCGCCGCGCTGGCCGACCGCTACGGCTTCCTCGTCGTCGAGGACGACCCCTACGGGCTGCTCGCCTTCGACGGCGCGCCCGCCCGTCCCGTCGCCGCCCACGGTGAACGGGTGATCCGCCTCGGCAGCGCCTCAAAGATCATCGCTCCGGCGCTGCGGGTGGGGTGGCTGACCGGCCCGCCCGCGGTCACGGCAGCCATCGAGCGGCTCAAACAGGGCGCGGACCTCTGCGGCTCGTCGCTCACCCAGGCGATCGCCGCCGAACTGCTCGCCGACACCGCCTGGCTCGACGCGCACCTGGCGACCGTCCGGACGGCCGTCGCGGCGCGGGCGCGCGCCTTCACGGCCGCCGTCGCGGCACAGCTCCCTGCGGTCACCTGCTCGACGCCCACCGGTGGGATGTTCTGCTGGCTGGAGTTCCCGGAGCACGTCGACACAGCCGAGCTCCTGCCCCGCGCGCTGGCGGCGGGCGTGGGCTTCGTCCCCGGCGCGGCATTCACCGTGCACGCGGACCAGACCCGCGCGGCGCGGTGCTGCTTCGCCTCCGTCGACGAGGCAACGCTCACCGAGGCGGTGGCACGGCTCGCCGCATGCGTCTCCTAGGGTCTGAAGCCGTGCGGCAGATCCTGGAGCTCCTTGAGCGTGACGCCACGCTCACCCCCGACACGCTCGCCACGATGACCGGCCTCCCGGTCGACGACGTGCGTGCGCAGATCACGGCCTGGGAGCGCTCCGGCGCCATCCGCCGCTACCGCGCGGTGGTCGACTGGGATGCCGTCGATGACGATCCGACCCGCGAGACCGTCACCGCCTTCATCGACGTGTCGATCGCACCCGCCCGCGACGTCGGCTTCGACGACGTGGCCACCCGCATCGCCCGCTTCGAGGAGGTGCGCAGCGTCTATCTCGTCTCCGGGATCGAGGACCTGCGCTGCACGGTGACGGGCCCGACGATCCGCGCGGTGTCGGACTTCGTCTCCCAGAAGCTCTCCACGATCGACAGGGTGCGCTCGACCGCCACCCACTTCGTCCTCAAGACCTACAAGCGCGACGGGGACGCGTTCGAGAAGCCCGAGCCCGACCACCGGCTGCCGATCACGCCCTGAGCGACCCGGACGACGCCCGACAGCGCACGGATCCGGGACAGCAGGCGCTCGCCCTGGTACGCGTGCAGTCGCACCTGCTCGTGTTCGGCGTCGCCGAGCGGACCCGGCTTTGCCCAGATGCTGTTGGGCACCGCGATGCGGCCGATGTCGGGCACGAGGCCCGCCCACCGGGCCGTGCGCACGTCCTGCGGTGCCGCGCCCAGCAGGGTCATCGCCGCCTCGGCGAGCCGCGCCACCTCCGGGAGTGGCCCAGCGGCGCGGCGGACCTGACGGCCCGATCACCGCCCGGGGTAATCCCAGCCGCAGCAGTGCGACACCGCTGCCACTCAATCGGAGGAGTGTCACCCCGCTGCGATTCCCCGGGCCCTCACCCGTCGGCACCGGGTCCAACGCGACGTAGGGTCGCTCGCGTGGTGAAGCCGCTCAACGACGTGATCGCCGCCTGCCCGCCGTCGGGCATCCGGAAGTTCTTCGACATCGCCGCCGAGCGGGCCGACGTGATCTCGCTCGGCGTCGGCGAGCCGGACTTCGTCACGCCGTGGCGCGTGCGCGAGGCGGGGATCTTCGCGCTGGAGCACGGCTACACCACCTACACCTCCAACGCGGGCCTGCCCCGGCTGCGGGAGCTGATCTGCGCCGACCTCGCCGCGCGCTACGGCACCGCGTACCGCTCCACCGACGAATGCCTGATCACCACCGGGGTCTCGGAGGGGCTCGACCTCGCCCTGCGCGTGCTGCTCAACCCCGGCGACGAGGTGATCGTCCCCGAGCCCTGCTACGTGGCGTACGAGCCGTGCGTCGCGTTCGCGGGCGGCGTGCCGGTGCGGGTGCCGACCCGGTGGGAGGACGGGTTCGCCGTCGACGCCTCCCTGGTGAAGGCCGCGGTCACCGCGCGCACCAAGGCGATCCTCCTCGGCTCGCCCGCCAACCCGACGGGCGCCGTCCAGCCCCGCGCGGCCCTGGAGGCGCTCGTCCGGCTCGCCGAGCGCCACGACCTCTACCTGCTCTCCGACGAGATCTACGACCGGCTCACCTACGACACCCCGCACACCTGCCTGGGCGCCCTCGCGCCGGACCGGACGGTGCTGCTCGGCGGGTTCTCCAAGGCCCACGCGATGACCGGATGGCGGGTCGGCTGGATCTGCGCGCCGCGCGCGGTCGCCGAGCTCTGCGTGCGCGTGCACCAGTACACGATGCTCTGCGCGCCGCACGTCTCGCAGATGGCCGCCGTCGAGGCGTTGTCCGGGCCCGACGACGACGTGGCCGCCATGATCGCCGACTACGACCGGCGGCGGCGCGTGTTCGTCAAGGGCCTGCGCGAGATCGGGCTGGACTGCCCTGAGCCGGGTGGGGCGTTCTACGCGTTCCCGTCCATCCGCGTCGCCGGCATGGACTCCGCGACGTTCGCCGAGAAGCTCCTGCACGCCGAAGGCGTGGCCGTGGTGCCGGGAAGCGTGTTCGGGCCCTCCGGCGAAGGACACGTGCGCTGCTCCTACGCCACCGCACTGCCCCTCCTCGAAGAGGCGCTCGTGCGGATGGACCGCTTCCTACGGTCTGATCACCGTGATTCTGACGGCCAGTAGTCGGAGATCAACGCATTGCTTTCTTCGCCGCGCGTTCACCTTCTCGTAACATGGCGACCCCACCCTCGGGCACATGGAGACCACCCACTGCCCGCTCTGTGCCCTCGCCCGCACGACCGACGACGCAGCCGGGCTCGCGTGGAGCAGCCAGCACGAAGCCGACGGCACCATCACCTGGATCTGCCCGACCTGCACCCGCGCACAGCTCTGGCTGATCGAGGCGGCCCTGCCGATCGCGACGGCCACGGCCCCCGCCGCCACCATCCCCCTCCCCCGCGCGGCCTGACGCAAGCTCTGGTCAGGATCGACGTCAGCTCCGCTCAGGGTCGACGTTCGCTCCGCAAGCTCCGCTCAGGGTCGACGTTCGCTCCGCAAGCTCCGCTCAGGTCGACGTTCGCTCCGCAAGCTCCGCTCAGGGTCGACGTTCGCTCCGCAAGCTCCGCTCAGGCCGCCGTGCGGAACGCGGGATAGACCGGCAGCGCGGCGGGCGCATCCGGGAAGCGCTTGTTCAGCGCCTCGGCCACCACGACACCCAACTCCGCCGTCGCCGCCTTCCCCGCCTGGGCGGCGTCGGCGGACAGCTGGTCCCAATAGTGCGACAGCGCGGTGCTGATGCGCGGCGAGCGCCCGGCGTCCGGCCCAACGTGCTGGTCCCGCGCGCTGATCCGCGGCAGAAACCACCACGTGCACAGCCACACCCACAGGATCTGCGCGTCGAGCAGCCGCGCGGCCAGGTGACCCGCATCGTCGAGATCGGGCCAGACCGCCGCGATCTCGTTCCGCCACGCGTCCAGCAGCGTGTCGGCCATCCCCGGCGGGAGCGCGAAGCTCGCCTCGCAGCCGGGGAACGGCACCCGGAAGTAGGCAGCGTCGAGCGCGATGTCGCGGAAGCAGCCCCACTCGAAGTCGACGAAGCGCACCCCCCGGCTGGTGACGAGGTTGTTGTCCGGACAGGTGTCGGACGGGCTGAACGCCCGGTAGCGGGTGCCGCCCAGTAGCCGGGCGGTGTCGTGCGCCTCCTGCACGGCCGCGGGTGGCGCGACGACGCCGAGCTCCTCGTGCAACAGCCCGGCGACCCCCGCGAACGCCGCGCGCGCCTCGTCGGCCATCGGGTCCCGCCAGGCGCGCTCGCCGAGGCGGCGCAGCAGGGCACCGAAGTCACGCTCGCGTCCCGCGGTGGCCGCCTGCATCCGGCCCAGCGCACCCGCCCAGGAGAGCATGCAGCGCTGGGCGGCGGCCCCGTCGGGGCCGAAGAGCTTGTCGGCCAGGGTCGAGCTGCGCCCCAGGTCCTCCATCACCAGCAGCCGCGCCACCGGGTCGTGCGCGATGAGCACCGGGCTGGGCCGCAGCTCCGGCGACATCGACGTGAACAGCTGACAGCTGGCCACCTCGAACGGGAACGGATCGGGCCTTCCGGACGGCGGCTCGCCGGGGTAGTGCTTGACGACGAGCGTGCGCGGCAGCGAGAACGGGTTGCGCGCGACCCGGGCCCTGGCCACCACCGAGCGGTCGCTGCCGCCGAGGTCCTCCGGGTCCGCGAGCACGATCATGGCCCCCGTACGCCGGCTGAGAAGCCGCTCGGCCGCCGCGAGCGCACCGAGCACCGGCCTGGGGAAGCTGCCCAGGTCGTTCACCATCAGGCCCGAGGTTACCCCGCCGAAGCCCGGCCCAACCCCCGTCCGCGCCCGGCGGGACTGCGAGCGACGAGGAGAACGAGCACCGCGGCGACCACGATGCCGACCAGGTTCACCGCCAGCTGCCCGATCGAGCTCGCCATCTGCGCCCAGCGGCCCTCGACGGCGGCCACGGCCGCGTAGCCCGCCGCGGGCACCGTGGTGACCGAGATGAACACCCCGACGAGCGACGCCGACTTGGCGGACGTCAGCGCGAGCATGCCCGCCGCGCCCGCGAGCAGCGCCACGATCAGGGAGAACCACCCGACCGAGTAGATGAAGTCGACCTGGTTGCCCGCGTCGAGGTCGGCGGTGGTCAGGAGGCCGACGGCGCTGAACAGCACCGCGGCGGCCGCCGTGACGAGCACCGCCAGCGGGAAGCCCACGACGAGCGCCAGCAGCCCGCCGCGGACCAGGTCGCCGCGGCGCAGCACTACACCGACGGCGACGGCCGCGAGCGGGCCGAACTCCGGCCCCAGCACCATCGCCCCGACGACCGTGACGGGCGAGTTCGTCACGGCGCCGATCGCGGCGAGCAGGCAGGCGATCGTCAGGAACGCCTGGAAGCTCCACGAGAGTCGGGAGTCCTCGCCCGTGCGCTCGATCAGCTCCTCCCAGATCACGGCGTCGGCCGGATCGCCGGGCACCGCCTTCTCGGCCGCCACAGCGGCGTCGGAGAGGGTCGTGTCGATCGCCTCCAGCGTCACGCCGCCCACGTGGTCGACCCCGAGGCCCTTGAGCCCGGCCAGCACGCCGTCGACCGCCTCCCGGGTCACGTCGGCCTCGACCACGTCGCCCTCGGGCCGCACGGCGGCACCGGAGAGCACCGTGACGTGGGCGGCGCCGGGCTCCCCGACCAACAGCTCACGCACGTCGGCCGTGAGCGCGGCAGGCGCGATCACCCGCAGGTGGAGCACGGGCTAGCCTAGGACGCGGACGTGGCGGCAGGCTTCGGATCAGCCTTCGGGCCGGGCTTCGCGGCCGATGGAGCGTCCACGCCCGCCTCCTTGCGCTGCTCCGCCGTGATCGGGGCGGGCGCGGCGGTGAGCGGGTCGTAGCCGCCGCCGGTCTTCGGGAAGGCGATGACCTCGCGGATGATGTCCGTGCCCGCGAGCAGTGCGCAGATCCGGTCCCAGCCGAACGCGATGCCGCCGTGCGGCGGCGGCGCCGTAGGCGAAGGCGTCGAGCAGGAAGCCGAACTTCTCCTGGGCCTCGTCCTCGCCGAGGCCCATCACCTCGAAGACCCGCTTCTGCACGTCGCGCGCGGTGGATACGGATCGACCCGCCGCCGATCTCGTTGCCGTTGCAGACGATGTCGTAGGCGTAGGCGAGCGCGTTCCCCGGGTCGGCCTCGAACTGGTCGATCCAGCTCGGCGTTCGGCGAGGTGAACGCGTGGTGCACGCGCGGTCCACGGCCGTGGCCGACGGCCACGTCGTCGGTGTCGGCGACGGCTCGAACATCGGCGCGTCGACGATCCAGACGAACGACCACGCCGACTCGTCGAGCAGCCCGCCGTGCGTCGGGCGATCTCGACGCGGGCGGCGCCGAGCAGCGCGCGGGCGTCGTTCGGCGTGCCCGCGGCGAAGAAGATGCAGTCGCCCGCGCGGGCGCCGACGGCCGTGGCGAGCCCGGCCCGCTCGGCCGCGGACAGGTTCTTGACCACCGGACCGCGCTCGTCCAGCGCGCCGTCCTCGCTGACCAGCACGTAGGCCAGCCCGCGGGCGCCGCGCTGCTTGGCCCACTCCTGCCAGGCGTCGAGCTGGCGCCGGGCCTGGCTCGCGCCGCCGGCCATGACGACGGCGCCGACGTAGGGGTTCTGGAAGACCCGGAACCGGGTGCTCGGCGAAGTAGTCGGTGCAGGTCGGTGAGCTCGATCGCGAAGCGCAGGTCGGGCTTGTCCGAGCCGTAGCGGCCCATCGCCTCGGCGTAGGTCATGCGCGGGATCGGGCGCGGGATCTCGTAGCCGACCAGCGCGCCAGAGCGCGCCGAGGATGGCCTCGGCCAGCTCGATGACGTCGTCCTGCTCGACGAAGCTCATCTCGATGTCGAGCTGGGTGAACTCGGGCTGGCGGTCGGCGCGGAAGTCCTCGTCGCGGTAGCAGCGCGCGATCTGGAAGTAGCGCTCCATGCCCGCCGACCATCAGCAGCTGCTTGAACAGCTGGGGGCTCTGCGGCAGGGCGTACCAGGAGCCGGGCTGCAGGCGGGCGGGCACGAGGAAGTCGCGCGCGCCCTCCGGGGTGGACCGGGTGAGGGTCGGCGTCTCGACCTCGACGAACTCGCGCGCGTAGAGCACGTCCCGCGCGGTCCGGTTGATCGTGCTGCGCAGCCGCATGGCCGCCGCCGGGGCGTTGCGGCGCAGGTCGAGGTAGCGGTACTTGAGCCGGATCTCCTCGCCCACCTCGGCGTGGTCGTCGATCGGGAACGGCAGCGGCGCCGACTCCGAGAGGACGACGAGCTCGGTGACCGTCACCTCGATCGCGCCGGTGGCCAGCTCGGGGTTCTCGTTGCCCTCGGGGCGCGGCACGACCACGCCGGTGACCTGCACGCAGAACTCCGTGCGCAGCCGGTGGGCCCGCTCGGCCATCTCGCCCTCGCGGAACACCACCTGTGCCGTGCCGGACGCGTCGCGCAGGTCGATGAAGATCACGCCGCCGTGATCGCGCCGCCGCGCCACCCACCCGGCGAGGGTCACGGTCTGTCCGGCGTTCTCGGCACGGAGGGTGCCGACGGGGTGGCTGCGCATCACGATGTCGAGGTTATCGGGGCACCCCCGAGGCGCGGCCAGCAGGTTTCGCCCGCTGGGCCGGTCACAGAGCGCTGGGTCGGTCTCTCAGAGCAGGGCCAGCTGCTCCGCCGCGGGCGAGGGCGCCGTGGGGATCGGTGGGGGCACCCCGCGGGCGCTCGGCGCGTCCGCCCGGGCATCGAGGCCGTGGCGGCGCAGCAGCGGGGCGACCCGCGCGACCAGCGCCCGCCGATACTCGGGCTCGACGTAGGCGCCGCGGCGGTACAGCCGCGCGTAGGGCTCGATGAGCTCGGGATGCTCCCGTTCGAGCCACGCGAGGAACCACTCGCGGGTGCCGGGCCGCAGGTGCAGCGCGAGGACGCTCGCGCCCGTGGCCCCCGCCGCGGCGACCTGCGCCAGCAGGGCGTCGAGCGCCTCGGTGGAGTCGGTGAGCAACGGGAGCACCGGCGCGACCATCACCCCGCAGGGCAATCCGGCGTCGGTGATGCGCCGCACGAGCTCCAGCCGGGCGGGCGGCGTGGGCGTGCCGGGCTCCAGCGTCGCGTGCAGCTCCCGGTCGAGCAGCGCGACCGAGACGCCGAACGACACCGGCACGTCCGCCGCCGCGGCCGTGAGCTCCGGGAGGTCCCGGTGAGCACGGTGCCCTTGGTCAGAATCGAGAACGGCGTTCCCGAGCGGGCCAGCGCGGCGATGATCCCGGGCATGAGCCGGTAGCGGCCCTCGGCACGCTGGTAGGGATCGGTGTTGGTGCCCATCGCCACCGGCTCGCCCGCCCAGCGCGGCGACCGCAGCTCCCGCTGCAGCACCCGCGCGACGTTGACCTTGACGATGATCTGCCTGTCGAAGTCCGCGCCCGCGTCGAGGTCGAGGTAGGTGTGGGTGTTGCGGGCGAAGCAGTTGTGGCTGACGACGCCCTCGGCCACGAAGTCGCCGGTGCCGGTGGTGATGTCGTACATCGGCAGCTCCCGGCCGAGGGCCCGGACCGACACCACCTCCAGCTCGGGCGCCCCGACCACCGGCCCTCCCTCCAGCCGTCGCGTGACCGCCGGATCCGTGTATGCCAGAAGCCTGCGCAGCGCCCCGACGCCGCCGAGCAGCCGCACGACGCGCGCGCCGTCGGGCTGGGCGCCCACCGAGAAGCCGAAGCCCAGCCGATGCAGTGCGCCCGCGACCCGGCCCACCACGGCCTCGTCGGCGTGGACGACCCGCAGCTCGCCCGCCGCGACGACGCCGCGCGCGTCGACAACCCCGGCAAGGAAGCCCGCGCACCAGTCGACGCCCGGCCGCACAGGCCAGCGCAGCACGTCGGCGGCCAGCCGCGCAGGCCACCCCGGACCCGGGCCGCCGGGATCGGTCGACCACCCGGCACCGCCGGTAATCGAGGGAATCGAGCCGCTGCGCCCGACGGCGCGGGCGATGCGGCCGGGCTCGGCGGCGACCACGACCGGCGCGGGCGGCGCCTCGGCCAACAGGTGGTGCGCGCGGCCGAGCGCCTCCAGCGCGAGGCGATCCGACGGGAAGGCCGGCCCGTCGCCGCGGACGAGGCCGCACAGGTAGCCCTGTCGGTAGTCGGCGGTGTGTGGACGCGGACGGTCCGGCCCGAACGGTCCGGGGCCGAGCATGGCGGTGCCGGTCCGCAGGTGCGGCCGCCGCCCGCCGCGGCACCAGCCACCGCTGACGTGCCGCCAGCCGTGCGCCGGTGAGGAAGCGGTGCTCGCCGCTCGTGACCAGCTCGGTGCCGTCGGCGAGCCGCACGACGTACGCGGGCTTCGTGGTGGACCAGTGCGCCAGCACCCGGGTGGGCACGTAGCGGCGCACGCCGTCGACCCGCTCGGTGCCCAGGACGACGTCGCCCACCGCGAGATCGGCGATCGGCCGGGTGCGGCCGTCGGCGAGCAGGACGCGGGTCGGGCCGGCCAGGCAGTAGACGCAGGCGTGCGAGCAGCCGCGGTACGGGTTGACCGTCCACTGGAACGGCACCGTCGACGACCCGGGCACCCTGTTCAGCGCCGACCGCGCCTCGACCTCGTGGAACACCGTGCCCGCGAACTCGGGCGTGCGCACGGTGCGCAGCAAGCCCGTCCAGCCCCGGCAGCGCCTGCGCCGCGCCGACGCCGTCCTCGCCCACCCGCTGGCCGCTCCATCGCATGGGCTGATTCGAACACAAGTTCGATCGCGCAGGCAAGTCGCACCTAGCGGATGTCGGCCGGTGACACCGGCGGATCGGCGGCGAGTTGCGACGATGGGCGCGTGCCAGCCCCAGCCGCGCCCCGTCGGGCACCGCCACGGAGACGCCGCCGCCGTCAGGACACCTCGGCGCGAGCGACGGCCCCGCGCCGTGGTGCCGTACTCGCTTCCCCGAGTCGCGACCATCGGTTCGTGCCTCCGCAGCCCGCGCCACCGGCAGACCCGCAGGCCGACCGGCGATACGCGGCAGACTCCGCCGCCGTCGCCGCGGTCCTGCCGGATCGCCCGCTGGGCCACACGGCCGCGTCCCGGCCGCCGAACCCGGCCATGAAGGACCCGCCCAGCCGTCGCCCGGCCGCAGAGCCGCAGGCCGCCGGGCGGGGGCACGGGCACGGACACGGCCACGGGCACGACACCGCACCGCCCGCGGACCGTCGGGTGCGGGTCCTGCTCGCCGCGCTGCTCGTGCCGCACGGCGGTCGCCGCGCTCGTCGGCCTCGTGCTGCTCTGGCCCTCCGGTCCGCGCCCTCCGCGACGCCCGCCGCCACGACCACACCGGTGCACGCGCAGGTCGTCGAGACGCGGGCGGCCCGCTGCGACCAAGGCCGCGCCGGGCGGCCGCGGTACGGCGCCGACCGGCGGCACGATCGGCAGCGCGGCGCCACGGGCGGACCCAGGCGATGGCCCAGCCCACCCGCGGCGTCCGCAGGGCAGGGTCCGCGCAGGCGCGGCCAGTCAGGCGGGCAACCTCGGCAGCGGCGCCGCAGGCGGGCTGACACGAGCGCGTCCGGAGGCGTCCCACCGGCGCGGCGGCGACCGACGGCACAACGGACAGCCCGCGGGTGCCATCGGGGCGGGCGCGGCGGGCGGGGACGGGGGCGGCGGGCTGTGCGTCGCGCTCGTCGTCCACATGGCCGACGGCCCGCGCGCAGGCCGCGAGCTCGTCCAGCTCGTGCCGGTCGAGCCCAGCACGCCGCGGTTCGGCGTCGGCGACCAGGTCGGTGCTGTCCTGGTCCGGCGGCGATCCCGACGACCCGGGCTCCTACCAGGTCGTCGACTTCCAGCGGGGCGGATCGCTGTGGTGGCTCGCCGCGCTGTTCGCCGCCGCCGTGCTCGCGCTCGGGCCGGTGGCGCGGGCTCGCGGCGCTGGCCGCGCTCGGCGCTGAGCTTCGTGGTGCTGCTGGCGTTCGTGCTGCCCGCGATCCTCGCCGGGCACGACCCGCTGTGGGTGGCCGTCGTCGGCGCCTGTCTGATCATGTTCGCGGTGCTGTACCTGACGCACGGCCCGTCGGCGCGCACGTCGACCGCCGTGCTCGGCACGCTCGCGTCGCTCCTGCTGATCGGCGGCCTGTCCGCCGCGTTCACCGCGCTGGCCCGGCTGACCGGCCTCGACGAGACCACCAGCTCGCTCATCGGCGCGCTCGGCACCGGCGTCGACGCCCGCGGCCTGCTGCTGGCAGGCGTGGTCATCGGCGCGCTCGGCGTGCTCGACGACGTCACGGTCACCCAGACGAGCGCGGTGTGGGAGCTGCACCGCGCCAACTCCGCACTCGGCTCCCGCGGCGCTCTTCACCGCGGCGATGCGGATCGGCCGCGACCACGTCTCGTCCGCGGTCAACACTCTGGTCCTGGCGTACGCGGGCGCCTCGCTCCCGCTGATGCTGATCTTCAGCGTGTCCGGGAGGGGCCTTGGCGATGTCGTGACGACCGAGGAGGTCGCCACCGAGGTCGTCCGCACGCTGGTCGGCAGCATCGGGCTGGTGGCCTCGGTGCCGATCACGACGGCGGTGGCGGCCGTCGTGGCGAGCCGGGAATCGCCCTGAGCCGCCCGACCAGGCTCGCCTCGCCGTTCGCCCTCGGTGTGGACGAGCACGTCGAGCTCGCCGAACGCCGCCAACAGCTCGCCCGGCGCGGCCCGCCACGGCCCGGGACCTTCGCCGACCTCCGACAGCACCGTGATGAGGAGCAGCCCACCCGGCGCCAGCGCCTCCACCAGCGCCGGGTAGAGCGCCGGGTCGCGGAACCGCTGGGAGACGACCACGTCGTACGGGCCGGTGCAGTCCGGCGGGAGCCCGTCGTCGAGGTCGTGCTGCAGCCACCGGACGGGGAGGTCGGCGCCCGCGTGGGCCGCGGCGGCCAGGCCGACCTCCGACACGTCCACGGCGTCGACGGAGAGGCCGCGCCGGGCCAGCCACAGTGCCGTCACGCCGCGGCCGCACCCGACGTCGAGCACCCGGCCAGCGGTCGGCACCAGCTCGTGCCGACCGCCCAAGGCGTCCGGCGGCAGCGGCCCGACGTCAACGGCAGCGTCGTGCCGCACGTCCCAGCGCGCCTGGTCCCACTTGCTCACTCATCGCCCTCCCGCGTTCGCGTTCGACGTGTCAACGCTCAGCGGGCCTCGGACGCTCCCGCGAGGCGCGCGACCAACGCGTCCACCACCGCGTCGAGCGCGACCGACTCCTGCTCCCCCGAGGCCATGTCCTTGACCCCTACCGTGCCCGCATCCAGGTCGCGGGCCCCGAGCACGAGGGTGAAGCGGGCGCCCGAGCGGTCGGCGGACTTCATGGCGCCCTTGAGCCCGCGCCCTCCGTAGGCGAGGTCGACCCGCACCCCGGCCCTGCGCAGCCGCGCGGCGAGCACCACCAGCCGCCTGCGCGCGGCGTCGCCCAGCGGCACGCCGTACACCTCGCAGCGGGCCTCCGACCACGGCGCGACGCCCTCCGCGCGGCAGGCCAGCAGCGTGCGGTCGACGCCGATCCCGAACCCGATCCCGGAGAGCGGCGGTCCCCCCAACGTCGCCATCAACCCGTCATAGCGGCCTCCGCCGCCGATGCCCGACTGCGCGCCGAGCCCGTCGTGCACGAACTCGAACGTCGTCTTCGTGTAGTAGTCCAGGCCGCGCACCAGCCGCGGGTTATGCACATAGGCGACGCCGAGGTCGTCCAGGTGCTGGAGCAGCAGCGCGTGGTGCTCGGCCGCGGCGGGCGAGAGGTGGTCCTGAAGCAGCGGGACCTCGGCCAGCAGCGCGCGCACCTCGGGCCGTTTGTCGTCCAGCACCCGCAGGGGGTTGAGCTCGGCCCTGCGGCGGGTGGCCTCGTCGAGCGGCAGTCCCGCCAGGAACTCCCGCAGCCGCTCCCGGTAGGCGGGACGGCACTCGTCGTCGCCGAGCGACGTCAGCTCCAGCCGGTAGCCGGTGAGCCCTAGCGCCCGGTAGCCCTCGTCGGCGACCGCGATGACCTCGGCGTCCAGCGCGGGGTCGTCGACGCCGATCGCCTCGATCCCGACCTGCTGCAGCTGCCGGTAGCGCCCGGCCTGCGGTCGTTCGTAGCGGAAGAACGGGCCTGCGTAGCGCAGCTTGACGGGCAGCCCGGTGCGGTCGAGCCCGTGCTCGATCACCGCCCGCACGACGCCTGCGGTGCCCTCCGGCCGCAGGGTGACCGAGCGGTCGCCGCGGTCGGCGAAGGTGTACATCTCCTTCGACACGACGTCGGTGGACTCGCCCACCCCGCGCGCGAAGAGGGCGGTGTCCTCGAACACCGGCAGCTCGATGAGGCCGTAGCCCGCCCGCGCCGCCGCCGCGAGCAGCGTGTCGCGGACGTGCTCGAACCCCGCCGAAGCGGGCGGGACGTAGTCGGGCACGCCCTTCGGCGCGGCGAACGGGGTGGTGCCGCGTTCGGCCACGGCGGTCACAGCCCCCGCCCCCGGGGCGCGGGGACGTCCAGGTCCTGGAGGAACGGGTTGGACATCCGTTCCCGACCGATCGTCGTCGTCGGCCCGTGCCCCGGCAGCACGACGGCCGTGTCGTCACGGGTCAGCAGGCTGTCGCGCAGGCTCACCGCCATCTGCGCGGGGTCGCCGCCCGGCAGGTCGGTGCGGCCGATCGACCCGGCGAACAGCGTGTCCCCCGCGAAGATCACCTCGACGCCCTCCTCCGTGGGCGTCGTGAAGATCACCGAGCCCTGGGTGTGTCCGGGGGTGTGGTCGACGCGCAGGGTGAGCCCGGCGATCTCCAGCGTGGCACCGTCGTCGAGCGGGCGCACCTCCCGCGGCTCGCGCAGCGTCAAGGGGCCGCCGAACGCGGCCGTGGCCTGCGGCGAGAGACCACGCAGCGGGTCGGTGAGCAGCACCCGGTCGGCGGGGTGGATCCAGGCAGGCACGTCGTGCCCGTCGCAGACCGGGGCCACGCTGAACACGTGATCGAGATGCCCGTGGGTGAGCAGCACGGCGACCGGCGTCAACCGGTGTTCGGCGAGCACGGCGTCGAGGGGCCCCACGGCGTCCTGGCCGGGATCGACCACGACGCACGCCTCCCCCGCCGCCGTCGCCACCACGTAGCAATTGGTCTGGAACGACCCGGCCGGAAAACCTGCGACTAGCACACGACCAGCCTAGGCCGCGGCCTCATCGGCCCCGCCGGGCCTTCTCAGGTGCGGCCGCTATCCTCGCGCGGGCCGCAGGTTCGGTCGACGGGGCCGACGACGGGGTGAGGGGAGCGGGTGGCAGTGGCGACGAACCAGATGCGGCGCGAGGCGGCGAAGCGCAAACTCGCGCGCCAGCAGGAACGGCGGGTGGCGCAGGCCAGGCGGCGACGTCAGATGTCGGTCATCGGGTCGATCGTCGCCGTCGTCGTGGTCGTCGTCGGCGTCATCCTGTTCGCCACGCTCGGCGGTGGCGGCTCCGGATCGACGGCCGACACCGCGGCACCCACCCCCACCCCGGACGCGAACGCCACCCCCACGGCGGCTCCGCAGACCCCGGCCGCCATCCCCACCGCGATCGCGCCGCTCCCGAAACGCCCGACGCCGCTCCCGGCCACGGTGAACTGCAGCTTCCCGGCGAGCGGTCAGGCCGCCAAGCCGGTGAAGCCGCCGTCGGGCACGAACGTCAGCGCGCAGGGCACGGTCGCGGTCACGCTGCAGACCGGCGACGGCGCGATCCCCTTGACCCTGGACAAGGCGCTGGCGCCCTGCACGGTGGACAGCTTCGTCAGCCTCGGCCAGCAGGGGTACTTCGACAACAGCACGTGCCACCGGATCACCACGGCCCCCGGGCTGCAGGTGCTGCAGTGCGGCGACCCGACCGGCACCGGCACCGGCGGCCCCGGGTACACGATCCCCGACGAGGTGTTCCCCGAGCTCAAGTACGGGCGCGGCATCCTCGCGATGGCCAACACCGGCCAGCCGAACACCGGCGGCAGCCAGTTCTTCATGATCTACGGCGACGGTGACCTGCCGCCGCAGTACACCGCGTTCGGCTCGATCACCCCCGCGGGCCTGCAGGTGGTCGACACGATCGCGAAGCGCGGCTCCGACGGCTCGCTCGAGCCCAGCCCCGGCGGCGGCAAGCCCGTGCAGCCGGTGACGATCGAGAAGGTGACGGTCGGCGGAGGAGGATCCTGATCAACTCCGGCCCTAGCGAGCAGCGGCCAGGTGGCCGCATCGCAAGGCGGAGGAGGGGCCGATACCGCTGTTGTACCGGGCCCGACGACAACGCGGCGAGGTGGCTGCCTGGGCATCGCGCAGTAGGCCCGCGTTGTTCAGGGCGCTCCTAACTCGCGCTCGTGACGCGGTAGACGTCGTAGACGCCCTCGACGTTGCGCACGGCCGAGAGCACGTGGCCCAGGTGCTTGGGGTCGCCCATCTCGAAGCTGAACCGCGAGATGGCGACCCGGTCCTTGGACGTCGTCACCGACGCCGACAGGATGTTGACCTTCTCATCGGCGAGCACCTTGGTGATGTCGGAGAGCAGCCGGTGCCGGTCGAGCGCCTCGGCCTGGATGGCGACGAGGAACACCGAGCCCGGCGAGACCGACCACGCGACGTCCACGATCCGCTCCGAGCGGGCCTTCAGGTCGGCGGCGTTCGTGCAGTCCACGCGGTGCACCGAGATGCCGCCGCCGCGGGTGACGAAGCCCAGGATGTCGTCGCCGGGCACCGGGGTGCAGCAGCGGGCGAGCTTGGTGTAGAGATCGCCGACGTCCCCCGCGTGGCCCCGGACGACGACCCCCGCCTCGCCGCCGGACCGCTGCCGGACCGTCGAGGGCGTGGCGCGCTCGGCGAGGTCCTCCTCGGCCTGCTCCTCGCCGCCCAGGAGGGCCGTGAGCCGCTGGATGACGTGCCGCGCGCTCGCGTGGCCCTCCCCCACCGCGGCGTACAGCGCGGTCAGGTCGGGGAAGTGCAGCTCGTGGGAGAGCGCGGCCATCGCGTCGGCGGACACCAGCCGCTGTAGGGGCATCGCCGAGCGGCGTGCCTCGCGGGCGATCGCGTCCTTGCCCGCCTCGATGGCCTCCTCGCGGCGCTCCTTCGCGAACCACTGCTTGATCTTCGTCTTGGCCCGTGGCGAGGCGACGAAGCCGAGCCAGTCGCGGCTGGGGCCCGCGCCCTCGGCCTTGGACGTGAAGATCTCGACGACGTCGCCGGACTCCAGCGTGCGTTCGAGCGCCACCAGCCGCCCGTTCACCCGCGAGCCGATGCACCGGTTGCCCACCTCGGTGTGCACGGCATAGGCGAAGTCCACCGGGGTCGACTTCGCGGGCAGCGTGTACACGTCGCCCTTGGGGCTGAACACGAAGATCTGCTGGGCGCCCAGGTCGTAGCGCAGCTGCTCCAGGAAGTCGCCGGGGTCCGCGGCCTCGCGCTGCCAGTCCAGGAGCTGCCGCATCCAGGACATCTCGTCGATCTCGACGCTCGCCGTGCCCTGCGCCCGAGGGGTCTCCTTGTAGCGCCAGTGCGCGGCGATGCCGTACTCGGCGGTGCTGTGCATCTCGTGGGTGCGGATCTGCACCTCGAGCGGCTTGCCGTCCGGCCCGATCACCGTGGTGTGCAGGGACTGGTAGACCCCGAACCGCGGCTGCGCGATGTAGTCCTTGAACCGGCCCGGCATCGGCTGCCAGAGCGCGTGCACCATGCCGATCGCCGCGTAGCAGTCGCGCACCTCGTCGACGAGCACCCGCACCCCGACCAGGTCGTGGATGTCGTCGAAGTCCCGGCCCTTGACGATCATCTTGCGGTAGATCGAGTAGTAGTGCTTGGGCCTGCCCTCGACGACGTTGGCGATGCGCGCCGCGTCGAGCTGCTGGCGGACCTCGTCGATCACCTGCTTGAGGTAGGTGTCGCGCGACGGCGCGCGCGTGGCCACCAGGCGGACGATCTCGGAGTACTTCTTCGGGTGCAGGATGGCGAAGGACAGGTCCTCCAGCTCCCACTTCACCGTGGCCATGCCGAGCCGGTGCGCCAGCGGCGCCATCACCTCGAGCGTCTCGCGGGCCTTCTTGGACTGCTTCTCCGGCGAGAGGAAGCGCATCGTGCGCATGTTGTGCAGCCGGTCGGAGAGCTTGATGACCAGCACCCGCGGGTCGCGGGCCATCGCGACGACCATCTTCCGGATCGTCTCGGCCTCCGCCGCCGTGCCGAACTCGACCTTGTCCAGCTTCGTCACGCCGTCGACGAGGTGCGCCACCTCGTCGCCGAACTCCTCGCGCAGGTGGTCCAGCGTGTAGTCGGTGTCCTCGACCGTGTCGTGCAGCAGCGCCGCGACGAGCGTGGTGGTGTCCATGCCCAGCTCGGCGAGGATCGCGGCGACGGCCAACGGGTGCGTGATGTAGGGATCGCCCGACTTGCGCTTCTGCCCCGCGTGGCGGGCCTCGGCCACCTCGTACGCGCTCACCAGCAGGCCGAGATCCGCTTTCGGGTGCAGCGAGCGGTGCACGGTGGCCAGCGGCTCCAGCACCGGCGGCACCGTGCCGACGCGCTGGGGCGTCATCCGGCGGGCAATGCGCGCGCGGACCCGGCGTGTGGCGGACGGGCGGGGGCCGTCGGAACCGGGGACCGGCGGCGCCGCGGGCTGCAGGTCGGTCATGCTGTGGGGAGCTCCACGACCCAAGGATAAGCCGCCCCGGTGAGTCTGCTCAGATCGAGAGCACCGGATGGACCGGCAGTGGCGCCAGCCGGTCGCGTCCGCCGAGCGCGACGAGCTCCAGCAGCACGCCGATCCCGACGACCTCCGCGCCGATGTCGGCCAGAAGCGCGCAGGTGGCCGCCGCGGTGCCGCCGGTGGCGAGCACGTCGTCGACGACGAACGCGCGCGCCCCCGGCGCGATCGTCTCGGCGGGCAGCTCCAGTGTGGCGGTGCCGTACTCCAGGTCGTAGGTGCGGGACGCGGCGACCCGCGGGAGCTTCCCTGCCTTGCGGACCGGGACCACGCCGGTGCCCGCCACCAGCGCGGTCGCCGCGCCGAGCAGGAATCCGCGCGCTTCGATCCCGACGACCACGTCGGCCGCGCCCACGCGCGTCGCCAGCTCGGTGGCGACGGCGGTGAACGCCTCGGCGTCGGCGAGCACGGGCGTGATGTCCCGGAAGAGGATGCCGGGCGAGGGGAAGTCCGGCACGGCCCGCACGAGCTCCCGCACGCGGGCGAGCGCCTCGTCCTCGTTCGCGTCCTCGTTCGCGTCCTCGTTCGCGTCCTCGATCGCGTCCTCGACGGTCACCGGTGTCGCTTGCCCGTGGGACGGGACGCCTTCCCGGCGGGGCGGGACCGGCCTGCCTGCGCGGTCTTGGCGTGCCGGGCAGGCGTGCTTGCGGCGGCCGCGACCGCGCGCTCGCGCCGCAGCTCCCTGGCGAGCTGCTCGTCGTCGGCCATGTCGGGCTCCGTGCCCGGCACGTCCTCCACGGCGGGCGCCTCGGCCGCGGCGGCGGCCCGCCCGCGCCGGGTGGCGACCCGGGCGGCCTGCTCCTGGAAGCGCCGGTCGCGCATCTTGAGGTCAACCAGCAGCGGCGTGGCCAGCAACAGCGACGACAGCGCGCCCGCCAGGATGCCGACCAGCTGCACCAGTGCGAGATCCGCCAGCGTGCCCACACCGAGCACCCCGACACCGACGATCATCAGCCCGATCACGGGCAGCACCGCGATGAGCGAGGTGTTGATCGAGCGCATGAGCGTCTGGTTCAACGCGAGGTTGGCGGCCTCGGCGTACGTGCGGCGGGTGAGCCCGAGGATGCCGCGGGTGTTCTCCTTGACCTTGTCGAAGACCACGACCGTGTCGTAGAGCGAGAACCCGAGGATGGTCAGCAGGCCGATCACGGTGGCGGGCGTGACCTCGAACCCGACGATCGAGTAGATGCCCGCGGTGACCGTGACGTCGTGGATCAGCGCCACCAGCGCCGCCACCGCCATCGCACGCTCGAAGTAGAACGCCAGGAAGAGCGTCACGAGAACGAGGAAGACGGCGAGCGCGATGATCGCCTGCTGGGTGATCTGGCCGCCCCAGCTGCCGCTGACCGCGCTGATGCTGATCACATTGGGCGACGGCACACCATCGGCTCCACGGGGACCGAACGCGTCGAACAGCGCCTGCTTCGTGGTGAAGGTCTGCGCGAGCGTGAGCGTCTGGGACCGGATCAGCACGGACGCCGACGGACCCCTCCCGACCGTCTGCACCGAGGCAGGGGGGAAGCCCGTCGCCTTCTCGAAGACCTCCTGCACCGCGGGCACGGTGGCGGGCGCGGTCGCGGTGTTGGCCGGGAACAGGATCTGCGTGCCGCCGGTGAAGTCGATGCCGAGGTTGAAGCCCCGGAACACGATCGACGCCACGCACACGAGCACGAGCAGCCCGAAGCAGATGTACCAGGTCTTGCGGCGTCCGACGATGTCGAACGCGCCGGTGCCGGTGTAGAGCCGGGCGAGGGTGGAGGTCGGGCCTGCCATCGCTCACGCACCCCCCTTCGTCATCGACACGGGCGCCGCGGCCGCCTGCTTGCGTGCCGCGCCGATCCGCGCCACGGCCCCCAGCCCCGAGAGCGACGGGCTGCCGAACACCCGGGAGCTCGACGCCAGCGCGACGAGCGGATGGGTCACCAGGAACACCACGACCAGGTCGAGCACGGTGGACAGGCCCAACGTGAACGCGAAGCCCTTCACCTGCCCCACGGCCAGCAGGTACAGCACGGCCGAGGCGAGGAAGCTCACCGCGTCCGCGGAGAGGATCGTGCGCCGGGCGCGCACCCAGCCGCGGGGCACGGCCGAGCGGAAGGTGCGGCCTTCGCGCATCTCGTCCTTGAGCCGCTCGAAGAAGATCACGAACGAGTCGGCGGTGATCCCGATGGCGACGATGAAACCGGCGATGCCCGCGAGATCGAGCGTGAACCCGATCCAGCGGCCGAGCAGCACGAGCACCGCGAACACGATCACGCCGGACAGGACGAGCGAGAGGATCGTCAGTACGCCCAGGACGCGGTAGTAGATCAGGCAGTAGACGAACACCAGCAGCAGCCCGATCCCGCCCGCGATCAGCCCGGCCTCGAGCGAGGCGAGGCCGAGCGTGGCCGAGACGGTCTGGGCCTCGCTCGCCTCGAACGACAGCGGCAGGGACCCGTACCGCAGCACGCCCGCGAGGTTCTGGGCCTGGGCCTGGCTGAACTGCCCCGAGATCTCGGTCGTGCCGAAGATCGCGCCCTGGATCGTGGGCGCGGAGACGACCCTGCCGTCGAGGGTGAACGCGACGGCCTCCCCGACGTGCGCGGTGGTGTAGTTGCCCCAGATCGAGGCGCCCTCGTTCTTGAACGTCACGTTGACCACGTAGCCGACGCCCTGGCCGTTGGTGGACGCCTGCGCGCTCGAGATCTGGGTGCCCTCCAGGAACGACGGCCCGAGCACGTACTTGGCCGTGCCGTCCTGGTTGCACGTGACGAGCGGCAGCTTCGGGTCGTCGTAGCCGGTGAGCGGGTCGGGCTTGGCGCAGTCGAGCGTCTGCAGGGCGACCTGCTGCGTGGTCTCGTCGGTGCTCTGCCGGGTGGCCTTGGCGGTCGCGATCTCCTGAGCGAGCTGCGGGTCGGCAGGCACCGGGGCGGCCGACCCGGCACCTTGCGTGGCCGCCGGTGCCTGGGCGGGCGCGGGGGCGGGCGTCGGCGCGGGAGCCGGTGGGGGTGTGGGCGCCTGCAGCGGCAGCGCGAAGGCCGCAGGCTTGACGGGCTGCTCGACCGGCGCCGCCGCACCCTGCGGCTTCGGGGTGGGCGACGCACCCGGTGCGGGCACGGCGGACGGGGCGGGAGACGGGGCCGGGGTCGCCGCACCGCTCGGCCCAGGGGTCGGCCCAGTGGTCGGCGCAGGCGCGGCGGGCGCGGCCGAGATCGGCTGACCGATCACCGGCCGGAACCGCAGCTGGGCGGTCTGGCCGAGGGACCGGGCCTGCTCCCCCGCGTCACCCGGCACCGTGATGGTGATGTTGTCGCCGTCAAGGACGACCTCGGCGCCGCTCACGCCGAGCCCGTTGACCCGCTGCTCGATGATCTGCTGGGCCTGGACGAGCTGGTCGCGCGGCGGGGCCCCGCCGTCGACCGTGCGGGCGACGAGCGTCACCCGGGTGCCGCCCTGCAGGTCGATGCCGAGCTTCGGTGTCGGGCGGCCGTCGCCGGTGAAGAACACGAGCGCGTAGAGCACGACGACGATGCCCGCGAAAGCCGCCAGGTAGCGCCACGGACGGATGCGCCCCGGGGTTGTTGCCACTGATGTCTCTTCCTGATGTCGCCGCAGGTGAGCGCGGCCGGGTGGTTCAGCTGCGCGGAGAGCCGTTCGTCGACTCGTCCTTCTCCAGCGCCTCGTCGAGGGCGGGCTTCTCCAGCGACGGGGACTTCTCCAGCGACGGCCCTGTCTCGGCAGGCGCCGCGGGCTCGTCGACGACGATGGGCGGCTCGCCGTCACGGGCGGGCTCGTCCGCGGCGATCCGCTCGCGGATCGCGGCACGCACCCACGTGGTGACGACGCCGTCGGCGATCTCCAGGTCGATCGTGTCCTCGTAGGACGCGTCGACGACCGTGCCGCGCAGCCCCGAGGTGGTGCTCACGATGTCACCCGGCTCCAGTGACTTCTGCAGCTCCTGCATGGCCGCCTGCGCGCGCTTCTGCTTGCGGCTCGACAGGAAGAGCGGAATGAACATGAGCAGAACGATGATGGGCAAGAGCAGCGAGATGTCCATGGCGTCGGTGGGTCTCCGTATCTCCGCATGTGGTCAGTCGAGTCTGCCGGCCCAGGGGTCAGAACAGCGCCGCGGGTCCGCCCCCCGGCGGCAGCGGGACGCCCAGATGGCTCCATGCCGCCGCGGTGGCGACCCGACCGCGCGGTGTGCGAGCCAACATCCCGGCGCGCACGAGGTAGGGCTCGCAGACCTCCTCGACCGTACCGGCTTCCTCACCGACCGCGACGGCCAGCGTGGAAACGCCGACCGGACCGCCGCCGAACAAGCGCACGAGCGCGGAGAGGACAGCGCGGTCCAGCCGGTCGAGGCCCAGCTCGTCGACGTCGTAGACCTCGAGCGCCGCCCGCGCCACGCCCCGGTTCACCGATCCGTCCGCGCGGACCTCGGCGAAGTCGCGCACACGGCGCAACAGCCGGTTGGCGATGCGCGGGGTGCCCCGTGACCGGCGGGCGATCTCCACGGCCCCATCGGGGCGCAGGTCGACGTCGAGGATCGCCGCGGCGCGGTGCAGCACCCGCTCCAGCTCGGCGGGCTCGTAGAACTCCATGTGCGCGGTGAACCCGAACCGGTCGCGCAGCGGCCCGGTGAGCGCCCCCGACCGGGTGGTGGCCCCGACCAGGGTGAACGGGGCGATGTCAAGCGGGATCGACGTGGCGCCGGGCCCCTTGCCGACCACGACGTCGACCCGGAAGTCCTCCATCGCGAGGTAGAGCATCTCCTCGGCGGGGCGGGCGATACGATGGATCTCGTCGATGAACAGCACGTCACCGGGCGAGAGGTTGGACAGCATCGCGGCGAGGTCGCCCGCCCGCTCCAGTGCGGGCCCGCTGGTGAGCCGGACCTGCGCGCCGAGCTCGGCGGCGATGATCAGGGCGAGGCTGGTCTTGCCCAGTCCGGGCGGCCCGGAGAGCAGCACGTGATCGGGCGGATCGCCGCGCCGCCGCGCCCCTTCGAGCACGAGCGACAGCTGCTCGCGCACCCTGGCCTGCCCGACGAACTCGGTGAGCGTGCGGGGCCGCAGGGTCGCCTCGACCTCGAGCTCCTCCGGTTCGGCCGCGGGCGTCAGGTCGCTCACCGCCCCCGGCCCAGCGTCGTGAGGGCGGCCCGCAGCAACGCGCTCGCGTCGGCATGGGCGGCGGACCCGAGCGCCTGATCGACGGCGGCCTCGGCGGGCCGCGCCGCGAACCCGAGCCCGACCAGCGCCTCGACCACCTGCTCACGCCGCGGGTCGCCGTCTCCGCCGCGCTGCGGGACGAGCGCGGGCACCGCCGCCGTCGGGGCGACGACCTTGTCCTTGAGCTCCAGCACCATCCGTTGGGCGACCTTCGGACCGATGCCCGGCACCCGCGTCAGGGTCTTCACGTCGCCCTCGACCAGCGCGGTCGCGAGCGTGTCGGGGTCGAGCACGGCCAGCGTGGCGAGGGCCATCCGCGGGCCGATGCCCGCCACCGACTGCAGCAGCCCGAACACGTCGCGCTGCTCGTCGTCGGTGAACCCGAAGAGGGTGAGCGAGTCCTCCCGGACGACCAGCGCGGTGGCGAGCCGCGCCTGCTCGCCGCGCCGGAGCGTCGCCAGCGTGTTGGGGGTGGCCTGCACGGCCAGCCCCACCCCGCCGACCTCGACGACGGCGTGGTCGAGCCCTATGGCCAGCACCTCGCCCCGCACCGAGCTGATCATCGGGTGGCCCCCGTGCTCATCGTGCCTCCTTCGCCGCGGCGGCCAGCCGGGCGCGGTGGGCGCGCGCCAGCTCGTCGGAGCGAGCCTTGGCCTGGGCCATGCGGTCGAGCATCGGCGCCCGCCAGCAGTGGCAGATCGCGAGCGCGAGGGCGTCCGCGGCGTCCGCGGGACGCGGCGCATCCGCCAGCGCGAGCAGGCGCGTCACCATCGCCGTGACCTGGGCCTTTCCCGCCCGGCCCTCGCCGGTGACCGCCGCCTTCACCTCGCTCGGGGTGTGGAAGGCCACCGGCAGCCCCGCCCGCGCGGCCAGCAGGGCGACCACGCCGGAGGCCTGGGCGGTGCCCATCACCGTGCGCACGTTCTGTTGGCTGAAGACCCGCTCGATCGCGACGACGTCGGGCCGGTGTCGGTCGATCCACTCCTGGACGACGTCGCCGACGGCGAGCAGCCGCCGCTCCACCGGCAGGTCGGACGGGCTGCGCACCACGTCCACGGCGACGCAGTGGACCTGCCGACCGCCGCCGCCGTCGACCACGCCGAGCCCACACCGGGTAAGCCCGGGATCGACGCCGAGCACCCGCACCCGCACTCCTCCCGACGAACACCAGTTCGACGAAAGGCTACCGGCGCCACCGCGCGCCCCGGACGGGACGCGCCGGGCAGGCCCGTCCGCGCGGGTCAGGCCGCGCGTGGCCCGACGACGACGGTCGTCGAGCGGCCAGCACAGCAGACTCATAGCGCGTTCAGCACTGGTCGGCGAAGCAGCGCAGCACGAGCCCCGTGCGCGGTTTCGGGACGAAGAACGTCGACTTGCGCGGCATGAGCACGCCGCGCGCGGCCAGTTCGAGCACGGTGGCGGTCGGTGTGGGGCGGACGAGCAGCGCCACGCCGCGGGTGGCCCGCGCCTCCTCGACGGCGGCCGCGACGGAGTGCCGCAGCAGCACCGCCGCCGGATCGGCGACGAGCAGCACGTCGACGAGCGCGACATCCAGGTCCCGCCACGCGGCGGGCGTCACGGCCGACGATGCGGGCGCGGTGAGGCGCCTCCAGCGCTCTCCGTCGGTGAGCAGCACGAGGGACGCAGCGGCGCGGGCCAGCAGCTCCTCGGCAGCGGTCGGGGTGAGCGGGTCCACCGGCGCGCAGTGGAAGTGGCGCACGTCCACCCGGTCGAGTGGGGTGCCCGGCAGCACGCGGTGGATGGCGCGCACCTGCGGCCCGTGCTCGCCCGTGGGCACGAGCAGCGCGAGCGTGCGCGCCGCGGGGCCCCGACCGAGCCCGTCCCGCGCCGCGGTGCCCCGGCCGAGTCCGTCCTGCGCGGCGGGTTCAAGGCTGCCCGAGGCGGCGGCCCAGCGGTGGTGGCCGTCGGCGATCACCGCGCGGCGCTCGGCGAGATCGCCGCGGACGGCCGCCACCTCGCCGGGATCGGCCACGCGCCACAGCCGATGCCGGACGCCTGCGTCGTCGGTGAGGTCGGCGACGGGCGCCCGCTCGGCCACGGCCTTCCGCGCCAGCCTGGCCGCCGCACCCGGCGGCCCGTCGTGGGCGAGCACCACCGGCTCCAGGTCGGCGCGGGTGGCGGCGCGCAGCGCTCGCCGATCGGCGACCATGCCCGCCATCGTGGCCTCGTGCGGGGCGACGACCGGAGGGGGGCGAGCGCAACCGCTCCGATCCACCCGCGGGTGGGCGGCTGCGGCCCGGGTCCGGCGAGGTCGTAGACGTACAGCGCAGGGCCGCCGTCGACGACGAGCGTGCCGTCGGCCCGCCACGCGGCCAGGCGCGCGGCGGCGTCGGCGGCGCCGAACGTGGGGAGGGTGAGGTGCACGATGCTGCGCGGATCGGCCGCGGTGAGCCGCGCCCGCTCGGCAGGCTCGACGAGGTCGTACGCCGGGGCCGTGTACGCCGCGAGGCCCGCCTCATCCGCGTAGTGCGCGGCGACGAACGGCGCCACATCCAGGCCGCTCGGCCCGCCCGGGCTGCGAAGGGGGTCAGTGGGCGGCGTCGTCCCAGCTCCGCCCGTACCCGACGGACACCTCGAGGGGCACCGACAGCTGCGCCGCGGCCCCCATCTCGCGGCGCACGAGCGCCTCGACGGCGTCGCGCTCGCCCTCGGCGACCTCCAGCACCAGCTCGTCGTGCACCTGCAGCAGCATCCGGCTGCGCAGCCCTTCGGCCTGCAGCGCGCGGTGCACGCCGAGCATCGCGACCTTGATGATGTCGGCGGCGCTCCCCTGGATCGGCGCGTTGAGCGCCATCCGCTCGGCCATCTCGCGGCGCTGCCGGTTGTCGCTGGTGAGATCGGGCAGGTACCGGCGGCGGCCGAGGATCGTGGCCGTGTAGCCGTCCTTGCGGGCGACGTCGACCACGCTGCGGAGGTAGTCCCGCACCCCGCCGAAGCCCTTGAAGTACTCGTCCATGAGCGTGCGCGCCTCCTCGGCGGAGATGCGCAGCTGGTTGGACAGGCCGAACGCGGACAGGCCGTAGGCCAGGCCGTAGTTCATCGCCTTGATCTTGGCGCGCTGGGCGGGCGTGACCGCGATGGGATCCACGGCGAACACGCGCGCGGCCGTTTCGGCGTGGAAGTCGTGCCGCGAACGGAACGCCTCGATCAGCGCCCCGTCGGCCGAAAGGTGCGCCATGATCCGCATCTCGATCTGGCTGTAGTCGACCGTCATGAGCTCGGCGTAGCCGGGGCCGACGATGAAGGTCTCCCGGATCCGGCGGCCTGCCGCCGTGCGGATCGGCACGTTCTGCAGGTTGGGTTCGGTGGACGACAGCCGCCCGGTGGCCGCGATCGTCTGGCTGTAGGTGGTGTGGATCCGCCCGTCGTCGGCGACGGACTTGAGCAGCCCCTCCACGGTGACCTTGAGCCGCGTGGCGTCGCGGTGGGTGAGCAGGTGGGAGAGGAACTCGTGGCCGGTCTGCTCGAAGAGCGTCTGCAGCGCATCGGCGTCGGTGGTGTAGCCGGTCTTGGTGCGCTTCGTCTTGGGCATGCCCAGCTCGTCGAACAGCACGACCTGCAGCTGCTTCGGCGAGCCCAGGTTGATCTCCTTGCCGATCACGGCGTAGGCATCTTGGGCGGCCTGCTTCACCTGCGCGGCGAACTCGGCCTCCAGCGAGGAGAGCAGGTCGTGGTCGACGGCGATGCCCGCGGTCTCCAGATCGGCGAGCACGTACTCCAGCGGCAGCTCCAGCCCGGCCAGGAGCTCGGTGCCCGCCTTCTCGGCCAGCTCGGTGTCGAGCGCATCGGCCAGCTCGGCCACCGCGGACGCCGCGACCATCTGCGCGGAGGCCCGCTGGGCGCGGGCCTCCTCTTCGCCGCCGCGCGGAGCATCAGCGGAAAGCGAATCAACGCCGAGGAGCGACAGCTGCCCGCTCTCGTCCTCGCCGGACAGCCGCAGCTCCCGGCGCAGGTAGCGCAGCGCGAGATCGGCGAGGTCGAAGCTGCGCTGGCCGGGGCGGGTGAGGTAGGCAGCGAGCGCGGTGTCGCTGGTGAGCCCCGCGAGCGTCCAGCCGCGGCCGCGCAGCGCGTGCAGCGCGGCTTTGACGTCGTGCGCGGCCTTCGGCACGGCGGGATCGGCGAGCCACTCCCCCAGCGCCGCCTCGTCATCAGGGGTGAGCGCGGCGACCTCGACGTAGCCCGCCTGCGGCACGCCCGCCGTTGCGCCCGCCGCCCGCGCCTCGACCGACGGCTCGCCGGTGGCAAGGCCGATGCCGGTGAGGTCGGCGGAAGCCGCGCTGCCAGTGACGCCGTGGAAGGCCAGCCCGACCCGGCGCCCGTCGCGCGCGTGCTCGTCGAGCCACGCCCGCAGCGCCCCCTCCGGGATCGCGCCGCCCTGCACCTCGATGCCGCCCTCGGCCTCGGGCTCCGCGCTCTGCAGCGTGGCGAACAGGCGCTCGCGCAGGACCCGGAACTCCAGCTCGTCGAAGAGGCGGTGCACCGCATCGCGGTTCCACGGCCGCACGACGAGATCGGCGGGCTCGGCCTCCAGCGGTACGTCGCGCACCAGCTCGGTGAGCTGCCGGTTGAGCAGCACGCTCGCCAGGTGGGCACGCAGCGCATCGCCCGCCTTGCCCTTCACCTCGTCCACCCGGTCGGTGAGCTCGGCGAGCGACCCGAACTCGCGCACCCACTTCGCGGCCGTCTTCTCCCCGACGCCCGGGATGGAGGGCAGGTTGTCGGAGGGGTCGCCGCGCAGCGCCGCGAAATCCGGGTACTGCGCAGGCGTGAGCCCGTAGCGGGCCATCACCGCATCGGGATCGATCCGGCCGAGCTCGGACACCCCGCGCGTGGGGTAGAGCACGGTGACGTTCTCGCTGACCAGCTGGAACGCGTCGCGGTCGCCGGTGGTGATGAGCACCTGGTAGCCCTCGGCCTCGGCCTGCGTCGCGAGGGTGGCGATGAGGTCGTCCGCCTCGAAGCCGGGCACGCCGAAATCCGGGATGGCGAGGGCACGCAGGACCTCCTTGATGAGATCCACCTGGCCGCGGAAATCGTCGGGCGTCGTGGTGCGGTTGGCTTTGTACGCGACGAAGCGCTCCGACCGGAACGTCTGCCGCGAGACGTCGAAGCACACGGCGAGGTGGGTGGGCTGCTCGTCGCGCAGCAGGTTGATGAGCATGGCTGTGAAGCCGTACACCGCGTTGGTGGTCTGCCCGGTGCCGGTGCGGAAGTTCTCCGCCGGCAGGGCGAAGAAGGCCCGGTAGGCGAGCGAGTGCCCGTCGAGCAGGAGAAGCCGACGCCCGGTGGAGGGCGGCGGCGCGGCGGCTGCTGCTGCGGCTGCGGCGGTGGCTGGGGTACGGGTGGCGGGGCTCATCGAGGGCGAGTCTAGGACCGGCCTCCGACAATTCCTGGCGCGGCCGCAGATGCGCCCCTGCGGTCAGTGGACGCGCTGCATCCGGACCAGCTCGACGCCCGCGGCGTCGCGCACCGTCGTCGTCGCCCGGTAGCCCGCTGCCGCGTAGAGGCGCTGGTTGTCTTCGCTCGCCGCGCCCGTCACGAGCCAGGTCGCGGTCACCGCCGCGGGCGCCGCCGCGTGCACCGCGGCCAGCAGCGCGCGACCGACCCCGCGGCCCTGGACGTCCGGGGCGACGGAGAGCCGGGCGACCTCCATCGCCGCTCCGGCGACCCGCCCGCGTACCGAGCCGACCAGCCGGGCACCGAGCCACGCGCCGACCGCGATCGCGTCCGGACGGCCGAGGTCGGAGCGGAGCTCCTCGAGCGTTTCCCGCAGCGGCGGGATGTTCGGCGCCGCGTAGCGTTGGGCCTCGGTGACATAGGCGGCGCGCTGCACGGTGAGCACCTCACCGGCGTCGGACGGGCGCAGCGGGGCGATCCGCATCGTGTCGTCGGGGCCGGGCACGCCGGGAACCCTACGGCCGCCCAGCCCGTTGCCACCGTGGAGAGCGGGTCGAGATTGTCCGTTTATGCTCAGCCGCGCTCGGCTCGGACCAGGGGGGACGGGCCGCGAACACTCAGGGGGGACAAGCCCCCCGCGACAGATGGAGAGCAGTCGTGAGCGTCAGCCTCACCAAGGGTGGAAACGTCAGCCTGACCAAGGAGGCCCCCGGCCTCACCAACGTGATCGTCGGCTTGGGCTGGGACGTCCGCACCACCACCGGCACGGAGTTCGACCTCGACGCCTCGGCGATTGTCATCGGGGCCGATGGCAAGGTGGTTTCCGACAAGCACTTCGTCTTCTTCAACAACCTCACCAGCCCCGACGGCACCGTCGAGCACACCGGCGACAACCTCACCGGCGAGGGTGAGGGCGACGACGAGCAGGTCAAGGTCAACCTCGCGGGGCTGGGCGCCGGAGGCCGACAAGGTGGTGTTCCCGGTGAGCATCTACGACGCCGACGCCCGCTCGCAGAGCTTCGGCCAGGTGCGCAACGCGTTCATCCGCGTGGTCAACGCCGCCGACCAGAAGGAGCTGGCGCGCTACGACCTCACCGAGGACGCCTCCACCGAGACCGCCATGGTGTTCGGCGAGCTCTACCGCAACGGCGCCGACTGGAAGTTCCGCGCCATCGGCCAGGGCTACGCGTCGGGCCTCTCGGGCATCGCCCGGGACTACGGCGTCAACGTCTGAGCGCCTCGCCATGGCCATCGACTACACCAAGCGGCCCGGGGCGAGCCCTCCGGCCGCAGGTGGCGTGTCGCTGTCGAAGGTCACGCTGACCAAGTCGGCACCCAGCGTCTCGCTCACCAAGCGCGGCGCCGTCGGCGGACAGCTGCGGGTCAACCTGCAGTGGAGCGCGGGCGCTCCGCAGCGCAAGGGCCTGTTCGGCCGGGTCAGCGGCGGGGGCGGGATCGACCTCGACCTCGCCTGCCTGTGGGAGTTCACCGACGGCACCAAGGGCGTCGTCCAGGCGCTGGGCAACGCGTTCCAGGCCCCGTACCGGGGGGCGCCGATCATCCGGCTCGACGGTGACGACCGCTCCGGCAGCAGCGCCGGGGGCGAGAACATGTTCATCGACCTGTCCCGGGTGGACGAGATCCGCCGGATCCTCGTGTTCGCGTTCATCTACGAGGGCGTGCCCAACTGGGCCAGCGCCGACGGCGTCGTCACGCTCTTCCCGACGAACAGCCCGGAGATCGAGGTCCGGCTGGACGAGTCCGACACCAGCTCCCCCACCTGCGCGATCGCCATGCTGGAGAACCAGGGCGGCGACCTCGTCGTGCGGCGGGAGGTCCGCTACATCCAGGGTGGGCAGGCCGACCTCGACCGGGCCTACGGCTGGGGCATGGAGTGGACGCGCGGTCGGAAGTAGCGGGAACGGCGGCCCGATGCGCCATTTCGGCTACCTGAGCGCGGCGCAGTCCGCCGCTCTGTTCGAGCGGCCACCGGAGCGGTTCGACCGCGGCAGCGGCACCGAACTGCTCTCGGTGGCGCTCGGCGCCACCCTCTACATGCCCGCCGACCGGCCCGCGCTGATCGCCGACATCACCAAGCAGGCCGCGGCCGGGGTCACCTCGGTCGTGGTCTGTCTGGAGGACGCGATCGCCGACGAGCAGGTCACCGAGGCCGAGGACAACCTGGTCGAGGTCCTCTCGGCCCTGCACGCCGAGCCGCCCGACGAGCTGCCGCTGCTGTTCGTCCGCGTGCGTGAGTCCGCGCAGATCCGCACGCTCATGAAGCGGCTGGGTGCGGCGGCGCACATCCTCGACGGGTTCGTGCTGCCGAAGTTCACCGCGGCCAGCGGCACCGAGTACCTGTTGGCGCTCGAGGCGGCCGAACGCGAGGCGGGCACGTCGCTGCTGGCCATGCCGGTGATCGAGTCCGGCGCGGTGCTGTACGCGGAGACGCGGGTCGACGAGCTCACCCGCCTGCGCGCGCTCCTGCACCGCGACCGGCGGCGCATCCTCGCCGTGCGCATCGGCGCCACGGACCTCTGCGCGCTCTACGGCCTCCGGCGCTCGCCGGAGCTGTCCATCTACGACATCAAGGTGGTGTCCGGGCTCATCGGCGACGTCGTCAACGTGCTCGGCCGCACCGACGGCACCGGCTTCACTGTGGCCGGGCCGGTCTGGGAGTACTACGGCGGTCCCGCGCGGATCTTCAAGCCGCAGCTTCGGCAGTCCCCCTTCGACGAGCACGACGCCCGCCACCTGCGCGGCGAGCTCGTCTCCCGCGCGATCGACGGCCTGATCCGCGAGGTCTTGCTGGACCAGGCCAACGGTCTCACCGGGAAGACCGCGATCCACCCGGGGCACGTCGCCATCGTCAACGCCCTTTCGGTCGTGTCCGCCGAGGAGTACCGCGACGCGCGCGACCTGGTCGGCGCGGGCCGGGCCAGCGGCGTGATGGCGTCCGGGCACGGCAACAAGATGAACGAGATCCGCCCGCACCTGTCCTGGGCGCGGCGGACGATGCTGCGCGCACGGGTGTTCGGGGTGGCCGCCGACGGCGTGTCGTTCGTCGACCTGCTCACCGCGAGCCGTCCGCGGTGAGAGCTGTGCCTGTCGCGCCCGGCACGACCGTCGAGCGGCTCGGTTTCCGGTTGCGCACCCGGGACGCGGGCCCCGACCCGCGGGTCCTGCTCGGGCTCGCGCTGCGCGACAACCCGCGCCGGGCGCAGCTGCTGGTCTCCCGCGTGCTTGGCAAGCACATCCCCGCCGAACCCCGGCTCGTCCATGCGGCCGGACTGCTGTTGGGGGGTCTGGTCGCGGACACGCTGGCCGGGCGTCCGCCGAGGGGCCTGCCGGTCGACGCGCTGCATGCTGCCGTCCGCGGTGAAGCGGGGGCGGCCGCGGCCGTGTACGCGGCGGTCCGACGCGAGCCTGCTGCTCGACTCCTTGGGGCGCTCGACACGCTGGTGCTCGGGTTCGCCGAGACGGCCACGGCGCTCGGCCACTGCGTCGCCGAGGCGCTCGGCGGCGTCGACTACCTGCACTCGACACGGCGTCCGGCGCCGGTCGTCGCCGTGGTCGGCGGGTTCAGCGAGGAACACACCCACCACACCGAGCACCGGTTGTTGCCGTCCGACCCGACCCTGCTCACCCGGTCGCGCCCGCTCGTGCTCGTCGACGACGAGCTGTCCACCGGCCGCACCGCGCTGAACACGATCGTGGCGCTGCACCGGCTGGCGCCGCGGGAGCGCTACGTCCTCGCCGCGCTGGTCGACGTCCGCGAGGGCGCGCTCACCGGCCTTCCCGACGGCGTGCGCGTCGACGTCGTGTCGCTCGCCCGCGCCGGTGAGCCTGCCCGTGGACATCGCGGAGCGCGCCGCGGCCCTGCGGGCGGAGCTCGCGGCCCCCACCACGCCGCGGGCCGTCCCCGTGGATCCGCCGCACGCGCGGGTCGCGCTCGCCGACCTGGGCTGGCCCGCCGGGCTGCCCGCGGGCGGACGGCACGGGTTCACCGCCGCGCACCATCGCACGCTGGCGCAGGTACTGCCCAGCCTCGTGGCGCGGCTGGAGCGGGCGGCCGACGTCCGGGCGGGCGATGACCTGGTGCTCGGCACCGAGGAGCTGATGTACGCTCCCCTTGCGCCTCGCGGCCGCGCTGGCCGAGGCCGGACACCACGTCGTCTTCTCCACCACCACGCGATCGCCGGCGCTCGTCGTCGACGAGCCGGGCTACGCGCTCACCAGCGGCATCACCTTCCCCACCCACGACGACCCCGCCGACGGGCCCGGCCCGCGGTTCGCGTACAACGTCGCCGGGCCGTGGGACCACGTGCTCGTGGTCGTCGACCCGCCGCCGACACCCCCGCGCTGCGCGGCGGGCTGCTCGCCGCACTGGCTCCGCACACCCGCCGCACGACGGTGGTGGTCACACCATGAGCACCCCCGCGCCGCTGCGCGGGCCGGCGTTCGGCAGCTACGCCCCCGACGAGGTCGCCTGGTTGCTCACCGACCTGTCCGACGTCGCGCTCGAGGCGCCGACCGAGGAACGCGAGGAGGCGATCCAGACCGGCGGCGCGCACTACGCGGAGTCGCTGCCGATCGAGTACCAGCCCGACGCCGCCTACCGGCGGCTGTTCGAGCAGGCGCTCGCGGCCTCGGCGCCGACGGATCGCGCATGCGGTCGGCGTCGTCACCGAGCTGGTCCTCGCCGAACGCGGGCCGCGAGCCGTGCTGGCCTCGCTCGCGCGGGCCGGCACGCCGATCGGCATCCTGCATGCGCCGCTGGGCGCAGCTCGCGCACGGCCTCGACGCTCGCCGCACTACGCGGTGTCGCATCGTGCGCGGCCGCGGCATCGACACCGTCGCGCTGCGCTACCTCGCCGCGCATCACGACCCGGCCGACGTCGTGTTCGTCGACGGCTGGACCGGCAAGGGCGCGATCGCCCGCGAGCTGCGGCCGCGATCGAGCTGCGAATGCGAACTGGCACCCGGCTTCGACGCCGAGCTCGCGGTGCTCGCCGACCCCGGATCGTGCGTCGCACGTTCGGCACCCGCGACGACTTCCTGGTCGCCCTCGGCCTGCTGAACTCGACGGTGTCCGGGCTGGTGTCGCGCACCGTGCTGAACCGAGTCATCCGGCGCCGGGACAGTTCCACGGCGCGAAGTTCTACCGCGAGCTGGCCGCCGCCGACGTCTCGGCGGTGTTCGTCGACGCCGTCAGCGACCGGTTCGCCGCGGTCGCCGACGCGGTGGCGCCGAGGACTGGCCGCGCCGTCAGCAGGCGGACCGCGCACCGACCTGGGCCGGCTGGGCCGCGGTCGAGCGCATCAGCGCGCGAGTACGGCATCGGCGACGTCAACCTGGTCAAGCCGGGCGTGGGGGAGACGACGCGGGTGCTGCTGCGCCGCGTGCCGTGGCTGGTGCTCGTGCGCGGCGGACGCGGCCGCCGATCTCGCGCACGTCCGGCTGCTCGCCGCGCAGCGCGGCGTCCCGGTGCGAGGAGGTGCCCGACCTCGCCTACAGCTGCGTCGGGCTGATCCACCCGCGCTTCACCCGCGGCGCGACCGGCGCCGACGGGCTCGCCGTGCGGATCGCCGATGATCGTCGGCCGGTGCTGGTCGGCGCCGATCTCGACCGCACCCTGATCTACTCCGCGGCCGCGCTCGACCTGCGGGGCCCCGACGCGGACGCGCCGCGGCTGCTGTGCGTCGAGTTCCACCGCGGCGCGCCGCTCTCGTACCTCACCGAGACCGCGGCGGGCCTGTTGCGCGCCCTGCACCGCCGCGCGGTCGTCGTCCCGAGCACCACGCGCACACCGGAGCAGCTCGCCAGGGTGCGCCTGCCGGGCCCCCGTGCGCGCTACGCGATCGCGAGCAACGGCGGGCACCTGCTCGTCGACGGCGTCCCCGACCGCGGATGGACGGCGTTGGTGGCCGCCCGGCTGCGAGGATGCGCGCCCCTGGCCGAGGTCGAGGCCCACCTGCGGGCGTCGGCGGCCCCGTTCGTGCTGGCGCAGCGGGTGGCGGGGGATCTCTTCGCCTACGCCGTCGTCGAGCGCGCCGCGCTGCCCGACGGCTGGGTCGACGCCCTCGCGGCCTGGTGCGCGCCGCGCGGATGGACGGTGTCGCTGCAGGGCCGCAAGGTCTACGCGGTGCCCCGCCCGCTGACGAAGGCGGCGGCGGCCGCCGAGATCCGTGAACGGGTCGGCGGCGGGCCGCTGCTGGCGGCCGGGGACTCCCTGCTCGATGCCGACCTGCTCGACGCGGCCGACGTCGCGATCCGCCCCGCCCACGGCGAGCTGGCCGAGGCGGGCTTCACCCGAGACCACCTGACCGTCACGGCCACCACAGGGGTGCGGGCAGGCGAGGAGATGCTGGCGTGGATGCACGCCCGCGTGAGCGAGTACGAGGAAAGGACGACGCCGTCATGGCGCTGTGGGACCAGCTGAAGAGCCGCCTGACCGACCTGCAGAGCAACACGAAGACGCAGGTCGGGAAGCACAAGAGCAAGGACTCTCGCGAAGGCAAGCATGGCCATGTGTGCGCTGATCGCCGCCGCGGACGGCACGATCTCGCCCGAGGAGCGCCGCAAGACCGCGGCGTTCATCGGCAGCAACGACGCGCTGTCGGTATTCGACCCGAGCGAGCTGCAGCAGCACTTCGAGTTCTACTCGTCCAAGCTGGAGCGCGACTACGACTTCGGCAAGGTCGAGGCCATCGCGACGATCGGCAAGCTGAAGAACAAGCCCGAGGCCGCGCGGGCGGTGATCCAGGTGGGCATCATCATCGGCGGCGCCGACGGCAACTTCGACAAGCACGAGCAGCAGGCCGTCCGCGAGGTCTGCGACGCGGTGGGCATCCCGCCCGCCGAGTTCGACCTCTAGTCGCCGACCCCACCCCCGGTGATCACCGGCTCGGTGCGCATGCGGCCAGAGGTGGCCGCCTTCCGTGCCGAGCCGGTGATCAGGTGGGGCCGCGCCGTCTCGGCCGCGTTGGCCGCCGCCTCGACGCGGGCGACGTGCGCCGCCCAGAACGCCGCGTCCGTCGACGGCATGTTGTCACCGCTCTCCCGCAGGCCCGCAACGCCGTCGACAGTCTCCCGGAGGATGTCGGCGTGGCCCGCGTGCCGCGCGGTGTCGGCGAGCACGTGCACCAGGATGTGGTGCAGGGTCACCCTCGCCCGCTCGGCGGGCCAGTGCGGCACGCGCCCGAGGGCGGAGAGCGGCAGCGCCGCGACTGTCGCGTCGGCGTGCGCCCACGCCCGTTGGTAGAGCCCGACGATCTCCTCCCGCGACTCCTCGGGACGCACCCACAGGTCGGCGTTCGGGTCCGCGTCGAACACCGCGTCGTCGAGCCATGCAGGCGGGTCCGGGAACGGCCTGCCGAACGTCGGACCGAAGTAGCCGATCTCGACCCCGGCCAGGTGCTTCACGATGCCGAGCAGGTTCGTGCCCGTCGGCGTGCGGGGGCGGCGGACCTCGTACTCCGACAGGCCGTCGAGCTTGCCCACGAGGGCGGCCCGGGTCGACCGGAGGTAGTCCAGCAGCCGTTCCTTCTCCGCCTCGTCAGCCACAGCCTGCGCCTGCGTCACGAGGAGTGCTCCATCTCCTCCAGCGTGCGGTGGGTGTCGACCCCCTCGGCCTCCAGCCTCCGGTTGCGCAGCACGCTGGACAGGAACGCGGCGACGATGAACGCGACCCCGATCAGGCCGGTGACGATCTCGTCGACGTGGTAGCCGATGCCGACCAGCAGGATCACCGACAGGGCGCCGATCGCCCAGTGCGCGCCGTGCTCGAGGTACACGTAGTCGGCCAGCGTGCCCTTGCGCACCAGGAAGACCGTGAGCGACCGCACGAACATCGCGCCGATGAAACCGAGACCCAGCGCGATGAGGATCGGGTCGGTGGTGATGGCGAACGCGCCGATCACGCCGTCGAACGAGAACGCGGCGTCCAGCACCTCCAGGTAGAGGAACAGGAAGAAGCCCGCTCTGCCGGTGGCCTTGGCCAGCCGTGAAGGGCCGGAACCGGAGCGGCCTGCCTCGGCGGCGCCCTCGTCGTCGTCCTGCTCACTCGCCTGGTCGAAGAACTCGCCCAGCCCGTTGACCAGCAGGTACGTCACCAGGCCCAGCGCTCCCGCCATGAGCACGACGTTGGGATCGGCGCCGAGCGTCTCGGACATCACCACGAGCACGACCAGCGCGATCACGATCGACAGCCGGGAGAGCTGCCCGATCTTCGCCAGCGGCTTCTCCAGCCAGGACAGCCATTTGATCTCGCGGTCCTCGAACAGCCAGTCCAGGAACAGCATGAGCAGGAACGTGCCGCCGAACGCGGCGATCTGCGGGTATGCGGCGTTCAGCAGGGCGGCGTAGCTCGTCGGGTCGCTGGCGGGCCGCTGTTCCAGCGCGAGCCGGAACGCCTCGACCGGGTTCAGGTGCGCCGTGACCCCGACGATGATCAGCGGGAAGACCAGCCGCATGCCGAACACGGCGATGAGCACGCCGATGGTGAGGAAGATGCGCTGCCAGAACGGGGACATCCGCTCCAGCACCGTGGCGTTGACCACGGCGTTGTCGAACGACAGTGAGATCTCGAGGATGCCGAGGATCGCGCAGAGGACGAGACCGGTGACCCCGCCATAGAGGAACGCAACGAGCAGCGCCACCGCCGTGACCGCGTAGGAGAGGCCGAATATCCGAAGGTTCATGTCCCTGTTTCTGGTCGCCTGTACGGATCGCTGGGTGGATCGATGTCCAGTGTGCCCGGATTCGGAGGTTTGGGTGGTGATCACCCTCCGTCGGAGCGCCCCTCTGCCGACCGTACGCCGCCCGACGCAGCGCTGACCGAGTACACAGGCACGACGCCCGCCGGCGCACCGCCGTCCTGCATGCGGGTGGTGCGGGTGCGGCCGATCACCCGCCAGCGGTCCCCGCCGAGCCGCCGCACCCGGTACTCGACCGCTCCCGCCGAGGCCACCGGGGTCCACGTCACCTCGACCGTGCCGTCGCCCGCCCGCACCGCGAGGACGCCCGTGGGCGCCGCGAGCACCGGCGCGGTGGTGGTCGTCGGGCCCATCGCGGTTGCCCGGCCGGAACGGTCCGCGCCGCGCCGCTCCGGGACCGCGTCAGACCGGGTCTCGGTCGAGGTGCGGCCCGACTGGATCGCGGACACCGCGTAGATCGGCGCCTCGACGCCCGGAGGGGCGCCGCCGTCCTCGATCGAGCTGTCGGGCACCCGTCCGATCACCTGCCACGTGCCGTCGGGCTGCATGCGGCGCACCCGGTAGGTGACGCCCCCGATGGTCGAGGGCGCCCAGAGCACCATGACGTCGCCCCGATCGTCACGGGCGGCGCTGACCCACGCGGGCGCTTCCGGCCCGACGGCGATGAGCGCCTCGAGCGCGTCGCGGGCCCCGGCGTGGTCGCGGCACTCGGCGAGCACGGCCCGCAGCGCGGCCGCGCGCTCCGCAGGCGCTCCGGCCTGCGCCGCCGCGACACGCCCGTCGGCCCGCGCGACGGCCGCACGGGCCTGCGTCCGGCGCTCCTCCAGGTCCGGGACGGCATCGGCGGCCGTCCGCGCGAGGTGGTCGAGGTCGTCGAGGGCGGCCACCCAGCGCCGCTGGGCCGCCGCCTGCGCCGCCGCGGCCCCCCGACGGTCCGCCTCGGCGAGCACGGCGTCGACCTCGTCCGAGAGGGCCCGCGCCTGCCCGGTCGCGCTGCGCCCGACAGCTGCATCGAGGGCGGCGTCGAGGGCGGCGTCCACCAGCCGTCGGGCCTCTCGTGGCCTGCCCGCGCGCAACGCCGCCCGCGCCTGCCGGATCAAGTCGGCGCCTGGCGCCGCGCCCGCGCGGCCCCGGTCCGGCTCCGCGGCCTCCGCACCACCACGGCGGCCCCCCGCGCCGCGCGCGTCCGTCCCCGCTCCACCAAAGCGGTCCCGGTCGCCCGGCGCGTCCGTCCCCGCTCCACCGGGACGGTCCCGGTCGCCCGGCGTGCTCGTCCCCGCTCCACCGGGCCGGTCCCCGCCGCCCGGCGCGTCCGTTCGCGCTCCGCCCGGTCGATCCGTGGACCCACCGCCCCTCGATGGCGACCTGCCTGCCGTCGGGGCGGCGGACCCGCCGCCCGACGCGCGGGCCGTTCCGGAATCGCCGCCGCCCGCCCCGGCCACCGGCTCCACCGCGGCGCCGAGCTCGGCCGCCAGCGCGGCGATGACCGCGGTGGCGCGGCGCTCGTCGAGCCCCCGGTCGGCCGCCTCGGCGAGCAGGTGGGCGTGGTCCTCGGCGACCAGCCGGTCCTCGACCAGCACCGCCGCGCGCACCCGCGGCCGCAGATAGTCGGTGACGTCGGCGGCCACCGCGTCGAGGTAGGCCGCCACCGCGGCGGGGCCGGGCGCGATCAGGTCGGCGACGTGCACGAGCAGCTCGTCGACGACCGCACGGAGCCGTCCGGCGGGCAGCTCGCGCGCCCGCGTGCGCCAGGCCGCGTGCCCGGCCGTCACCTGCTGCTCGGTCGCGGACGGCGTGAGCCCCAGGAGGGCGAGCAGCGTCGGCGGCGACGGCGCCGAGGTCAGCCTGCCGAACTCGGCGAGCAGCGCCTGGATCTGCCGCCGCCGCTCGACCCCGATCGCGGGCCCGAGAAGCCGGTGGCGGCGCACCCGGGTGGCCACCTCGTCGGCGGTGAGGCCGCCGAGCGCGCCGACCTCCTCCAGCCCGGCGATCTTGTCCCGCGGCACCCCGCCGTGGCGTTGCACGAGCCGCTCGATGGCCGCGTCCAGCAGCGCGTAGCGCTGCGCCTCGCGCTCCGCCCGCCGGGCGCGGGCCTGGGTCGCCGCCGCACGGCGCGTGGGGGCGTCGAGCAGTTCGGCGCTGCGTTCGGCGTGGGTCTCGACCAGCAGGGAGACGAGCGCGCGGTAGCGGGGGTGGTCGCGTTGGCGCTGCCAGAAGGCCCACACCTCGGCCACGCGCGCGGCGACCGTCGCGTCGTCCAGCTCGGCGTCGAGCGGCAGGTCGTAGAGCTCGAACGGGTCCGATGCGTCCGGGCCGCCCCGGCGCTCGACGGCGGCCAGCACCCGCTTGCGGTAGCTGTTGGGATCGAACGACGGCAGCTCAGTCATCGCGGCTCACGCGGATCGATGACTCGTTCGCAGGCGCACGCGGCTCACTCACGGCGGCGCTGCTTCCCCAGCTGGTCGCGCTCGCGGGCGACCTCTGCCTGCGAGAGCGTGGCGCCGGTGGTGGCGGTGAGGACGAGCGGGAGCCCGGCGTCGACGTGGAACGCGGTGACGTGCAGGACGCCGTCGAACCCCATCTCGAACGTCACCCGCACCTCGCTGCCCTCACCGTAGCCGGGCGGGATCCCGGTGATCTCCCCGGCGATGAGCACCTTGGCGTCCTGCGCCCTGGCGGACTCGGCCTGGCCCTGCTGCTCGACGACCGTGACCTCGATGACGCGCTGGTCGGCCCGCACCGTGCCGAACGAGCGGCTCGTGCGGATCGGGAGCCGGTCGTTGCGGTGCACCAGCCAGCTCACCTCCAGGCGGCCGAGCTGGGCGTTCACCGCGAGCACCCCGAAGCCGCGGGACACGACGGTGTCGACACGGATCTCCACGGCCCGCCGCACCTGGGCCAGCGCCACCCCGAAGGCGTCGGCGACGCGGCGGCACGCGTCGTCGAGGTCGGTGGGGGCGGCGTCGTCGAGCGGTTCGCCGTCGCGCAGCCGACCCCGCGAGCGCAGGTCGGCCACGACCATCCGCTCCAGCTCCGTCTTCTCGCCGTAGATCGCGGCGCCGCGGGCGACGGCCAGCTCCGGGTCGTGCAGCTGGGGGTCCAGGTCCAGCTCCCGGCGCAGCATCTCGGCCACGGCCTGCATCCGCGACGAGCCGCCGACGAGCAGCACACGGTCCACGTCGGACACGCCGCGGCGGGCGGCCTCGTCGAGGCAGGCGCGGGTGAGCTCGAGGGTGCGGCGCAGCAGGGGGGCGGTCATGTCCTCCAGCTCGGCGCGCGAGAGCGTGACGGTGGAGCGCGCGCCGTCGTGGGTGACCACCACCTCGGTGCGCTCGGCGTCGGTGAGCTGGTGCTTCGCTCGCTCGGCGGCCAGCACGAGGGCCTGTGACCCCGCGGAGTCGTCGAGCGGGTCCTCGGCGTCGGGGTTGTCCGCGCAGAAGCGGCGCGAGAGGTGCAGGGCGATGCGCTCGTCCCAGTCGGCGCCGCCGAGCTGGTGATCGCCCTCCACGGCGAGCACGGAGATGCGCCGGTCGGCCAGCTCGATCACGGTGGCGTCGAACGTTCCGCCGCCGAGGTCGTAGACCAGCACCGTCTCGCTGGGCCCCGGCTTCGTGAGGTCGGGAGCTCCGTCGAGGCGGCCGAAGCCGTAGGCCAGCGCGGCGGCGATCGGCTCGGAGAGCACCTCGACGACGTCGAGGTTCGCGTAGGTGCCCGCCAGCACGGTGGCGCGCCGCTCCTCGTCGCCGAAGTACGCAGGCACGGTGATGACGGCGGCCGTGGGCTCCTCGCCGGTGGCGAAGGCGGCGTCGGCGACGAGGCTCTTGAGGATCAGCGAGGAGACCGCGGGCGCGGACCACGCCGAGCCGTGCGCCACGAACCGCCATTCGGCGTCGCCCATCCGGCGTTTGACGAGCGCGCAGACGTGCTCGGGGTCCAGGAGGGCCTCGCGCCGCGCCCCTTCCCCGACGACGTACTCCTGCGGGCCCGCGAAAAGCACGACCGAAGGGGTGGTGGGCGCGCCGGAGAGCCCGGCGAGCACCTCCGGGCGCCCGTCCTTGCCGACGCAGGCGATCGCGGAGTTCGTGGTGCCGAGGTCGATTCCGTGAACGGCCACGGCCGGAGCGTAGCTAGTGTCGCGGTATGGGCGAGGTGACCCTGCAGGACGTCGCGGACCGGGTGGACGACGTGGCGCGCGCGCTGGCGCGGCAGGCGGTGACGCTGGGCGCGATCGGCGACGCCCGGCACGCCGACGCGGCCCCGGACGTGCCCCTTCTGGTGGAGCTGCACGCGCTCCGCGTCGACACCCTGGCCTGCGCCGACACCGCACGCTCGCATCGGGAACGGGATGCGTTCGCGGCGATCGCCGCGGGGCTGGAGCGCCTGATCGCCGGGCGCGGTGGCACGGTGGTGGCGCCGGGTGCCGGGGCCGCGTTCGACGCCCGCACGATGGAGGTGGCCGAGGTCACGCCCACCGACGACGCGCCGGCGGACCGCACGGTGTCCGTGCTGCTGGAGCCGGGGCTCTCGGTCGGGCCGCGCTCGATCCGGCCTGCGCGGGTGGTGGTGCACCGCCTGCGCGCGTGACCGCCGGAGCCTGCGGGCCGCGGCACGCGGTGGCAGGGTCGGCGGATGGACCATCCACGCATGCACCTGTCCGGCGTCGTCCTCGACTGCGCCGATCCGCCCGCGCTCGCCCGGTTCTACGAGGACCTGCTGGGATGGAAGCGGATCCAGGACGAACCGACGTGGGTCAAGCTCGGGAGCCCCGACGGCGGAGCGGGGTTGTCGTTCCAGCTCCAGGAGGGGTACGTCGCGCCGACCTGGCCCGCCGCCACGGACGAACAGCAGATCCAGGTGCACCTCGACGTGCACGTCGACGACCTGGACGCCGCGGGCGCGTATGCCGTGTCAGTTGGCGCCCGGATCGCCGACTTCCAACCCCAGGACGACGTCCGGGTCTACTTCGACCCGGTGGGCCACCCGTTCTGCCTCTTCCTGCACGAGGGCTGAGTCAGCCGACCTCGGCCATGACCTCGTCGGAGACGTCGAAGTTGGCGTAGACGTTCTGCACCTCGTCGCTGTCCTCGAGCGCGTCGATGAGGCGGAAGACCTTGCGGGCGGCCTCGGCGTCGAGCGGCACCTGCATCGAGGGGATGAACGTCGGGTCGGCCGAGTCGTAGTCGATGCCCGCCTCGACCAACGCGGTGCGGACGGCGACGAGGTCGGTGGCCTCGGAGACGACCTCGAAGCTGTCGCCCAGGTCGTTGACCTCCTCCGCGCCCGCGTCGAGCACGGCCATCAGCACGTCGTCCTCGGAGAGGTCGTTCTTGGGGACGATCACGACGCCCTTGCGGGTGAACAGGTAGGACACCGAGCCGGGATCGGCCATGGTGCCGCCGTTGCGGGTCATCGCGAGCCGGACCTCGGTGGCGGCGCGGTTGCGGTTGTCGGTGAGACACTCGATCAGCACCGCGACACCACCCGGGCCGTAGCCCTCGTAGGTGATCGTCTGGTAGTCGGCGCCGCCCGCATCGGCCCCCGAGCCGCGCTTGACAGCGCGGTCGATGTTGTCGTTGGGCACCGAGCTCTTCTTGGCCTTCTGGATGGCGTCGAACAGCGTCGGGTTGCCGTCGGGATCAGCGCCGCCCGTGCGGGCGGCCACCTCGATGTTCTTGATCAGCTTCGCGAACATCTTGCCCCGGCGGGCGTCGATGACGGCCTTCTTGTGCTTGGTCGTCGCCCACTTGGAGTGCCCGCTCATGCCCGTCCTTTCCACCACCGCGATCCGGTCCATGCTACCGACGGTGCAGGCGGCGGGCGGGGCGGGCGCGTGCCGTCCACGGTTTCGTCCGCGCGGCCGTCCGCGGTCGTGCAGTAGCGGTGACGCCGATACGACTCAATCGGAGGAATGTCACCCTGCTGCAAACACGGGGCGGGGCTGGCAACACCAGGGACCACACCGGGGCCGCGACCGGGCACACCACCACGTCGCCGAGCTGGATCCGGCCGAGCTCGGACTCGTCGCGGACGATGCGCACCGGCCCGGTGTAGCGCCCCGGCACCGCCGGGATGCCCGCCACCGCCGTCGGGGACGCATCCCGGTTCGACGACTCGGGCGCCAGGATCGACTCGACCGACCACATCATGGCGCGCATCGCGAACTGCGCCTCGGGCGGAAGCGAGCCGAGCGCGGGCGGCGGCGCGGGACGGCGGCCGTAGGTCACCGGTGCGGGATGCCTCTCGATCCAGGCGTGCGCGCCCTTGGCCCTGGCCACCGACTGCGCGATCTCGGCCCGCATCGCGGTCGCGTCCGCCGGAGTCGCGCGTGGGGACGTGGCCCGCAGCGCGGCGGTCGCGCGGGGCAGGGTCAGCCAGAACACGTCGTCGCGGCGCTCGAGCACCTTCCGCTCGGCAAGCCGTACGCCGTGCTCGAGCACGGCGCGGCGCGTCCGTCGTCCAGGGCCCATTCGACGTCCTGCGGCCCACCCAGGCGCCGTTCGACACGCCCGGCGAGCTCCGCGACGGCCAGCACCGTGGCGGCGTCGACGGTGTCGTGCGGCGATCGTCGGCAGGTGGCCACGGCCCCCGTGCACCAGCCACTCGTCGGGCAGCGCCGCGTCGCCTGCACCCGGCGGCCCCGGCACCGCATTGACCAGCACCGCCCGGTCGGACGCGAACGCCACCCCGGCGGCCGTCGCGCGCACCCTCCGCTGGACGAGCACGGCCACCGGTGCGTGTCCCTGGGCTGTGGGACCGGGCGACCGGTCCCCCGCGGCCCAGCAGGAGCGGACCGCCGCGACCAACCCGTCGGCGTCGACGTCGAGCACGGCATCCGAGGCCGGGAACCTCACCGACCGTCGACGCCCGCACCGCGTACCGGCCGCTCCCGATCATCGCGGTGACGTCGCCGAGCAGCGCGCCGAGGTCCGCGTCGGACAGCTCGGCGGCGGCCGGGATGAAAACCGCCCCGTCGGGCACGGGCATGCCGTCAGCGGCGAGCTCCCCCAGCACGGCCGCGGCCTGACCGACGACCCCGGCGTCGCCGATGCCGCACTGCTTGAGCGGGATCAGGGCGGTCGCCATGGTGCACGATTGTGGGCACGCGGGGCGCGTGACACCATCCGCTGTGCACCGCATCCGCAGGTGCGCCACCCGCACCCGGACGGCGTCAGGCGGCGGCTGAGCGAGCCCGCACCAGGTCGCAGAACAGGGCGTGCACGCGCAGGTCGCCAGTGAGCTCCGGGTGGAACGCCGTCGCGAGCACGGGGCCCTGGCGCACGGCCACGGGCCGCCCGGCGGCCGGGCCGGTGTCCGAGCCCGCGACGGTCAGGCGGGGCACGGTGGCGAGCACCTGCACGCCCGGCCCGGTCTCCTCCACCCAGGGGGCCCGGATGAACACCGCCCGCACAGGGCCGCCGACGAGGCCGTCGAAGCGCAGGTCGGTCTCGAACGAGTCGACCTGGCGTCCGAACGCGTTCCGCCGCACGACGACGTCGAGACCGCCGAGCTGCTGCTGGTCGGGCCGCCCGTCGAGCACCGCGCGGGCCAGCAGGATCATGCCCGCGCACGACCCGTAGGTCGGCATCCCGGCCGCGATACGCGTCCGCATCGGCTCGAGCAGGTCGAACGTCGTGAGCAGCCTGCTCATCGTGGTGGACTCGCCGCCCGGCAGCACCACCGCGTCGACGCCGTCGAGCTCGGCGGGGCGGCGCACCGGCACCGCCCGCGCACCGCACGCGGTGAGCGCGGCGACGTGCTCCCGGACGTCGCCCTGCAGGGCCAGCACTCCGATGACGGGCATACCGCAAGGGTAGATCGCGTGTCCGGTGCAGGCGTCGCGCTCCGGCTCACACCGCCGAGCGCACCGCCTCCGCCACGGCGGGCGCGACCGCGGCGTCGAACACGCTGGGCACGATGAAGCTCGGGTTGGGCTCGTGGACGACGTCGGCGATCGCGGCCGCGGCAGCGAGCAGCATCCGGTCGGTGATGTCGCGCGCCTGCGCGTCGAGCAACCCGCGGAACACGCCCGGGAAGGCGAGCACGTTGTTGATCTGGTTCGGGTAGTCCGACCGCCCGGTCGCCACCACGGCGGCGTGGTGCGTCGCGACCGCCGGGTCCACCTCGGGGTCGGGGTTGGCCAGCGCGAACACGATCGCGTCGGGCGCCATCGTGGCCAGCTCCGCCGCGCCGAAGAGATCGGGGGCGGACACGCCGATGAACACGTCGGCGCCCACGAGCGCCTCGGCCAGCGTGCCGGTCACGCCCGCGGCGTTGGTCTGCTCGGCGATCGAGGTCAGGTTGGCGTCCAGCCCGGGGCGCCCGAGGTGCACGATCCCCCCGACGTCGACGGCCAGCACGTCGCCCGGCTTGTCGGTGGCCAGCAGCCGGATGATCGCCGAACCCGCGGCGCCCACCCCGCACACCACGATCTTGCAGTCCGACAGCTGCTTGCCCACGACCCGCAGCGCGTTGCGCAGCGCGCCCAGCACGACGATCGCCGTGCCGTGCTGGTCGTCGTGGAAGACGGGGATGTCGAGCATCTCGCGCAGCCGGGCCTCGATCTCGAAGCAGCGCGGCGCGGCGATGTCCTCGAGGTTGATGCCCCCGTAGGCGGGTGCCAGGATCTGGACGGTCCGAATGATCTCCTCGGTGTCCTGGGTGTCCAGGCACACGGGCCAGGCGTCGACGCCCGCGAACCGCTTGAACAGCGCGGCCTTGCCCTCCATCACCGGCATCGCGGCGGCCGCGCCGAGGTTGCCGAGACCGAGGACGGCCGAGCCGTCGGTCACGACGGCCACGGTGTTGCGCTTGATCGTCAGGCGGCGGGCGTCGGCCGGGTTGGCCGCGATCGCCTGGCAGACCCGCGCGACGCCGGGGGTGTAGGCGCGGGAGAGGTCGTCGCGGTTGCGGAGGCTGACCTTGGAGTGCACCTCCAGCTTGCCGCCCAGGTGCAGGAGGAACGTCCGGTCGGACACCTTGCGCACCCGGACGCCCGGCAGGGCCTCCACCGCCGCGGTGATCTCCGCGACGTGCGCCTCGCCGCGGGCGTTGCAGGAGATGTCGACGACCAGCGTGGTGGCGGTGGCCTCCACCACGTCGAACGCGGTGACGACGCCGCCGACGCGGCCGACGGCCATGGTCAGGTCGCCCGCCGCGCTGGCGGAGGCGGGCACATCGACGCGCGCGGTGATCGCGTATCCGGGACCGGGAACGGGCACGGCACGAACCCTACTGCGGTGCCCGCGCAGCGCCTGCGTTCTGACCATTCCGTCCACGGGGGGTTGTGACCCCACCGTGACCGGGTGTGAGATGAACCACTGGCTTCTACGCAGTGTCGCGGAGGTGGTCGTCCCATGACCGTCAGAGCAGCAAGCCGTACGGAGGCCCGTACCACGGGCGTCACGGATCCGGCGAAAGTGCGCAACGTCGTTCTCGTTGGGCCGTCGGGGGCAGGCAAGACGACCCTCGTCGAGGCCCTCCTGGCCCACACGTCCGCGATTCCCCGCGCGGGCACCGTCGTCGACGGCACCACGGTGTGCGACCACGATCCCGCCGCGGTGCGTCAGCAGCGGTCGGTCGCGCTCGCCGTCGCGCCCGTCCACCACGAGCAACACAAGATCAACCTGATCGACACCCCCGGCTACGGAGACTTCGTCGGTGAGCTGCGGGCCGGTCTGCGCGCCGCCGATGCCGCGCTGTTCGTCATCCCCGCCAGCGAGGGCCGCGAGGGCACGATCGACCCGGCCACCGTCGCGCAGTGGGAGGAGTGTGCCGCCGTCGGCATGCCCCGTGCCGTCGTCGTCGCCCGCTGCGACCACGCGCGGGCCGACCAGGAGGCCACGATCGACGCCTGCCAGACGAGCTTCGGCGCGGGCGTCGCCCCGCTCTACCTGCCGATCCGCGACGGCGAGTCGATGACCGGGCTGTACGGCCTGCTCTCGCAGACCCCCGCGGGCCAGGCGCCCGCCGACGCCGAGGACGCCCGCGCCACCCTGATCGAGGGCATCATCGAGCAGTCCGAGGACGAGTCGCTCATGGAGCGCTACCTCTCAGGCGAGGACATCGAGCTCACCACGCTGATCGACGACCTGGAGACGGCCGTCGCGCGCGGCACGTTCCACCCGGTGATCCCGGTGTGCGCCAGCAGCGGGATCGGGCTCGACGCCCTGCTGGAGGTGCTGGTCGGCGGGTTCCCGTCACCGCTGGAGCACCCGCTGCCGCTCGTGTCGGGCATCGACGGCTCCGAGCGCGACCCGTTGTCCGCCGACCTCGACGGGCCGCTCGCCGCCGAGGTGGTGCGCACCTCCGCCGACGCCTACGTCGGACGGGTGTCGCTCGTGCGGGTGTTCTCCGGCACGCTGCGGCCGGAGTCCACCGTGCACGTCAGCGGGCACCACGCGGTCGTCCCGGCGCAACGCACCTCGTCGTTCGACGACAGCGGCCACGACGCGGACGAGCGGCTGGCGCACGTCTACTCGCCGCTGGGCGCCACGCTGCGACCGAGGTCGACGCGTGCGTGGCGGGCGACATCTGCGCGCTCACCAAGCTGGGCAGCGCCGAGACCGGCGACACGGTGTCGGCGTCCGACGACCCGTTGCTGCTCTCCTGCTGGGACCTGCCCGAGCCGCTGCTCCCGGTCGCGATCACCGCACGCACCCGGGGCGACGAGGACGCGCTGGTCAAGACGCTCGCCAAGATCGTCGCGGCGGATCCGACGCTGCGCCTGGAGCGCAACCAGGAGACCCACCAGACCGTGCTGTGGTGCATGGGTGAGGCGCACGCCGACGTGGTGCTGTCCCGGCTGCGTGCGGGCGGCGCCGAGGTCGACACCGAGCCGGTGCGGGTCTCGATGCGCGAGACGATCGCGAAGCCCGCCCGGGTGACGGGCCGCCACGTCAAGCAGTCCGGCGGGCACGGCCAGTACGCCGTCTGCCACGTCGAGTTCGAGCCGCTGCCCCGTGGCTCCGGGTTCGAGTTCGAGTCCAAGGTCGTGGGCGGCGCCGTGCCGACGCAGTTCATCCCCAGCGTCGAGAAGGGCCTGCGCGCCCAGTTGGAGCGCGGTCTCTCCGACGCCAAGCACCCCGCGGTGGACCTCAAGGCCCGGCTCGTCGACGGGAAGGCGCACAGCGTCGACTCCTCCGACGCGGCGTTCCAGACCGCGGGCGCGCTCGCGCTGCGGGAGGCGGCCACGGTGTGCGGGGTGGTGCTGCTGGAGCCGGTCGACGAGGTGGAGATCCGCATTCCGGACGACTACCTCGGCGCGGTGCTCGGCGACCTGTCCGGCCGCCGCGGCCGGGTGCTGGGCACCGAGGTGGCCGGAGCGGGGCGCACGCAGGTGCGGGCCGAGGTGCCCGCCATCCAGCTGATCCGCTACGCGGTCGACCTGCGCGCGATGACCAGCGGCGCGGCGGCGTTCACCCGCCGGTTCGCCCGCTACGAGGAGGCCCCGCCGCAGCGGTAGGCGTCGGGGTGGGGCGGCGCCCGCGGCACCGCCCCACCCGGCCGGTGAGTCCCGCACCTGGACACGGTGAGTCCCGCAAACCCCCACGGTGAGTCCCGCATCTGGGCACGGTGAGTCCCGGATCCGCGTGCGGCGCGCGCGGGCACCGACATGATCACCAGCTGGGTGCGAAGGGCGACCATTCCTGGCCGGTTCGCGCCGAGCCGACGACCGCGGCATGCGCCGTCGGCGGGGTCGGATCCGCAGGTCGGCGGGGTCGCGGCCTACCGTTTCGCGGCGCGGGCGCGGTGGGCGGCGACGCCCGCGATCGTGCGGGCCATGACGCCGAACACGACATCGTGGGCGGGCCGCTGGGCGTACCAGTAGAGGCGGCCCGCGAGCCCGGCGGGCGTGAACAGCACGCGCTGCACGTAGCGGCTGCGGCGCGCGCCGTCCGGTTCGACGCGCAGCTCCAGGCGTGCGGTGCCCGGCATCCTGGTCTCGGCGCGCAGCAGCAGGCGGGCGCCGTCGTCGACCTCCTCGACGCGCCACCAGTCCAACGCCGCACCCGGCTCCAGCCGGTCGGGGCGGGTGCGGCGCGCCCCGACCCCGCCGAGCACGCGGTCGACCCCACCGCGCACGGCCCAGACCCCCGGGATCGTGTACCAGCCGTTGTCCCCGCCCAGGCCGCTGACCACCTCCCACAGCACCCGGGGCGGCGCGGCCACCCGCTCGACGTGTTCGCCGACCAACGGCGGCACGCCCCGCTGCCCCAACGCCCTGCGCACGGCCTCCGCGTACGGCGTCGGGCCGCCCGGGGGCGGACCGCCCGGTGGGTCGGCGCGGCAGACCAGATCGTGCGCCATCGACTCCAGCAACGGGCCCGCGAGGTGGCGATCGACGGGCAGGACGGCCGCCAGCGCCCGCGCGGTCAGCCGCGGCGCGGACAGGGGGACGGGCACCAGCACGGGCCGGGGCAGGCCCGCCGCGACCGCGCACTCGGCCACCAGCTCACCGAACGTCAGCACGTCGGGGCCGCCGATGTCGAACGTGGCGTTGACCGTCGACGGCAGGTCGAGGCAGGCCACGAGGTGGTACAGCACGTCGTCGATGCCGATCGGCTGCGTGCGGTTCCACGCGCGGTCGGGAAGCGGCAGCACCGGGCCGGATTCGGCGAGGGTGCGGATCATCTCGAAGCTCGCGGAGCCCGCGCCGACGACGATCCCGGCCTGCAATACGGCGGTGGGCGCCGGTCCGTCGAGCAGGATCTCGCCGACCTCGCGGCGCGAGGCCAGGTGTGTCGAGATCCGCGCGCCGTCGGGCTGCAGACCACCGAGGTAGACGACGCGCTGGACGCGCCGGGCGGCCGCGGCGAGGGTGGCCGCGGCGCGCCGGTCGCGCTCGACGAACCGGGGGCCGTCCATGGCGTGCACGAGGTAGAACACCGCGTCGACGCCGACGCAGGCGGCGCCGACGGACGACGGGTCGTCCATGTCGCCATGCAGCGCCTCGACGCGCCCGGCCCACGGACGTCGGGCCAGCTTGGCCGTGTCGCGGACGAGGCAGCGCACGGCGTGGCCGTCGTCCAGGAGGCGGGCGACGAGCCGGGAGCCGACGTAGCCCGTAGCCCCGAGGACCAGACAGTGCACGACGACAGTCTGCCGCCTGATCGATCTCAGGGCAGGCCGACGAGGCGCGCCAGCGCGGTCGTGCCCGCGGCCAGGATCACCACCAGCACGAACGGCACCTTCCGCCATGCCGCCACCGCGCCGACAACGACGCCGAGCGGCCGCGCCCACCCGGCGAAGCCGCCGTCCTGGGTGAAGGTGCTCACGGCGACGAGGGCGAGCAGCAGCGCGGTGGCGCCGAGATCCAGGTACCGCTCGACGTGCGCGGGCACGCGCACCCGGCCGCGCAGCAGCAGGCCGGTGAGCCGGATGAGGTAGGTCCCCGCGGCCAGTGCAAGCACGGCGGGCCAGGTCATGACGCGCTCCCCCGCCGTCCCGCGGCCCCGAGCCCCAGCAGGCCTGCGAGCACGGGAAGCCCGGGCGCGAGGAACGGCGTCGTCGCCACCGCGACCGCCGCCGCGGTGATGCCGACCCGGCGCGCGTCGGGACGGCTCAGCGAGGGCAGCAGCAAGGCGAGCAGGGCGGCCGGAAACGCGGCGTCGACACCGAACACCCCGGGGTCGGGGATCGTCGAGCCCGCCAGCACACCCAGTGCGGCGCCGGTGTTCCAGAAGGTGAAGAGCAGCAAGCCGCTCGTCCAGTAGGCCCGCCGCGCACGGGCGCCGCTCCCCCGCGCCCTGGCGAACGCGACCGATTCGTCGATGAGAATGTGCGCGCCGAGCACCCTGGCAGGCCAGCGGTCGCCGACGACGTTGGCGATCGCGAGCCCGAACGGCAGATGCCGCGTGTTGAGCAGCAGCGCCCCCGCGACGGCCGCAACGGGGCTCCCGCCCGCCGCAACCACTGCCACGGCGAGGAACTGGGCACCGCCCGCGAACACCAGCAACGACATCGCGATGGTCAGCACCGTCGGCACACCCGCCGCCGCGGCGAGCGCGCCGAACGACACCCCGACAACCGCCACCGCGACGGCCAGCGCGAGCGCGTCGCGCACATCGGCCCGGACATCTCCTACTGTTCGATCTGACGAACGCACGTCCACTACAGTGAACGCTACCGCCAGGTTCGTCAAGCCGAACGAGGAGACCGATGGAACGAACGGCACCGCTCGACGTGATCGCCGCGTCGCTGCGCAGAGAGCGGGAACGGCACGGCATCTCGCTCGCCGAGCTGGCCCGTCGCGCGGGCGTTGCGAAGTCCACGCTCTCGCAGCTCGAGGCGGGCGTGGGCAACCCGAGCATCGAGACGCTCTGGGCGCTGGCCGTGGCGCTCGACGTGCCGTTCAGCAGCCTCGTCGATCCGCCGGAGGAGCCGATCCAGATCATCCGTGCGGGCGAGGGCGCGGTGATCCGGTCGGAACAGGCTCCCTTCGCCGCCGTCCTGCTCTCCGCCTGCCCGCCGGGGGCGCGGCGCGACCTGCATGTCATGACGGCCGAGCCCGGCGGCGCCCGCGACGCGCAGGCGCACATCCGGGGCACCACCGAGCACGTCGTCGTCGCATCCGGGCGGTGGCGGGCCGGGCCCGTGGGTGCCGAGGTGGAGCTCGGCCCCGGCGACTACGCCCGCTTCCCCGGCGACCGCCCCCACTCCTACGAGGCGTTGGAGCCGGGCAGCTCCGCTGTGTTGGTCATGGAGCACACGTGAGCTGCCCGAAGCACATGGTCTACGGGCCGTGCGGTGGTGTGACGGCCGAGGGTGGGTGCGAGGTGGACGCCGCGCTCCCGTGCCCGTTCGTCGCCGCGCCCACCGTCGGCTGGACGGGTGAGGCGCCCGCCCTGCCCGGACCCCAACCGATGCTCGACCTGCTCGCCACGCGACCGGTGGTGCTCGCTGAGCTGCCGACGGCCCCGCTCGACCGGGCCGCGCTGCTACGCAGCGCCGATCTGCTCGCCGGGTGCGTCGACGCGGTCCTCCTCGGCGACCACCCCGGCGCGCGGGTGCAGTTCCCGCCGTCCTACCGGGCGCTTCTGCTGCGTGACCGCGGTGTGGGCGTCTGGGCGGGCCTGAACTGCCGCGACCGCAACCGGGTCGCGCTCGAGGGCGAGCTCGCGGCCCTCGCCGACGCGCGCGTGGCGGCGGTGCACTGCGTCACCGGCGACCACACGGCGCTGGGCCATCGCCCCGACGCCGCGCCGGTCTTCGATCTCGACGCGACGCGCCTCGCGGCGGCCGCGCGGGCGGCGGGGTTGCTGGTGTCGGTCGCCGAGTCGCCGTGCGGGCCGCCCGCGGAGCGCCGCCCCGCGCGGCTGGCGGAGAAGGTCCGGGCGGGCGCGCAGGTCTGCATCGTCAACCACGCGGGCGGCGCGGGGCCGGTCGCCGCGTTCGTCGAGGCCGGTCCGGACATCCCCTATGTCGCCTGCGTGCCGGTCGTGCTAGGGGCGGGACAGGCCCGGCTGCTCGCGGCCTTTCCCGGGCTGGTGTTGCCGCAGGGCTTTCTCGCGGGGATCGTCGACGCCCCCGACCCCGCGGCCGCGGGCATCGCCGCCGCCGTCAGGCTCGCGGAGGAGCTGCTGGCCGTGCCCGGCGTGCGCGGCGTCGACCTCGGCGCCGTCCCGATACCCGGCGAGGAGGAGACGACCGCCCGCGCGTTGGCCACCATCGCCCGCGCCCTCCGAGGGTGAGTCCCGCACCTGCGCACGGTGAGTCCCGCACCTGCGCACGGTGAGTCCCGCAAACGGACACGGCGACTTGTGCTCCCGCTGTGCTGGATGCGCCGATCGTGCGCACCGACCGTGTGCGCCAACCGCGTGCGCCGGTCACGATGGTCGTTCCGTGAGTGACGCCGGTGCGGTCACAAGGTGACGCGGAGTCAAGTACAGCGGGGAAGCGCCGGAGGATCATCGGGTGGCGCGCGAGGCGAGGAGGGCGCGCAGTTGCTCGGCGATCGCGCGCTCGGGGCGGGCGACCAGCTCGCCGTCGCGCACCACGACCCGACCCGCGACGACGACGTGCCGCGGCCGCCGCCCCGGAGACCGCCACAGCAGCCCGGCCAGCGGATCGGCGCCACCCGAATCGGCGACGCCGCTGACGTCCCAGCACACGAGGTCGGCCGCCGCGCCAGGCGTGAGAACACCCAGCTCGGGGCGTCCCAGGCCGGACGCTGACCCCGCGGTGGCCCAGCCCAGCACCTCACGCGCCGCCACCGGACGTCCGGCGAGCGGTGCCACCTGCAGCGCGAGCCGAGCGTCTGCGAGCAGGTGACCCGCGTCGTTGCTGCCGCCGCCGCTGGTCCCGAGCCCGACCGCGACCCCGGCGTCCGCCAGCGCCGCCGCGGGCGCAACTCCCCAGCCCATCGGCACGTCGCATCCTGGCGCATGGGTGACACTCGCCCCCGAGGCCGCAACGGTCGCGATCTCCTCGGGCCGCACGCCGCAGAGATGAGCGACCGTGACGTCCGGCGCGAGCCAGCCCCACTCGTCGAGCAACTCCAGCGGCCGCCGCCCGTAGCGCTGCGCGGCGACCTCGACGTCCACCTGCTCGTTCGCCTGCGTTCGACGCCGCAGCCCGTGTCGCGCCGCCACCTCGCTGAGCAGGGCGAACGTGCGCTCGCCGTCGCTGTGGACGCCCGCGGGCCCGACCGCGACCTGAACCATCCCCGACGGATCCCCGCTCAGCGCCGTCGCGATCGCATCGGCCGACGACGCCGCCTGTTCCGGGTCGTCGCGGGCGCTCCCCCGCACGAACACCAGCCGGGCGCCCAGTTCGGCGGCGGCGTCGGTGACGGCGAGGGCGAGGGCGACCCCGTCCCCCGGCGGCCAGGTCAGGTGGTGGTCGGCGACCGTCGTCACGCCGCAGAGCAGGGCCTCCGCCAGGCCGGTCAGCGCCGCGCCGCGCGCGAGTTCGCCGTCCACCCCGACGGCTGCGTACGCGGCACCCATGCGTGGAAGCCATTCGCGCATCGGCACACCGCGCGTGCCGGGCAGCGTGCGGAACGCGGTCTGCAACAGGTGATGGTGCGCATTGACCAGGCCCGGGGTGACGACGCAGCCGGACGCGTCGAGCACCTCGCCGGGTCCGTCGTCCACCACGCTTTCGTCCACGACACGCGCGCCGGCGCAGCGGACGACCCCGCCGGGGAGCTCCGCTGCGCCGGTCCAGACCAGTTCGGCGCCACTGACGACCAGCACGCGCCCAGTGTCACGGCGCCTCAGTCGCCGCCTTCACCAGCCCCGGTCTGGCTGCGGCGCTCTCGGTGTCCGAGGTTGCGGTGTTCGAGGTTGCGGCGCCGGACGGGGCCGGGCTGTTCCCGTCGAGGGCGTACTGCCGGACCCAGTCGACGTACATGTGCGACGTCTGGACCGACCCGCCCCTGGGGAACCAGTCGAGTTGGATGCAGAGGTGCATCGCCCCCGGCGGGAGGATGTCGGCGTTGTCGGTGCGCCACCACTGCTTGCCGTCGACGAACGCCGCGATGTGGTCGGGTGTCCACTCGACCGCCCAGTTGTGCCACTGGGTCGCGTCGATCTTCACGTTGCCCTGCACCTGCGAGTTGCTCTTGCCGTAATGCAGGAACATATCGGTGGACTGGCGCGTGTGGTCGGACATCTCCATGAAGTCGATCTCGCCGCCGACCGGGAAGTTCTCCGCGTCCGGCCAGAGCAGCAGCAGCGCGTTGTATGAGCGGTCACTGGCAGGAGCCCTGACCCGGCCCTCCCAGCGACCGTACTTCTGCCCTGGGTTCCAGGCCATGCCTTCGGTGTCGCCTTGCGGGTCGCCGGTGATCGTCATGACGCCGTCATGGATGCTCACGGCATCGGGAGTGCGCCTGCCGTTGCCCGCGTGCCCCGGCCCGTCGTAGAGGCCCCACGAGCGGTCGAGGGGGCCGTTGAAGTCCTCGACCCGGTTCGGCGAGCCCCAGCCGTACTTGGCGGCCGCGCTCGTCGCGTAGCCAGGGGGCTGGTCGGGGTTGCACGGGTCCACAGGGGTCGGGTCGGGACCGTCGGCGGCGACCGCCCCGGTCTGCGGGCTTTCCAAGGCAGTCTGCCCATCCGGTGCGGCAGGGGGTGCTGGCGCCGGATGGGTGGCAGCGGCTGCCAGTTCGACGGCGGGTGCCGGACGGGGTGCAGCGGGAGCGGTCGCGGCGGCCGGTTCCGACCCTGCAGCGCGGACCGGCGCCGCGGCCGGGACCGAAACAGCCGGGGCTGGTGCGGTCGGAGCCGGAACCGGAGCGGCCCGGGCTGGTCCCGCCGGAGCCGAAGCAGCCGGGACTGGTCCTGCCGGAACCGGAGCAGCCGGGACTGGTCCTGCCGGAACCGGAGGAGCCAGAGCAGCCGGAGCCAGAGCAGCCGGAGCAGGATCGGAAGGCGCGGCGGGAGCGGCCGGCGCGGGAGCAGCCGGGGCGGCCGGGGCGCCAGCAGCCGGGGCGGCCGGAGCGGCCGGAACAGCCGGGGCCGGAACAGCCGGGGCCGGAACAGCCGGGGCCGGAACGGGAGCAGCCGCAGGGACGGCGACGGGGACGCCCGCAGCGGGGATCACCGCTGCTGAAGCAGGCCGTGCGGAGCCTCCGACAGCGGCTGGGACGAGCCCAGGTGCCCGGACCGGAGCCAGTGCGGCAGAGAAGCGGCCGAGCAGTGCCTCGGCGTCACGGGCGAATGATTCCGCCGTGATCGCGACCACGGCCGCCGAGGCCGCGAGTGCCGATGCGGCGGCCGCGAGTATCGATGCCGAGCGCGCCATCTCGCGGGCACGCGCGGCGAGCGCCGCAGCCTGGTCGGTCGACCCTGCCGTGGCGACCGCAGGCGTCATGGGCCCGGGAAGGACCACTGAACCAGGAGCGGCAGGAGCACCGGGAACGCCCCGAGCACCAGGGGCAGCACCGGGAACGCCGGGAGCACCAGGGGCAACACCGGGAACACTGGGAACGCCGGGGGCGCCAGGCGTTCCGGGAATGCCGGGCACTTCGAGAGTGCCAGGCGATCCCGGGCCGCTGGGTGTTCCAGGTGTGCCGGGCGTTCCCGGGCCGCCGGGTGTTCCAAGAGTGCCGGGCGTTCCCGGGCCGCCGGGTGTTCCAAGAGTGCCGGGCGTTCCAGGGCCTCCGGGTGTTCCGGGGGTGCCGGGCACTCCCGACGTGTCCGGGCTACCGGGCGTTCCCGGCGTGCTGGGGGTGCCGGGTGTCCCGGGGCTACCGGTCGTTCCCGGCGTGCCGGGGGTGCCGGGTGTCCCGGGGGTGCCGGGGGTGCCGGGGGTGCCGGGCGTTCCAGGAGTGCCGGGCATCGCCGGGCCGGGAGGGGCGGCCGGGGCCGCGGCTGCATCGCACCCGGGAGGCCCCGCGAGGGGTAGTCGGCTCCCCGCAGGCTCGGCCGCGGCAGCGATCGAACCCGCCAACATGGCCGTGACGACGATCCCCCCGATCGTCACGTATCGCCTCATCTAGCTCTCCTGCCTCTCGTGTCACACGGATTGGCAGGGCGCACAGTAGGGCGGTTCCGTCACAGAGATCAGCAGAAGACACTCAATCGAGTGTGACTTCATGACGACGGTGCGTCACCGTCCGGGGTCGCGGGTAATGTCCGCCGCCGATGGCCGGACCGCTACGCACGACGAGCGGTCAAACGGAGCGACACACGCCCGAAAGGATGATCACCATCCGCGCGACGCGTAACGCTGCTCGGCGGGCAGCTCGGCAACGTTGATGCCGACCATCGCCTCGCCCAGCCCCCGCGAGACCTTGGCGATCACGGCCGGGTCGTCGAAGAACGTCGTGGCCTTGACGATCGCCTCGGCGCGGTGCGCAGGGTCGCCGGACTTGAAGATCCCGGAGCCGACGAACACGCCTTCCGCCCCGAGCTGCATCATCATCGCGGCGTCGGCGGGCGTGGCGATGCCGCCCGCGGTGAACAGCACGACCGGGAGCTTGCCCGCCCGCGCCACCTCGGTGACCAGCTCGACCGGCGCCCGCAGCTCCTTCGCCGCCCCGTACAGCTCGGTCTCGTCCAACCCGGCCAGCTTGCGGATCTCCGAGCGGATCGCGCGCATGTGCCGGGTGGCCTCGACGACGTTGCCGGTGCCCGCCTCGCCCTTGCTGCGGATCATCGCGGCACCCTCGGAGAGGCGCCGCAGGGCCTCTCCCAGATTGGTGGCGCCGCACACGAACGGCACGGTGAACGGCCACTTGTCGATGTGGTGGGCCTCGTCGGCGGGCGTCAGCACCTCGGATTCGTCGATGTAGTCCACGCCGAGTGACTGCAGCACCTGCGCCTCGACGAAGTGCCCGATGCGGGCCTTGGCCATCACCGGGATCGAGACGGCATCGATGATGCCCTGGATCATGTCCGGGTCGCTCATGCGGGCCACGCCGCCCTGGGCGCGGATGTCGGCGGGCACCCGCTCCAGCGCCATGACGGCCACGGCACCCGCGTCCTCGGCGATCTTCGCCTGCTCGGCGTTGACCACGTCCATGATCACGCCGCCCTTCAGCATCTCGGCCATCCCGCGCTTCACGCGCGCGGTGCCCTGCTGCTGGCCTGCGCTCGGTGTGGCGGAAACGTGCTGGTCGGACGACACGGCGATACCTCTCACTCCTGCGACGGTGACACCCGATCGTACGTCAGCGCAGGCCGGGGGTCGGCGATCTCGAAGTAGGCGGGCATCGGCGCGGTGCCCGCCAGCCGCAGCCAGCGGACGAGGCGACGCGAGCGCAGCCCGAGGGTGTCGCGGACGGCGTCATTGTGGACGCGCCGGGCGACGACGAGGAGTTGCTCGGCGTCGGCGAGCTCGGCCTGCAGCGCGGCGGGCAGGGCCGCACGGTCGAGGCCCACGAGCGCCCTGCTGAGGGCGTTGGCGGCGGCCTCGGGGTCGGCGGCTGACCGCGGCTCGGTGTCGGACGTGCGACGACGCGACGACGGCACCGGCATCGCGGTGCCGGCACGGGCGTCCTGACGGGGGTACGGCCGCCGCGGCGCCGGTGTGGTGACGCCCGCCCGCGCCGCCGCCGACGCGCGGCGGGCCAGCGCCGCCTCCAGCCCGGCCAGGGCCGCGTCGACCCGGATGTGCAACCGGTGCAGCCTCCGCACGCGCGTCAGGCAGAGCAGAACCGCCCAGGCCGCCGCGACGAGGCCGACCAGCACGCTGAGCGCCACCGTCACGGAGCCCACCGCACGTGTGGGGACGAGGTGGGAGGGAACGGGGCGGGGACCGACGGCGCGGCCACGCGGTCACCCCACCCGAAGTCCGGGACGCTCACGACGCCCACCGCCGGGGATCAGCGGCCACCGCCGCCCGGTAGACGCGCTCGACGTCGGCGGCGACGAGCGACCAGTCGAACTCCGCCGCCCGTGCGCGCCCGGCGGCCGAGAGCGCGGCCCGCCGTGCCGGGTCATCGAGCAGGGCGGCCAGGCCGTCGGCCAGCGCCACGGGGTCACCGGCCCGGAACAGCGCGCCCCCGGGCGGGTCGCCGAGGACCGCACGGAACGCGTCGAGATCGCTCGCCAACACGGGCGCGCCCGCGGCCATCGCCTCGGTGAGCACGATCCCGAAGCTCTCCCCGCCGGTGTGCGGGGCGCAGAAGACGGTGGCCGCGGCGAGCGCGGCGGCCTTCGCCGCGTCGTCGACCGCGCCCAGCACGTCCACCCGCACCGGGGCCGCCGCCTGTATCAGCCCCGCGGCCTCCCCCCGTCCGACGACGACGAGCCGCAGGCCTGGCCGCCGCAGCAGGCGCAGCGCCTCCAGCAGCACCACCATCCCCTTGCGCGGCTCGTCGAAGCGGCCGACGAAGACCACCGTGTCGGCGGCCCGCGGACCGCGTGGCGCGAACGCGGACACGTCGATGCCGTTGGGGATCTCGATGGCGTCCCCGCCGAGATGACGCACCTGCACCCGGCGCGCCGAGGGCGAGACGGCGATCCGTGCGGTCACCTTCTCCATCAGCGGCCGGATCACCCCACCAAGCGCGGCGAGCGCGCGCGAGCGTTCCGTCGACGTGTGGAAGGTCGCCACGACCGGGCATTGCGCCAGGAGCAGCGCGATCGCCGAGACGCTCGCGGTGGTGGGCTCGTGCAGATGCAGCACGTCGAAAGGGTGCGCCGCCAGCCAGCGCCGCACCCGGGCATACGCCACCGGCCCGAACGCGACACGTGCCACCGAGCCGTTGTAGGGCAGCCCCACCGACCGCCCGGCGGGCGTGACGAACTCGGGCACGGCTCCCTCGGCGGGCGCGAGCACGTGAACCGTGTGTCCGCGGGAACGCAGGGCCGCCGCCAGGCCGATCACATGAGCCTGCACGCCGCCCGGGACGTCGAGGGAGTACGGGCAGACGATCCCGACACGGAGTGTCACGGCCGGTCGGCCGTCCAGAGGGGCTGCAGGACGTGCCAGCCCGTCGGGTCGTCCGCGACGAGCGCACCGAGCGCGTCGGCCAGGGCCTGCGTCGCCTTCTCGACGTCGGCGGGCCCCGGCACGGGGACCGGTTCGGCGAACGCAATCGTCCAGCCGCCGGGGGCGAAGCCGAGCCGGGTCGGCAGCAGCGTCGCGCCGGTGAGGGCCGCCAACCGCGCGGGACCGGAGGGCAGCCGGGCGGGCTCGCCGCACAGCGTGACGTCGATACCGGTGCCCAGCACGTCCCGGTCGGCGAGCACGCAGACGACGCCGCCGCGGCGCAGCCGCCGCAGGAGGGCCCGGTAGGCCCCGTCCGCGGCGAGCTCGAAACCGAGGGCCTCGCGGTGCGCGGCGAACCGCCGGTAGACCGACTCAGGGCGCAGCCGCTGCGCGACCGTGGTGAACGCCTGCTCGAGGCCGCTCCGCCGCAACGTCTCGATCAGCCACACGCCTGCCGCGTCCCAGTTACCGCTGTGCGGCAACGCGATGATCAGCCCGCGGCCCGCGTCGAGGGCCTCGTCGAAGGGGCCGCGGTTGGTGACGGATGTCGCGGCGACGATCCGACCCGCGTCCGACGCCGTGAGCCGGAACGTCTCGCACCAGTAGCGGGCATAGCTGCGCATGCCCTCACGGACCAGGGCCGCCGCCCCGACCCGCGCCAGGTTGGCGCGCAACTGGCGCACAGCCGGTCCATTGCGGCGCACCGCGAGGTCGGCGCCGACCCGGAACACCGCCTGCGCCACCCGCTCCGGCAGCATCCTCACCAGGCGCCACGCGGCGGCGTACTGCAGGTCGGCGAGCCGTGCGTTCACGACGGCGCGGGGTCGGTCGGGATCTCGCGCGCGCTCCGGCGGGCCTCGGCGAGCCGCTGCCCTACGGTCCAGATCGACGCCGCCGCGAGCAACCACAGCGCCACGTCCAACGCGTACGGCACGCCCAGCCCCGCGAGCCCGGTGCCGACGAGGGCGAGGATCAGCCGCTCGGCTCGCTCGACGAGACCGCCGACGACCCGCAGACCCGCGCCCTCGGCCCGCGCCTTGATGTAGGAGATCAGCTGGCCCGCGACGAGGCAGATCAACGCCGCGACCCCCAGCACGCGCGCCTCTCCGACGCCCAGCGCCCACCACGTCAGCGCGGCGAAGAGCGCGCCGTCGGAGATCCGGTCGCAGGTGGAGTCGAGCACTGCCCCGAACGGGGTGCCGTGGCCCCGGGCGCGGGCCATCGCCCCGTCCACCAGATCGAACAGGACGAACAGGGTGACGACGAGCGTGCCGATGAACAGCTGCCCGCGCGGCAGGAACCAGAGGGCAGCGGCGACCGAGCCCACGGTGCCCGTCACCGTGACGGCGTCGGGCGTGATCCCGCGCGCGACGAGCCACCGGCCGAGCGGTTCGGTGACACGGTTGACGTACACACGGGCGAGGACGTTGAGCATCTGCTCCTGCTTGTCTGCGGGCCAGGGCCCCGTCCAGCCTATCCGGATCTCCTGGTCCGCCCTGGCCACGCCTGGGCCAGCAGCGCCCGCGTCTCGGTCAGCAGCTGTGGGATGACCTTCGTCTGGCCGATCACGGTGATGAAGTTGGCGTCGCCGCCCCAGCGCGGCACGACGTGTTGGTGCAGGTGGGCGGCCAGCGAACCGCCCGCGACCGCGCCGAGGTTCATCCCGACGTTGAAGGCGTGCGGCTCGGCGACCGTCCGCATCGCCCGCAGCGCGTTCTGGGTGAACAGCATCAGCTCGTCGGACTCGGCGCCCGTCAGCTCTTCCAGCTCCGCGACGTGCCGGTAGGGCAGCACCATGAGATGGCCGGGGTTGTACGGATGCAGGTTGAGCACGGCGTAGACGACCTCGCCGCGCGCGATGACGAGCCCCTCTTCGTCGGGCAGCGTCGGGATCCGACAGAGCGGGCAACCGCCCTCGACCGCGTCCTTGATGTAGGCCAGCCGGTGTGGCGTCCACAGCCTGCGGAAGCCGTCCGGCGTGCCCACCCCGTCCTGCGTCTCCAGGACCGGCTCACTCATGATGGCCGATCCTAGTTCCGGCATCGATCAGGCGAGCCGCTCGGCCGTCGGGCTGGTGTTGTCGCGCCGCGCGATCCAGTCGGCGATCCGCTCGACGGCCTCGGCCACGGGCACGCCGTTGGCCTGGGTGCCGTCGCGGAACCGGAAGCTCACCGCGCCCGCCTCGGCGTCCCGCCCACCCACCAGCAGCAGGAAGGGCACCTTGGCCAGGGTGTGGGTGCGGATCTTCTTCTGCATGCGGTCATCGCCCGCGTCGACCTCGACCCGCACACCCTTCGCCCGCAGCTGCGCCGCGACATCGGCGACGTAGGCGTGCTGCTCGTCGGTGACCGGGATCGCGACGACCTGCACCGGCGCCAGCCACGCCGGGAACGCGCCCGCGTAGTGCTCGGTGAGGATGCCGAAGAAGCGCTCGATCGAGCCGAACAGCGCGCGGTGGATCATCACCGGACGGCGTCGCGACCCGTCGGCCGCCGTGTACTCCAGCCCGAACAGGTCGGGCTCCATGAGGTCGACCTGGATCGTCGACATCTGCCAGGTGCGCCCGATCGCGTCCTTCACCTGCACGCTGATCTTGGGCGCGTAGAACGCGGCGCCGCCCGGGTCGAGCTGAAGCTCCAGCCCCGACGCCTCGGCGGCCTCGCGCAGCGCGTCGGTGGCCTGCTCCCAGTCCTCGTCGCTGCCGATCGACTTCTCCGGGTCGCGGGTGGAGAGCTCGAGGTAGAAGTCGTCGAGCCCGTAGTCGCGCAGGAGGTCGAGGACGAACTGCAGCAGCGAGCGGATCTCGCCCTGCATCTGCTCCTCGGTGCAGTAGATGTGCGCGTCGTCCTGGGTGAAGCCGCGGGCCCTGGTGAGCCCGTGCACCACCCCGGACTTCTCGTACCGGTAGACGGTGCCGAACTCGAACAGCCGCAGCGGCAGCTCCCGGTAAGACCGGCCGCGGGACCGGAAGATCAGGTTGTGCATCGGGCAGTTCATCGGCTTGAGGTAGTAGTCCTGCCCGGGCTTGCGCAGCTGCCCGTCGGCGCCGTACTCGGCGTCGAGCTGCATGGGCGGGTACATGCCGTCGGCGTACCAGTTCAGGTGGCCGGAGGTCTCGAACAGCTGGCCCTTGGTGATGTGCGGGGTGTTGACGAACTCGTAGCCCGCCTCGATGTGCCGCATGCGGGAGTAGTCCTCCAGCTCGCGGCGGACGATCCCGCCCTTGGGGTGGAAGACGGCAAGGCCCGACCCGATCTCGTCGGGGAAGGAGAACAGGTCCAGCTCGGCGCCCAGGCGGCGGTGGTCGCGCCGCTCCGCCTCGGCGAGCCGCTCCAGGTGGGCGTCGAGCGCCTCCTGCGACTCCCACGCGGTGCCGTAGATGCGCTGGAGCTGGGGGTTGCGCTCACTCCCCCGCCAGTAGGCCGCGGCGCTGCGGGTGAGCTTCACCGCCGGGATGTACCTCGTGGTCGGCAGGTGCGGCCCGCGGCACAGGTCCGACCAGATGGTCTCGCCGGTGTGGGCGTGCACGTTGTCGTAGATCGTGAGCTCGCCGGACGCGTCGACCTCGACGGCATCCTCCGGCGCTGCGCCTTTGAGGTCGATCAGCTCCAGCTTGTACGGCTCGTCGGCGAGCTCCTTGCGCGCGTCGTCGATCGAGTCGAACCGGCGCCGGGAGAACCGCTGCCCCGCCTTGATGATCTTCTTCATCGCCGACTCGAGCGCGGCGAGGTCGTCGGGGGTGAACGGCTTGTCGACGTCGAAGTCGTAGTAGAAGCCGTCGGTGATGGGGGGCCCGATGCCGAGCTTGGCGTCCGGGTGCAGCTGCTGCACGGCCTGGGCGAGGACGTGCGCCGCGGAGTGCCGGATGACGCTGCGGCCGTCCTCGGTGTCGGCGGCCACCGGCTCGACGTCCACGTCGACGTCGGGTGCCCACGCGAGGTCGCGCAGGGTGCCGTCGGCGCGGACGACGACCACCGCGCCCGGACCGTTCGACGGCAGGCCCGCGGCGCGCACGGCCGCACCTGCCGTCGTCCCGGCCTGCACCCGGACGACAGGGGGCGGCGGAGACGATGCTGGCGCGGACACGACGACCTCCGGAGACGGTGAGCTGGATCGGAATCGATGCTAGCCGGGGCGTCGATCGAGATCCGCTCACGGTCACCGATCGTCCGCGCGACGGGCGGGCGGGAGCGCAGAAGGCGGCGCGGGCCCCCGGAGCTGCGCGGGCACCTGGGGGAACGCCGCCGCGGGCACCGGTGGCACGCCCATCGACGCGGGCACCGGCACCTCGACGGGCGGACCCTCGTGACCCAGCGAGAGGATCCAGGGGCCCGCCGTCAGGGACGCGTCGGGTAGCTGCCGCAGGTGCCGACGCGTCCTCCGGACGACCCGCGAAGGCCCGACGACGACCACCGCGAGGGCCAACCGGCCGCCCGCCGGGTCGGCGACGCAGCGCACGAGGTGGTGCCGGTGGCCGTTCTCGGTGAGGACCAGCTCACCGGCGGGCGACCCGGCGACGGCGAGCAGCGCCCGCACGACGTCCGCGTGTCCGGCGCCGAGCGCCTCTGCGTCACTGCCTGCAACCTCGCCGGGGCCACCGCGCACCCACGCGTCGAGCACCATGCCGCTGTCGACCTCGACGAGGACGGCCAGGTCGATCCCGCAGAACGCGACGAGCGGGCCGATGACGGCGGCCAGACCGTCGTCCCGGACGCTGACCGGGCGCCGGTGGCGCGCCACGACCGGTCGCCGACGCCGGTCAGCGGTGACCGGCGTTGGCCGGGAAGAAGGCCTGGCCGTCCTGCTGGCCGGGCACGGGCCGACCCGGCGACGGCGTGGTCATGTAGAACTGCTGCTCGATCATCCGCAGGTCGCGGCGGGCCATCGCGAGGTTGGCCTGCGCCCGGTTCAGCACCAGGTAGAAGAACAGCTTCTCGTCACCGCCCCCGTGGATCGGGCGGATGAGGTGGTACTGGGTGTCGAGGCTGATCAGGAAGTCCTCGATCGACTCGCGCAGCCCGAGCTTCTGCATGACCTCGAGCTTCGTGCGGACGACGTCGCTGTTGCCTGGCGCGGCCACGTCGAGGTCGAACTCGGGGCTGCCGCCGCGGGAACCGAGCGTCATCCCGCTGTCGTAGTCGACGATGGCGACGGCAAAAGCGCCCTTGATGTTGGCCGCCATATCCAGCGTGTGATCGATACTGCTCATTGCCAGTGCCTCCATGCTGGCCGTCGACGCGATCGGGGCGAGCGCAACAGCCATTTTCTCATCGGGTGTGGGCGACAATAACGCACCGTCCGGCGCCCACCATTGACCGGGGTGGGCACACTTGTTTATCAGGACGATTCGGCATGATCAGTCAATGCGCGCAAGGCCGTCAGCAGGCGATTCATCGTCGCCACGTCGTCGGCCCACGGCTGTGCGAGGACGGGATCGGACGAGGGCCGTTGCCGCGGCGGGGCGGGCACCGGCGCCGGAAGCGGCACGGGGCTGGTTCTGCGGGGCAGCGGAACATCGCGTGTCGCACTGTCGCGCCTCGCGTCCGACCGGCGGACGGGCGGGGTCGCAGCGGGCGGCATCGCCGCAGCCGTACGCGAAACCGCACGTAGAGGCGTTCTCGCGGGCGCGGGCGGCCGCGAGAACGCCATGGTCGACGTCCCCGGCTGGGCGCGGTCGTCGAGCCGCGCCGCGGCCAGCTCGCGCCGCGCCGACGCGAGGTTGGCCCGCGCCCTGTCCACGCACAGATAGACCAGCAGCGACCGGTCGGAACCGAGGGGACGCACGAGATGATAATGGCCGGAGGAGGTCAGGATGAAGTCTTCCAAGCCGCCCTCGACGGTCATTCCGAGAACGCTTGAAGCCTCCATTCCCCAGCGCAGCACCGCGGCCGGATCAACCGTTGCCGCACCGGATTCAATCAGTATCCAGCCGCTTTCCCGTTCGGCCACGCACGAGTATCTCGACCCGGGTAGATCGAGCAGACCAAGAACCATCTCACGAATCGTCACGAGCAGAAGTCCTCCCGCGGCCCGTGGCGTTCGATGGCCCGTGGTGTTCGATGGCCCGTGGTGTTCGATACAGAGCGTGCCACATCACGCACAGCCCGCATTTATGAACCCTTTCAGCAGGGCGGACTGGACTGTTCAGTCCAGAAAACGCTAGACTGTTCGGCCTATCTACATGGGCACTCTGTGACGACACGAGCGCGGTGAGCAGCGGCGGAAGAAGCTCCGCGGGCCGATGGTTGCACTCGAACGTGGTGCCACTCTCCGTGCTCGACCTCGTCCCGATCGGCTCCGGCTCGACCGCCACCGCGGCCCTCGCCGCCAGCACGGCGCTCGCCCGGCGCGTCGACGAGCTGGGGTACACCCGCTACTGGGTGGCCGAACACCACGGGATGCCCGGCATCGGCAGCTCGTCGCCCGCCGTGCTGATCGCGCATCTCGCCGCCGCGACGTCGCGGATCAGGGTCGGCTCGGGCGGCGTGATGCTGCCCAACCACCAGCCGTTGGTGATCGCCGAGCAGTTCGGCACCCTCGACGCCCTGCACCCCGGGCGCATCGACCTCGGCATCGGCCGCGCTCCCGGCACCGACGCACGCACCGCCCGTGCGCTGCGTCGCGGCACCGACCCCCTCGGGGCCGACGACTTCCCCGAGCAGCTCACGGAACTGCTGTCCTACTTCCACGGCGACGGGCCGGTGCTCGCCGTGCCCGCGGTCGGACAGCAGCCCGCGCTGTGGCTCCTGGGCTCGAGCGGCTACTCCGCGCAGGTCGCGGGCCTGCTGGGGTTGCCGTTCGCGTTCGCCCACCACTTCAGCGGCGAGAACACCGACGCCGCGCTCGCGCTGTACCGGGAGCGGTTCCGGCCGTCCGCCGTCCTGGAGCGGCCCTACGCGATGATCTGCGCCGCCGTGCTCGCGGCCGAGACCGACGCCGAGGCCCGACGGCTCGCGCTCCCGTCGGCCCTGCAGTTCCTGCAGCTGCGGCTCGGCACCCCGGGCCCGGTGCCCACGCCGGACGAGGCCGCCGCCCACCCGTACTCGGACCAGGACCGGGCGTTCATCGAGCACCGGATGGCCGGTCAGATCATCGGGTCGCCCGCGACGGTGCGCGACGGGGTGCGGGAGCTGGTCGGGCGCACCGGGGTCGACGAGCTGATGGTCACCACCAACACGCACGACGGCGCCGACCGCATCCGCTCCTATGAGCTGCTGAGCCAGACGCTGGCCCCGGCGTCCGTCGGCTGACGATCGCTGCCGCGCACGCGGTCGGCCGCCCCGCGACGTGGTGTGATCAGCGGATGACCGACGCCTTCGCCGACTTCCGGGCCGCGATCGAGCGCGGGGACCCCGACGCCGCGGTTGCGCTCTTCGCTACCGAGTGCGTCTTCCACTCCCCGATCGTCCACAAGCCCTACCTCGGCCGTGAGCCGCTGCGGGCGATCCTGGCCGCTGTGGTGCAGGTGTTCACGGACTTCCGCTACACGGCGGCCTACGCCGGGGAGACCGGCCACGTGCTGGAGTTCGCCTGCCGCATCGGCGACCGGGACTGTCAGGGCGTGGACATCCTTCGCGGCGACGGCGAGCGCCTGACCGAGCTGACCGTGCTGGTGCGGCCGTACTCCGCGGCCACCCTGCTGCGCGAGCGGATGGCCACGCTCCTGGGTGGCCCGGTCTGACAACGTCCGCCAGGACGACGGCAGGAACGGCCGCCCGGCGCTGGGCCGGACGGTGGAAGCCCGCTACCGCGTGTGGCGGAAAACCGGGCCCTTCATCCCGCTGAGGTTCTCCATCAGGTGATGTCGCCGCCCCCGCCATACCGCCGCCTGCCCGGTGACAGTTGGTCTCTGTGGAGGAGATCAACGTGTCGGAGCGGGAGGTGGTGGAGGTGCCGGGCACCCGGACGCCGGATCGCCACACCGAACTTCCGGAGCACCGCGGACCCGCGACCGGCGAGCACGTCGGCGCGGTCGACGGCGCGGTCGACCACACGGTCGGGGCCGGCGCGGGTCCGCGTCGCGGGAGCGCCCGCAGCGTGCACCGCGGCGGTGTCGGCTGGTGGCACCCGCCCAAGGCCCGCCCCCGTGGGGACGGCGCCCGCCACCGCGTCCCCGATCTCCCCGGCCGTCGCCGCCCACCCCGGACGGGCAGCCTCCGCCGGCGCATCCGGCTGGCCGTTCTCGGCGTGGCCGCCGTCGCCGTGCTCGGCCCGGTGCTGGCCTTCGTCGTCGGCTACCTGCTCTTCCCGGTGCCCACCCCGGACGACGCGGTGAACAACCAGGTGGCGGTGCTCTCCTACGCCGATGGCGACCCGCTCACCCGGCTGGTGCCCGAGCAGGGCAACCGCACGAAGGTGCCCATCCAGGTGGTGCCGGAGCCGGTGCGCGAAGCCGTGCTCGCCGCTGAGGACCGCAGCTTCTACTCCAACCCCGGCTTCGACCCGATCGGCATCCTGCGGGCCTTCTGGAACCAGGTCCGCGGCGGCGACGGCGGCGGCTCGACGATCACCCAGCAGTACGTCAAGAACACCCTCGTTGGCGACGAGCGGTCCCTGTGGCGCAAGTACAAGGAGCTGATCGTCTCCGTCAAGATCTCGCAGGAGCACACGAAGGACCAGATCCTCGGCGACTACCTCAACGCGATCTACTTCGGCCGGGGCGCCTACGGGATCCAGGCGGCGAGCCAGGCGTACTTCGGCAAGAACGTGCAGGACCTCACGGTCGCCGAGGGCGCCGTGCTGGCGGGAGTGATCCAGTCGCCGTCGCGGTGGGACCCGGCGGTGAGCCCCGAGCACGCCGTCCAGCGCTGGAGCTTCGTCCTCGACGGCATGGTCGCGCAGGGCTGGCTCACCCGGGCGCAGCGGGCCGCGCAGCATTTTCCGACGACGGTCGCCCGCACCCCGCAATCGGGCGGCGTCCCCTCCGACGCCGACGGCCATGTCGTCTCCGCCGTCATCGCCGAGCTCGCCGACCTCGGCATCACCGAGCAGGACGTGGCGCAGGAGGGCCTGCGCATCACGACCACGATCGACCCGGCCCGCCAGCGCCAGGCGGTCGCCGCCGTGCACGACGCGCTCGCCGGACAGCCCGCCGACCTGCGCACCGCGCTGGTCGCGATCGACCCGCCGACCGGCGGCGTGCTCGCGTACTACGGCGGCGACAACGGCGTCGGGCTGGACTACGCGCGGGTGCAGCGGCTGGCGGGTTCGACGTTCAAGCCGTTCGCCGTGCTCGCGGCGCTGCAGCAGGACCCCCCGGTCGGGCTGGGGACGACGTTCGCGGGCGAACCGGTGCCCGGCCTGCGCAACGACGACGGCGCGAGCTGCGCGCACTGCGACCTCAAGCAGGCCATGACGCTCTCCAACAACGTCGTGTTCAACTCGCTCGCCAAACAGATCGGCGCGCAGCACGTCGCGGACGCGGCGCGCTCCGCGGGCATCGCCAGCCCGCTCGACAACCCCGACGAGCGCCTCGCGCTGGGCAACAGGGAGATCACCGCCGTCGATCTCGCCTCCGCCTACGCGACGATCGCCGCGGGCGGCGTGTGGCACCAGCCCCACCTCGTGGCCTCGGTGGTGACGACCGACGGGCGCGTGCTGTACGAGGCGCCGACCGAGGGCGAGCGCCGCTTCTCCGATCGCGTGGCGCGCAACGTCACCGAGGCGATGCTCGACGTCGCCGCCCACGACGACCTGGCGCTGCCCGACGGGCGGCCGGTGGCGGCCAAGACCGGCACGGTGCAGTCCCACATCGCGGGCCAGAACAACGACGCGTGGATGGCCGGGTTCACCCCGTCGGTCGTCGCGGCGGTGTGGCTCGGCACCGACCGCAACGCGCCGATCCGCACGGCGGCCGGGAACCCGATCGCGGGCAAGGACCTGCCGGGGAAGGCCTGGCACGACTTCATGGCCGACGCCGTGGCGGGCAGCCCGGTGCAGGACTTCGCCCCGTTCCGCGCGATCGGGACGGGGCCCTCGAACCTCCCGCCCGGCGTCGACCCGCGCAGGCTCGCCGTCACACCGCCGACCACCCTGCCGACGCCGACCCCCGCACCGACACCGGCCGCGTCCGCGACGCCGCTCCCCTCCGCCACCCCCGAGCCGGAACCGACCCCTGCCCCGGCGCCCGACGAGGGCTCGACCTGCACGTTGTTGTCGCCCTGCGGCTGAGGCTCGTACCGTTGTCCCCGTGTCGGGGGACGACCGCAGGTTCCGGGTACTCGCGTGGGTGTCGGAGCGGCGCTTCGTCCTCTACGTACCCGAGATCGAGGCCGCGACGACCGTGCCCGCGATGCCCGACGCCGACGCCGCAGCGCGGTCGCTCATCGCCGACCTGACCGGCATCCCGGAGTCGACGATCCGCTGCGACATCGAGGTCGGCCGGGTGCCGGGCGGGCCGCCGTCGCTGCGTTGAGCCCGGGCGGCGAGCCGCCGTAGGGTCGGGCCGTGGATCCCCCTTCCGATGGCGCGCGGGTGGTCGCGCAGCGCATGGCCGCCGCCGCGTTGGCCTGGCTCGACACCCTCACCGACGGGCAGCGCTCCGTGGCGGTCGGCGCAGGCCCCGACGCCGACGGCGAGCGCGACGCCGAGCGCCGCCGCTGGTTCTACACCCCGACCGACCACGGCGGCCTCACCCTCCACGCGCAGCGGCCCGCCCAGCAGCGGCGGGCGATGGCGCTGCTGGGCACGGGGACGTCGCGGGCGGGCTACGTGTCGGCGGCGACGGTCATGGGGCTGGAGAACGTCCTGGACCACACCGAGAGCTTCACCCTGATGTGGGACCGGGAGCGCGGCCGCGACCCCGGCCTGTACTACCTGCGGGTCTTCGGCGAACCCGCGGGCACGGCCCCGTGGGGCTGGCGGTTCGGCGGGCACCACGTCTCGGTGTCGCACCTCGTCGTCGACGGGCGGGTGGTCGCGTCCACGCCGTCGTTCCTCGGCGCGGACCCCGCGTCGGCGCCGCTGATGGGCTCGCTGCTGCGCCCGCTCGCGGGTCCCGAGGACCTGGCGCGCGAGCTGATGCGGTCGTTGTCCGATCCGCTGCGGAAGCAGGCGCTGCTCCTGCCGAAGGCCCCGGCCGACATCATCGGCGCCAACCGGACCACGCTCTCGGACGGCGACCGGATGATCTCGCTGGCCGGGATCTGGCGCGGGCCGTTCTCCGACGTGCCACAGCAGGTGGCGCTGCAGGCCCTCAGCGACACGATCGACGAAGCCGCGGGGTTCGACGACGACGACCACGCGGCGCTCGCGCTCTCGACCCTGCCGAAGGGCGTGAGCGCCGCCGAGTTCGACGCGGCGCAGCGGGAGCTCCTGCGCGGGCTGCTCGGCACCTACCTGGACCGGGTGCCGGAGGAGATCAGCGTGACGGGCCGCTACGCCGACGACGCCGCGCTCGACGCCGTCCACTTCGCGTGGGCGGGCAGCAGCTCGCCCGGCGAGCGGCACTACTACCGGCTGCAGGGGCCGCGGCTGCTGATCGAGTGGGACAACACGCAGCGCAACGCCAACCACGCCCACGCCGCCTGGCGCGATCCCGAGGCCGACTTCGGCCTCGACGTGCTCGCGGCGCACCGCGCCACCCATCACTGACCCCCTCCTACGGAGGCGGCAGGGCGTCCAGCAAGGCCGCCGGAACCACCAGGTCGGCGTGCCCGCGCGTGGCCTCCACGAGGTCGGCGTTGGGCACGTCGACGGTCGCGATCCAGGCCGCGGCGAAGTCGGGGGCCTTGCCGAACGCCACGTGCCGGGCCGTCAGTCGCCGCATGCGGACCGCGGGGTCCGGGTCGCAGAACCAGACCTCGGCGAGCTCGGCGCGCACAGCGGGCCAGACCAGCAGGTAGTTGCCTTCCGTGATCACCAGCCGGGACTCGCGCCGTACCGCGATCGCCCCGGCGAGCGGCTGCTCGAGGTCGCGCTCGAACATCGGCGCGTACACGACGTCCTCGGCGTCGGCGCGCAGCCGCCGCAGCAGCGCGACGTAGCCGCCCACGTCGAACGTGTCCGGCGCGCCCTTGGCGTCGAGCCGACCCAGCTCGCGCAGGGCGACGTCGGCGAGGTGGAAGCCGTCCATGGGAACGTGCGCCGCTGACGGCAGGCGCGCGCGCAGGGCGGCGGCCAGCGTCGACTTCCCTGCCCCCGGCGCACCCGTGATGCCCAGGATCGTCCGGCCGGTGCCCGAGGCCAGCGCGGCCGCCCTGGCGACCAGTTCGTCGAACGTCGGGCTCGCGCGGCCGTCGGGGGCTCCCACCCGGCGCATAGTAGGGGCCGCGTGACCCGTCGTAGGCTCGCTCCGTGATCACGGGCCGGGACCGGGATGGGTGACCTGCCGCTCGTCGCCGTGCCCGGCGGCCGGGTCGAGTACCTCGACGTGCCCGGCGACCCTGCGCTCGCCCCGCTGCTGTTCCTGCACGAGGGGCTCGGGTCGGCCCTGCTCTGGCGGGGCTGGCCGGAGGCGTTGGGGTCGCTGACCGGACGCCGCGTCGTGGCCTACTCACGGCTCGGTCACGGGTTCTCCGAGCCGCCGGAAGCATCCCGCACCGTCGGCTTCATGCACGAGGAGGCGGCCACGGTCCTCCCCGTGCTGCGGGCGGCGCTCCGCCTCGGCGATCCCGTGCTGGTCGGGCACAGCGACGGCGGCTCGATCGCGCTCGTCCACGCGGCGACGCATCCGGTGGCGGGCGTCGTGGTGCTGGCCCCGCACGTGATCGCGGAGCCCGCGAGCATCCTCGGGGTGGCCGCGGCACGGGACGCGTTCCACGACGGCGACCTCGCCCTGCGCATGGCACGTCACCACAGGGACGCGGAGGTGACGTTCCACAACTGGAACGACGTGTGGCTGTCGGACGCCTTCCGCGCGTGGGACCTGCGGCCGCTGCTGCCGGGCATCACCGCTCCCGTGCTCGCGGTGCAGGGCACGGCCGACCCGTACGGCACGGTGTTGCACGTCGAGGCGGTGCGTGACGGCGCCTCCGGGCCGGTCGAACTGCTCGTGCTCGACTGCGGCCACTCCCCGCACCTGGAGGCGGGCGGGCCGGTCACCGACGCCGTGGTCAGCTTCCTCGCCACCCTGCCCAGCCGGTCGGGCTGAGCACGAGCACCGGCCCGTGCGGCGGGGCCGTCGCGTAGGGGGCGTACTTCGCGGTCAGCGCGGCCCGCGCCCTGGTGGCGAGCTCGCCGTCCGCCTGGACCCCGGCCGTGCCGTCGATCCGCACCCACCACAGCCGGGTCCAGTCCTCCGCGTAGTGGTCGACGATCACGGCGGCGCGCGGGTCACGCCCGACGTCGGCGAGGCGGGCCAGGCGCGGCGAGCGCTTGGGCTTCACGTCGTCGACGGCCGAGCACACCAGGCCGTCGAGCAGCACGAACGTGATCGGAACCAGGCGCGGCGTGCCGTCGGGGCGCAGCGTGGCCAGCCGCGCGACCCTGGCCGCGGCGACCCGTGCACGCTGCTCGTCGGGGGTCAGGGCGGGCATCACGCCAGTGTGCCCACCGGGGAAGCGGATGGGGGCCCAGCGGGAAGAGAATGTGCAGCGTCCTCGTTGAGCCCAATAGTTGCACTCACAACTTCTTGGAGGTAGCCGTGCCCGCTGTCACCGTTCCCGACGTCACCGTGTTGCCCCGGGTGCCCGAGCCCGGAGAGGCGGCCATCGAGCGCACCGTGCGGTCGGTGACCACCGCCCCGTCCGGCTTCGAGGGCGAGGGCTTCCCCGTGCGCCGCGCGTTCGCGGGGGTCGACCTGCGCGATCTCGACCCGTTCCTGATGATGGACCAGATGGGCGAGGTCGAGTACGCGCCCGGCGAGCCCAAGGGCACGTCCTGGCATCCGCACCGGGGCTTCGAGACCGTCACCTACATCATGGACGGCACGTTCGAGCACCAGGACAGCCACGGCGGCGGCGGCGTGATCACCAACGGCGACACGCAGTGGATGACCGCGGGCAGCGGCCTGCTGCACATCGAGCGGCCCCCGGAGAGCCTGGTCGTGTCGGGTGGGCTGTTCCACGGCCTGCAGCTGTGGGTGAACCTGCCCCAGGCCGACAAGTGGCTGGAGCCGAAGTACCAGGACCTGCGCGGGGGCGAGTCGACGCTCCTGACCAGCCACGACGGCGGCGCGCTGATCCGCCTCATCGCGGGCGAGCTCGGCGGACACGCGGGCCCGGGCTCGACGTACACGCCGATGACGATGGCGCACGCCACGATCTCCCCCGGCGCATCGCTGCGGCTGCCGTGGCGGCGCGACTTCAACGCCCTGGTCTACGTGCTGTCCGGCGCGGGGACGGTCGGGGAGGAGCGGCGCCCGGTGCACACCGGCCAGGCCGTGCTGTACGGGCCGGGCGACGCGATCACCGTGGCCGCCGACGCGACCCAGGAGTCGCGCCTGGCCGGGATGGACGTCGTGATCCTCGGCGGGCAACCGATCCGCGAGCCCATCGCGTGGGCGGGGCCGTTCGTCATGAACACCAAGGCCGAGGTCATGACGGCGTTCGAGGACTACCAGAAGGGCAAGCTCGGCGTGATCCCGGCAACGTACATCCCGCACAGCGGGGCCCGCGGATGACCGGCCCCGGGGAACCGGTCGTCGCCGACGTCCCTGAGCGGTCGCGCTTCGAGATCCTCGTCGACGGCGCGCTCGCCGGCTACGCCGTCTACCGCCTCGCACCGGGCCGGATCACGTTCGTGCACACCGTGATCGACGACGCCTACGCCGGGCAGGGCCTCGGCGGGAAGCTGGCCAGGGCCGCGCTGGACACGGCGCGGGCCCGCGGCCTCGCCGTACGTCCGGACTGCCCGTTCATCAAGGGCTGGATCGCCAAGCACCCCGACTATGCCGACCTCGTGGCCTGAGGCGCGTCCGCGCCGAGGCCGTCGGACCCCGGCCGTAGCCTAGGGCCGTGCTCGCCGTCCATGCCGTCTGGTCACCGGGGCGGGGCGTGCTGCTGTGGGCCGAGGACGGCGATCGGCCGGCGTCCTCGTCGGCGCGCTCGCTGCGCACCGCCCGGCCGCACCCGTTCGCCGCCGACACGGCGGCGCTCACCGCGCTGCACCCCGGTAAGCCCGCCACGCTCACGCTGCTGCTCCCCTCCCGGCCCGGCGGGCCGTTGGCCTCTCCCGAGCTGGTGCGCTCCGGCAGCGGGGGCGCCTCGCGCAGCCAGCCGGTGCTGCGGCCCTGGACGGTGCCCGCGCTGGCGGTCGACGTGGCCGAGCTGGCCGATCCCGCCGAGGAGGCGCGCTACGGCGCCTCGGTCGCCCACCTGCGCGCCGTGGCCGAGCTGGCCGATGATCTCGCGGCCCGTGGCCGCGTGCTGCCCACGCTGGTCCGCGAGGCGGGCGCACCCCACGCGCGCTGGCGGCCGGTCGTCCGCGGGCTGGACGCCGTGGTCGTCGAGGGGCTGGTCGATGCGCTGCCGCCGGTCGGGCGGGCCGAGCAGCTCGTGCCGCGCGACACGCACGGCGCCGATCCGCAGACGCTGGTGGACGACGCGCTCGCCGTGCTCACCGACGCCGCGGTGCGTGACCGGCTGGCCCGCACCCTCGTCGAGGCGCCGCCGCGGGGGCGGGCGCGCCGAGGCACCGCGATCGAGGCGTGGCTTTCGGCGCTCACGGCGCCCGACGCCCGCGTCGACGCCACCGAGCGCGAGCTGGGCGTGCTCGCCGACGCGCTGCGCGAGTGGGACGCGTTCGGCGAGGGAGCCGCGGGCGCCGGGCGGGCGAGCTTCCGGCTGTCGGAGGTCCGCACGCTGCACGATCCGGCCGATCCGGCGGACGACCCGGACGACCAGACCGGCGACGGCACCCACTGGATCCTGGAGTTCTTCCTCCAGTCCACCGCCGATCCCAGCCTGCTCGTGCCCGCGGCGCAGGTCTGGGACGGGCGTGCCGCGCGGCTCGTCGCCGATCCGCAGGAGCTGCTGCTCGCCGAGCTCGGCCGGGCCGCGCGCGTCATGCCCGACCTCTCCCCCGCCCTGCGCTCGGCCCGCCCCGAGGCCCTCGACCTGGAGAACGGCGGCGCGCACCGCTTCCTCACCGTCGACGCGCCGCTCCTGGCCGACGCCGGGTTCGGGGTGCAGCTGCCCAGCGGGTGGGACGGCTCGCGGCGGGTCGGGCTCACGCTCTCCACCCGCAGCACGCCCGCCGAACGCGTCCTCACCCGCGGTGGGCTCGGCCGCGAGGAGCTGGCCGATTTCCGCTGGTCGGTGGCCGTCGGCGACGACGAGCTCGGCGAGGAGGAGCTCGCCGAGCTCGTGGCGGCGAAAGCCCAGCTCGTGCGGGTGCGCGGGCGCTGGGTGAGCGTGGACGCCGCGAAGCTGCGCGCGGGCCTGGAGTTCCTGCGACGCAGCAGGCCGCGCCGTCCGCCGACGGCGGGTGAGGTGCTCGCGCTGGCGGGGCGGCACCCCGACGACTGGGCGGCCGACGCGGACGTGCCGCTGCCGGTCACGGCCGTGCACGCGGAGGGCTGGATCGGCGACCTGCTCGCGGGCCGGGCCGATCAGGCGATCGCCCCCGTCGCCACCCCGCAGGGCTTCCGGGCGCAGCTGCGGCCCTACCAGCGGCGTGGGCTGTCGTGGCTGGCGTTCCTCGCCGAGTTGGGGTTGGGCGCGTGCCTCGCCGACGACATGGGCCTTGGCAAGACCGTCCAGTTGCTCGCCTTGGAGATGCACGAGCGGAGCGCACGCGGAGCGAGCGTCGATACCGAGCGGAGCGCACGCGGAGCGAGCGTCGACACCGCGAGCGTCGATCCCGCGCCCGCCGCGGGGCCCACGCTGCTGCTGTGCCCGATGTCGCTGGTCGGCACGTGGCAGCGGGAGGCGGAGCGGTTCGCGCCGGATCTGCGGGTGCTGGCGCTGCACGGGCCGGGCCGTCCGCGTGGCGACGCGCTGCGTGAGCAGGTCGCGGCGGCCGATCTGGTCGTCACCACCTACGCCACCGCCACCCGCGACGTCGAGGACCTGGCCGCGATCCCGTGGCGCCGCCTCGTGCTCGACGAGGCCCAGGCCGTCAAGAACAGCCGCGCGTCAGCGGCGCGGGCCGTGCGGCGCCTGGACGCCGCGCATCGCGTCGCGCTCACCGGCACCCCCGTGGAGAACCGCCTGTCGGAGCTCTGGTCGGTGATGGACGTGCTCAACCCCGGCCTGCTCGGCACGGCCGATCGGTTCCGCGAGCGCTACGCCGTGCCGATCGAGCGGCACGGCAACGAGGACGCCGCAACGCGGCTGCGCACGGTCACCCGCCCCTACCTGCTGCGCAGGGTCAAGACCGACCCGACGATCATCGACGACCTGCCGGAGAAGATCGAGATCACCCAGCACTACCGGCTCACGCCCGAGCAGGCCACGCTCTACCGCACCGTCGTCGACGACATGATGGAGAAGATCGAGGACGCGAAGGGCATCCAGCGCCGGGGCAACGTGCTGGCCGCGATGGCCAAGCTCAAGCAGGTCTGCAACCACCCGGCCCAGCTCCTGCACGACGGCTCGGCCATCGGGCGCCGATCGGGCAAGGTCATCCGCCTGGAGGAGATCCTCGGCGAGATCCTGGACGAGGGCGACCGGGTGCTGTGCTTCACCCAGTTCACCGAGTTCGGGCATCTGCTGGTGCCGCACCTCTCGGCCCGGTTCGACACCGACATCGCGTTCCTGCACGGGGGCACGCCCAAGAAGCGGCGCGACGAGATGGTGAACCGGTTCCAGAGCGGGGACGGCCCGCCGGTCATGCTGCTCTCGCTCAAGGCGGGTGGCACCGGGCTCACGCTCACCGCCGCCAACCACGTGGTCCACCTGGACCGCTGGTGGAACCCGGCCGTGGAGAACCAGGCCACCGACCGGGCGTTCCGCATCGGGCAGCGGCGCACCGTCCAGGTGCGCAAGTTCCTCTGCCCCGGCACGGTGGAGGAGCGGATCGACGCGATGATCGCGAAGAAGACGGCGCTGTCGGGGATGGTCGTCGGCGAGGGCGAGAGCTGGCTCACCGAGCTGTCCACCGACACCCTGCGCTCGCTGTTCACGCTCGACGAGGATGCGGCGGTGGACGAGCCATGACCAGACCCGCGGGCCCCGCGTCGGGGCGGGGCGAGCCGTGGTGGCTCGACGCCGCGCCGACCCGGCCGATCAAGGTCACCGGCGGCATCCAGATCAACTCCACGCGCGGGGCGGTGGCCCGCACGTGGTGGTCGAAGCGGTTCCTCGCCGTGCTGGAGCAGATCGGGGTGGGCGGCCGGATGGCCCGCGGGCGCGCCTACGCCCGGCAGGGGCAGATCGTCTCGCTCGACGTCGCCGCGGGCGGAGCGGTGGCCAAGGTGCAGGGCAGCAGGCCGCGGCCGTACTCCGTGCGCGTCGGCGTTCCCGCCCTCGGCAAGGCGGAGTGGGGCGAGGTCGCCGACGCGCTGGTCGCCGACGCCTCCCTCACCGCGGCGCTGCTCGCAGGCGAGATGCCGCACGAGATCGAGGACGTGTTCGCGCGCGTCGGGCTCTCGCTGTTCCCGGCGAGCGCGCGCGACCTCGCCCTCGACTGCACCTGCCCGGACCAGGCCGTGCCGTGCAAGCACCTCGCCGCGGTCTGCTACGTCCTGGCCGAACGGTTCGACATCGACCCGTTCGCCATGCTCGCGCTGCGCGGCCGCGACCGGGAGACGCTCCTGGCCGACCTCCGGGCCCGGCGCGCCACGGCGCCGTCCTCGCGGTCGCACGCCACCCCGCTGGAGGAGGCGATGGCCGCCTTCTACACCGCCGGTCCCCTGCCCGTTCCGGGCGCGGGCCCCGACACTCCGTCCGACGCCCTGCTCGACCAGGTTCCGCCGTTTCCCGTCGCATTGCGGGGCGAATCGGTCACCGAGCTGTTGCGCCCGGTCTACCGGGCTCTGGGCGGGGCATGATGGTTGCCGTGAGCCGTTGGATCGTGCCCGCCGCAGGCGTCGTCCTCATCGTGGTCGGCGCGGTGTGGACCCTGCAGGGCATCGGCGTGCTCGAGGGCAGCGCCATGAGCGGTTCCCGCCTCTGGACGATCAACGGGTTGATCGCCGTATTGGTGGGGCTCGGCCTGGTGTTGCTCGCCGTCCGGGTACGACGGTCCTGAGATGTCGAGAAGGGAAGATCACCATGGGTGAGCTGAGCCCCTGGCACTGGGCGATCGTGATCATCGTCCTCGTGGCCCTGTTCGGGGCCCGGCGCCTGCCCGACGCCGCCCGCTCCATCGGCCGGTCGGCGCGCATCCTCAAGTCGGAGCTGCGCGCCCCCGATCCGGAGTCGCCACCCCAGGCGACCCCGGCCCCGGCGACCCCGGCTGCGCCGACTACGGCGCCATCGACCACGGCGCCATCCGAAGCACCTCCGACCACGCCACGAGTGTCCGAATCGGAGGGTCCCGGCGCGGATTCCACGATTACGACATCGCAAAGCCCTCCGCGTCACAATTGACGCGACGTCCCCGAGTTGATCTCATACGACCGGGGAGTTGTGAACGGGGGAACCATCGTGATGCGTGTGACTCGGCTGCGCCCTGCGCTCGTCATGGCGGCACTCGGCGCGATCGGGCTGGGGCTCGTGGCGGGCTGCACCGCGGGGCAGGCCGAAGCCGGACCCGCCGCGCAGGCCGCACCGGTGGCGGCGCCCGCGCCGCGCGTCACCGTCGACCCACCGGACGGGTCCCGGTCGGTCGCGCCCGCCGAGCCGATCACCGTCACCGCCGCCAACGGGAAGCTCACCGGCGTCACGCTCGTCGACGAGGACGGCACCGCGATCCCCGGGAAGCTCTCCGCCGACAGCGCCACCTGGACCGCGAGCGCGTCCCCGAGGTTCGCCACGTCCTACCACTTCACCGGCACGGCGAACGGCAGCGGCGGCACCGAGCCGGTGAGCGGCACGTTCACCACCGCCACGCCGAAGAGGTACGTCACCGCGTCCAGCGCCATCGGCGACGACCAGACCGTCGGCATCGCGGCCCCGATCATGCTCCAGTTCAGCCGCCCGGTGCCGGAGTCGAGCCGGGCGGCCGTCGAGCGGGCGCTCTCGGTCACCACGTCCGTCCCGGTCACCGGGTCGTGGGCGTGGCTGCCCGACGCCTACGGCGGCTCGCGCGTGCACTGGCGGCCGAGGGACTACTGGCCGGTGGGCACCCAGGTCACGATGGCCGCGCACCTCTACGGGGTGGACCTGGGCGCGGCCGGGTTCGGCAAGACCGACCTCGCCACCCAGTTCACGATCGGCCGCGCCCAGATCGTCAGGGCCGACGCCCGCAGCCACCGCATCCAGGTCGTGCGCGACGGCCAGACCGTCATGGACCTGCCCGCGAGCTACGGCGCCGAGTCCGACAGCCGCCGCGTCACCCGCAGCGGCACCCACATCGTCATGGGCAAGTCCCAGACCGTGCTGATGTCCAACCCGGACTTCGGCTACACGGACGTCCCCGAGCACTGGGCCGTGCGGATCTCCAACAACGGCGAGTTCATCCACGCGAACCCGGCGTCGACGTGGGCGCAGGGCAAGCGCAACGTGACCCACGGCTGCATCAACCTGAGCACCACGAACGCGAAGAACTACTTCGCCACGGCGCTGTTCGGCGACCCGGTCGAGGTCACCGGCACCGCGGTCGCGCTGTCGGCGGCCGACGGCGACGTGTACGACTGGGCGGTCCCGTGGGACAAGTGGACGGCGATGTCCGCCCTGCACTAGAACCGGTGCATGGCGTGGGACTTCGCGACCGAGCCCGAGTTCGAGGAGCAGCTCGAGTGGATGCGCGGCTTCGTCCGCGACGAGATCATCCCGCTGGAGACGCTCGACCTCGACCGCACGACGTTCGACCGCATCACCGCCCCGCTCAAGGAGCAGGTGCGCGAGCGCGGGCTGTGGGCCGCCCACCTACCCCCTGAGCTGGGTGGCGGGGGGTTCGGTCAGGTCCGGCTGGGGCTGATGCACGAGATCCTCGGTCGGTGCCGGTACGCGCCGGGCGATCTTCGGCAACAACGCGCCGGACTCGGGCAACGCCGAGCTGCTCGCCATCGGCGGCTCACCCGAGCAGAAGGAGCGGTGGATGCACCCGCTGCTGCGCGGCGAGCTGCGCAGCAGCTTCTCGATGACCGAGCCGGGCGCCGGCGCCGACCCCACGCTGCTGACCACGCGCGCCGTGCTCGACGGCGACGAGTACGTGATCAACGGACACAAGTGGTTCAGCTCGAACGCCTCGATCGGCCGACTTCCTCATCGTCATGTGCGTCACCGACCCGGACGTCTCGGCCTACCAGGGCAGTTCGATGATCATCGTGCCGGTGGACACGCCCGGCGTCGACATCGTCCGCGACATCCCCGTGATGGACCGACCCGATGTCCGGCCTGCGGCTCGACGGCGGGCACGCCGAGGTGCTCTACCGGGACGTGCGGGTGCCGCGGGAGAATCTCGTCGGCCGCCCCGGCGACGGGTTCCGCGCTCGCCCAGACAGCGCCTGGGCCCCGGCCGGATCCACCACGCGATGCGCTGGCTGGGCCAGAGCCAGCGGGCGTTCGACATGCTGTGCGAGCGCGCCGTGAGCCGCTACACGCACGGCTCGGTCCTCGCCGAGAAACAGATGGTGCAGGACTGGGTGGCCACCAGCGCCGCGGAGATGCAGGCCGCCCGCCTGCTCACCCTGCAGGCGGCGTGGACGATGGACCAGGTCGGGGCGCGAGGACGCGCGCGTCGAGATCGCGATGATCAAGTACTGGGGCGCGCGCGTGCTGCACGACGTGATCGACAGGGCGATCCAGGTGCACGGCTCGCTCGGCTTCCCGGGCGACCTGCCGCTCGAGCAGATGTACCGGGCCGCGCGCGCCGCCCGCATCTACGACGGCCCCGACGAGGTGCACAAGGCCACGGTGGCCCGCCGGATCCTGCGCGGCTACCACGCGGTGGAGGTACCCACCGAGCACGTGCCGACCCGGGCCGAGGCGGCGAGGCGCAAGTTCGCGGCCTACCTCGACGCCGCGACCGCCGACCTGTGAGCCTCCTCCGCGCGCTCGCGCAGGCGCGCCCGGATCTCGTCGGGCGTGTAGGCGCGGCGGCGCCGCTCGGCGCGTGCCGTCACGACACCCGTCGCGGCCACCCCGGCGAGCCCGGCCAGACCGACCCACTTCCACCAGCGCACACGGGTTAGGTTACCGCGATGCCGGGAGACGTGATCACTCTCGACCGGGCCGTCGAACTCGCGCGCACCGGTGACGTCTGGCTGTTCCGCGGGAACAGCCGGGCCGACCGGGCCATCCGCGGGCTCACGAACGCGCCGGTCAACCACGTGGGCATGGTTGTGGCGCTGGACGACCTCCCGCCGCTCATGTGGCATGCCGAGCTCGGCCGCAGCCTCCCCGACATGTGGACCGGGGAACGCCACCGCGGCGTGCAGCTGCACGACCTGCGCGCCGCCGTTTTGCAGTGGGGCCACCGCTACGGGCAGCGCGGCTGGGTGCGGCAGCTCTCGGGCGAGCTGACCCGCGAGCACGAGGACGGCCTGCTGCGCGCGATCGCTCGGCTGGACGGCACACCGTTCCCGTCGACCGTCGCGCTGGCCGGACGGTGGCTGCGCGGGCGGGTGCCCCGCCTCCCGTCCCGCACGGAGGGCGAGGACGAGGCCGCCGGGCTGGAGACGGCCTACTGCGCCGAGGTCGTGGCCGTCACGTTCACCGAGATGGGACTGTTGGCCGACGACCACCACCGGCCGAGCTGGTATGACCCTGGGCGGTTCTGGAGCGGCGACGACCTCGACCTGGCGCCCGGGTTCGCGCTGGGCGGCGAGATCGAGGTGGCGCTGCCGCCCGTCGCCGAGCCTGCGGCGGTCACCCCGACGCCGCGCGGGCGGTGGCCGCGTCTACCCCGGCTTCCGCTGCGGCGGTGACGTCCGCCCGGTACTCGCGCATGAGCGCGTTCGTCTGGTCGAGGAAGCGCCGCACCACCGCGAGTTCCGCGGCGCTGTAGGCCGCCAGCATGCGGTCCATCCGGACCCCGAGCGGGCCGAAGAACGCGCCGCCGACGGCCGCGGCGGCGTCGCCGTAGCGCAGGGTGACGCGGCGCCGGTCGTGGACGTCGCGCTCCCGGCGGACGTGATCGGCGCGCTCCAGCCGGTCGACCACGGCCGTCGTGGCGCCGGAGGAGAGGCCGAGGTGCTGAGCCAACCTGCCGGGGGTGAGCGGGGCCCCTGCGGCGTCGGCCTGCATCACCGCGAGCAGCGCCTGGAGATCGGTCGGGTGCATGCCGTTGCGCTCGGCGAAGACCTGGCCCAGCCGCTCGGCCTCGGCCGCGTACGTCTGCAGCAGACGCACCAGCTCGTCGCGCGGATCGGGGTCGGTCACAGGCCGAGGATAGTGCCGACCAGCGTTTCCTACCGGCCGGACCAGCGCGGCGCTCGTTTCCCGCGGAACGCCGCGACCCCTTCCGCGGCGTCCTCGGACGCGTTCACCTCGACCGTGGCGCGCTCGGTGGCGGCCCAGCCGCGCACGTCCCGCTCGGCGTCGGCCGCCGCGACGCCCCGCAGTGACAGCCGCTGGGCGACGGGCGCGTTGGCGCAGACCCGCTCGGCCAGCTCCAGGGCCACCCGCTCGGCCTCACCGACCTCGACGAGGCGGTTGACCAGCCCCAACGACCACGCCCGCTCCGCGTCGAGCGGGTCACCGGTGAGCAGCATCTCGCGCGCGACGTTGACCGGGAGGGCGCGCGGGGCACGGAACAGCGCACCGCAGTTGGCGACCAGCCCCCGCGCGGTCTCCGGGAGCGCGAACCGGGCCGTCCGCGCCGCGACCACGAGGTCGCAGGCCAGCACGATCTCGAACCCGCCGCCGTAGGCCAAGCCCTCGACGGCCGCGATCAGCGGCGTCGCCCGGTCGCGCCGCACGACCCCGTACCCGCCGCCGCGCGGGGTGGGCGGGCCCGCGCCCGCGGACAGGTCCGTGCCCGCGGAGAACGCCACGGGGGTTCCCGCGAGGACGCCCGCCCACAGGTCGGGGTCGTCGTCGAGCAGGTTCAGCGCGGCGTCGAGGCCTGCTGTGGTCTCGGCGTCGATGGCGTTGCGCTTGTGCGGGCGCTCGATGCGCACGAGCAGGACGCGACCGTGACGCTCGGTGGTGACCGTCGGGTTCATGGTCAACGACTCTAAGCTCTGACGGTGCGCCTGTTCCCCCTCCTCGGCGGTGCCGCCGGTCTCTACACCGCGCTGGCGGTCGCCAGGGCGGCCCGCGGCGTGTTGCCCTCCCTGGGCGCGTCCTCGGCGGAGTTGGCGGCCGCCGCGGACACGTCGCCGCACGCGGTGGACGGCCGGTTCGCGAACAGCGAGCCCGGCTCGCTCCTCGCCCAGGCAGGCATGGCCACGATCATCGGCAAGCTGATCACCCGCGGCAGCAGGGGTCGCCCGTCCGGCCCGGTCCCCCTCGTTCCCGGCGCGCCGCAGGGCGACGCGGGCGCGGCGGCGGTTACCTGGTTCGGCCACTCCAGCGTGCTCCTGGAGATCGACGGCCACCGCGTGCTCGCCGACCCGATGTGGAGCGAGCGCGCCTCCCCTTCCCGGCGGGTCGGGCCCCGCCGCCTGCATCCGACGCCGACGGGCCTCGACCGCCTGCCCGCGCTCGACGCGGTGCTGATCTCCCACGACCACTACGACCACCTCGACATGGCGACGGTGCAGGCGCTGCTGGGACGGACCGGAGCGCCTTTCGTCGTACCCGTCGGGATCAAGGCGCACCTGCGCCGGTGGGGGGTGCCCGCGGCGCGGATCGTCGAGCTCGACTGGGGTGCCGCCGCCCACGTCGGCGGGCTGACGCTGACGTGCGTCGAGTGCAGGCACTTCTCGGGGCGCGGGCCTGCCCGCAACACGACCCAGTGGTCGTCGTGGGCCGTGACGGGCCCGACCCACCGGGCCTACTTCGGCGGCGACACGGGATATACGGCCGCTTTCGCGCGCACGGGGGCGGACCTGGGCCCGTTCGACCTGACATTGCTGCCGATCGGGGCCTACGCCGACCTCTGGCCCGATATCCACATGACCCCGGAGGAAGCCGTCCGCGCACACGCCGACCTCCGCGGGGGGCTGCTGGTTCCGGTGCATTGGGCGACGTTCGACCTCGGTTTCCACGGCTGGGCCGAGCCGGTGCGACGACTGTTGTCCGCCGCGGCCGCCGCCGCGGTCGAGATCGCCCTTCCCCGCCCCGGCCAACGCATCGACGTGGGCACTCCCGACCCGATAGCCGATTGGTGGTCACGGCTGGGCTAAAGGGCCCTATCCGGCCTTAGTGTGCCCCGTTCGACAATGCGGCGCGCCGTCCTTTATCCTCATGTCGGCAATTCCACCCACTCCGTTCTGTACCGGCCCGGCTCCGCCGCGCCCGCACACCTCCGAAAGGCTGCGCCCGTGGCAAAGCAAACGACGATCACGCTGCTCGACGATCTGGACGGGAGCGTGGCGGCCGAGCAGATCGAGTTCTCGGTCGACGGCAAGAGCTACGAGATCGACCTGTCCACGACCAATATCGACAGGTTGCGGGCGGCGCTCGCCCCGTACGTTTCCGCCGCCCGACGCACCGGTGGCAGGCGGGCGGCGGCCGGTCCCGCGCCGCGGGCCGGTTCCGACCGCGAGCAGAACCAGGCCATTCGGGAATGGGCGATGGCGCAGGGCATGAAGGTCTCAGAACGTGGCCGCATCCCCACCAACGTCCTCACCGCTTACCATAGTGCCCACTGACGATCGCCACTGACATCGCCACTGACATCGCCACTGACGATCGCCACTGACGGTCCATCGCGGAGTGCGCACCGGCGCTCACTCCTGCCCGCTACTTCGGCCCCATCCGGATCGCGCCGTCCAAACGGATCGTCTCGCCGTTCAGCATCGGATTGGCCACGATGTGGGCCGCGAGCGCCCCGTACTCGACAGGATTGCCGAGCCGGGCCGGGTGCGGCACCTGCCTGCCAAGGGCGGCCTTGACGTCGGCGCGCGCGCCCGACAGCAGCGGCGTGTCGAACAGGCCCGGCGCGATCGTCACGACCCGGATGAGCATGCCTGCCAGGTCGCGCGCGACCGGCAGCGTCATGCCGACCACGCCGCCCTTCGACGCCGCGTAGGCCGCCTGGCCGATCTGCCCTTCGAAGGCGGCGATGGAGGCGGTGTTGATGATCACGCCGCGCTCGCCGTCGACCGGGTCGTGGGCGAGCATCCGCGCCGCGGCCAGGCGCAGCACGTTGAACGTGCCGATCAGGTTGATCTCGATGATCCGGGTGAAGTCGGCGAGCGGGAACGGGCCCTGCTTGCCGACCGTGCGGATCGCGTTGCCCGTGCCCGCGCAGTTGACGCACACCCGCAGCGTGCCCAGCGCGGCGGCGACGTCCAGCGCGGCGGTCACCTCGGCCTCGTTGCGCACGTCGGCCGGGGCGAACCGGACGCTGTCCCCCAGCTCCTTGGCGATCTGCTCACCCGCCGACGTCGGCAGGTCGAGGATCACGACCTTCGCGCCCGCGGCGAGCAGCGCCTTCGCGGTGGCCAGGCCGAGCCCCGATGCCCCACCTGTGACCAGTGCAACCGCCCCGGTGACGTCCACGCTGTCTGCCTCCGCCCGTGAATCCGTGCCGAACCGTCAGTGGTGACCGTTTCTACCACGGCGAGGGATGCGGTAGACATTCCCGGGTGCTTCCCGGAACGCGCGCCGCCCCCAGCCCCGACCACCCGGCCGTGATCATGACCGGTACCGGGGAGACGCTCACCCACGGGGAGTTGGAGCGGGGATCGGCCCGGCTCGCGCGGTGGCTCGTCGACCGCGGCCTGCGCCCCGGCGACGGGATCGCCCTGCTCGCCGACAACGCGGCCCGCGTCTTCGAGGTGTACTGGGCCACCCAGCGGTGCGGACTGATGCTCACCATGGTCAACCACCATCTGACCGCGCCCGAGATCACGTACATCGTGCGCGACTGTGACGCGAAGGCGCTGGTCGTCGCGGGCTCGCTGGGTCCGCTCGCGGCAGCGGTCGGCGAGGCCGTGCCCGAGGTCGGGATCCGTCTGGCCTACGGGCCCGCGGTGCCCGGGTTCGACGACTACGACGCCGAACTGGACGGGATCTCGGACGAGCCGCTGCCCGAGGAGCCCGCGGGCGCCGCGATGCTGTACTCGTCGGGCACGACCGGCAGGCCGAAGGGTGTACGGCCGCCGATGCCGCAGCGGCGGATCGACGAGCCGGGCGACGGCAACGTGGCGGTGTTCGGCACTGTGTACGGCTTCACGCCCGAGACCGTCTACCTCTCCCCCGCCCCGCTCTACCACGCCGCTCCGCTGCGCTTCACCGCCACGGTGCAGGCGATGGGCGGCACGGTCGTCGCCATGGAGCGGTTCGAGGCGGAGGGCGCGCTGGCCGCGATCGAGAAGTACCGGGTCACCCACAGCCAGTGGGTGCCGACGATGTTCGTCCGGATGCTCAAGCTGCCACCCGAGGTGCGCGCCCGCTACGACACGAAGTCCCTGCGCGTCGCGATCCACGCCGCGGCGCCCTGCCCGATCGACGTGAAGCGCGCGATGATCGACTGGTGGGGCCCGGTCGTGTACGAGTACTACGCGGCCACCGAGGGCGTGGGCATCACGTTCATCGACTCGGCGCAGTGGCTGGCGCACCCCGGCTCGGTCGGACGCGGCGGCGTGCTGGGCGACGTGCGGATCGCCGACTCCGAGACCGGGGAGCTGATGCCGCCCGGCCGGGTCGGCACGATCTACTTCGAACGCCACGACGGCCCGCTGTTCACCTACCACAACGACCCGGAGAAGACCCGCGCGTCGCGGCACCCGGGGCACGAGAACTGGGGCACCACCGGCGACCTGGGCTACCTCGACGAGGAGGGGTGGCTCTACCTCACCGACCGCACGGCCTTCATGATCATCTCGGGTGGGGTGAACATCTACCCGCGCGACGCCGAGGACGCGCTCGCGCTGCACCCCGCGGTGCTCGACGTCGCGGTGATCGGCGTGCCGGACGCGGAGATGGGCGAGGCCGTGCTGGCGGTGGTGCAGCCCGCCCCGGAGGCCACGCCCGGTCCGGAGCTGGAGCGGGAGCTGATCGCGCACACCCGCGAGCACATCGCCGCCTTCAAGGCGCCGCGGCGCGTGGTGTTCACCGACGACATGCCCCGCACCCCGACCGGCAAGCTGGTGAAGCAGAAGCTGCGCGAACGCTACCCGGCTCTGCCGTAGGGCGAGCGCTATCCAGCCCTGCCGTAGGAAGGAGACGCCGGTGAACGCCGCAGGAATGACGATCAGCGACCAGATCGCCCGCTTCGCCCGCACCACCCCGGACGGCATCGCGTTCCGGGACGGCCCGCTCACGCTGACCTGGCGGCAGACCGACGAGCGGATCGACCGGCTGGCGTCCGCGCTGGCCGCGGCGGGCGTGGCCGTGGGCGACCGGGTGGCGGTCATGGCGCTGAACAGCGCGCCGCACATCGAGGCGATGGCCGCGATCGTGCGTGCCGGGGCGATCTGCGTGCCGGTCAACTTCCGCATGGTGGCCGACGAGGTGGCCTATGTGCTCGCGGACTCGGGCGCGTCGACCGTGCTCGTCGACGACATGTTCGCGCCCGTCATGGAGGCGGCGCGCACGTCGGGGGTGCGCGCTGTCCTGACCCTGGGCGCGGGCTACGACGCCCAGCTCGCCGCCGCGCCCGAGCCGGTGGCACCGCCTGCGGTGGCCGACGACGCGGCCGCGTTCATCATGTATACGTCGGGTACCACCGGCCGTCCCAAGGGCGCCGTGCTCTCGCACCGCAATCTGCTGCTCCACGCCTACAGCAACATCGTCACGAACGGAGTGGGCGGCGACGACCGTGTTGGCCTGTACGGCGCGCCGCTGTTCCACATCGCCGGGGTCTCCGGCTTCGGCACCAACCTCGCGATGGGCGCGACGACCGTGATCGCCCCGTCCGGCGGGTTCGACCCGGTCGCCGTGGTCGACCTGCTGGAGTGCGAGCGCGTGTCGTCGTGCTTCTTCGTGCCCGCGCAGTGGGCGGCGATCGTGGCGGTGCCCGGCCTGGCCGAGCGCGATCTGTCGGCGCTGCGCCGCTGCTCGTGGGGAGCGGCGCCCGCGTCGACCACGCTGCTGCGCACGATGATCGACATGTTTCCGCAGGCGGACGTCGTCACCGCGTTCGGGCAGACCGAGTGCAGCCCCGTCACCTGCCTCCTGCGCGGCGAGGACTCCATCCGCAAGATCGGCTCGATCGGCAAGCCCATCCGCAACGTCGGGGCCCGGATCGTCGACGACGACATGAACGACGTGCCGCGGGGCGAGGTCGGGGAGATCGTCTATCGCGGGCCGCTCGTCATGAGCGGCTACTGGAACAAGCCGGAGGAGACCGCGGAGGCGTTCCGTGGCGGCTGGTTCCACTCCGGCGACCTCGTCCGGGAGGACCCGGACGGCTATCTGTACGTGGTCGACCGCAGGAAAGACATGATCATCTCGGGTGGCGAGAACATTTACTGCGCCGAGGTGGAGAACGTGCTCTCCGCCCACCCGAAGATCGCCGAGGTGGCGCTGATCGGGGTGGCCGACGCACGGTTCGGCGAGGCGCCGCTGGCCGTGGTCGCGCCCCGCGACCCGGCTGACCCGCCAACGACCGCCGAGGTCGAGGCGTTCTGCCGCGAGCGACTGGCCGCCTACAAGCGGCCGCGCGACGTCGTGATCGTCGAGGCGCTGCCGCGCAACCCGAGCGGCAAGGTGGTCAAGACCAGGCTGCGGGCCGAGTACGGGGCCACGGCCGTCGTCGCCTCGCCAGCGGTGTGAGGGTGACCGCACAGGCGAGAGCGGTGGCGGCAGACGCGTCCGGCCGCCGGTGCGACCCCCCACAACGCCGGTGCGGTGGCTCCGCGAAGGATCTCACCATGGCCGACCTCACACCTGACGAGTTCCGCCGCCGCGGCTACGCGGTCGTCGACTGGATCGCCGCCTACCGCGCGGGCCTGCCCGAGCTTCCGGTGCAGCCGGTGGTCGAGCCCGGCGCGGTGCGCGCCGCCTTCCCCGCCGCGCTCCCCGAGGAGCCGGAGCCACTCACCACGCTGCTGGGCGAGCTCGACCGGCTCGTCGTCCCCGCGTCGACGCACTGGCAGCACCCCGGCTTCTTCGGCTACTTCCCGGCGAACGCCTCGCTGCACTCGCTCCTGGGCGACATGCTCTCGGGCGGCCTCGGCGCGCAGGGCATGCTCTGGTCAACCTCGCCCGCGGCCACCGAGGTCGAGCAGGCCCTGCTCGACGCGCTGGCGGGCGCGCTCGGCCTGGACCCGGTCTTCACCTTCGACGGCGGGGGCGGCGGCTCGATCCAGGACTCGGCGTCGTCGGCCGCGCTCGTCGCCCTGCTCGCGGCGCTGCACCGCGGGAACCCGGAGTGGCGGAATGAGGGGGTGGACGGCCGGGACCGCGTGTACGTCACCGCCGAGACGCACTCGTCCCTGGCCAAGGCCGTGCGGGTGGCGGGCCTCGGCGCACGCGCGCTGCGCACCGTGGCGTTCCGGCCCGGCACCCGCGCCATGGACCCCGCCGCGCTCGCCGCGATGATCGCCGAGGACCGGGCGGCGGGCCTGCGGCCGGTGCTCGTGTGCCCCACGATCGGCACGACCGGCACCGGGGCGGTCGACCCGGTCGCCGAGGTGGTCGCGGCCGCGTCCGGGGCCTGGGTGCATGTCGACGCGGCGTGGGCGGGGGTCACCGCGCTCTGCCCCGAGCACCGCCACCTGCTCGACGGCGTCGCGGGCGTCGACTCGTTCTGCACCGACGCCCACAAGTGGTTCGCCACGGCGTTCGACGCCTCGCTGCTGTGGGTCCGCGACGGCCGGGCGCTCCCCGACGCGCTGTCGATCACCCCCGAGTACCTGCGCAACGCGGCGTCCGAATCGGGGTCCGTCGTCGACTACCGCGACTGGCAGGTGCCGTTGGGGCGCCGCTTCCGCGCGCTCAAGCTGTGGTCGGTGCTGTCCGGCTACGGCCTCGAGGGCCTGCGGGCCCACCTGCGCGAGCACATCGCGCTCGCCGCCGAGTTCGCCGGATGGGTGGCCGACGAGCCCGGCTTCACCCTCGCCGCGCCGCCGTCGCTCGGGCTCGTGTGCCTGCGCCTGGACACCGACGAGCGAACCCGGGCGGCGATGGCGCAGGTCAACGCCTCGAGGCGGGCTTTCCTGACCCACACCGTCGTGGAAGGGCGCACGGTCATCAGGGTCGCGATAGGGGGCGTGGCGACGGGGCGCGAGCACGTGCTCGCGCTCTGGGAGCAGTTGCGCAAGGCGGCCTCGTCCGTCTAACGTCCGCGGCAGGTCATGAGCATCAGCGTGTAGCCCCGGCTTGCTGGTCGGCAACCCTCCTCCGCGGTGGGGTGCTCCGGGTGACGACCTGGCCGTGGGCGCAGGGTCCGCGGCAAGCGCGAGCCCTTGGAGCATCCCTGATGACCGCTGCTGTCGATCTCCGCCTGCCCGCCGTCGTCGGCGCCCACCTGCGCGTCCCGCTGGTGACCGGCGGCGACGCGCCCTACGCCAACCTCGACCTCGCCGCGAGCGCCCCCGCGCTGGAGGACGTCGCCGCGCACGTCACACGGCTCCTGCCCTACTACTCCAGCGTGCACCGGGGCGCGGGCTACGCCTCCCAGGTGAGCACGGCCCTGCTGGAGTCGGCGCGCGGCACGATCGGGGCGTTCCTCGGCGCACGTGCGGACGACGTCGTCGTGCTCACCCGCAACACCACCGACGCGCTCAACCTGCTGGCGAGCGCGGTGCCGGGCGAGGTCGTGTGCCTGGACGTCGAGCACCACGCCAACCTCCTGCCGTGGCGGGCGCGCCGTGTCGTGGCCGGGCGGCCGACCGTCGCCGCCACGCTCGACGCGCTGGCGGCCGCGCTGCGTGCCCGGCCCACGGCGCTCGTCGCGGTCACCGGGGCGTCCAACGTGACCGGCGAGGTGCTGCCGATCGAGCGGGTCGTCGCGATCGCGCACGCGGCGGGCGCGCGGGTGGTCCTCGACGCCGCGCAGCTCGCCCCGCACCGGCCCGTCGACGTCGCGGCGCTCGCCGTCGACTACGTGGCGGTCTCCGGGCACAAGCTCTACGCCCCCTACGGCGCGGGCGCGCTCGTCGGGCGGCGGGACTGGCTCGACGCCGCTCCGCCGCACCTCGCGGGCGGCGGCGCCGTCACGGACGTGCGGAACGACGCCACGCAGTGGGCCGCGGCGCCCCACCGGCACGAGGGTGGCACCCCCAACGTCGTCGGCGCGGCCGCGCTGGCCCAGGCCTGCCGCACGCTCGCGCCGGTGCTGGCCGGGCCGGGCCCCGAGCACGAGCGGGCGCTGTTGGCGAGGCTCGACGCAGGCCTCGCGCGCGTGCCCGGCGTCACGGCCCTGCGTGCGTGGGCGGACGCCGAGGACCAGGTGGCGGTGCGCTCGTTCACGGTGGCCGACCGGCCCGCGGGGTACGTGGCCGCCTACCTCTCGGCCGAGCACGCCATCGGCGTGCGCGACGGCCGGTTCTGCGCCCACCCACTGCTGGCCCGGCTGTGCGGCCCGAGCGGGGAGGCGCTGCGCGTCAGCATCGGGATCGGCACCACCGGCGAGCACGTCGACCGGCTCGTCGACGCGTTGACGACGTTGGTCACCCGCGGTGCGCGGTGGACCTACGCCCCGGTCCGCGGGCGCTGGACCCCCACCCCGGACCCGCGTGACCTCGACCCGCTCGGCCTCGGCGCGGCGGCGCTCGACCCGGCGGGACCCGTCTGCGGCCGTTAGGTCACTCGCGCATGGGCAGGCGGTGGCGCAGCAGCACCCGGCTGCCACGGTCGTCGTAGTGGATGAGCACCGACTCGACGACGTTGTTCATCAGGCCGATGCCCCGGCCGCCCCCGACCGTGGGCTCCTCCGGCTGGCGCCAGTGCCCATGGTCGACGACCTCGATGAACAACGTCGCGTCGGAGGTGCCCGGCCCCGGCTCCGTCCAGAGCGTGAGCTCGACGGCGCCGGACTCGTCGGGGCCGTAGGCGTGCAGGACGGCGTTGGCGGCCGCCTCGTCGACGGCGAGCACGACGTCGGCGGTCTCGTCGTCGGTGAGGCGCAGCGGCACGATCCAGCTCGCCAGCTCGTGACGGATCACGGCGAGCTGGGTCGGATCGGCAGGCCAGCTGCGGTGGATGAACTCGATGCGGCCCGGTTCCATGGATCCGGGTTCCACGGTCGGGGGGCGCGGCAAACGCCGCCCGTCGCAGCACGATGGTCGTTCACCGCAGAGGGCCACCACACGTCGCCCTCGCGCCGGTCGCAGACGAGGGCAGGCAGGCGGTCGGGCGCCACCGCGACCGCCTCCACACAGCCGGTGCGCAGCGAGCGCCCACGGCGCAGGAGCCGCCGCGCGACCAGCGACGCGTGGGCGATCAGGCGGTCGCCCTCGACGACGAGCGCGTGCACGCCGCCGAGCGCGTGCTCCCCGGTCGGCGTCGCGAAATCGGCGCCGAAGTCTCGTCGCACAAGGCACGCGCGGCGGCGAGCGGCGCGTCATCCAGCTCGGCGGTGTGACGAATCCGGACATTCTCCACGCTGTGTCATGCTCCTGGCCATGCAGGCGTTCCGCTTGAACGGGTCGCGGGTGCTCGAGGTCGACCTCCACGGCGACGCGGTCCGCGCAGCACACGGAGCGATGATCGCCTACACCGGTGACGTCTCCTTCAAGAGCGCGGGCCTCGGCGGCGGCGACGGTCTGCGTGCCGCGCTGAAGCGCCGCGCAACGGGCGAGTCCGTGTCGCTCATGCAGTGCTCAGGGCACGGCACCGTGTACTTCGCCAAGGACGCGATGGAGGTGCTGCTCGTCGAGCTCGGCGGCGACACCCTCAAGGTCGAGTCCGAGCAGCTGCTCGCCCTCTCGGACAAGCTCAGCACCGACGTGGGGTTCGCGGGCCTGCGCGGGATGTCCTCCGGTCAGGGCCTGTTCACGACGACGGTCACCGGCCACGGCTCGGTCGCGCTGCTCTCCTCGGGCGGGCCGTCGATCGCGCTGGAGGTCTCGCCGCAGTACCCGCTGGTGGTCGACCCGGACGCGTTCATCGCGAGCCGGGGCCAGCTCAACCAGACCTTCGTCACCGACGTGTCGTGGCGCAACCTCGTCGGCGAGAGCTCCGGTGAGGCGTACTCCCTGCGCTTCGACGGGCACGGCGTGGTCTACGTCCAGCCGGAGGAGCGTCAGCCGTGAGCGCACGTAGGCAACGCCCGCCCGTGAACGGTGCGCCGATCGTGGTCGGGGGGGACGGCTAGTGCCGTTCGATCAGCTCAACAGCAAGGTCGTGAGCGCGCCCGTGGCGCCCGGCCGGGAGGTGCTGGCGCGCCGCGGCGCGATGCTCGCCTACACCGGCCAGGTCGGGTTCTCCCCGGTGCACGCGAGCGGCGGCCCCGGCGGCCTGGGCGGCATGGCCGGGCGGATGATGGCAGGCGAGCAGGTGGCGATGATGGTCGCCCAGGGCCAGGGCACCGTGCACTACGGCTACCGCAGCATGCACCTGACGATCATCGAGCTCGACGGCTCCGGCCCGCTCACGGTGGAGGCCGACCGACTGGTCGCGCACGACGCCTCCCTCCAGTCCACGCTGGTGTTCCTGGGCAGCCAGGGCGGCATCCGGGGCGCGGTGCGGGGCGCGGTCAGCGGGCAGGGTCTCTTCACCACCCAGCTGCACGGCTACGGCACCGCCGTCGTGCTCTCCCACGGCGGCACGGTCGCGCTGCCCGTCAGCCCCGGCCAGACCACCACCGTCGACCCACAGGCGTTCGTCGCCCACGTCGGCCAGGTCAACGCCGACATCTCGATGAACGCGGGCTGGCGCGACGCCGTCGGCCGCGGCGCAGGCGAAGGGATACAGCTGAAGATCACCGGCACCGGCACCGTCTACGTCCAGGCCTCGGAGCAGAAGATCAGATGACGCCGCCCCTCCCGCCCCTCAACCCCGCCACGCTTCCCGACAACGACAACATCCCCGGCAACCACTACGCGTACTGCGTCCGGTTGGACGGGCGGCTGTTCATGCAGACCGGCCGGATGATCGCCTACTACCCGGCGCCGAACGGACCCGGCATCCGGTTCGAGCCGTTGACGACGGCGCACGTCCTGGGCTTCGTCGCGGCCCGGTTCTCCGCGCCGCTGTACTCCCGCGACTGGGTGGTGGCGAGCGGCGCGGGGCACCTGATCCTCGGCGACCGCGGCTACGACATCAACAGCTACGACCTCGGCGACGGCAACCTCACCCTCCGCGCGGCGAACCTGCTCGCGTTCGACTCGACGCTGGAGCTGAAGCAGTCCATCGTCCCGGGCTTTCTCACCTTGCTCGGCACCGGCAGGTTCCTGGCGTCCAGCTCCGGGCCGGTGATCTTCGCGGAGCCGCCGATCCGGGTGGACCCGCAGGCGCTCGTCGGCTGGGCGGACTGCCCGTCGCCCTCCCACCACTACGACGCGGGCTGGATGACCGGGTACCTGGGCGGGGCGATGGGCATGGCGTTCGGCGTGCAGTCAGGGGAGGAGCGGCAGTTCGACTTCACCGGGGCGGGCACGGTGCTGCTGCAGTCCAGCGAGAGCATGCTGTCCGACCCGCACCTCGTGCAGCAGATCGAGGGGCAGATCGGCGGCCTCGGGACGCCGGGCCTCTCGCACCTGCAGAACGTGATCGCGCGGCAGCTCGGCCAGCAGCAGCGCTGAGGAACCCCGCGCTGATGGACGCCCGATCCGAGGTCGACGTCTCCGGGGTTCGATCACCGGAAACGTCACTCTCGCGGTGACGGCGGACCTCACTCCTCGGCCAGCCACACGAACGACAGCCCGGGCAGCCGCAGCCGCCCGTCCTGGACGAGCGGCGGCCCGTCCGTGGACAGCACGGTGTCCAGCACGCCGAGCCCGTCGAGCAGGCGGGCGTCGACCGTCGTGGGCTGCTCGGAGAAGTTGACCATCCCGACGAAGTGGCCGCTGCGGGGATGCCTGCGCCGCCACGCGAGCACGTACGGCGAGTCCGGCGTCAGCACGGCCGACTCCCCCGCGGCGTGCAGCGCGGGCAGCCCCGCGCGGGTGCGGACGAGCGCCCGGAACCACCCGAACACCCGCCCCTCGACCGTCCCCGGGTCGTGGCGGCGCGCCGCGGCGGCGTCGTCGAAGTACGGCCGGTGCATCCAGCGGTTGTCCTCGGCCAGCTCGGGGTCGTCGAGGTAGGTCGTGTCGTTGTCCTGCGCCAGCTCGTCACCCATGTAGAGCAGGGGCACCCCGCCCCAGCCGAGGGCCACCGCGTGCAGGAGCACCAGCCGCCGGATCCCGAGCTCGAGCGCGTTCGCGTCGCCGCGTTCGCGGGCCTCGCTGATCCCGCACAGCGCCGCGGCGGAGCCGGAGATGCGCGCGTCGCCGCTCTCCGGGTTCTCCCCGAACAGCCCGCCGCGGGCGTAGGACATCGGGAAGCGGCCGGAGAAGAAGGCGTTGAGGAAATCCCGGTGCGCGAACGGGTCGAAGCCGACCGCACGCGCGTCGACGTCGCCGACGGCCCAGCCGATGTCGTCGTGGCAGCGGACGTACGTGGCCCACGAGGTCTCGGTCGGGATCGGCCGCAGCCGCCGCAGCGACTGGACGGCCAGGCGCGCGTCCTTCGTGGCGAGGCTCGACCACAGCATCACCATCAGCTGGTTGTGGTAGGCCAGCTCGCACTCCGGCCGGTAGCGGTGGTGCCCGCCCAGGTAGGCGACGAGGTCGTCGGGCGCGACGATCGCCTCGGCCTTGAAGATGACGGCGGGGGCGGCGAGCCGCGTCAGCGCGTGCAGCGCCTGGACGATGTCGTGCACCTCGGGCTGGTTCATGCACGAGGTGCCCAGCCGCTTGCCCATGAACGGCACGGCGTCCAGGCGGAAGATCTCGATGCCGCGGTTGGCCAACCAGAGGATCGTCTCCAGGACGGCGGCGAACACGCGCGGACTGCCCCAGTTGAGGTCCCACTGGTAGGTGAAGAACGTGGTCCAGACCCAGGCCCGCAGCTCCTCGACCCAGGTGAACGAGCCAGGGGCCTGGTCGGGGAAGACGTCGACGATCGTGGCCTCGTAGGCGTCGGGCATCGTCCGGTCGGGGAAGGCGTAGTAGAAGTCCGCGTACTCCGGGTCGCCCTGAAGCCAGCCCCGGGCCCAGGGGTGCTCGCGCGCGGTGTGGTTGAGCACCAGGTCGACGCACAGGCTCATCTCGCGCGCCCGCAGCTCGCCCGCCAGCGTCACCAGGTCGTCCATCGTGCCGACGCGGGGGTCGACCGCGCGGTAGTCGGCCACCGCGTAGCCGCCGTCGTTGGCGCCTTCGCGTGGCTTGAGCAGCGGCATCAGGTGCAGGTAGGTGACGCCCAGCTCGGCGAGGTGGTCCAGGCGTCCCGAGAGCTTCTCCAGCGTGCCCGCGAACCGGTCGGTGTAGGCGACGTAGCCGACCATGCGCTGGTTCTGGTACCACCGCGCATCGATCTCCCGGCGCCGGTCGACGTCGCGCAGCTCCGCGGGCCGCTGTGCCGCGGCCTCCAGCGCGATCCGCACGAGGTGGTCGATCAGGCCGTCGCACTGCTCGCCGTAGAGCGCGGCGATCGGCACGTGGATGTCGGCGAACCACAGATCGAGCCGGGCGAGGAACCCGACGGCCTCCACCCGGCCCAGTCGGAGATGGGCCTCTTCGGCCAACGACGAGCGGAGGCGGGCGAGCGATCGGGCTGCGGTGGCGTCAGGCAATGGCGCGATCACCCGCCTATCCTGCCGTCCTCACCGCCATCCGACGACCGGGACGTCGCGCGCGTGTCGCACCCCGAAGCGGACGCTCGCCTCCCAGGTGCCGCCGGGCTCGACCGTCGCTGTCCATTCGATGCGGCCGAGCTCGTCGCGTTCGGTGGGCTCGGGCTTGACCTCGACGTCCACGACCTGGACGTCGGGGTGCCGCGAGACCGGAACCCGCTCGCGGACGACGATCCGCGCAGGAGCCCCGCGACCGTTGCGGACCTCGATCCGCCACCGTTCCATCGCGCTGATCTTGCCGCCGAGCAGCGCCCGATGCGGCGTGCGTTCCATGAGCTCGCGCTCCACCGCGACCCGGTCGTCCAGCCCGAGGGCGAGCTCGAGCTCGGCGCCGGGGGCCGTCGCGTCGATGTGCGTGGTGCCGACGAACGCGCCGTCGAGGAAGGCCGAGAGCGGTCCGGCGAGCAGAGCGTGGCCGCTGGTGTTGAGGACGGTGGCCCGCAGGTGCGCGGTCGGGTCGAGCGCGGGGGCGATGACGTGGTCGAGGCGGGCGTCGAGGCTGGCGGTGGTGACGGTCGCGCGGTGCGGCGTGCCGTCGGCGGGCACCGCGGTCGGGCGCGGGAGCCGCCACGCGACGGCGAGCGTGCCTTCCTGCGCCTCGGCCGTGACGTCCTGGACGGCCTCGGCGGCGGCGAAGCGCTCCCGCATGCCGCCCGCGGCCGGTGCGCTCGCGGCGACGGCCATCATGGGTTGCGCCGGGGGCCGCACGTCGATCCACCAGGGGGCGAGTTCCGGCACGGCGCCCGCGACGCCCGGGCCGGGCCGTCGAGAGCGTGAGCTCGCACGCGGGCCAGTCCTCCCCCGTCGACTGCGTGACCATGCCGTACCAGGTGAGGGCGAGCGGTCCGGCGCCGTCGACGCGGGCGTCGTAGGCGCAGGTCCAGCCCGCGCCGCGGACGACGTAGGTCAGCTCCAGCTCCAGCTCGCCGGGCGCGTCGGCCTCCACCGCGATCCGGGCGTCGCGGCGGCGGCGCCCGGAGTTGCGCAGGCGGTCCAGCTCGGCCTGCGCTGCGGCCAGTGCCCGTTCGGCGTCGACCCGCCGCTCGGTGTGCCCGCGCCGCTCGCCGCGACCTCGACGAGCTGCGCGGCGACCGCGGAGGACACCTCGCCGATCCGCGCCGTACCCGCGGAGCCCTCGGCCAGCGCGACGGCCAGCCGGTCGCCCGAACGCAGCGCGAGGCGCTGCAGCAGCTGCTGCCGCGCGGCGTCGCCCGCGTCGGCCCCTTCGATCGCGGCGAGGGCCCGCTCGGCGTCCGGAGTGTCTGTTCCGCGGCCCGCACCCGGTCGTCCGGGGTGGTGGCGAGATCGCGGCGCACCATGTCGACGCCGATCACCCGCACCGGCGCGCCGGACCGGCCTGCTACGCGCACGGACTCGTCCAACAGCGTGTCGGGCAGACCGGGGACGACGAGCTCGGTGGCCCCCGCGTCGAGCGACACGGCGCCGCGACGGGTGATCCGGGCCCGGTCGGGGTGCACGGTGGCGGCGACGATGGGCGCAGCGAGGTCCATACCGGACGACGCTACCGGGGCCGGAGGCCCGGCGACCGCCTCTTGAGGGGTGGGGGAGGCGGTCGCCGGTACGCGCTGGTGGCTCACGCACACCGGCGCGCTACTTCACGGTAATCACGAATTTGCCCGCAAGGGGATCTACGCTCGGTGAGTGATGTCACCATCCGAGGCGGGAACTATTGACATCGTCGCCGATCGGCTGTATGGGCTGCATCCGGACGCGTTCGTCCCGCGCGCGACGACGCGGTGGCCGAGGCGCGGCAGGCGGGCGACCGCGAGCTCGCGCGGGCCATCGCCCGGCTGCGCAGGCCGACGCGCGCGGCATGGCTGGCCAACCTGCTGGCCCGCGAGCGGCCCGATCAGCTCGACGGGCTCCTGGCGCTCGCCGACGACCTCGCTGCCGCGCAGCGCACGCTGGACGGCGGCGCGCTGAGGGCGCTGTCGGCGCAACGCAACCGACTGGTGACCGCCATGGCGCGGGAGGGCGGAAGGCTGGCCGGGCAGGCGGGTGACTCGGCCACCGAGTCGGTGGTCCGCGACCTCGCGGGCATCCTCGACGCGGCGCTCGCCGATCCCGCCATCGCAGCGGAGGTGCGCTCCGGCAGGCTGACGCGCACGGTCAGCTACAGCGGGTTCGGTCCGGACCCAGGCGCGGAACCCGCCGACCGGCCTGCCTCGGCTCGCAGGCCCGGCGGTGGCGGCTCCACGGCAGGCCTGGCAGATGGGGGACGTACGCGGGCACGCCGCCCGGGGAAGCAGGCGATGGCGAGGCGACGGCAGCGGGATCGAGCGGCGACACGACTGCCGCCGAAGGCGCGGAGACCGACGCGGAACGGGCCGCACGCGAGCAGGCGGAGCGGGAACGGGTCGAGCGGGAACGGGCGGAGGCCGAGCGCAGGCGCGCCGAGCGGGCGGCGCGCGAGCAGGCCGCGGGCGAGGCGGACCGCGCCGCGGACGAGGCACGGGACCGCCACGAATCGGCCGACGCCGCCCGCGCGGACGCCGAAGCCGAGCACGAGGCGGCGAAGGCGCAGGTCGCGGACCTGGCCGCGGAGCTGGAGGCGGCCAGGGAGCGCGAACGGACATCCTCTGCCGCGGCCCGCGCCGCCACCGTCGCGGCCCGGGACGCGGCCCGCGAGGCGCAGTCGGCGGCCGCCCGCGCCGAGCGCGCACGCGCCCGACTTGCGGACCTCGACGCGCCCTGACACGCGTCCCAGCCGGGCCCGACCCCACTGCCGCCCGCGCCGCGCCGAACCCCGGCATGATCGGCGGCCTGGCGCACACTGCGGTCACCTCTGACCGGAACCGTGCCAGCCCGCGATCACCGCCGCATCCCGCGAGCACGGCCGGGCATGCGGCCGCGGCGAGAAGGAGTGGACCTCAGGCGCGGCGGGCCGCCAGCAGGCCCAGGAGGTTCAGCGCGCCCCATCCGACACCGATGGCCGCCGCCTTCTTCTTGGCGCCCGGGTTCTCGTTGGGCGACAGCGCGAAGGTCAGGGCGTCGCCCAGGTCTGCCGCCACCCGCGCGCCGATCGCCCACCGCAGCGCCGGACCGGCGGGCGCGGCGGCCATCGCGAGCCCGTTCGCCACGTCCCGCACACCGACCGCCCGCACCAGGATGGCGACCGGAACCGGAGGCTCGGCCCCGGAGAGCCCCGCGGGCGTCGCGAAGATCGACGGCCGGACGAGCGTCGAGAGCCCGTACACGGCGGTGAGCACACCCAATGTGCGCGGCAACCAGGTCATGCGCGGATCCTCCCAGCCCATGGCCCTACCGCGCGCCGCACACGCCGCTCTCCACGCCCCGTATCGGACCCCTCGCGGCTCGTGGCCGAACGGACGTTCTACGCTCACACCCGTGGAGACCGCCGCAGCCGAGAAGCCGAACGAGGAACCGGTCGTGCGCCGCCGGGGCCGCCCGAAGGGCTCGACCGCGCGCACCACCCGCACCGTGGAGCTCACCCTGACCGTCGCGGGCACGGCGGACGGCGAATGGCAGGCCGAGCTCAAGCAGGGCAGCCAATGGATCACCCGTGGGCTGCCGGTCACCGCGGCCGCGGTCCAGAGCGCCGCGCGCGAGCTCCATGAGCAGCTGGCCGAGCCGATCGGGGCCGCGATCGGAGCGGCACGACAGGAGCGCGCCGCACGCGTCGCCGCACTGGAGGCCGAGCTGGAGCGGGCCCGGAAAGCGCTGGCCGAGCTCGGCGCCTGATCTGGGGCCGCTCGTTCACCTTCCGTTCGCCATTGGCCCGTACCGTCCCACCGGTCACCGCTGGCTGATCGTCTTCTAGGCCGGGGCGCGGGGCGCCTCAGGCGGCCGTCCCGCCCGACACGAGGGTGCGCCCGTCGCGGAACCGGACGCCGTCGCGGCAGCGGACCTCGACGGCGCCGCTCGCGAACTGCTCGGTGTAGAGCTGGGCGTACAGGCCGTCGAGGGCGAGCAGCTCGGCGTGCGTCCCCCGCTCGACGATCTGCCCGTCCTCCACCGCGAGGATGATGTCGGCGCCGAGGATCGTGGAGAGGCGGTGGGCGATCGCGATCGTCGTGCGCCGCCGGGTCGCGTGCTCCAGCGCCTCCTGCACGAGGCGTTCGCTGGTGGTGTCGAGCGCGCTGGTGGCCTCGTCGAGGATGAGGATGCGCGGGTCCTTGAGCAGCACCCGCGCGATCGCGAGCCGCTGCTTCTCCCCGCCGGAGAGCCGGTAGCCGCGCTCGCCCACCACCGTGTCGTAGCCCTCGGCGAACGCGACGATCCGGTCGTGGATGTTCGCGGCTCGGGCCGCCGCCTCGAGCTCGGCCTGCGGTGGCGTCGGGCTTGGCGTAGCGCAGGTTGTCCGCGACCGTCGCGTGCAACAGGTAGGTGTCCTGGGTGACCATGCCGATCGCGTCGGCGACCGACGCCCGGGTGAGCTCCCGGACGTCCTGCCCGTCGATCATGACCGCGTCCGCGGTCGACGTCGTAGAGGCGCGGCACCAGGTAGGACATCGTGGTCTTGCCGCTGCCGCTGGGCCCGACGATCGCCGCGAGCTGGCCGGGCTCGACCACGAACGACACGTCGCGCACCGCCCAGGTCGGCGCGGCCGGCGCCTGGTCACCGGTGCTCGACGCGGCCGGGTAGGCGAACCAGACGTGCTCCAGCTCGACGCGGCCGGTGACGGACCCGCTGTCGAGCACCCGCGCGTCGGGCGCGTCAGCGATGCGCGGGACCAGGTCGAGGTAGGCGAAGATCCGCCCGAACAGCGCGAGCGAGGTCTGGACGTCCAGCGAGACGCGCAGCAGGTTCACCGTCGGGAAGAGCAGCCGGGTCTGCAGTGTGGTGAACGCGACGATCGTGCCCGCCGTGATGGCGGCGCCGTTGCCCGCCGCGATGAGGAGGCCCGCGACCAGGTAGACGAGCGCGGGCGTCACCCCGAGGAACGTCTGGACGACCGCGAAGAACGACTGCCCGCTCATGGCCTGGCGCACCTGCAGCTCGACCTGCCGGGCGTTCTCCTCCCGGTAGCGGCGCACCTCGTCGGCCTGGCGGTTGAACACCTTCGCGAGCAGCACGCCCGAGACCGAGAGGGACTCCTGGGTGATCGCGGTCATGTCCGAGAGCGACTCCTGCGTACGTCCCGCGATCGCGCGGCGCACCCGCCCCACCCGCACCTGCAGCACGACGAAGAGCGGCACGAGCGCCACCGCGACGATCGTCAGCTGCCAGGAGAGCAGCACCATCGCCACCAGCGCCGCGACGACCGTGACGATGTTGCCCAGGATCGAGCTCGCCGTCTCCGAGAGCACCGACTGGACCCCACCGACGTCGTTGGCGAGGCGGGACTGGATCGCCCCGGTGCGCGTGGCCGTGAAGAACGCGAGGTCCATGCGCTGCAGGTGCTCGAACAGCCGTCCGCGTAGGTCGGCCATGACCCGGTTGCCCAGCATGGTGGTCTGCCAGGTCTGGAAGACACCGATCAGCGCGGTCACCACCGGCACGGCGATCATGCCCGCGACCAGCCAGACCAGCAGCGTGATCCGAACCCCGCCGCCGTCGGTGGGGAACAGCGCGCGGTCGAACGTCGCCTTGGTGAGGAACGGCGTGACGATGCCCAGCCCGCTCGACAGCAGCACGGCGAGAACGATCGCCACCAGCGAGCCGTGATAGGGCGTGAACAACGCCCACACCCGACGGCCCAACTGCTCGGACGCCTGCACGGGCGGCGAAGCGGTCATGAGGGGGAGCCTAGGCACATGCCGACCACGATCGTCCAGATCACCGATCTTCACCTCGTCCCGGACGGCGCGCTCCTCGCGGGCGGCCTCGATCCCGTCCCGCCCTTCGCGGCCGCGCTCGACGCCGTCGCCGCCGCGGGTGCGGACGTCGCGGCGCTGGTGCGGCGGGCGGCGAGTCCATGGTGCGCGCGCCCGCCGTGAGCCGGATCGACCTCTTCCCGGACGGGGAGCTCCTCGCCTCGACGATCCCCGTGGGCGCGGCCTCACTCGGCACCATGACCGACGCCCACATCGACGCGGTGCTCGCCGCGAACGCGCACTGAGCGCCGCGGCGCATCACCGACCAGCGGATCGAGAGGAACGTGAGCGGGGTTCAGGTCGTGATCGAACCCCGCTCACGTTCCTCTCGCGCGGCCGCGCGGCGATCCCGGGCCTCCTGCTCATGTCGAGTCCAGCCACGCCCGGATCGCCTCGGTGTGCTCGCCGACGGCCGGGATCGGGTCCATCCGCGGCGCGCGGCCGTCCAGGGCCAACGGCGGCAGGAGCGCGGGGATCGGGCCGACCGGCGAGCCCACCTCCGTCCAGCGTCCCCGCGCCATGAGCTGGGGATGGTCCAGCACCTCCGCGACGTCGCGCAGGCGGGCGTGCGCTATCCGGCCTGCGGCGAGCCGGTTCAGCACCTCGTCGCCGGTGCACTCGGCGAGCACCGCGTCGATCTCGGCGTGCAGCGCGGGCCGGTTCTGCACCCGTCGGGCGCCCGAGGCGAAGCGGGCGTCGTCGGTCAGGTCCGGGCGCCGCAGCACGACCGCGCAGAACGCCGCCCATTCCCGCTCGTTCTGGATCCCCACGACGATCTCCGTGCCGTTGCCCGCCCGGAACGGGCCGTAGGGTGCGATCGCGGAGTGGCTGGTGCCGCTGCGCCGCGGGGCCCGCCCCGAGCCCTGCGTGTAGTGCAACGGGAAGCCCATCCACTCGACCAGCGCGTCGAAGAGGCTGATCTCGACGTGCGCGCCGATGCCCGTGCGTTCCCGCTCGTAGAGCGCCGCGAGGATCCCGGAGAGCGCGTACATGCCCGCGCCGATGTCGGCCGCGGGGATGCCCGCCTTCGCAGGCGCCTCCTCGGTGCCGGTGACCGCCACCAGCCCCGCCTCGGACTGGATCAGGAGGTCGTAGGCCTTGGCGTCGCGGTAGGGGCCGTCGGGGCCGTACCCCGAGATCGAGCAGGTGACGAGCCGGGGGTGGGCGGCCCGCAGCTCGGCTGCCCCGAGCCCGAGCCGCTCGGCCGCGCCGGGCGCGAAGTTCTGCACGAAGACGTCGGCGCGGGCGACCAGCCGCCGGATCGTGTCCCGCTCGGACTTGAGGTCGAGCGCGATCGACTCCTTGGACCGGTTGAGCCACACGAAGTGGCTCGACATCCCGCGCACCGTCTCGTCGTAGGCACGGGCGAAGTCCCCCTCGCCCGGGCGCTCGACCTTGATCACCCGCGCGCCGAGCTCGGCGAGCTGCCGGGTGGCGAACGGCGCGGCGACGGCCTGCTCGCAGGAGACCACGACGATCCCCGACAGCGGCAGGCTCATGCGCCGTCCACCCTTATCCCCCGGCCAACGCCGTCACCTCGGCGAGCCCCGCGCGGAGGCCCTCGACCAGCACCTCGGGCCGGGCCACCGCGGCCGGGTCCACGTTGATCCCGATGCAACACGTGCCATCGTGCGAGATCAATGTGATCATCGCCGCGCAGCCAGGCAGCGGCCCGAACGGGTACATCCGCATGATCCGCGCGCCCGCGATGTACACCGGGTGCGCCACTCCGGGAACGTTGGAGGCCTGCACGTCGTTCGCCGAGGTCATCCGGCCCGACACCGCGCCGAGCACAGGGGCGGGCAGCCACGCCAGCACCGGCCCGAAGACACCGACCGCGTCGACCGACGCGCCCGCGCGCGCCTGCAGGACGAAGCGGCGCACGGCCTGGACCCGCGCCGCGGGGTCGCGCTCGGCCAGCGGCCCGTCGAGCCGGGCGCCGGTGAAGCGGTTGCCGCCCTGCGGGTCGTCCTCGGTTCGCAGGCTGATCGGGATGCCGACCGGGATCGTCGCAGGCACCGGCACGCCGAGCTCCTCGTGGTAGCGGCGGAATCCGCCGAGCACGGCAGCGAGGAACCCGTCGTTCACCGACCCACCCCCCGCCTTCGCGCCCGCCTTCAGCGCGGCGAGGGGCGCGTCGAGCACCTCGAAGTGCCATTCCCCGCTGCGCGAGGCCAGGAGCGGCGAGCCGCCGGGGGCCGGGCCGAGGGCCTGGCCGAGCGAGCGCACCGCGCGCGCGCTCTGCTCCAGGGTCCGCACGGGCCGGGCCAGCGCGCCGAAGACGCCCGCGCCGCGGCGCAGCGCGTCGCCGGGAGCGGCCCGGACGGCCCTGGTCACCTGGTTGGTCAGCATCCCGATCGCGTTCGCCGCCCCCGCCACCGAGGCCGCGGGCTCCGGGCGGCGCGGGTCGTGCTCACGGGTGCGGCTGTGCAGCCGTGCCATGAGCTGGATGGCGCCGAGGCCGTCGGTGGCGCTGTGGTGGGTGACCACCACGTACGCCGCCCCGCCGTCCGGCAGTCCCTCCACGAGCAGCGCGCGCCACAGGGGGCGGTCGCGGTCGAACGGCCTGCGCGCGAACTCCTGCACGAGATCCAGGAGCTCGCGCGTGGAGGTCCCCATCAGGTGGGCGCGGGAGAGGTGGTCGGCGATCTCCACCCGGTCGACGGTGACCCACGCGGGGGCGCCGACCCCGAGCGCGGGCTCGACCACCCGCTGACGCATCCGCGGCACCATTCGCGACGCCCACTCGTGCGCCGCGACGAGCCGATCCCACTCCGGGGTGGCGTCGAGCAGCTCCAGGAGCGTGACGTTCGAGCGCAGCCGTGGGTCGGCCAGCCCGCCGCGCCACATGGCCGTCTCCAGCGGGTTCATCTCGGGCGCGGTGCCCCAGTCCAGCGGGGCCGCGACCGGCCCGGTCGGCCCGGTCGTGACGGCCACCGGCCCGGCGCCCGCGCCGCCCCGGTGCGGTCCATCCCACCCGGCGAGCGTCTCGACGTACAGGTCGCGCACCGCCGCGACGTGCTTGTCGAGCTCCTCGACCGTCCAGTCGTCCGTGGGCACGGGCGGCAGCACCGCCACCTGGACCGTGCCCTCCCGGATGGTGGAGGCGCCCCGCCACATGAGCTCGCCCGCGTTGCGGATCACGATCGGCACCACCGGCACGCCCGCCTGCATCGCGACGTGGAAGGCACCCTTCTTGAACCGGCCGAGCGCAGGCGTCGCCGATCGGGTGCCCTCGGGCGCCATGACCAGCGAGATCCCCTCGCGCAGCCGCCGCACCGCTGGCTCGAGCGCCCCCTTGGCCTGGGCGGTGTTGCCGCGGTCGACGAAGGCCACGTCGGCCAGGCGGAACATCAGCCCGAACGCCGGGATGTTCGCGGCCTCCTTCTTCGCCACGCCGGTGAACCCGCCGCGGAGCAGCCGGGCGAGGATCAGGACGTCGAGCTGGCTCTGGTGGTTGAAGAGGAACACCGCGGGACGGGCCGACTCCAGGTGCTCGGCGCCGCGCACGTCGAGCCGCACGCCCGCGAGTGCCGTGCCCAGCTCGCCCGCGAGCGAGATCCCGAGGTCCAGCCCGTCGCGGCGGGAGCCGTTGAGCGCCCCCAGCGCGACCCCCGCGCCGAACCCGCCGAGCATCCCGGCCGCGCCCGCCGCGGTGCGCACGACCTGGCGCAGCCCCGCGCGGCCCCGCGGGCGGAACCGGGCGATCGGCCAGCCCCGCTCGGTGGCCGCGGCGGCCAGCCCCGGCTCGGGGTTCAGCGCCCTGGCGCGCCCGACCGCGGACAGGAACGGCACGTCTTCCGTGCCGTTCGAGTACGCGTAGCTCTCGGCGAGGTCGATGCCGTGCCGGGGGGCGAACGCCAGCACGGCCTCGGCTTTGCCGCGCCGCCACAGCGGCGCCCCGCCGGGGCGTCCGGTCGCGATGCCGTTCTCGATCTCCACCGGCGTGACGAGCACGTGCTCGACGCCCATGGCCCGCGCCGCGGGCTCCACCTGGAAGCGGGTGGCCGACGACGCGAACACGACGGTGTGCCCGGCCCGCCGGTGCGCCTCGACCAGCCGCCAGGCCTCCGGATACAGCGAGCCCGCGATCCCCTGCACCCACAGCCGCTCGCCCAGCTCGGTGAGCTCGTCCTCGCTGCGTCCCGCCCACGCGCGCATGCCGAGCACGAAGAACTCCTCGAAGTCCTCCTCCGTCGTGACGCCGCGCAGGCCCAGGAGCAGCATCCGCCCGGCGTCGAGCGGCGTGACCTCGCCCGCCCGCAGGTGGTGGCGGGCGAACGTGCCGAGCGAGTAGCCGTCGATCAACGTGCCGTCGAAGTCGAAGAACGCGCCGATCTCCGGCCCGGTCGGGCCCTGCGCGACGTCGGCGAGCAACCGCTCGGCGTCCCACGTGACGCTCGGGCTCATCCGACCTCTCCCCCGGCCGTCGCGGCCCGATCGGCAATCTCGTCGATCCGGCGCACGTCGGCCACCACCCGCTCCAGCTGGGCGGCGAACGCCTCCCGCTGTTTGCCCAGCTCCTCGCGCCCCGCGTCGACGAGGTCGCGGTTGGCGGCGAGCTTCAGCGCGCTCCCGAACAGCTCCCGCGAGAGCGACTCGGGCCCGTGCAGCCGTCCCTGCAGGAGCATCTGCTGGCCCACGGCCGCGCATTCGTCGAGGAACTCCCTCTCGACGACGGGAGTGCGCGGGTTGCGCGCCGCCAGCCGCAAGGCCACGACGAGCTGGGCGTCGACGAACGAACGGAGCACGCGGTGCGCGATGAGGAACTCCGCGCGCGCCAGCACGGCCTCCCCGTCGGGGGAGTCCCAACCCGCGCCCATCCGGGCGAGCTCTGCGGTCATCTGGGCCCGGTGGGTCTCGCGGTCGGGGAAGAAGAACTCGAACTTGAGCAGGTCGCGCAGGGCGAGGGCGGCATCCCAGCGGTCTTCGGGCTCGGCGAGCAGCACCAGCTCCACGATGGCCCGGTCGACGAAGTGGTGGATCGCGGAGTTGCGGTAGAACGCCGCCACGAGGTGCTGGCCGCGCTCGATCGCGTACACCGGCTCCTCGCCGCCCGCGTAGATCGTCACGACCTTGGACTGCCCGAGCGCCGCCAGCACCCGGCGCACGCCCGTGTCGGTGGACAGGGCGTCGACCGCCCCGACCAGGCCGCGCTCCTCCAGGTAGCCGCGCACGGGACCGAGGACCTGCCGGACCTGGGCCAGCGTCAGCGCGCGGTCCCGGACGCCGAGCAGCGCCAAGGTGACCAGCGCGGTGGCCACCACCGGGGTGACCCGGTTGATCCCCACGCAGACCTCGAACGCCACCTTCTGCAGCGCGAGCCGCCGATCGAGGCCGCCTGCCAGCGCGTCGCGCAGCGAGATCGGCTCGGCGAACCGCACGTAGGCCGAGCCGAGCGGGGCGAGCTGGGCGCGGGCGTAGCGGGCGAGCCAGGCCACGCCCTCGCCCTTCTTGGGCACCCCGATCTGCTCGGCGGCCATGGCGGAGACCTCGCGCAGCTGGTCGTAGGTGATCGACACCGGCACCAGGTAGACGTCGTCGGTGCGGCCCTGGTCGATGGCCTCCGCGACGTTGGCCAGCAGGCCGTAGCGCGGCGGCCGGAGCTTGCCGGTGCGCGAGCGCCCGCCCTCCATGTACCACTCCAGGTTGAACCGCTTGGCCAGCAGGAACCCGAAGTACTGGCGCACCGCGAGCTTGTAGACCTCGTCGTCGCCGAAGCTGCGGCGGATGAACACGACGCCCGCGCGCTTGGCCAGCGGGCCGACCGGCCAGAACCGCAGGTTGTCCCCGCCCAGGACGTGGTTGCGGGGGAAGTCGCGCTCGGCGAGCACGTCGGCGAGCAGCAGCGGGTCGGCGTAGGAGCGGTGGCTGGGCAGGAACACCAGCGGGTGGCTGCGGTTGCGCTCGCGCAGCCGGGCCACGCCCGACTCGTCGACCTGCACGTTCCAGGCGCGGGAGTGCAACGGGCGCAGCGCACCGGTGAGCAGGTCGATGGCCATGGGGCTCATCGACGCGACGAGCCCCGCGAGGTCGGCCGCCGCCTGCCGCGCCACCTCGTCCTCAGGCAGCTCCAGCCGCACGGCGAGCTCCGCCACCTCGCGCCGGTACTCGGGACTGTCCTCGATGGCCTCGGCGATGAGGCGGGGCACCTTGTAGTGGTCGCCCAGCAGCCCGCGCTCGGCCCGTTCCAGCGAGAGCGCGGCCTGGCGGACGACGAACTCGGCGAACCCCGTCCCGGCGTGCGGGCGCCCGTAGCGGCGGCGCAGCTCACCGACCGTGGCGGGCTCCCCCGCGACGACGGGAGCGCGGTCGGGCTCGCGACGGGCGATCCGCGCCTGCACGCGCCCGGGCGGGCGGCGGTCGGTCAGCGACACCGCGTCCAGCGCCACCACGTCCGACCAGCGGACCCGCCTGCGCCCGTCGCGCTCGCGCGGCAGCCAGGCCACCCGGACGGGCGTGATCACCACGTGGTCGGCGAGCTCGGCAAGCGCGCGGGCCAGCTCGTCGCCGCGGACATGGAGCACGAACTCAGGCTGCGTGGTGCGCCCGCGCAGCCACTGTGTGACGAGCCCCCGCTCGACGTCGCTGACGGCATCGACCAGCACCACAGGCCCGTCCATCCGCCCATCCTGGCGCACGCGGCGACCGCGGTCACGGGCCGATCATCGCCGGATAGGGTGCCTGTGCCGCTCACGGCGGCCCGACCCCGTCACCCGATAGGGTCGTTGCCGTCACCACCCGCTATCGGGCCCGGCTGCCGCCCGAGAGAGGAGCCGAGCAAGCGGTGAAGGTCGCTCATCTCATCCCGACCCTGCATTCCGACGGCCCGGAGATCGGACTCGTCGACCTCGCCGGGGCCGCGCGGGAGGCCGACATCGAGATGCTCGTCATCGCGCTGTCGGTCTCCTCCGACGCCGCCGAGGTCAACGCGCTGCGCCGGGCGGGGGTGCCGGTGGCCGAGCTGGACCTGTTCCCGTGGGATCCGCGGGCCGTCGCGCGCACGGCGAAGCTGATGCGCGACCAGCGGGTCGAGCTGGTGCACACCCACATGCCACAGGCCGACGTCGTGGGCGCGGCGGCCGCGATGCGCAACCGGATCCCCGCCGTGTCGACCCTGCACCGGATCGAGAACCTGCCCGCAGACCGCGTCGACCGGCTCAAACGCAGCGCCAAGATCCTGGCCCGGCAGCGGTTCATGACGCGCACGATCGCGATCTCCCGTGTGCAGCGCGAGTGGTACCGCGGCCTCGCGGGCCCGGACATCGAGGTGCTGATCGTTCCGAACGGGGTCGCCGACCCCGGCCTGCCCGACGCGGCGCTGCGGGCGCGGCGCCGGGCGGTGCTGGAGGTCCCCGACGGGGACGTGGTGGCGCTGTCCACCGCGCCGATGCGCCGCGACCAGGGCCACGAGCTGCTGCTCGACGCCGTCGAGGCGCTTCCGGACGACCTGCCGCTGGTGGTCGCGCTGGCGGGCGACGGACCGCTGCGGCCCTGGTTGGAGTCGCGGGTCGCGGCCACCGCGTCACTCGCCGGGCGGGTGCTGTTCGTGCACCGCCACCGGGAGCCCACCGAGCTGCTCGCCGCCGCCGACGTCGTGCTGCACACCGCCCGCGCGGGCGCGCTGCCGACGTCGTTGCTGCGCGCGATGGCGATGGGACTGCCGACGATCGCCACCCGCGTCGGCGGGATCCCCGAGGTCGTCACGCAGGCCACCGGCGTGCTCGTCGCACTCGACGCCGGTGCCGTCGCCGATGCGCTCACCGCGCTGACCGACGATCCCGGTCGCCGCGCACGGCTCGGGTCCGCCGCCCGTGAGCGCTACCTGGCCGACTACGAGGCCGGGGTGTGGGCGCGGCGGCTGCACGACGTGTACGCGTCCGCGCTGGACGCCCGTCCGAGCCGGGCAAAGGCGTCGACAGCCGCGACGGGCACCGCTCACACTGCCGGTCCGTGACCCCTCTGCTGCGCCGCGCCACCGCCGACGATCTCCGTGCCATCGGCGACGTCGACGGGCGCGGGTTCGGCAACCACCAGAGCGACGCGGACCTGGAGATCTTCCGGCCGATGTTCGAGCCGGACCGGTTCCTGCTGGCCTGCGATCGGGACAGCGGCGCGATCCTGGGCGTCACCGGCTCGTTTCCGCTCCAGGTGACCGTCCCCGGCGGCGCGGTCCTCTCGGCACCCGGCGTGACCTGGGTGTCGGTCGACCCCACGGTGCGCCGTCGGGGCATCCTGCGGGCCCTCTTCGCCGAGCAGCACGCCGGGTTCGTCGCAGACGGCGTGGCCCTTTCGCTGCTCACCGCCAGCGAGGGCGTCATCTACGGCCGCTTCGGCTACGGCGTCACCACGTTCAACCGCGGCTTCGAGATCCCGCGCCGCCATGCCGTGTTCCGGGCCGGCGTGCCCGACCCCGGCGGGGTGCGCTACATCGACGCCGAGGGTGCCCGCAAGCACGCCCCGGACGTGCACCGGCGCTGGTGTGCGCGCACCCCGGCCGCCGTGGCCCGCAGCGACGCGATGTGGGACCTGCACCTGCACGACGACGAGCGGTGGCGCGGCGGCGGCACCGCACTGTTCTTCCTCGCCCACCCGGACGGCTTCGCGTCCTACCGGGTCTACCACTCCGACCGGTCGGCCAGTGTCGTCGACCTGTTCGCCGCGACGGACGAGGCCTCCATCGCGCTCTGGCGGGTGCTCCTGGGCCTCGACATGGTCGAGAAGGTCACGGGCTGGAAGTCGGTGGCGATGGACGACCCGCTGCCGCTGCTGCTCACCGACCCCCGGCAGGTGCAGACCACCGAGGTGCACGACGGACTGTGGTCACGGGTGCTCGACGTGCCCGCCGTGCTGTCCGCGCGCACCTACCAGGTGGAGATCGACGTCGTGCTCGACGTGCGGGACGACTACCTCGACCGCGGCGGGCGGGTGCGGCTGCGCGGCGGGCCCGAGGGCGCGACGTGCGTGCCGACCGGCGACGCCGCGGACCTGCGGCTCCCGGTGGTGGCGCTCGGCCCGCTGCTCTTCGGCACGCGCCGGGCGACGACCTCCGCGCGGGCCGGGCTGCTGGAGGGCGAGCCCGCCGCGTTGCGGAGGGTCGACGCGGCGTTCGCGACCGACCGGGACCCGCAGCACGGCACCGGGTTCTGACAGATCACTTGGTGGAGGGCACCGGGACGACCGGCTCGAGGCAGAGCACCAGGCCCGGCTTGCCGCTCTCACCCTCCCAGTAGGCACTGGTGGCCTTCGGGAAGGCGCTGCATGCGTCCAGGCTCGCGTCGACCATCGTCTTGTTCTCCAGGCGGCCGTCCACGCGGAACTGCGCGCCCTTGTCGGTGCAGCTGACCTTGGCCAGGCTGTCGCTGCCGGTCTGTGCGACGCAGTCGCCGACGTTCGCCGAGGCGGGCGCGGTGTGCGTGCCGTACCACACGGCACCGCCCACACCGCACGCGATCACCAGCAGGGCGACCCAGCGGCCGATCTTGCGCTTGCGCGGGCGCGGCGGCGGGCCGAGCGGCTCGGGCTGGCCGGGGGCGGCCGGGGGCACGCCACCGGCCGCGGGCGCGGCCGGGGCGTAGGGCCGGGGCGGGGTGGCCGGGCCTGCGGCGGGCACGGGCGCGTAGGGCCGGGCAGGCGTGGCCGGGCCGGGCTGCGGGGCGTACTGCCGCGGCGCGGGACCGGCGGGCATCGGCGGGTAGGGCCGCTGCTGCGGGCCCGCGGGCGGAGCGTAGGGCCGCGCGCCCTGAGGGTGCTGCGGGGCGTACGGGCGCGGCGGCACGGCGGGGCGCCCCGGCTGGCCCTGGGGGCCCGCGGGCATGGCGCGCGCGACCTGGGCGGCGGCCGGGCGGCCCGGAACCGGCGGACGCGCCGGGACAGCGGCGGCACGGGGGAAACCCGCGGCGGAAGCCGGGTGGAAGGCCGGGCGGGCGGGCTGGTTCATGATCTGGTCTCCCCTGGTCGTGCGCGCCGATCGCGATGGCGCCGTTGGTTAAGAGGATCGACCCCGGACGGGGATACCCGCGATCACCGCGAGGGCGGGTTCCCGTACAGGAGGGGTAAGGCTCTGCTTGCCATCCGGTCACCCCACCTACGCTTGCGCGGTGCCCACCCCGGACGACGACCTGGACTACTGGTCATTCGTCGACATGGCGGTCGCGCGCACGACCGGACGGCTGCCCGACGTCGATCCGCGGGCGATGCGGCTGATCCTCTCCCTCTATCGGGCTTCCAACGCGATGGTCTACGACCTGGAGTCGGCGGTGCACCGTCCGCACGGCTGGTCGTGGGCCGGGTTCCGGGTGCTGTTCGTGCTGTGGCTCGTGGGCCCGCAGTCGGCGATGCGCGTGGCCCAGCTGTCCGGGATGAGCCGGGCCGCCGTGTCGGCGCTGGTCAACACCCTGGAGCGGGACGGGCTGGTGTCGCGGCGGCAGGCAGGGCACGACCGGCGCGCGGTGGAGCTGGCTCTGACCGACGAGGGCACGCGCGTGTTCACCGCGGCGTTCACGGCGCACCACCGGCGTGAGCGCACCTGGGCGGGTGCCCTGACCCCCGAGGAGGCCGACCAGCTGACCGGGCTGCTGGAGAAGCTGATGACGGGGCCCGCCGCGACGTCGGGGAACCGGCGTCGCTGAGTCGTCGGGGCGCCCGCGTGGGAGGGTGCGCGCCATGGCTACGTCCGCTACGTAGCCATGGCGCCGCCCCTCCCGCGCGGCGCCCCGACGAAGCTCGGCGACGCCGGTTCCTGACGTCGCGGCGGGCCCCGTCATCAGCTTCTCCAGCAGCCCGTGCGCTGGTCGGCCTCCTCGGGGGTCGGGCACCCGCCCAGGTGCGCTCGCGCCGGTGGTGCGCCGAACGCCGCCGTGAACGCGCGCCGTGCCCTCGTCGGTCAGAGCCAGCTCCACCAGCACACAGGTCGTGCCCTCCTGCACCGCGACACCGGCCCCGTCGCTCCAGGTGCTGACCAGCGCGAGCACGAACAGGCCCGGCTCATCCCGGACAGCTGGGCCACGCGCATCGCCGACTGCGGGCCCACGAGCCACAGCGCGAACGCGGCCCACGACCAGCCGTGCGGACGGTGCACCGCCGACTCCAGGTCGTAGACCATCGCGTTGGAAGCCCGATAGAGGGAGAGGATCAGCCGCATCGCCCGCGGATCGACGTCGGGCAGCCGTCCGGTCGTGCGCGCGACCGCCATGTGGATCACCAGTAGTCCAGGTCGTCGTCGGGGTGGGCACCGCGCAAGCGTAGGTGACGGCCCGGATGGCAAGCAGAGCCTTTTACCCCTCCTGTACGGGAACCCGCCCTCGCGGTGATCGCGGCTCGTCCGGGGTCGATCCTCTTAACCAACGGCGCCATCGCGATCGGCGCGCACGACCAGGACATCATGAACCAGCCCGCCCGCCGGCCTTCCACCCGGCTTCCGCCGCGGGTTTCCCCCCGTGCCGCCGCTGTCCCGGCGCGTCCGCCGGTTCCGGGCCGCCCGGCCGCCGCCCAGGTCGCGCGCGCCACGGGGCCCCCAGGCCACCAGGGGCGCCCGCCGTGCCGCCGCGCCCCGCCCGCAGCACCCTCAGGGCGCGCGGCCTACGCACGGCCCGCAGCAGCGGCCCTACCCGCCGATCCCCGCCGGTCCCGCGGCAGATACGCCCCGCAGCCGCCCGCCACGCCTGCCCGGCCCTACGCGCCCGGTCCGCCGCGGCCCGGCCACCCCGCCCGGCCCTACGCCCCGGCCGCGCCCGCGGCCGGTGGCGGGGGGTCCCCCCCCCCGGCCGCCCGGCCAGCCCCGAGCCGCTCGGCCGCCGCCGCGCCCGCGCAAGCGCAAGATCGGCTGGGGTCGCCCTGCTGGTGATCGCGTGCGGTGTGGGCGGTGCCGTGTGGTACGGCACGCACACCGCGCCCGCCTCGGCGAACGTCGGCGACTGCGTCGCACAGACCGGCAGCGACAGCCTGGCCAAGGTCAGCTGCACCGACAAGGGCGCGCAGTTCCGCGTGGACGGCCGCCTGGAGAACAGACGATGGTCGACGCGAGCCTGGACGTGGTCGGCGCCTTCCCGAAGGCCACCAGTACCTACTGGGAGGGGTGAGAGCGGCGAGCCGGGCCTGGTGCTTTTATCAAGCAGGTCGTCCCGGTGCCCTCCACCAAGTGATCTGTCAGAACCCGGTGCCGTGCTGCGGGTCCCGGTCGGTCGCGAACGCCGTCGACCCTCCGCAACGCGGCGGGCTCGCCCTCCAGCGGCCCGGCCCGCGCGGAGGTCGTCGCCCGGCGCGTGCGAAGAGCAGCAGGGCCGAGCGCCACCACCGGGAGCCGCAGGTCCGCGGCGTCGCCGGTCAGCACGCACGGTCACAGCCCTGGGCCCGCCGCGCAGCCGCACCCGCCCGCCGCGGTCGAGGTAGTCGTCGTTCCCGCACGTCGAGCACGACGTCGACGTCCGCCTGGTAGGTGCGCGCGGAGACACACAGCGGGCGCGTCGAGCACCCGTGACCACAGTCCGTCGGTGACCTGCCGGGGGTCGGTGAGCAGCGGCGCCGCTCGGTCGTCCATCGCCACCGACTTCCAGCCCGTGACCTTCTCGACCATGTCGAGGCCCAGGAGCACCCGCCAGAGCGCGATGGAGGCCTCGTCCGTCGCGGCGAACAGGTCGACGACACTGGCCGACCGGTCGGAGAGCCGTCCGGGTGGGCGAGGAAGAACAGTGCAGTGCCTCGCCGCGCCACCGTTCGTCGTCGTGCAGGTGCAGGTCCCAGCATCGCGTCGCTGCGGGCCACGGCGGCCGGGGTGCGCGCACACCAGCGCCGGTGGGCGCACGTCCGGCGTGCGGGCGGCCTCGGCGTCGATGTAGCGCACCCCGCCGGGGTCGGGCACGCCGGCCCGGAACACGGCATGGCGGCGCCGGATCTCGAACCAGCGGTGAACGTGGTGACGCCGTGGCCGAAGCCGCATGGAGTGAGCTCGCTGGCGGTGAGCAGCGAAAGGGCCACGCCGTCTGCGACGAACCCGGCGTGCTGCTCGGCGAAGAGGGCCCCACCAGGATGCCCCGACGGCGCACCGTGGGGTCGACCGACACCGGGTCACACCGGGTGCGAGAGGACCGCGCCGCCGGGGACGGTCACCTGGAGCGGAAACGAGCCGGTGACGCCCAGGATCGCGCCGCTGTCCCGATCGCAGGCCAGCAGGAACCGGTCCGGCTCGAACATCAGCCGGAAGATCTCCAGGTCCGCGTCGCTCTGGTGGTTGCCGAACCCGCGCCCGTCGACGTCGCCGATGGCGGTGGCGCAGCAGAGGTACCGGACCGGCAGTGTGAGCGGTGCCCGTCGCGGCTGTCGACGCCTTTGCCCGGCTCGGACGGACGTCCGGCGCCGACGCGTACACGTGCGGTCGCCGCCGCGCCCACACCGGCCTCGTAGTCGGCCAGGTAGCGCTCACGGGCGGCGAGGCCGTGCGCGGCGACCGGGATCGTCGGTCAGCGCGGTCGGCTTCGGCAACGGCATCGAGTGCGACGAGCACGCCGGTGGCCTGCGTGACGACCTCGGGGATCCCGCCGACGCGGGTGGCGATAGTCGGCAGTCCCATCGCCATCGCGCGCCACGACGTCGGCAGCGCGCCCGCGCGGCGGTGTGCAGCACGACGTCGGCGGCGGCGAGCAGCTGGGTGGGCTCCAGGTGGCGGTGCACGAACAGCGCCCGGCGAGTGACGCGGTGGCCGCAACCGCGACTCGACGCCGGCCGCGGCGGTTCGTCGCCCGCCAGCGCGAATACGACCACCAGCGGCAGGTCGTCCGGAAGCGCCTCGACGGCGTCGAGCAGCTCGTGGCCCTGGTCTCGGCGCATCGGCGCGGTGGACAGCGCCACCACGTCCTCGTCGGGGACCTCCAGCACCGCCCGGCGCCGCAGCATCAGGCAGGCCGGGGTCGGCCATTTCGGAACGATCAGCACCTCGATGTCCGGGCCCGCGAGGCCGCGGTGCCGCTCGCACTGGCACCGGGAGATCGCGATCGTGCACGTCATGAACCGCTGCCGGCCGGCGCTGCGTTTGAGCCGGTCGACGCGGTCGGCGGGTACCTCGATCCGGTGCAGGGTCGACACGGCGGGCGGGGATCCGGTTGCGCATCGCGGCCGCCGCGCCCACGACGTCGGCCTGTGGCATGTGGGTGTGCACCAGCTCGACCCGCTGGTCGCGCATCAGCTTGGCCGTGCGCGCGACGGCCCGCGGTCCCCGCGGGAACAGGTCAGCTCGGCCACCGGCACCCCCGCCCGGCGCAGCGCGTTGACCTCGGCGGCGTCAGAAGAGCGCGATGACGACGGTCTCGATGTCGGCCTCCCGCGCGGCCCCGGCGAGTCTCCGGCTGTG
>CAVYOT010000009.1:0-119516 GCA_963770115.1 uncultured Actinomycetota bacterium
GTCCCGGCGATGTCGGCCGCGTTCCTCGTGCTCGCGGCGATCGTCGTCGCCGTGGCGAGCTACCGCTGGCTCTGGCGCGGCCTGCTCGACCCCTCGACGGAGTTCGTCATCCACGAGATCCGCCCCGAGAGCCCCACGATCAGCACCGTTGTACTCGCTCCTCGGGGATCGGACGCCACCTGGAGCTTCGTGCCCGGACAGTTCGCCTGGGTGCGGATGGGCCGCTCGCCTGCCGCGGAGGAGCACCCGTTCACGATCTCCTCCAGCTCACGCGACGAGTACACGACGTTCACCGTGCGCCACGCGGGCGATTTCACCCGGACGCTGACCGCGCTCCCGCCTGGCACCCCCGTCTGGGTCGACGGCCCGCACGGCGCCTTCTCCGGCGACATCGGCGAGTGCTCCGGGTTCGTCCTCATCGCGGGCGGCGTGGGCATCACCCCGATGATGAGCATGCTGCGCACCGCGGCCGACCGCGGCGACCGGCGTCCCTACCGCCTCGTGGTCGTCGCCTCCCGCCCCGAGGACCTACTGTTCCGCGAGGAGCTCGGATTCCTGCGTGCCACCCTCGACCTCGTGGTCACCGAGGTCCTCCGGCGCCCCATCGACGACTGGGACGGTCACTACGGCGGCTCGGCCACGGCCTGCTCTCGCTCGTGCTCGGGAGCACCGAGCGGCCGGAGTCGGTCGACTTCTTCCTCTGCGGACCCCCCGCCATGATCCACGACGCCCTGGAGGTCATCGAGGACCTCGACGTAGAACCCGGGCGCATCCATACCGAACTCTTCGACTTCGTCTGACGTCTCCCCCTCCGTCTGACTCGAAAGGCCCCGAAACAATGCTCCGCCGGATACCCCGGTTCCTGCGTGTCTCGATCGTGCTCGCGATCGTCGCCGCCGTTGCGGTCACGGTCTACCAGTCCTGGTCCTCCGGCGTCGTCGGAACCGGGGCTGGACCCAGACCCAATGGGGCCCGCTCGGGCCCGGCCGACCGCGACCTGCTCGTGAAGGTCCGCCAGGCGAACCTCTGGGAGGGTCCCACTGGTCAGCAGGCGGCACAGCAGGCCAGCTCGCCCGCCGTCCGTGAGGTCGGCGAGCACCTCGCCACCGAGCACGCCGATCTCGACGAGCAGACTCGCAAGGTCGCCGACCAACTCGGCGTGCTGCTTCCGGCAGCGCCCGAACGCTCAACAGCAGGGCTGGATGGCCGAGATCGCCGCGGCGACCGGCTCGGACTACGACCGGATCTTCATCCAGCGGGTGCGCCAGGCCCACGGCATCGTCCTGCCGCTTCTCGCCCAGGTGCGCGTGAGCACCCGCAACTCGCTGATGCGCGACTTCGCCACCGTCGGCATGCAGTTCGTGAACCGGCACATCGGCTACCTGGAGAGCACCGGCCTCGTCGACTACAACGCGCTGCCCGCCGCGCCCGACCCGAGCGTGTTCACCTTCAGCGGCGCGCCCGGCGGTCAGGACCTGGTCATGCCGACGCTCATCATCCTCTGCTGTCTGGTCGCGGCGGCCGGGTTCGCGGCCGCTTTCCGGCGCAAGCGCTCGCAGAAGCGCCGCTCCCCGATGGTCGACCCACCACGGCGCGCTCCCACACCCGACCTCGTGGCCATCCCCGGGCCACGACCACCGTCGGTCGACACCCATCCCTCTCTTCCCCTCCTTCTACCGGGCGAGGCCACCGGGCCCCGTCATGCGGTCCGCCCCCGAGTCCGCAGCTGATCCGCTCCCCCCACGAAACGGAACCCCGAATGTCCTCGAACGCTCCCCACAGTTCGACCCGGCGCTACGTGACGGCCGCCGCCGCTGCGCTGGCCTGCCTCCTTCCCGCCGCCTGCGATGCGGCGGCCGCGAGCCCCGCGTACCACAACAAGCCACCCACCACGGCCCGGCCCGGTAGCGGTGAGAACCACCACGGTGGCGGCAAGACCTCCGCCCCCAGTTCCGCGAGCGCTCCGGCCGAGACCGACCCGGCGAGCGCCGACCCGTCGACCGATCCGGCCGCGGGCGACCCGTCGACCGACCCGGCCGCGAGCGACCCGTCGACCGACCCCGCCGCGACGACCCGCGCCCCGCCGACCCGACGAGTGACGCCACCGCGACCACCACCGACGGCCGCCGGTGCGGACGGCACCTCAAGGTCAACGGGCTCGACGTGCTGGCCCGCAGTTGCGCCGACGGAGCGGAGAAGGGGCTGACTCCGCACACCGGGTTCCAGGTCGCACCCGCGTGTGTCTCCACTGCGTTCGGCGCGGTCGCCGCACAGGACAAGGACCCGTCGCTGCTGATCACCAACTCTCCGCGGTTCGTCCGCGCCAACACGGCCTTCACCCTCAAGGTGAGCACGCGCAACCTCGTCAGGGACCGGTTCCTCGGCGCCGCGGCGGGCGGCTACTACCTGGAGAGCTCCGTGCTCACCTCGGACGGCCTCCAGCGCGGCCACTTCCACACCGCGTGCCGGATGCTGGCCAGCCTGAACGTGGCACCCGACCCCGCGGCGGTGCCTGCCTTCTTCCTCGCGACCCAGGACAACGCCGGTGGCGCCACACCGGACACGGTCACGATCAGCGTTCCGGGTCTTCCGAGCCGCGGCATCGCGCAGTGCACCGTGTGGGCCGGTGACGGGTCGCACCGCGTGCCGATGATGCAGCGCGCCAACCAGACGCCCGCCATCGACTCTGTCCGGATCCTGGTCGGCTGACATGACCGTCCTCACCGATCACGGTGAATTGGTGGGGGAGGACCCCGGCCCTGCGGCCGAGCTCGCTCCCATGGTCGAGGTGTGGTTCCGCATCCTCGGCGACCACGTCCCGGACGAGGACCGGCGGTGCCGGGCCTGCACCGGGGTGCGCCGGACCGCGTGGCCGTGCCAGGTGCGCGCGCTGGCCGAGCGGGCCCGCCAGTGGCACGCGCTGGGTCTGTCCGCCCGTGGGCGGCGGCTGCCCGGCCTGCGCGGCACCTCCTGTCCGCTGACGCTGCGGGAGCGCGAGTTCCTGCAGCTCGCCGCGGACGGCTGGCGGGACCTGGAGATCGCCGAACGGCTGGACGTGCCGGACCGGACGGTGCGCACCTCGATCCGGCGCATCGGCAGGGCCGTCGGCGCACCGGACCGCACCGGTCTGCTCGTGCTCGCGCTGCGGGCCGGGGTCATCGTCTGATCACGCGTCCGGTAGACCGGACGCGTGCCGAAGGAGATCGTCGACGTCGCCGTGGTGGGCGCCGGGCCTGCGGGCTCGGCGTCCGCCTTGCGCGTGCTGCAGCTACACCCCGACGCGCAGGGTGCTGCTGGTGGACGCCGCGGCGTTCCCCCGGGACAAGACGTGCGGCGACGGCGTGGCCGCCCACGTGTTCGACCTGCTCGACGCGTTGGGGGTGCCGGACCTGCGCCCGCTCGGCCCGTCCGTGCCAGGGCTGCGGCTGCGCAGCCCCGGCGGGCAGGTCGTCGCCCGCCGCTGTGCTGCGGCCCAACCACCCGATCCCGCGCCTCGTCTTCGACGCCCGGCTGGTCGACGCCGCCGTCGCCCGCGGGGCGGTCCTGCGGCGCCACCGGGTGCGGACGATGCGGGTCGAGCCCAACCGGGTCGTGCTCGACGAGGCGATCGCCGCGCGCGTGGTGATCGGCGCGGACGGGGCGAACTCGGCCATCCGACGGCTGCTCGGTGCGCCCGCGTCGCCTGCCGCGTGCCGTCGCCGTCGCCATCCGGGGCTACGCCCCGGCCACGGCCGAGCCCGACGAGCTGCTGATCGAGTTCGCCCGCGGCCGCTATCCCGCGTACGCCTGGGCGTTCCCCGTCGCGGGTGGTCGGGCCAACGTCGGGATACGGCGTGTTCGACCGCCGCGGTGGGGGATCGCGGCGGGAGCTGCTCGACGCGCTGCGCGCGTTGTTGCCTGAGCACGACCCCGATCCGGCCACGATCCGCGGGCACCACCTCCCGCTGTCCACCGGGCCGCGTCACCATCCCGACGGACGGGTGCTCCTGTCGGCGACGCTGCCGGCGCTGGTCAACCCGCTCACCGGGGAGGGGATCTACGACGCGGTGGCCTCGGGCGCGCTCGCGGGCCACGCCGCGCTGGCGGGCGCGGGCGCAGGCCGCCTCCACCGGGCCGCGATGCGCCGCGCGTTCGGCCGCCACCGCAGCCATCTCGCCGTCCTGGCCCGGCTCGTTCCGCACGCGCGGTTCCTCGACGCCGCCGTGGCCGCGGCCGCCCGAGACGGGGCCGTGTTCGACGCCGCCGTCGACCTCGGCCTTGCGGGCGGGACGGCCGACCGGCACGCGCTGCGCACCATCGCCGCCACCTACCTGCGCCCGCTTCCGTGACCGGCACGGACGCGCTCAGGGCGGGCAGAGGATGCCCGCCTCCGGCACCTGGGCGTCCACCAGCATGTTGTCCACGAGCGAGTTCACGCACTGGGTGCGCGGGAAGGCGCCCGTGGCGGCCCCCTGCCACCCGATGAACACGGCCGACGGCAGGGACTGGGCGAGGGCCCGGGAGGCCTCGAGCGGCGCACGGGGACCGGCGGCGGTGCCGATCACCGTCAGCGCGGGCAGGTCCGGCGGCACCGCGGCCGCTGCGGGCGCGCCACCGGTCGGCCACGGCGCGCACGCCACGAGGTCGGCGGCCAGGCTGCCGCCGAACAGCGGATACTCGGCGCTCCACCGCCGGGCGAGGTCCTCGATCTGGGCAGGCGCGATCCGGTTCTGCGCGTCGTTGCAGTCGGCGGCCAGCACGGCGTCGTAGCGCCCGCGCGGGCCGAGGACCGGGGCGAGCTCGTCGAGCAGGGCGGTCGGGTCCCCGGTCGTCGCGGCGTGCAGCGCGTCGGTGAGCGCCGCCCACGTCGTGGGCTCACCGAGCGCTGTCCGGATGGCGGTCGTCGCCGTGCCCGCCGTCAGCCGACGCCCGTCGGGGGTGTTCAGCGGCTGCGCGCGCAGGGAGCTGATCAGCGCGGTCACGGTGGCGCGGGGGTTCGCACCCAACGGACAGGCGCCACGCGCCGCACAGCTCTGGGCGAACGCGTCGAACGCGGCCTCCGCCGAGCGCGCCCGTGCCTCGGAGCGCGCGGGCTCGTCGACGGCCGGGTCGGGTGGGCCGTCCAGCACGAGCCGACCGACCGCGTGCGGATGCTCGCGCGCCCAGTCGGCGAGCGCCGCCGCCCCATCGCCGGTACCCAGTGCGGACAGCCGCGCCACACCGAGCGACTGGCGCACCGCCTCGACGTCGGCCGCCGCCGCCTCGCTGGCGAACCCGTCGAGTTGGCCGTCGAGCGCGACGTTGCAGGCCTGCACGACGGCGCGGGCCTGTTCCAGCAGCGCGGCCGCGTCCAACCGGCCCGGGTCGGCGTCCACGAGCGCGGTCCGTGCGTCGGGGTCGGCGCAGTCGAGGGTGTCGGAGCCGCTGCCGCGGCGGTCCATCCCGACGATCGCGTAGCGGGAGAGCAGGTACGCGGGGACCTGTGCGGCCAGCCGGGCGGCCCGGTGGGCCGATGGGTCGGTGGCGGTGTCCCCGAGCACGAGCAGCGGCGGGCGGCTGGCCAGCGGGGTGCGGCCCGGCGCGTCGGTCAGCCCGACCCGCACGACGCCGAGGGTGATCGCGCCCAGCACGGGCTGGGCCGGGTCGAGCGGCACGGTCAGCGTGCCGCAATCGGCCCGGAGGGTGCGGTCGGCAGGCACGGCGACGCCCAGGCCCGCCAGGGTGCCCGCCGTGCAGTCGGCGAAGGCGAGCGTCGTGTGCTGCGGCTCGAGCGGCGGCAACGGGGCAGGTGTCGGGCCCGGGGAAACCGGCGGCACGGGCAGGTCGGCGCCGCGCACAGCCACCGGCGGACGGGTCGACGGCCCTACCGTGCAGCCCGCGACGAGCCCGGCGACCAGCAGCAGGATGGCGCCCACCGCCCGTCGTGCCACATGCGCCTCCTCGACCGCCCAGCGTGGCGGATCACCGGTGTGGCCGGGGTGAGGGCGCGGTGATCGCCGATCAGGCGACGCGGGGGGCGGGGTGCGGGCGTTCCAGCTCCAGACGCACGGCCACCGGCAACGCGGCGAGGTCGAACGCGGACAGCGCGGTGGCCAGCACCTCCTCATGCAGCCGCCGCAGCACAGCGCGCACGTCGGCGTCGTCGGCGAGCCACAGCGTGACGCGCAGGGCGGGCGCGGCGGCCGAACCGACCAGGCGCGCCCTGGCGCGTGCCACGCCCGGCAGCGTGGCCGCCTGGCTCGCCACCGCGTCGCCCACCGCCGCGGAGCTGACCAGGATCGTGGTGTCCGCACCGCCGTCGAGCACGACGTCGGGGCGCGGCTCGGGGCGCACCGACCGGGCCACCCACGACAGCCCGAACACCGCCAGCACGAGGCCGCCGACGATCGCGACCATCCGCCAGAGCAGCGGGTCGGCGGCCACGGTGTCGACCATGATCGGGTCGAGCAGCGGACGGCCCGCCCGCGCCGTGCCGAACACGCCGTACGAGAGGAGGGCCACCCCTACCCCGGCGACCAGCAGGACGAGCCCGATGAGCACCGCCGTCCACCGGTCGCCGCCAGCGGAGCGCGCCACGGCCGACCGCGACCGGCGTCGCAGCCGGGCGTCCTGGCGGCGCGGTCTCGGGTCCTTGTCCAGGTTCACCGTCACTGGATGCCCTCCCGCTCCTGCACCGACACCGCGACGCGTGGCCGCCGCCGCAGCGGCAGCTCGTCGAGCAGCTCCTCGACCCGGCCGACGATCGTCTCCCGCAGGTCCGCAGGCGAGTCGTTCCAGGCATGGGCGGTCACCACCACGCGTCGGGCCGAGGCGGTGACCGCGGCCGACAGGACATCGTCGGAGGCCCGCACCCGCGTTCCGACGAGCCGCGCCAGCACGCGGGGTGACGTCGTGACCGTCATGTCCGAGCTCGGCCCTTCGAGGTGCACGTCGACCCGCCGCGCGGCGAGCCCGACGATCAGCAGCAACAGACCCGCGACGCCGACGCCGATGGCGATGCCGGGCACCGGGCTCTCGTCCCAGGACACGTCCGCGAGCGCGGCCCCCCACGCGGGCCACGGGAGCAGCAGGCCGTCCACAGAGCCGGGCACCACCCAGGCCGCGACCACCTCGATCACCACGAGGACGCCGATCACCGCCAGTGCGAGGCCCAGCAGCGGGGCGAGGATGCGCAAGAGGGCACGCACGGTCGCACCTACCGGAGCCGGGCCGGGGCCGGGGCGCTGGCGCCGCGCAGGCCCGTGACGGTGATCGACAGTGCGCGCATCCGGTGGCCCGCGAGTCGGGCGAGGTCCTCGGCGACGGCGGCGCGCACGGCGTCGACGACGGTGCGGACCGTGGCCGGGTAGCGCAGCGTCAGCTCGAGCCGGACGTCCACCGGGGCGGGCTCGCCCCCGCCGACCGTCACCCGCGCGCTCGCCCCGGACTCCCCGACGTCGATGCCCGCCAGCCTGCGCTCGTTGCGCAGCGTGCCCGGCACACCGTCCGCGGCGTGCTCCACGATCTTGCGCAGCACCGTGGGGTGGATGTCGAGACTGCCGCGCTCGGCGGGCTCGGCGAGCGCCCTCCTCATCGGTCGCGCCCGCGCCCGAGCAGCGAGGTGACGTCCAACCGCCCGTCGAGCGCCATGCCGACGAGCAACCCGACGACGCCCACGACCAGCGTGATGAGGAACGGGCCGAAGCCGCCGATCGAGCCGGCCACGCCGAGGATCAGACCTGCGAGGAGGCCGGTCCGGGTGGCGTTCATGCGTGCCTCCGAGGGTCAGCAGGCGGGGACGCCGGTCGGATGGGTGACGGGGTCACTCGACGCGCGCGGGCGCGGGGGCGACGGGGATCTCGGAGCCGTCGTCGGCCTCGGGGAGGTGGATGTCGTTGACCGCGATGTTGACCTCGATCACCTCCAGCCCGGTCATGCGCTCCACCGCGGTGATCACGTTGCGCCGCACGGCCCTGGCCAAGTCCACAATAGATGCGCCGTACTCCACGACGAGGTCGAGGTCGATCGCGGTCTGCTTCTCGCCGACTTCGACCTGCACGCCGGCGATGTTCGACGATCCGACGCCGCCGCCGGGGATCCGCTCGCGGATCGCGCCGAACGCACGGGACATCCCGCCGCCCAAGGCGAAGACACCGGAGATCTCCCGCGCCGCGATGCCCGCGATCTTCTGGACGACCGAGGCGGCGATGGTCGTCCTGCCCTGCGCCGTGTCGTCGGCGAGGCGGGCGGGGGAGCCGACGGTGGCCGTGGGGGTGGTCACCGTTGTCGTCGTGACGCTGGGCTTCGGTCCGGTCTGGGGGCTGGTCATGCCGCGATTCCTCCTGTGGTCGAGACGATGTTGTGCCCGTGGGACGCGCTCAGGGCGCGGGTCGTCACGCGGATTCACCCGTTCGGACGTAGCGCAGGAGCAGGGTGCCGTCGTCCTCCACAGCGCCTGCCAGTCGGAGGCTGCGTGCGGGCGACCCCGGCGGTCCGACGGCGATGCGCCCGGCCTCCCCGGCCGCGAGCACCGGCGCGAGGGTGAGGCAGAGCTCGTCCACGAGGTCGGCGGCCACGAGGTCGCCGAACAGCCGCGGGCCGCCCTCGCACAGCACGCGGTGCAGGCCGCGGCGGGCGAGCTCGCCGAGGAAGGCCTCCGGTGTGAGCGGATCCAGCACGACGACATCGGCTCCGGCGGCGGCGAGCGCGTCGCGCCGCCCCCAAGGCGCGGCGGGACCGGTCAGGACGATCGGCGCGACCCTGGTGTCGGTGAGCAGTCGCGCGGTCGGGTCGAGATCGCCGGAGCCGGTGACGACGGCGATCGGCGGCGGTGTGGTCCCGCCCCGCGTGGGCTTGCGCGCCCCGCCGTAGTTCTCGGCGCGCACCGTCCCCGCACCGACCAGGACGACCTCGGCGAGCTCCCGCAGTACGCCGAACACCTGTTTGTCGGCCGGGCTGCCCAGCCCGCCGGAGCGGCCGTCGACCGTGACCGCGCCGTCCGTGCTGGACACGAAGTTGACGCGCACGTAGGGCCTGGTCAGCGAGGTGGGATACGCGTAGTGCGCGACGAGGTCGGGCGGTTCCGCACCGGTCGCGGGCGGGCTCGGCAGCAGAGTGCGCACCGCGCTATCCCAGCACGTCCCCCGCCCCAGCGCGCATTCCGGTGACAGCGTGTCTCGCATCGGTGCCGGGCGGGTGACCGTGGCACGATGTCGCACGCCGATCAACGGAGGTGGCCGTGGACGACGCAGGGCGCGCTGACGCCGGTCTCGACGCTTCCGTGCTCGACCACGACGGCCCCTGGAGCGAGGAGGACTACCGGACGCTCAGCGCCAAGTCCCTCGCCCACGGCGACGGTCGGGCCGAGCTCATCGACGGCGCGCTCGTCGTCGGACCGGGGCCGACACCGGCCGTCGAGGAGGCGGTCGCCCGCACCCGCGACGCGCTGGAGGATGTGCTGCCCGACGGCCTCCGCGTGGTCGGGCCCGTCGCGCTCCGGATGGGCCAGGACTGCGTGCTCGTCCCCGACCTGGTGGTGATGCGCGCGCCCGCCGACCCCGACGCCGACGCCGACGCCGTGCCCGAGCCGGTCGTCGACGCGGCGGAGGTGCTCATGGTCGTCGAGATCGTCGGCCCGGAGCACGGTGCGGTGGACCGCACGTTCAAGCCGCAGGTCTACGCCCGGGCCCGGCTGCCCTACATGCTGCTGGTGGACCACCACGCGCCGTTCGCCGCGGCCAGCATGGTGATCAGCGGCCGCTACCACGAGTACGCCCGCGCGTCCGGCCCCGAGGAGCTGCAGCTGGAGGAGCCCTTCCGGCTCCGCCTCCCGCTAGCCGAGCAGTGACCGGCCGATGATCTCCTTCATGATCTCGTTCGTGCCGCCGTAGATCGACTGCACGCGCGCGTCGACGAACGCCTTCGCGATCGGGTACTCCAACATGTAGCCGTAGCCGCCGTGCAGCTGCACGCAGCGGTCCACCACGCGCTTCTGCACGTCGGTGGCCCACCACTTCGCCTTGGCCGCGTCGGTGGCCGACAGCTCGCTCTCGATGTGCTGGCGGATGCACCGGTCGATGAACGTCTGCGTGACCGTGACCTCGGTGTCCATCTCGGCGAGCTCGAACCGGGTGTTCTGGAAGCTCGCGATCGACGCGCCGAACGCCGTGCGGTCCTTGGCGTAGGCCACCGTGAGCTCCAGGGCGCGGGTGGCGCCCGCGATCGCGGCGACGGCGATCGACAGCCGCTCCTGGGCCAGGTTCTGCATGAGGTAGATGAAGCCCTGGCCCTCGTCCCCGAGCAGGTTGGCCGCGGGCACGTGCACGTCGGTGAACGACAGCTCGGCCGTGTCCTGGGCCTTCAGCCCCACCTTCTTGAGACGGCGGCCGCGCTCGAAGCCCGCCATCCCGCGCTCGACGACGAGCAGGCTGAACCCGCGGGAGCCCGCCTGCTGGTCGGTCCGCGCCACCACGACCACGAGGTCGGCGTGGATGCCGTTGGTGATGAACGTCTTGGCGCCGTTCAGGATCCAGTCGCCCTCGGCGGTGCGCTTGGCGGTGGTCGTGATGCCCTGCAGGTCCGATCCCGTGCCCGGCTCGGTCATCGCGATCGCCGTGATGATCTCGCCGGAGCAGAAGCCCGGCAGCCAGCGGCGCTTCTGCTCCTCGGTGGCCAGGCGCAGGAGGTAGGGCGCGACGACGTCGTTCTGCAGGGAGAAGCCCAGCCCGGTGGTTCCGGCGCGGCTGATCTCCTCGGTGACGACGGCGTTGTAGCGGAAGTCGTCGACCCCGCCGCCGCCGTACTCCTCGGGCACGTCGGTGCCCAGCAGACCCGCGGCGCCCGCGGCCTTCCACACCGCGCGGTCGACCTGCCCCTCGGCCTCCCACTGCTCGTGGTGCGGCACCGCCTCGCGCGCGAGGAACGTCCGGACCGTCTCGCGGAACGCGGTGTGCTCGGCCTCGAAGATGTCGCGCTGCATGCAGCCGAGTGTCACATACTGGCCGGTAACCACGGAACCACTACGGTGCGCTAATGAAGATCGTCGACGCGGCGGTGAACCTGCGCGACAAGCTCGCCGGGGGCGTGGCGGACCTGCGCCGGATGCCGCGCGACCCGGTGGCCGAGCACCCCGACGGCGCGGTGCTCTACCGGTACCACTCCGTCCCACGCGCCGCGGACGTCGCAGGCGCACCCGTGCTGCTCGTGCCCCCGCTCGGCGCCCCCGACTTCGCCTACGACCTGCGCCGCGGCTGCTCGCTGGTGGAGCACCTGCTCGGCGAGGGGCGGGCGGTGTACCTCGTCGACTACGGCGACATGTCCTTCGCCGACCGGCGGCGCGGCATGGAGGACTGGGTGGACGACGTGGTGCCGTGGGCGACCCGCCGCTCCGCCGCTCCCGCTCACGATGTCCATCTCGTCGCCTGGTCGCTCGGCGGGATCTTCGCGCTGCTCGCCGTGGCCGCCGCGGTGCAGGCGGGGGACCCGTTGCCGGTCCGCACCGTCACCGCGATCGCCAGCCCGATCGACATCTCCGCGGTGCCGCTCGTGGCGCCGCTGCGGCCCCTGGCCGCCGTCACGGGCGGCTACGGGCTCTCGGCGATCTACCAGTTGATCGGCAGCTTCCCCGGCCCGCTGGTCAGCGCCGCCTTCCAGCTCACGGCCGTGGACCGGCTCGTGACGAAGCCGCTCACGCTGGCCTCGCGGCTCGACGACCGCGACTTCCTCGCGCAGATCGAGGCGGTCGACCACCTGATGGCCAACATGCGCGGCTACCCGGGCCGGGTGTTCGGCCAGATCTACCACCTGATGCTGCGCAACAACGACCTCGCCGACGGCACGCTGGCGCTGCGGGGCCAGGACATCGCGCTCGCCGCGGTGGACGTGCCGGTGCTCGTCGTGGCGGGCCGCGACGACGTCATCGCGCCGCTCGCGGCCGTCGAGCGGGTGACGCGGCTCCTCACCGGCGCGCCCGAGGTGCTGTTCGCGACCGCGCCCGGCGGCCACCTCGGCGTCCTGACCGGCCGCCGGGCCCGTGACACGACCTGGCTTGCCCTCGACGCGTTCCTCGCCGATCACGGGTAAGACTGGCTCATGCGCTATCTGGACCTCGCCACCCCCAAGCGGTACTCGGTGATCGGGCTCGGCACGTGGCAGTTCGGCTCGCGCGAGTGGGGGTACGGGAGCGACTACGCCGACCACGCGGCAGGCGCGATCGTCGCGCGGGCCCGCGAGCTGGGGATCACCGTGTTCGACACGGCCGAGATCTACGGCTTCGGCCGCAGCGAGCGCATCCTCGGTGCGGCGCTGCGCGCCTCGGGCGGCACCGACGACGTCGTCGTCGCGACGAAGGTGTTCCCGGTTCTGCCGACCGCGCCGGTCGTCGAGCAGCGCGGCGTGGCCAGCGCCCACCGGCTCGGCGTGCGCACGATCGACCTCTACCAGGTCCACCAGCCCAACCCGATTGTCGGCGACGGCACGACCATGCGCGGCATGCGGGCACTGCGCGACGTCGGGCTCGTCGAGGACGTCGGCGTCTCGAACTACCGGCTCGAGCGCTGGCAGCGGGCCGAGGTGGCGCTGGGCGCTCCGGTGCTGTCCAACCAGGTGCAGTTCAGCCTGGTCGCGCGCGGCCCGATGGGCGACCTGCTGCCCTGGGCGCAGCGCACCGGGCACGTCGTGATCGCCTGGAGCCCGCTCGGCCAGGGCCTGCTCTCGGGTCGCTACAGCGCGGCGCACCGGCCGTCGGGCCGGATCCGGGCCGCCAACGCCCTCTTCCTTCCGGAGAACCTCGACGCCGCCGCCCCGCTGCTCTCCCTGCTGCGCGAGATCGGCGAGGGCCACGGCGTCAGCCCCGCGCAGACCGCCCTGGCCTGGCTCCTGCACCAACCCAACGTCGTGGCGATCCCGGGCGCGTCCAGCGTCGCGCAGGTGGAGAGCAACGCCGCCGCGGCCGACGTGGCCCTCGCCGACGACGAGTTCGCCGCACTGACGGCCGCGGCGGAGGCGTTCCGCCCGAGGACGGGCGCCTCGGCGATCCCCGGGCTGGTGCGCGCCCGCCGTTAGGCCACGTCCCGTGGATCAGCGGCCGCGGCCTCCGGGCCCAGAGCTCCTGGCTGCGTTGTCGGGCGTCTCGGGTACGCCCGCCCCGGTCCGGAGCCGGACGCCGGTAGGGCCAGGTAACCGTGGGTCGTGTGGCAATTTGACGGAAATGTGACGTTCTGGATCGGATTCGGCCCGCCGATCATCAGATCACTCGTGGGAGACGTGTGCCAGACCACCCCGTGTGACCAAAACGGACCCGTGATCAGGGCTGCGGGAAGACCATCTCGCGGACTAGCGTCGCTCTCCATGAGCGTGATCAGCCCGGCGCTGGTGTCCCCGGCTCAGCACGCCGCGGCGGTCGACGATCTGGTCCGTCGCTACCGCGCGGTTCCCCCGGGCACCCGCGTGCGGCTGGGGAAGAAGACGTCGAACCTCTTCCGCTTCGGCGCGCCCCAGGCGGAGCGGCTCGACACCGCGGCGCTCACCGGCGTCCTCGACGTCGACCTGGCCGCCCGCACCGCTCAGGTGCAGGGCATGACCACCTACGAGACGCTCGCCGAGGCCACGCTGGCCAGAGGCGTGATGCCGCTCGTCGTCCCCCAGCTCAAGACGATCACGCTGGGCGGCGCGGTCACGGGGCTGGGCATCGAGTCCACGTCGTTCCGACACGGGCTGCCGCACGAGTCGGTGCGCGCGATGGACGTGCTGCTCGCCGACGGCGACGTCGTCACCGCCACGCCGGACGGCGAACACGCCGACCTCTTCGCCGCGTTCCCCAACTCCTACGGCACGCTGGGCTACGCGCTGCGCCTGGAGATCGAAGTCCAGCAGGTGGGCCGGTACGTCCGCCTGGAGCACATCCCGGTCGAGACGGCCGACCTGGCCAAGGTCATCACCGAGGTCTGCGACCTGGACGGCGACCCGCCCGACTTCGTCGACGGCACGGTGTTCACCCGCGACCACCAGTACCTGACCCTGGGCAGGTTCACCGACGACCCCGGCCGGGCGGGCCCGAGCGACTACACCGGGCAGCAGATCTTCTACCGCTCCATCGACGAGCGCGCCGAGGACGTCCTCTCCGTGGAGGACTACATCTGGCGGTGGGACACCGACTGGTTCTGGTGCTCGCGGGCGCTGGGCGTGCAGAACCCCGCGGTGCGCAGGCTGTGGCCGCGGCGGTGGCGACGCTCGGACGTCTACCGGCGGATCGTGGCCCTCGACCGGCGCACCGGGCTCTCCGGCCGCGTCCGCACGCTCACCGGGAAGCCGCTCGAGGAGCCGGTGGTGCAGGACGTCGAGATCCCGGTCGACCGGCTCGCGGAGTTCCTCGACGCGTTCCACCGCGAGGTCGGCATCACGCCGGTGTGGCTGTGTCCGATCCGGCTGCGCGGCGGGCGCTCCTGGCCGCTGTACCCGATGGCCGCGGGCGAGCTGTACGTGAACGTCGGCTTCTGGTCGGCCGTTCCCCAGCGGCCGGGCGACCCGGAGGCGCACAACCGGCTGATCGAGGGGCTGGTGGCAGGCCTCGGTGGGCACAAGTCCCTGTACTCGACCGTCCACTACGACGAGACGGAGTTCTGGGACCGGTACAACGGGGCCGCCTACCGCGCGGTGAAGGAGCGCTACGACCCCGACGGGCGACTGCCCGATCTCTACAACAAGGTGACCGGATCAGGGAGGGCATGATGCAGGTCGCTGAGATCATCTCCAGCGTGGTCGGGGTCGACGTCCCCGTTCGCGTGATCGGCTATGACGGCAGCAAGGCCGGACCGGACAGCTCCGAGCTGGCGCTGCGGATCAACTCGCCACGCGCGCTGGCCCGCCTGGCCACCGCGCCCGGCACACTGGGCCTGGCCCGCGCGTACGTGACCGGCGAGCTCGAGGTCGAGGGGGACCTCTACGAGCTGCTCGCGGCGATGGCGGACCTCACGATCAACGACCTCACGCGGGCCGACCAGCTCCGCCTCGCCCGCCGGATGCTGCCGATCTGGCTGCGGTACCACCAGCCGCCGCCCCCGCTCGAGTACCGCCCGCCGGGTCGCCTGCACTCCCGGCCGCGTGACTCGAAGGCGATCTCACACCACTACGACGTGTCCAACCGCTTCTACGCGTGGGTGCTGGGCCCTTCGATGGCCTACACCTGCGCCGTCTACCCCACCGCGTCGGCGACGCTGGAGGAGGCGCAGGCGGCCAAGCACGAGCTCGTCGCCCATAAGCTCGGCCTCGAGCCGGGTATGCGCCTGCTCGACGTCGGCTGCGGGTGGGGCGGCATGGTCATGCACGCCGCCGCCGAACACGGGGTCAAGGCGCTGGGCGTGACGCTCTCGCGCAACCAGGCCGAATGGGCGCAGGCCGAGATCGAGCGGCGCGGGCTCAGCGGGCTGGCCGAGGTGCGCCACTGCGACTACCGCGACGCGCCCGAGTCGCAGTTCGACGCGATCAGCTCGATCGGGCTCACCGAACACATCGGCAAGGCCAACCTGTACTCCTACTTCGCGTCGCTGCAGACCCGCCTGCATCCGGAGGGGCGGCTGCTCAACCACTGCATCACCCAGCCGCGCACGCCCACCAAGCGCAGGCTCGACCCGTTCATCGCCCGCTACGTCTTCCCCGACGGCCAGCTGGAGCCGGTCGGGCTGCTCGTCAGCGAGATGAACGACGCCGGGTTCGAGGTGCGCCACGAGGAGAACCTGCGCGAGCACTACGCGCTGACCCTGCACGCGTGGGGGCGCAACCTCGAGGAGCACTGGGACGAGGCGGTCGCCGAGGTCGGGATCGGCCGCGCCCGGGTGTGGCGGCTCTACATGGCCGCCTGCGCGCTGGGGTTCGAGCGCGACAACATCCAACTGCACCAGGTGCTCGGCGTGCGCGTGTCCGGACACGGCGGATCGGGTTTTCCGCTGCGCGGCTGGCGGTGACGCGCCTCACGGCGCATCTCGCGAGCTGGCTCGGCCGCTGGCCGGGAAGCGGCCCGGGGCTCACCGTGGTGGGTACGCCGCTGCGGGCCGAGCCGGGCTGGGACGGCAACGTGCACGCCGTCATCGGCGTCTCCGACGCGGAGGGGCGCGGCGTGCTGTCGGTGCCCCCCGCCGTCGTGGACGCCGTGACGGCGGCCGTCGTCAACGGGGACCGGTCGGGGGTGCCCGCCGCGGCGGGTGTCGGCGGCCCGTTCTTCACGGGGGTGTTCCGGTGGAGCACCGCACCCGCCGACCTGCCCGACGCGGGGGAGTGGGTCCGCGCCGACGCCCCCCGCGTGCCGGACTGGCTCCGGCCCTTCGGCGGCGAGGTGCTCGTCGCCGTCGACCCCGACACGGGCGAGCATCTGTCCGGGGTGGGCATCAAGAAGCACGACGCCTACGGCCACGAGCTGGCGGTCGTCACGCGGCAGGCGGCGGAGGGACGGGGCCTGGGTCGTCGGCTGGTGGCCCAGGCCGCCCGTCGCGTGCTCGACGACGGCGCCGTGCCGACCTACCTGCACGACCGGGACAACCACGCCTCCGCCCACCTGGCCGCCGCCGCGGGCTTCCCGGACGCCGGGTGGGCGGTGCACGGCGCGGGCGGCGGCTGAGCCGCGTCACGGTGCGGGCACCGCGCGGGCGGCCGCGAGGGCCTGTCCCGCGTAGGACCTCCCGAAGAGCACCACGTGCACGAGCAGCGGGAACAGCTGGTGCATCGGCACGCGGGCACGCCAGCCGTCCGCGAGCGGGGCGGCCGCGTCGTAGGCGGCGAGGACGGCGTCCAGGTGCGGGCAGCCGAACAGCGTGAGCATCGCCAGGTCGGTCTCGCGGTGGCCGCCGTGCGCGGCGGCGTCGATCAGCCACGCCCCGTCGGGCGCCCAGAGGACGTTGCCCGACCACAGGTCGCCGTGCAGGCGCGCGGGAGCCTCGGCGGGCGCGGCGAACCGTGCGCACGCCCGCTCGATCACGTCCACCTCCGCCGCGGTGAGGTCGTGCGCGTCGCGGGCCGCGCGGACGTAGGGCAGGACCCGGTCGCGGGCGTACCACTCGGGCCAGCTCGGCGCCGGGGCGTTGCGCATCGGCGCGCGTCCGATGAGCGCGTCCGCGGGGCCGCCGGGCGGGGCGCTCCCGCACGCGTCCGCGCCCGCGGCGTGCAGCACGGCGAGCCGCCTGCCGAACTCCTCAGCGGCGCCGCGCGTCGGCCGTCCGTCGGGTACGAGCGCGGTGACGAGCGGGTCCTCGGACAACACCTCCGGCACCGGCGGCCCGCCCGCCACCGCCAGCCAGCGCAGGCCCGCCACCTCGGCCCTGGTGTCCCCGGGCTTCTCCATGCCCGCCCGGCCGTCGGCGAGCCGAACCACCCTCACTTGTGCTCGCGCACCCAGTCGAGCATCCCCGGCACCGCCGCCCGCACCATGGCGAGCACCTCGGCGAACCCCTCGTCGTCGCCGTAGTAGGGGTCGGGCACCTCGGCGCAGGCGGGCGCGGCGGGGTCGAACGAGCGCAACAGGCGCACCCGGTCGGGCTCGGGCACCGTGCGGCGCAGGGCGCGCAGGTGGGAGTCGTCCAGGGCCACGATCAGGTCGGCGCCCCGCATCTCGGCGTTGAGCTGGCGAGCCCGATGCTCGCTGGGGTACCCCGCGGAGCGCAGCACGGCGGCGGCCCGCTCGTCGGCGGGGTCCCCGACGTGCCAGCCGCCGGTCCCGGCGCTGCTCACCCGCACGCCCTCGGCGAGACCCGCGCGTTCCAGCTCGGTGGCGAACACCTTCTCGGCGATGGGGGAGCGGCAGATGTTGCCACTGCAGACGAAGACCACGTGCACGGTCACCTAGGGTGCCGGGCATGGATCCGCTGCGCCACCACGGCGACGTCGACGCCGCGCCGGGGCTGCTCGACTTCGCGGTGAACGTCCGCGGCGAGGCGCCCCCGCCGTGGCTGCGGGAGCGGCTCGTCGCCGCGCTGGACGAGCTCGCCCACTACCCGTCCGCCGCGCACGACGCGACGGCGCGCGCGGCGGTCGCGGCCCGCCACGGCCGCCGCGCCGACGAGGTCCTCGTCCTGGCGGGGAGCGCGGAGGGGTTCGCGCTGCTGCCCGCGCTGCGCCCGCGGCTGGCGGCCGTGGTGCACCCCGGGTTCACCGAGCCCGAGGCCGCGCTGCGGGCCGCCGGGGTGCCGGTCGCGCGCGTGCTCACCGACGCCGCCGACGGGCACCGCCTGCGGCCCGACGCCGTCCCCGCGGACGCTGACCTCGTCGTCGTCGGCAACCCCACCAACCCCACGGGGGTGCTGCATCCGGCCGCCGCGCTGCGGGACCTGCGGGCGCCCGGGCGGGTCGTGCTCGTCGACGAGGCGTTCGCGGACGCGATTCCCGGCGAGGCCGAGTCGGTGGCGGGCGAGCCCGGGTTCCTCGTGTTCCGCAGCCTCACGAAGACGTGGGCGCTCGCGGGGCTGCGCGCGGGGTACGCGTTGGGCGCGCCGGACGTGCTGGCCCGGCTCGCTGCGCCGCGCCCGCCGTGGCCGGTGTCGACGCCCGCGGTGGAGGCGGTGATCGCATGCTCGTCGCCTGTCGCCGTGGCCGAGGCCGATCGGGGGGCCCGCGAGCTGGCGGGGTGGCGGGCCGCGCAGGCCGCGGCGCTGGCGGCGGTCCCCGGCGTGACGGTGCTGCCGGGCGATGCCCCGTTCCTGCTGCTGCGCCTGCCCGACGGGCACGGCGGGCGCGCGCGCGCCGACCTGCGTGCCGCGGGCATCGCGGTGCGCCGCGGCGACACGTTCCCCGGCCTCGGCCCCGATCACGTCAGGGTCGCCGTCCGACCTCCGGACGCCGTCGCGCGGCTCGTCGCGGCCCTGTCCGCGGCCCTCGCCAACCGGGTGGCGGCGTGACGACCGTCGGCGCCGCCATCGCCGCGCTGGAACGCGCCTACCCGCCCGAGCTCGCCGCCGACTGGGACGCGGTGGGGCTGGTCTGCGGCGACCCGGCCGAGCCTCTCGAGTCGGTGCTCGTCGCCGTCGACCCGGTCCCCGAGACCGTCGACGAGACGGTCGCAGGCGGGGCTCAGCTGCTGGTCACCCACCACCCGCTGCTGCTGCGCGGCGTGCACGGCGTCGGCGCCGACACCCCCAAGGGCGCGCTCGTGCACCGCCTCGTCCGCGCGGGCACGGCGCTGTTCACCGCGCACACCAACGCCGATGCCGCCGACCCCGGCGTCTCCGACGCCTTGGCGGCCGCGATCGGTCTGGAGGTGACCGGCCCGCTGGTCGGTGCCCCCGCCCCGCCGCTCGACAAGATCATTACGTTCGTGCCGACCGGCCCCGACCTCGGTGCCGTGCACGCCGCCCTCTCCGACGCGGGCGCGGGCAACATCGGCGACTACTCGCACTGCTCGTTCGCCACGGCGGGCACCGGCCAGTTCCGGCCGCTGGCCGGGGCGCATCCGACGATCGGGGAGGTCGGGCGGCTGGAGCGGGTCGCCGAGACGCGCCTCGAGATGGTGTTGCCCCGGGCCCGGCGCGGGGCGGTCGTTGCGGCTCTGCGCGCGACGCACCCGTACGAGGAGCCCGCGTTCGACGTGCTGGAGCTCGCCCCGCTGCCCTCGTCGCGGGGGCTGGGCCGCATCGGCACGCTGCCCGCGCCCGAGCCGCTCTCGGCGTTCGCCGCGCGGGTCGCGCGTGGCCTGCCCGCCACCGCCTGGGGGGTACGGGCGGCGGGCGACCCCGACCGTTCCGTCCGACGGGTGGCGGCCTGCGGCGGCGCGGGCGACTCGGCCCTCGACGCGGCGCTCGCCGCGGGCGTCGACGCGTACGTCACCGCCGACCTGCGCCACCACCCCGCCGTCGAGCACCTGCTCCGCACAGGTGCGCCCGCGCTCGTCGACGTCGCACACTGGGCATCGGAGTGGCCGTGGTGCGCGCAGGCGGCCGCCGTCCTGCGGGACGCGTTGGGCGGTAGCGTCGATGTCCGCGTCTCCACGCGGCGTACCGACCCCTGGACCATCGGGAGCACCTCATGAAAGCCGACCCCGCCGTCCAACGGCGGTTGCTGGATCTCGCCGACGCCGACGGCGAGCTCGCCCGGCTCGCCTACCGCCGCCGCACCCTGCCCCAGCACGCGCAGCTGACCGACGCCGAGGCCGCGGCCCGGGCCGCGAAGGACAAGCTGGTCGTCCTCGAGTCGATGGCGGGCGACCTGGACCGCGACATCCGCCGCCTCGAACGCGACGTCGAGGGCGTGCGCGCCCGCGCCGTGCGCGACAACTCGCTCCTCGCGGGCGCGGGTGTCGGCGCGCGGCAGGCCACCGAGCTGCAGCACGAGCTGGAGACGCTGGCGCGCCGCCAGTCGGTGCTGGAGGACGAGCAGCTGGAGGTCATGGAGCAGCGGGAGGCCGTCGGGCTGGACGTCGAACATTCCCAAGGGGTGCTGGCCGCCACCGAGCAGGCCGTCGACGAGCTCGTCGGCCGCCGGGACGAGGCACTGGCCGATATCGACGCGGCCGAGGCGGGGCGACGGCGGGACCGCGGCGAGATCGCGGTGAACCTGCCCGCCGATCTGCTCGTGCTCTACGAGAAGCGCCGCGAGCAGCGTGGGACGGGCGCCGCCGCCCTGCTGCAGCGGCGCTGCCAGGCGTGTCGGCTGGAGCTGGACCGGACCGCGTTGTCGGAGCTCAGGGCGGCACCCGCCGACGAGGTCGTGTACTGCGAGGAGTGCGGAGTGATTCTGGTGCGAACCCCGGAGTCGGGCCTGTGAAGCTGATCGTCGAGGCGGACGGGGGATCGCGCGGCAACCCGGGTCCCGCGGGCTACGGCGCCGTCGTGCTGGACCCGGCCACCGAGGAAGTGCTGGCCGAGCGCGCCGAGGGGCTCGGGGTCGTCACCAACAACGTCGCCGAGTACCGGGGCCTGATCGCGGGCCTGCGCGCGGCGCGCGAGCTGGGCGGCACCGACGTCGAGGTGCGGATGGACTCGAAGCTGGTCGTCGAGCAGATGTCCGGCCGTTGGAAGGTCAAGCACCCGGCGATGCAGCCCCTGGCGCGCGAGGCGGCATCGCTTGTCCGGGAGATCGGCCACGTGTCGTTCGGATGGGTGCCGCGCGAGCGCAACCGGCGTGCCGACGCCCTGGCGAACCAGGCGATGGACGCACAGGCACCGCGATGAGGCCGCGATGAGCTCCGCGTGGACCGGGCAGGTCGGGGCCCCCACCCGGCTGTTGTTGCTGCGCCACGGTGAGACCGTGCTCTCGATCGACAAGCGCTACTCCGGCCACGGCGATCCCGAGCTCACGGCCGTCGGGCTGGCGCAGGCGGCGGATGCGGCCGCGCGCCTCGGCGCCGTCGCCGAGATCACGTCCGTCCTGACGTCGCCGCTGCGGCGGGCCCGGCAGACCGCGGACGCCGTGGTGCTGGCCACCGGCGCACCGCTCGCGGTGCGGGACGGGCTGATCGAGACCGACTTCGGCGATTGGGAGGGCCTGACCTTCACCGAGGCCCGCGACCGGGATCCGGAGCTGCACGCGAAGTGGCTGGGCGCCGAGGACGTCGCGCCTCCCGGCGGAGAGAGCTTCGCGGCCGTCCGGAAGCGGGTGGCGAGCGAGCTCAGCGCGATCGTGGAGGAGTACGAGGGGGAGACGATCGTGCTGGTCACACACGTCACCCCGATCAAGATGATCCTGCGTCAGGCGCTCGGCGGCAGCGCCGAGATCCTCTACCGGCTGCACCTGGACCTCGCCTGCCTGTCCGAGGTGGACGTCTTTCCCGACGGCGGCATGTGCGTGCGCCTCGTGAACGACACCAGCCACCGCACCGCCTAGAGCACCAGCCACAGGGCCGATGTCGCCGCGGCGAGCGCGAGCGGCACGGTGAGCAGGCCGAGCGCGGTGAACTCGGCGAGGCCGGGGGCGTCGGTCGGCGCCGAGCACCTGTCGCCACAGGAGCGTCGCCAGGCTGCCGACGTAGGTGAGGTTCGGCCCGATGTTCACCCCGAGCAGTACGGCCAGCACGATCCCCGGCGACGGGCCCGACCCCAGCACCGCGAGCAGCAGCAGCGTGGCGGGCAGGTTGTTGACGACGTTCGCGAGCACCGCGGCGATGCCCGCCGCGGCGAGCAGCCCGGGCAGCGTCGGTGTGACGGGGACGATGGCGCGCAACGCCGTCGTGAGCCCCTGCGCCCCCACCGCGGCGACGACCACACCCAGCGCCAGGACGAACACGCAGAACAGCGGGGACGCGGCGCGCACCACCCCGAGCGGCGTGATCGTCTGGCGGGCGAGCGCGCGGGCCGCGAGGACGAGTGCGCCCGCCGTCGCCACCCAGACCGGCTCGACGCCCAGAGGGGAGGACACGCCGAAGCCGACGAGCGTGAGCCCGAGCACGACCAGGGCGAACCGCGGTGTCGGCCGGTCGTCGGGTGCGGGCGGGGGCGCGGCCGTGCGCAGGTCGTCGCGGAACCACCGGCGCAGCACCCCGTATTCGACGGCGATGCTCACCGCCCACGGGAGCGCCATCAGCGCGGTGAACCCGAGGAAGGACAGGCCGGAGGCGGTGAACGCGAGGAGGTTGGTCAGGTTCGAGACGGGCAGCAGCGTCGAGGACGAGTTCGCCAGGTGCCCGCAGGCGTAGACGTGCGGGCGCGCGGGCAGGCGCAGGCGTCCGGCCGTCGCGAGGACGACCGGGGTCAGCAGCACCACGGTGGCGTCGAGGCTCAGCACGGCCGTCACCGCGGCCGCGGTCGCGAACACGAGCACGAGCAGGCGCTGCGAGCGGCCTGCCGACGTCGCCGCGAGCCGCGTCCCGAGCCAGGTGAAGACGCCGTCGACGTCGATCAGGTACCCGAGCAGGAGGATCGCCGCGAGGAAGCCGATCGTGGGCCCGAGGTCCGCGACCTCGGCGAGCGCCGCACCGGGCGCCACGAGCCCCGCGAGCACGGCGACCCCGGCGGCCGGAACCGCCACGACCGCCTCCGGCACGCCCCACGGTCGGAGGATCGAGGTGACGAGCACGGCAGCCAGCAGGGCCAGCGACAGCGCGAGGCTCACTTCAGCAGCAGGTAGATGCCCACGGCGATGCCGAGCAGCACCACCGCCCAGCGCAGCACGTTCTCCGACAGCCTGCGCGCGATCTTGGCTCCGAGGTAGCCGCCCGCCAGGGTGGTAGGGGCGAGGAGGGCCACGGCGAGCCAGTCGACCGGCGCGCTCACGGCGAAGATCACCACCGTCACCGACGCGATCACCAACGACAGCAGGCCCTTCAGGGCGTTGAGCCGCACGAGCGTGTCGTGGGCGCAGAGCGAGAGCGTCGAGATCATGATCACGCCGAGCGCGCCGCCGAAGTAGCCGCCGTAGATCGCGGCGAAGAAGATGGCGGGCAGCAGGACCGCGGTGCGGTCGGGCGCGCCGGGCTCCGGGGCGCCGATCCAGCGCTTGATCTGCGGCGACAGCCCGAGCACCACGCTGGCCGCCAACACCAGAACGGGCACGACCGCATCGAAGACCGCGCTCGGCAGCGTCAGCAGCAGCACACAGCCGATGGCCGACCCGACCACCGCGACCGCGGAGGTCGCCAGGATCCGCCGTCGCTGCCCCGCAAGCTCGGTGCGGGCGCCCAGGACGAGGCCGAGGTAGCCGGGCCACTGGGCGACGGAGTTGGTGACGTTCGCGGCGAGCGGCGAGAACCCGACCGCGAGCAGCGCTGGGAACACCAGCAGCGACCCGCCGCCCGCCACCGCGTTCACCGCCCCCGCGACCAGCCCGGCGAGCAGGAGGAACACCAACCCGCCCGGCGACGCTTGGATCACCCGCGCACGCTATCCCGCCTGCGTCGCCCCCGCCTTCGCTCGCCCCTCCGCGCCCTCAGGGGAGGGTGGGGTGCGCGGTCCACGTTCCGTCGGGGCGGGTGAAGCGGGTCTTGCTCGCGGGGGTGTCGTCGTCGCCTGCCTGCCAGAAGTCGGCCCGGTCGGGCTCCAGCCGGATCGTCGTCCAGCTCGGCGGCATGTCCGGCGCGTCGCCCGCCGCCGCGAAGGCCCGCTCGACGTCACCGGGGGCGAGGACCACGTCCGACCGGTTCGCCCCGTCCGCCGCCAGCGTCTCGTACGCCCACGCCAGCCGCCGCAGCCCCAGCGGCCGCGTCGGGAACGCCGCGCGCGAGACCGCGGCATCCAGCTCGACTGCCACACCCTGCAGCACCACCTGCCGCCCCAGCGCAGGCCAGTGGATCACCCCGGCCACCCGTGGTCGGGCGGCGATGTCGCGGGTCTTGGTCGTCGGCGTCGACGAGTGGAACGAGAGCGACGTGGCGTCGACCGCGGTGACGAGCACCGTGCGCGCGTGCGGCACCCCGGCGGCGTCGGCCGTGGCCAGCGTCATGGTCGGCTGCGTCATCGTCGGCTGGGCGGCTTCCGCGACCCACCGCGCCAGCACGTCGAGGGGATTGCCCGTGAGCGACTCACGTTCCACTGTGCACCATCACCACCACGCACGGCCCGGCCCCGACCCGTCGGAAGCGGTGCGGGACCCGTCCGGAGTACCGGATGCTCGCCCGCGGCCCGAGCCGGGTGAGCGTGCTCTGCCCGTCCTCGCGCAGCTCCAGCTCGACCGTCCCCTGCGCCACGTAGAGCAGCTCCTCCCGAGGGTGGGCGTAGAACTCGGCGAACTCCGCTGCGATGTCGGCGAGCTCTGTGACGTCCGCGCCGCCGGGGTCGTGCAGCAGCAGCCTGCCGCCGCCCGAGCCGCCGCCGTTCAGCGACACCGTCATGGCGGGCTCCGCGAGGCCCAGGAGCGCCTGCTGGGTGGTGCCCAGCGCGGTCGCGATCCGGAAGAGCGAGCGCATCGACGGGCGTGAGCGGCCCAGCTCGACCTGCGAAAGGAACGGCTGCGACAGTCCGGTCGCGACCGCCAGCTGGACGAGCGTGCGGCCCTGCTCCCGGCGTAACGTGCGGATGGCACCGCCCAGCCGGGTGTCGGCCGAGCGTTGCGCCTGATGGCCGCCGCCGGTCACGATCGTCATGCGTAACCCGTCCGCGGAGAGGTCGACATACCGGGGAAACACGACATGTCTACTGTTCGTCAAATAGTACCTGGACCACTACTGTGCAGGTGAGGAACAGCGTGACGGTCGCGTTACGGATGGTGGGGCCCGCCGGTGGCGCGGCCCGTCTCACCGGGACGACCGTCGCGGCGCTGCGCGGGGTCCGGCTCCCCGACGGCACGCTCGGCGACGCGCTGCTCGACGGCGGCACGGTCGCCCACGCGCCGGGGGAGGGCGCCGAGCTCGACGCGCACGGCTGGCGCGTCCTGCCCGCCGCCTGCGAGCCGCACGCCCACCTCGACAAGGCGCTCACCGCACCGCGGCTGCCCCCCGGCGTCGGCAACGACCTCGTCGCGGCCTGCGGCAGCTGGCGCGCCATGCTCCCGACCATCGACCGCGCCGACATCGAGGCCCGTGCGCTGGCTGCCATCCGCCGGTACGCCGCCCGCGGCTTCACCGCGATCCGCACTCACGTCGACCTGCATCCGGGTGCCGACCCGTTCGGCGGCGTCGACGCGCTCGTCGGGCTGCGCGAGCGGCTGCGCGGACGGATCACGCTGCAGGTCTGCCTGCTCGCGGGCTCCGAGGCGCCGACCGGGCTCATCGAGGAGGCGGTCGACCGCGGCATCGACGTCGTGGGTGGCTGTCCGCACCTGGCTCTCGATCCGCGTGCGGAGACCACCCGCATGCTCGACGTCGCGCAGGCGAAGGGCCTGCCGGTGGATCTGCACGCCGACGAGGTGACCGACGTCGACCTGCCCGACGACGACCTCGACATCGTCGAGTTGGCACGGCAGACGCTCGCGCGCGGCCTCCGACCCCCGGTCACGGCGAGCCACTGCGTGCGGCTCGGCATGCTGCCGCCGTCCCGGCTGGCCCCGGTGCTGGAGCTCGTGGCGCGCGCGGGCCTGGGCGTCGTCACGCTGCCGATCACCAATCTCTACCTGCAAGGGCGCGACCACACCCACGCCGCGCCGCGCGGCCTCACCGCGCTGCACGCGATCCTCGCCGCGGGCATCCCGCTCGCCGCAGGAGCGGACAACGTGCGCGACCCCTTCAACCCCGCGGGCCGCGCCGACCCGTTCGAGACGACGTCGTTGCTGCAGACCGCGGGCCATCTCACCGCCGAGCAGGCGCTGCGCGCCGTCACCGCGGACGCCCGCGCCGTTCTCGGCCTCCCGCGGGCGGGCGTCGCGCCGGGCGACGTCGCCGACCTCATGCTCGTGCCCGACGTCGACCTCGGCGACGTCTTGGCAGGCGTCGAAGATGCCCGCCTCGTCCTTTCCGGCGGCCGCGTCGTCGCCGACACCCGCGTCCAGCGCTGTGTTGACCTCTGACCTGTGAGGCCCCGATGACCGCGCCCGATGACCGCCCCCACGACATCGCCGACGCTCGTCCTCGACGGCGTCGGGATGCGCTTCCCCACCGGCACGGTCGCGTTGACCGACGTCGGCCTCAGCCTCCGCCCCGGCGACTTCGTGTCGGTCGTCGGACCGTCGGGCTGCGGCAAGTCGACCCTGCTGCGCCTGGCGTCCGGTCTGGAGACCGCCACCAGCGGCAGCATCACCGTCACCGCCACGGCCACCAGCTACGTCTTCCAGGATCCGACGCTGCTGGAGTGGCGTACCGCCGCCCGCAACGTCGAGCTCGTGCAGGAGTTGCGCGGGGCGTCCCGCGAGGTCCGCCGCGTCCGTGCCCAGGAGATGCTCGACCTCGTCGGGCTCACCGGGTTCGAGCGGCAACACCCGCGTGCCGCTCTCCGGTGGCATGCGGATGCGGGTCTCGATCGCCCGCGCGCTGGTCGCGGAGCCCGACCTCGCCCTGTTCGACGAGCCGTTCGGGGCACTCGACGAGATCACCCGGCTGCAGATGCAGACCGAGCTGCAGAAGCTCTTCGTGCTGAAGCGCTTCGCCGGGCTGTTCATCACACACTCGGTGTCGGAGGCGGTGTACCTGTCCACCCGCGTGCTGGTGATGAGCGGACGACCGGGACGCATCGTCGCCGAGATCCCGGTGCCGTGGGAGTATCCGCGCGAGCCGTCGCTGCGCTACCACCCGGAGTTCGCCACGTTGACCGGTCGCGTCTCCCAGGCGCTGGGGGAGCACTCATGACGACGACACAGCAGCCCGTCAGCGCGGCGCAGGCCCCGGCGACCGGCGCGGTCGCCCCGAAGCGCCGACCGTGGTGGCGCACGGCGGTCGTCCGGGCGACCCCGATCCTGCTCGCCGTGCTCGGCGTCGCGGCGATCTGGTACCTGGTCAGCGACGTCGTGCTGCCGCCCGAGCAGCGTTTCCTGCTGCCGCCGCCGCACCAGGCGTTCGGGGTGGCGCTGTCCAACCCGAACGTCGCCGTGCCGATGTTCGAGGCCTTGGGTCGCAGCATCCTCGTCGCGATCGTCGGACTGGCCATCGCGAGCGTCATCGGCATCGTCTGGGCCGTGCTGATGGCGCAGTGGTCATGGGCGGAGAAGATCCTCTACCCGTACGCGGTGATCCTGCAGACGATCCCGATCCTCGCGCTCGTGCCGCTCATCGGCATCTGGATGGGCTACTCGTTCGCCGCGCGCGTGGCGGTCTGCGTACTGATCGCGGTGTTCCCGATGATCTCCAATACATTCTTCGGTCTGCAGTCGGCCACCCAGGCCGCGCACGACCTCATGACCTTGAACCGGGCCACCCGGCTACAGCGCCTCTTCAAGCTGGAGTTCCCCGCCGCCGTCCCCGCGATCTTCACCGGGCTGCGCACCGCCGCGGGCCTCGCGGTGATCGGCGCGATCGTCGGCGACTTCTTCTTCCAGCAGGGGGCGCCGGGCATCGGCAGCCTTCTGCGGGTGTACACGCAGCGGCTGTCGATGGAGCCGCTGCTCACGTCGGTGACGCTCACGGCGCTCTTCGGCGTCGTGTTCTTCACCGCGTTCGCCGCTCTCGACCGCGCCGTCGTCGGGCGCTGGTACGGGCGCACCGCACGCTGAGACCCCCCGAGAAAGCGAGTCCGTCTGTGAACCGTCGCCCCCTCCTCGTCGCGGGAACCCTCGCGACCGCTCTCCTCATGGCCGCATGCGGCTCGGGCAGCTCCGGTACGTCCGGCAGCGCGCCCGCCGCGACCGGCGCTCCCGCCGCCCCGGCGGGCGGTCCCCTCGACCTCAAGGGCGCAGGCTGCCCCGACACGGTCGTCATGCAGCAGGACTGGCAGCCCGAGGCCGAGCACGGCGCGATGTACTCGGTGGTCGGACCGAACTACACGATCGACACGAACGCCAAGTCGGTCACCGGCCCGCTGGTGGCGCAGGGCGTCGACACCGGCGTCAAGGTCGAGGTGCGCTCCGGCGGCCCGAACACCGGGTTCAAGCCGACTCCGGCGCTCATGTACGTCGACGACAAGATCACCCTCGGGGCGGTGAACACCGACCAGGCCATCGTCTCGGCCGCGCAGAGCCAGCCGACGGTCGCGGTCGCCTCCCAGCTGACGGTCAGTCCCCAGATCCTCATGTGGGACCCGGCGTCCTACCCCGGCCTGACGACGATCAAGCAGGTGGCTGCCACCGGCGCGACGATCGTGACCTCGGGCGACGTGCTTCCCGCCCTGCTGGAGTCGCAGGGGATCATGAAGAAGTCGCAGTCCGACCAGAGCTACGACGGCTCGCCGTCCCGCTTCGTGTCGGACCCGAAGATCGTGCAGCAGGGCTTCGCCACCGCCGAGCCCTACATCTACGAGAACGAGATCGCGCAGTGGAAGAAGCCGATCGCGTCCGAGGTGTTCGCCAACTACGGCTACTCCATCTACCCGGAGCCGCTGGCCGTGCGCGCCGACAAGGTCGCCGCACTCACCCCGTGCCTGAAGAAGCTCGTGCCGGTCATGCAGCGGGCGCAGGTGGACTACCTCAAGAGCCCGCAGGCGACCAACGACCTCATCATCAAGCTGGTGGACGCCTACCAGACCGGCTGGACCTACACGGCCGGTGATGCCGACTTCTCGGTGAAGACGCAGATGTCGGGCAAGTTCGTCACCAATGACCCGGCGTCGGGCGTGTTCGGCAAGTTCGACCCGAAGCGCATGACCGACACCGTGGCCCGCTTCGTGCCGCTGCTGCAGTCCGCGGGCACCCTCACCGGCCCTGCGCCTACTGCGGAGACCCTCTACACCAACCAGTTCATCGACAACTCGATCAAGATGTCATGAGCCGCGCCCGACGCACCCTTCTCCGCGGAGCCGCCGACGCATTCTTCTCCGCGGAGGCGCCATGAACGCCGCCGACGCATTCTTCTCCGCGGAGGCGCCATGAACGCCGCCGACGCATTCTTCTCCGCGGAGGCGCCATGAAACCCGTTGAGCGGACCTGCGCCGAGATCACCCGGCTCGGCGCGGGCACCGTGTCGTTCGACGAGGCGCTGCGCACCAAGACGTCGTCGGACTGGTCGCGGATGTCGCCGGTGCTGGCCGAGAAGGTGCCGCCGGGCCGGTACCTGGCCGACGCCGTGGTCCGGCCCGGTACCGCCCGCGACGTCGCCACGGTGCTGCGCGTGGCCTACGAGCACGACGTGCCGGTGACGCCACGGGGGGCGGGCACCGGGAACTACGGGCAGGCCACGCCGTTCGAGGGCGGGATCCTGCTCGACCTGCGCGGGCTCGCCGACGTCCGGGTGAACGCCGACACGGTGACGGCGGGCGCGGGTGCCCGGCTCTCGGCGATCGACAAGGACCTGCGCGCGGCAGGGCGCGACATCTGGATGTACCCGTCCACGAAGACGTCCACGATCGGCGGATTCATCGGCGGGGGCAGCGCGGGCACCGGCTCGATCGAGCACCTCACGACGTCGGACGGGTTCGTGGTGTCCGCGACGGTCGCGCCGATGGACGGGTCGGGGGAGCTGTTCACGGTCACGGGCGAGGACCTCGTGCCCTACGTCCACACCTACGGGGTGACGGGTGTGCTCGTCGAGGCGGAGGTCCGCACCGACCCCGCGCGTGACTGGACGGCCGTCTACGCCGCGTTCGACTCCTACGACGGGCTGGCCGCCGGGCTGCGGACGATGGGCGAGCTCGACCCGCTGCCGCGGCTGGCCTCCGGTGACGAGCCCGCCCTGGTGCCGACGCTGCCCGCCTCGGTCACGCTCGACCCGCGGCGCCACAGCCTGCGGGTGATCGCGGTCTCCTCGACCGTCCCCCAGGTCCGGTCGGCGGTCGCCGACGCGGGCGGTTCGATCGTCGCCGCGCTCGACGACTACGTCGAGACCGACCGCCTTTCCGGCATGTCCTACAACCACCCGATCTACTTCCTCCAGCGGGGTCAGCCCGAGATGACGTGGTTCCACATGGAGACGGCGGGTGAGGTGATCCTCGACGACCCCGACGCCGTCCGCGCCGTCTACGACGGTCCGGTGTACCTGCACCTGGAGCTCTTCGCGCGCGGGCCGGGGGCGATGGTCGTGGCCCGCTACGCGTCGGAGGAGGCGGTGCTCGCGGGGATCCCGCGGATGGAGGCGCTCGGGATGGGCGTGCACTCGCCGCACCAGTGGTACGTCGACCGCAACGTCGAGTTGGCGATCGCGACGGCGCGCCGCACCGACCCCAAGGGCCTGCTCAACCCGGGAAAGCTCACCGCGAACCCGCCGGTGGACACGCGTGTGAACATCGGGGTGCGGCGGTGAACCTCGCCGACCTGACCTGGCCCGAGGTCGCCGCGCTGCCCGTGGACACGGTGGCCGTCCTGCCGCTGGGCTCGATCGAGCAGCACGGCCCGCACCTGCCGCTCTCGACCGACTACGTGTGCGCCACCGAGATCGCCGCCGCGGCGGTCGACCTCGTCACCGACGCGCCTGCCGTGCTGCTGCCGGGCCTGGCCTACACGAAGTCCGACGAGCACCACGCGTTCCCCGGCTCGATCTGGCTGTCCTGGGACACGCTGATGAGCACGCTGGTCGACATCGGCCGGTCGCTGTCGACCTCCGGGATCACGCGGCTGCTGTTCGTCAACGGGCACGGCGGCAACTCCGCACTCGGTCAGGTGGCCAACCGGGAACTGCGGCGGCGCTTCGGGCTGCGCACGTTCTTCACCCACCCGGGGCTGCCGGTGGACCAGGGCGGCAGCGGCTCGGCGGCGTCGGAGCACGGCATGGGCGTGCACGCCGGGCATGGCGAGACGTCGCTGATGCTCCATTTGCGCCCCGATCTCGTCCGGATGGAGCTGGCCCGGCCGAACGTCCCGACGGTGCTGAGGGAGTTCCGCCACATCGGGTTCGGCAAGCCGGTGTCCTTCGGCTGGACGAGTGATGACTTCGGCCCTGACGGGCACATCGGCGACCCCACCAGCGCCAACGCCGAGCACGGCAAGCGGTTCGTGGAGACGGCGGTGCCGCACCTCGCCGAGGTGATCGTGGAGGCGCACCGCTTCCGGACGTCCTGATCACCGTTCGTCGAAGCTTTCGGCCGAGTCGGCAGGGCTGTTCGGCCGCATAGAGCATCGCCCGGAGATGGCCGCGTGGCGGTGCTGCGTACCGTAGCCCGTCTCCGGCAGGGAGGGGGCGTTGGTGACTCGCTCAGGCGCCTGCCGAACATCGAGCATCGTGCTGCATGAGCCGGGTGCCGGGCCCCGGCAGCCCGACGGACCCGATTCGACGTCCGGGCGGCATGCGGCGCCGCGACCGGTGCGCTGGCACCGCGGGCTCCTCGTCGCGCTGGTCGCGGGTGCCCTCTTCGCGGGCGCGACCGTCGTGGGGCTCCGGGCGATCGTGACGGCCGCGTGCGCCCCGGTCCGGGTCGCCGCGGCGCCCGAGATCGCGCCGCTGGTCGCCCAGGTCGCAGGCGGGCTCGACGGCTGCGCGTTCACCGTCGTGCCGCTCGCGTCGGGCGCCGGGTCGGCGGCGCTCCCCGGCGGGAGCGACCCGCCGCACGTCTGGCTGCCGGAGTCGTCGTCGCTGCTGCGGCGCGCCCGTGAGCAGGGCGCCACCGGTGTGCCTGCGTCGGGCGTGTCGGTCGCCGCCTCGCCGGTGGTCATGGCGCTTTCCGACGCCACGGTCGCCCAACTGGGCCCCGGCAGGCCGACCTGCGACGCGCTGTTCCGCGCCGACCACATCGACAAGATCGTCTTCGGGGCGCCCGACCCGGCAGGTGACCCGGTGGGGCTCGGCGCGTTGCTGGAGGCACAGGCCGACATCGCGCCCGCGCCCGGCAGGGACGCCACGCTCGCGGCGTTCCTGCGTGGGCTCCAGGGGCACGTCGTGGCGCAGGGCGAGGACCTCCCCACCCCCGGCCCCGCGCGGGCCACGGCCCTCGCGACCACCGAGCAGGAGCTGTTGCGCCACAACGTCGCCCACCCCGACGACGCCCGTACCGCGGCCTACCCCGACGAGTCGCCGAGCTGGATGGACTACCCGTTCACGGTCCTCGGCGCGGCGACCCCCGCCGAGCGGGACGCGGCGGCCCGCCTGCTCGCCGCGCTGCGGTCCCCCGCCGGACAGGCGGCGTTGGGCGCGGCCGGGTTCCGCACCCCCGACGGGCTCGCCGTGACCGACCGCCCCCCCGACGGGCGCACCGTGCGGGACCTGCCCGCGCCGACGCCGTTCACCGAGTCCGCGGTGTCCGACGCGGCGCTGCAGCGGTGGGCCACGGCGACCCGCAGCGGCCGGGTCGAGGTGCTCGTCGACATCTCCGGCTCGATGAACGCGATCGTCCCGAAACTGGGCAAGACCCGCCTCGCCACGGCGCTGGACGCGACGACGCGCGGGCTGACGCTCTTCGGGCCGGCCACCCAGCTCGGGCTCTGGACCTTCGCCGAGCGGCTCGACGGGGACCGGGACTACCGGCAGGTCGTCCCCGTCACCCCGATCGCGCAGCTGCTGAACGGCCAGACCGAGGCCACGCTGCGCGCGATCCGGGCCGTGCCGGGTGGGCACACCGGTCTGTACGACTCGGTGCTCGCGCTCTACGAGCAGGCGCGGCAGAGCTGGCAGCCGGGCAGGCTCAACGTCGTGGTCGTCCTGACCGACGGCCAGAACGACGACCCCGTCGGCATCAGTCATGCGGAGCTGCTGCGTCGGTTGGCCGCCGAAGCCGACCCGCACCGTCCCGTCACGGTCGTGGGCGTGGCGATCGGCCCGGACGTCGACCCGACCGAGCTCGACCAGATCGCCCGCGCCACCGGAGGCCGATCCTTCGTCGTCACCGACCCCAGCCGCGTCGCCGCCGTCTTCTTCACCGCCCTGGGCGCCCTCAGCAAAGGATGATCGGCCCGGGCCGTAGGCTGGTGACGCGGACGAGCAGGCCGGGCGGCCGCGTCGGGACCCCGGTCCCGCCGAGGAAAGTCCGGACTCCGCAGGGCAGGGTGGTTGTTAACGGCAACCCGGGGTGACCCGCGGGACAGTGCCACAGAGAACAGACCGCCCCCCGCTCTCGCGGGGGGTAAGGGTGAAACGGTGGTGTAAGAGACCACCAGCGCTCCGGGCGACCGGGGCGGCTCGGTAAACCCCACCCGGAGCAAGACCAAGAGGCCCTCGCAAGGGGCTGCGCAGGCGTTCGAGGGCGGCCCGTCCGAGCCTGCGGGTAGGTCGCTCGAGCCCGCCGGCGACGGCGGGCCTAGATGGATGGTCGCCGAACCGCGCGCCGCGAGGCGTCGGGGAACAGGATCCGGCTTACAGGCCTGCTCGTCCGCCCCAAGCCCGTGAACAGCAGCAGCGTCTACGCCGGAGCGCCTCGCCGCCGTCGTCAGTGTCGTCGGTGAGGGCGAGGCCGTCCGGATGGCGGATCGGGAAATGGCGGATCCGCAACAGCTTGAATGCTCGCGAGGTGGTTTCGACGGTGCCCGATGAGCACGGCCTCGATCATCCGTTCGGCGGTCAGGGCGGCGTTGCCGGGCTCGAACAACGCCGACCGAGCCAGTTCCGAATCGGACAAACCGACGCGTGCTTCGAGTCGTCAAGCCTGTTGGCGATCGCAAAATCATGGCGCCGTCTGTTGCTCATTCGACCAGGGACGTCCAGAAATCTTCGAGTGCCGCTGCTCCGCGTTTTGGGTCTTGCACCATCCACCAGTGGCCGAGTCCAGCGAGCACCTCAATACGGGCTCCGGCGCGTTCGGCGGCTCGGCGCTGCATGTCGATGGTGCCTGGGTAGTGGTCGTCGGTGGCGCTGAGATGCAGGCCGGGGCGCTGTGCCGCGGCCGCGAGGCCTTCGCCGAGCTGCGCCATTCTGGGCTGCGCCGCCGAGCGGTAGAGCGCCAGGATGCAACGGCCCATCGTCGTGTCGTACCCGGCGGCCAACCTCGTCGCGACTTCGGGGGCGATACCAAGGGATGCGAGCCGTGCGGCACGCTCGCCTGCTGATTCCGACGCCCATGCCGCCACGGCCTGCTCGCCGGCACCAGGGGTCTGCCAGACCTGCGCAAGCTCGTGCCACACATACTCGGCGTCGAAGATGCCGATGACATCGGTGCACCAGCTGCGCAGCAGGTCAGGACGCTTCATCGCCACAGCCACCACATGTCCTCCGCCCCAGTCGTGGCCCACAAGATCCACGGGGGATCCCATCGCCTCTAGTTCGGAGATCAACCAGTCACGGTAGTCCTCGACCGTCGCACTCCACCCATCCGGCGCCGAGGCGCCGAAACCGGGCGGTGACAAGCAGACGACGTCATCACGACCAAGTGCCGCACGGAGCGGATCCCACACGGCGCTTGTCTCGGGGTTTCCGTGCACCAGGACGACACTCATGCTTGTTCCCCTGTCCTCGGGGCAACGCGTGAGGGACGGTACCCAGGTCGGAATCAGGACGACAAGCCCCGCCCAGCTACTTGAGCGCGCCAGCAGCCAGGCCTGGCCGCGTGCAGACGATCTCCGCGACCTCGGGTGGGGTGTGAGCGTTCGGCTTACGCGGACACGTTCCGGGATGCCGCCGACGTCCCGTGGCGGATCAGGTCCCGGGTAGGGCAAAGTCGGTGACGACGCGGTCGGCCGACCTCGCCGGTTCACGGAGCAGGCCCAGCGGCGGTGCTGACGTAGGTGTGACCGGTGGGGGTGGTGCGGACGGTGTGCGGGCCGGTCGCCGAGGCCGTCGCCGACGACCTCGACGTGCCGGCCCGGCATCTCGCGGACGTAGTTGCCGCGCGCGCAGACCCCGCGGCCATTGGCGAAGCTGGTGGGCCCGCCGGATCGGTGGCTGCGCAGCCGACGCAGCCACGACGCACGCAGTGCTCCCCACGTTCGGCGGCGACCGGTCCGACAACGACGAGTCCGCGCGCAAGAGCGAGACCAAGGACGCCGACGCGCGTGCCGTCGATCCGGCCGAGCACCGGCCACCCGTGCTCGACGACAACTCGGTTCCGCTCGAGCGGCGGATCATCCTGGCCGAGGAGCATCGCCTGGCCGGGTGACGTTCGCCGAACCGAGCCCCGATTGTGTCGTTTTGTGCCGGTCGCAATACGGGTACTCGGACGATACTTGTCGCCATGACTGATGTCGGTGCCGCGGTGCGCGGCGTGTGGTGGTTGGTTCTGCTGCGCGGGATCCTGGCGATCCTCTTCGGACTGTTCGCCCTTTTCGCCCCCGGCAGCGCGCTCTTGGCGCTGGTCTTCGTGTTCGGGGCCTACGCGATCCTCGACGGCGTGACGGCCCTGTTCGCAGGCGTGCGGCACCGCCAGGCCGACCCGCATTGGGTATGGCATGTCGTGCAGGGCGTCGTCTCGATCCTGGCCGGGATCATCGCCTTCGCCTGGCCGGGCGTCACCGTGTTGGCAATCCTGTTCGTGATCGCGTTCTGGAGCATCGTCAGCGGGATCGCCGAGATCATGGAATCCCTGGCGATGCGCAAGAAGTCGTCCGAGGGCTGGGGCTGGATGCTCGCGGCAGGCATCGTGAGCGTGCTGTTCGGCATCGTGCTCTTCGCCCTGCCCGGCGCGGGCCTGATCACCCTGCTGTGGCTGGTCGGGATCTACGCCATTGTGTTCGGGGTGATCATCGTGGTGTGGGCCGTGCGCCTGCGCAGAACGGTCAACGCGGTCGCGGGACAGTAGTCGTCAGGCTCGGAGGCCGCCGTCGTCACCGCTGGTCGAGGACCCGCGACCGGTTCGGCATCGAGGTAGCCCAACACCACGTTGACCCCGCCGAGCCCGATGAGACCACGGCCTGGGAGGCCGTCGCGGATCCGCGGCTGGTGGTCAACGTGGCGACGGCGCCCGCGATCTGCAGCACCTCGAGACGGACACGATCAGTCGGGCGCCGTTGCCGCCCTTGCCCAGTCGGGACGCGACCGCCGCCGTGATCAGCCCGATGAGCAGGACGATGATGCCGAGCACGACGAGGTGGCCGCGGCTCTGCCTGCCAGGGCCGACGGGGGAGATCAGGAGCAGCGGCACGCCGCCGATGATCGTGAGGATCGCGGAGATCCACACCAGGACGACGACCGTGACGCTGGCCGGACGGGCGTCGTGCCCGGACAGCGCTGCCGCGCGAGCGCGGTACGGGCGCCACCACGGGAGGTAGCGTCGCGGGGCAGCGGCCGCGGCAGGGTGGGCGCCGGGCAGGCGATGATCAGAGGTGACGCCATGGAGCTGGAAGTCGGCACGGACACGCAGGTCGTGTTCTGGATGCTCGTCGCCTTCGTCGTGACGTTCGCCGTCACGCGCGCCATCACGAACCTGATCCGCCGCGGCCGCGGTCCCTTCAAGGACGTCGCCATCGGCGGCGTGCACGTCCACCACCAGGTCCACGGCATCTTCCTCATGCTCGGCTCAGGGACCATCGAGTTTGCCTATCAGCCCGACAGCCCGTGGGTGGAGGTGCTCGCGGTGCTTTTCGGCATCGGCGCGGCGCTCACGCTGGACGAGTTCGCGCTGTGGGTGCGGCTGGACGACGTCTACTGGGGGCCGGAGGGGCGGCGCTCCATCGACGCCGTCCTCATCGCCGTACTCGTCGGCGTCCTCATGCTCGTCGGGCTCTCCCCCCTCGACCGGGATGCGAGCGACGGCGTCGAGGTGTTGGCGATCGGCATCGCGCTCAACGTCCTCTTCGTGCTCGCGGCGATCTTCAAAGGGCGGACCGTCCTCGGCGTCGTCGGTCTGTTCCTCCCGATCGTCGCGCTCGTCGCGCTGTGCAGGCTGGCCCGTCCGGGGTCGCTGTGGGCCCGCCGCTTCTACGCGGAGGGATCCCGCAGGCTCGAACGCTCACGCCGCAGGTTCCCCGAGGGCCGACGGAAGCGCTGGGAACCGATCGTCGACCTGTTCGCGGGCAGACTCCCGGAGGAACTGGACGCCGACGAGCGTGCGGCCATTTCATCCGCCGCATCCGTCGCATCGGCCGCATCGGCGCACGAGGGCCCGCCGGGATCTCCCGACGAGGAGACGCCCCAACGCTCGCCCGCGTGACGGCGGCACGGCCGTGACGATCGGGCTGCACTGGTACCTGCCGACCCCGGGGGACGGCCGTTCGCTCGCAGCCTCCGGCGAGGCGCGGCGGGCGGCGCAGATCGATCGCCCGTCGCGCGAGCAGGTCGCCGCGAGCGCCGCGGGTCTCGAGCACCTCGTGGCCGTCGCCCAGGCCGCGCAGGACGCGGGGTTCGACGCCGTCCTCACCCCGACCGGCACCCACTGCCCGGACGCGTGGATCACCACCGCGGCCCTGAGCCAGCGGGTCTCGCGGTTGCGTTTCCTGGTGGCCTTCCGGCCGGGCACGATCACGCCGACGCTCGCGGCCCAGCAGGCCGCCACGTTCAACCGGCTGACCGGCGGCAGGCTCGCGCTGAACGTCGTCACCGGCGGCGAGGACGTCGAGCAGCGGCGGTTCGGCGACGGCCTGGACAAGGACGGTCGGTATGCCCGCACCGACGAGTTCCTCACGGTGCTGCGCGGCGCCTCGTGCGGCGTGCCGTTTGACTTCCACGGGGAGCACCTGTGGGTCGAAGGGGCCCTGGCGCCGCTGGCGCAGGGGCCCCCGGAGATCTGGTTCGGCGGCTCGTCCGACGCCGCGGTCCGGGTCGCCGCCCGCCACGCCGACGTCTACCTGACCTGGGGGCTCCCACCCCCGGCGGCGAAGGAGCACATCGAGCGGGTGCTCGCCGCGGCGGCGCGGCACGGGCGGTCGCCGCGGTTCGGGATCCGCCTGCACGTGGTCGCCCGGTCGACCGCGGAGGAGGCCTGGCGCGCCGCCGAGGCGCTGATCGAAGGCGCCGACGTCGAAGCGGCGCAGCGCATGCTCGCGGGCCTGCAGAGCGTCGGGCAGGCCCGCATGACCGCGCTGCACGGCGGCCGTCGCGACCGACTGGAGGTCTACCCGAACCTGTGGGCGGGGATCGGGCTGGTGCGCGGCGGCGCGGGCACGGCACTCGTCGGTCGCTACGACCAGGTCGCCGACCGGATCGCGGAGTACCACGCCGCGGGTTTCGACGAGTTCATCCTGTCCGGCTGGCCACACGACGAGGAGGCGCGTCGCTTCGGTGCGACCGTCCTGCCCGCATTGCGTGCCCTCGGCCTCGTGTGAGGTTCACCGGGGGTTCGCGCGCAGGTGCGCCGTTGCGTCGGACGGCCACGACATGATGCCGCGCGTGACTTGCAACCCTGTGGGGGAGACCCCGGACGTCGGGATACCCCGGAGGCTGGCCGCGTCGATGACGCTCGGTGAGCAGCAGGAATGGCTGCGTCGCCACCTCGACCGCCATCGGGTGAGCAGGCGGACGGCCCTGCGGGGCGGGGCAGGCGTGCTCGCGGCGCTCGGGGCGACCACCGCCCCGTGGGCCCTCGCCGGATGCGCGCAGGCCGCAGGCGTGCCCGTCGGCATCGTCGGGCGGCACCTGTCGTTCGGGGCCGACCCGACCCGGCAGATGGCGGTCGCGGCCGAGCTCACCGGCAAGCCCTCGGGCCGTGTCGTCGTGGACGTCGGGCCCGACACCGGCTACGGCCAGACGATCGAGGCCGAGGTCCGCGAGCTGGTCAGCATGGTCCCGCAGCAGGACGGCAGCATCCGGGCGGCCGACCAGTTCTTCGTCCACGGGCTCGCCGACGGGCTCGCGCCGGGCGGCACGTTCCACTACCGGTTCCGGCTGGCCGACGGCACGACGAGCCCGGACGCGGCCTTCACGACCGCCCCCGACCGCTCGGCCCTCGGCCCGTTCACCTTCACCGCCTTCGCCGACCAGGGCGTCAACGTCGACCCGGCGCCCGACGGGCAAACCGGCTTCAGCGACAACTACTACCAGTCCGACGACACCCGCCGGACCACGGCGCCGTCGGACGCGATGGTGGCGCTCATCGCGGCCCGGCGCCCGGCGTTCCACCTGCTGGCGGGCGACATCTGCTACGCCGACCCCAGCGGCAACGGACAGCCGGTGAAGAACAACGGGGCGAAGACGGCCGACGGGGGCTTCGACAACTTCGACCCCACGGTCTGGACCCAGTATTTCGGGGTGATCGAGAGGAGCGCCGCGAGCGCGCCGTGGCTCTTCGCGACCGGCAACCACGATATGGAGGCGCTCTACGACGACAACACCGCGCCCGGCGGCGCCGCGCACGGCTACGCGGGCCACGCCGCCCGGCTCGACCTGCCCCGCACCGGGCCCACGGGATGCCCCTCGGTCTACTCGGTGGTCTACGGGAACGTCGGCATCCTCAGCCTCGACGCCAACGACCTGTCCGAGGAGATCCCGACCAACGCGGGCTACAGCGGCGGCGCGCAGCTGGCCTGGCTCACGCGGACGCTCACCGACCTGCGGGCCGACCCGCGCATCGACTTCATCGTCGCGTTCTTCCACCACTGCGCCTACGCCACGAGTACCGCCCACGCCTCCGACGGCGGTGTGCGCGCCGCGCTCGCCCCGCTGTTCGACCGGTTCTCCGTCGACCTCGTGGTGCAGGGCCACAACCACCAGTACGAGCGCACCAACCCGATCCGCGGCGGCGTCTCCACCACGGCGGCGCCCGACGGCGCGACGGTCGAGCCCGCCAGGAACGGCACGACCTACATCTGCTGCGGCTCGGGCGGGCGGCCGCGCTACGGATGGCAGTCGGGCGAGACCGACCGCTACCGGGGCTCCGGGGTGTCGGACGCGAGCACGATCGTCAAGAGCTACGTGGCGGGTCGGGACGGGGCCAAGACACCAGAGACCGTCGACTGGTCGCAGACCCGCTACCTCGACTACGCCTTCCTTGCCGTCCACGTCATGCCCGCCGCTCCGGGCGGCACCGCCACCATGAGCGTCCGCGCCATCACCGACGCGGGCGCGGAGATCGACCGGGTCGACCTGGTCCGCCGGGCGCCCGCCGATCGGCCCTCCGGCGCCGCCACGCCGTCCGTCTGGCACCATCGGGCATCGGGGCTGTCCGTGCCCGGACACATCCCCCTTTGACGCGGGGCAGGAGCGACGTGGGCCACCAGGTGAGCGTCACGGATGTCGAGGCCCGCCCGACGGCCGTCGTCCCCGCCACGACCACGTGGCAGGAGTTCCCGACGCTCTGGAAGGACCTGCTCGACGAGGTGTGGGCGTGTCTGCGTGCGAGCGGGATCCGCAGCGGCTGTCGCAACGTCATGCTCTACCGGGACGACCGCCCGAGCGTCGAGGTCGGCGTGGAGTTGCGCCAGGCCTGCCCGTTCACCGGGCGCGTGGTGGCGTCCAACCTGCCAGCGGGCCGGGTGGCGCGCACCGTGCACCGGGGTCCTTACACCGAGCTCGGCGCGGCGCACCAGGCGGTGCTCGACTGGTGCGCGGCGCAGGGGGAGCAACCGGCAGGCCCACGGTGGGAGATCTACGGCCCGCATCGGGACGACCCCGCGGAGCTGTCGACCGAGGTCTACCACCTGCTGACGCCATGACCACGCTCGAGGACGCGCTGCGCCGATGGGACCCCGCGTCCGTGGAGACCACGCGGCGAGTCGACCCGTGGGCGGTGGCGGCGTTCGCCGACCTGCTCGACGCCTCCGTCGGGGACGTGCTGCCGCCGCTCTGGCAGGGCGTGCTGCCGGTCGAGCACCCGCGGCAGTCGACGCTCGGCGTCGACGGACATCCTGCCGACGGCGCGTTCCTCCCGCCGATCCCCGACCGGCGCCGGATGTTCGCGGGCGGTCGCCTGCGGCTGTCCGGGCCGATCCCGGTCGGAGCACAGCTGCAGAGTCGGGCCCACGTCGCCGAGGTGACGGTCAAGCGCGGCCGCAGCGGCGAGATGGCGTTCGTGCGGCAGCGCCACGAGCTGCTCGTCGGCGGCTCGCTCGCCGCCGTCGAGGAGCAGGACATCGTCTACCGCAGCGAGCCCGCGGGAGCGGGCCGCAAGGCGGTGCGGCGACCCGGGCCTGCCGAGCCGGTCGAGGCGACCTGGCGGATCGGGCTGGACGTCGAGGAGACGCTGCTCTTCCGCTTCAGCGCGCTGACCTACAACGCCCACCGCATCCACTACGACCTGCCCTACGCCACCCGGGTGGAGGCCTATCCCGGCCTGGTCGTCCACGGTCCGCTGCTGGCGCTGCTGGCGCTGGAGTTGCCCCGCCGCCACGCACCGGAGCGCCGCGTCACGGCGTTCGACTACCGGCTGGTCCGCCCGTCCTTCGCGCCCACGCGCATCGTGGCCACCGCGGTCGTCGAGGGCACGGCCGTCACGGTGGGGGTGGGCACCGAGGGCGCCGAGCCGTCGCTGACGGGCGTCGCGACCCTGGAGTGACTCCCGGAGTGTGACGGTTGCCACTACGGTCGGTCGGGGAAAGTGCAGCCGAGCCGTCGGGAGCCGGTCATGGATCGTCGGGACATCGAGTTCAACGCCGAGGGCGTCACCCTGCGGGGGTGGCTGTACCGGGGTGAAGGCGCGTCGGGGCGGGCGCCGACCATCGTGATGGCGCACGGGTTCTCGGCGGTGAAGGAGATGTACCTCGACGCGTTCGCCGAGGTGTTCGCCGCGGCGGGCCTGAACGCGCTGGTGTTCGACAACCGCAACTTCGGCGCGAGCGACGGCGAGCCCCGCCAGGAGATCGACCCCTGGGAGCAGGTGCGCGACTACCGCCACGCGATCACCTACGCCACCACGCTCGACGAGGTCGACGCCACCCGGATCGGGGTGTGGGGGAGCAGCTATTCGGGCGGCCACGTGCTCGTCGTCGGCGCCATCGACCGCCGCGTCAAGGCGGTGGTCGCGCAGGTGCCGCTGGTGAGCGGGTCGGCCAACGTGGGCGAGCTCGTGCGCTCGGACTTCAGGGCGGGCTACCGGGAGATGTTCGACGCCGACCGCACCGCCCGGTTCCTCGGAGACCCGCCCGCGATGGTGCCGGTGGTGGCCGAGGACCCGCTGGCGCCCTCGGCGCTGCCCACCCCGGACTCCTGGAAGTGGTTCACCGAGACCGGCAAGACCCGCGCGCCGTCGTGGCGCAATGAGGTGACGCTGCGGACCGTCGAGATGCTGAGCGAGTACGAGCCCGGCTCCTACCTCGGCCGGATCAGCCCCACGCCACTGCTGATGGTGGTGGCCCGCGAGGACCACCTGACCCCCGCCCATCTCGCCATCGACGCCTTCGAGCGGGCCCGCGAGCCGAAGCGGCTGGTCCTGCTCGCGGGCGGGCACTTCGACGCCTACGTCGACGACTTCGAGGTGGCCAGCACCCCGGCGCGCGACTTCTTCGTCGAGCACCTCGCGTAACCACAGGATTGGCGGGCGCACACAACGGGAACACTCGGTCAGCCGGGGAGGTCAGGCCTCACCCGGATGGCCGAGAAGGTGACTACCGTGATCGCGTTCGTGGTGGTGTGTGTCGGGTTCCTTATGGTGCTCGCGCTCGTCGTCCAGGTACTCGACTCCGTCAATGCGTCGTCGTGCCGTTCGCGGGCCGCCGAGCGCCGCGCCCGCTGGGAGGCCCGTGCGGCGGCCGCCCGCGGCGTCGTGATCGCGCGCGGGCGGCCGAGCCGCGCCGTCTGAGCTACTTCGACGGCTGCGGTATCGCGCAGTCGATCTTCGGGTTCACCCCGATGTAGTTGAGCGGCCCGGCGACGACCGTGACCAGCACGGTGCCGAGCTGGGCGCAGTTGACCGGGTCGTTGGAGAAGTACCCGCGCTGGTAGGCGGCGAAGGCGCCGATCACCAACCAGATGACCACGATGAAGGCTCCGAAGCGCATCGTCAGCGCCTCCGGACCGGGCGGCGGGTGCCGACGCCTGCGAGGGGCAGTGCGATCGCCAGCAGGCCTGCGAGCTCGAAGAACGTCACGTCCAGCGGGCCGAGCGACGGCTTGGCGAGGTGCAACAGCAGGGCGACGGCGAGCAGGACTGCGCCGACGATGGCGGTCATCCGGGGCTCCTTCCGGGTCGGGGGACCGCAGTCTGGCGGTTGTGGCCCCGGTCCGCAGTGCAACGGACGTCCAGGTTGCCGTCGTGTTAACGAACCGTCATCATTCGGGACATCGGCGATGACGAGGAGTGTCCCGTGGAGCAGCCTTGTCACGACGACTACGTCCTTGATCTGCCCGGTCGCGGGCGCGTCGGCGTCCGAGAGTGGGCCGGTCCCGCAGCCGCTCCCGTCCTCGTCCTTGTGCACGGCGTCGCACTCGACGTCGAGATCAACTGGTCGCCGGTCGGCCCCGACCTCGCGCGGCAGTACCGGGTGCTCGCCCTCGACCTGCGCGGCCACGGCCGCGGCCTGCCCGTCGCGGGCACGTTCCGGCTGGAGGACTGCGCCGACGACATCGCCGCCGTGCTGCTCACCCTCGGCGTGGGTCCGGTGGTCCCGGTCGGCTTCTCGATCGGCGGCATGGTCGCCCAGCTGCTGTGGCGCAGGCACCGCGACCTGGTGGCGGGCCTGGTGCTGTGCTCCACCGCCCGCAACGTCACCGGCTCGCCGCTGGAGCGGGTGCTCGCGATGACCATGCCGTGGGCGGTGGTCACCGCCTCGTTGCTCTCCCCGTTCTCGCCGGTCGGCACCGACACGATCGCCGGTCCGCTCCTCGACAACGGGCTCGGCGCCGCCCAGCGCCGCGCCGCGCTCGCGCACATGCGCCGGGTGCCGTTGGCCATCGCGCTCGACGCCATGCGCGCGGCGTGCGCGTTCAGCTCCCACCAGTGGATCGGCGGGGTCGACGTGCCCACCGCGGTGCTCGTCACCCGGCACGACCGCATCGTCGCCCCGCAGCGTCAGCACAAGCTCGCCGCCGCCGTGCCGGACGCGACGGTGGTGGAGATCGACGGCGACCACGGCGTCTTCCTCGCCGACCCCGAAGGGTTCTGCGTCGGGCTGCTGCAGGCGTGTGGCGCGGTCACCCAGCCGGTGGCCCCTTCGTCGACGACGGCGGCCTGACGGCCACACCGAACGGCGGTGTTGCCGCCGCCCCGGGGCCGACGACCATAGACGGTTCTGTCACGACGTCGTGACCCGCTCACCGAGCGTCGATCCCGAGGAGCCATGTCCCGTTTTCCTGCCGCCTATGCCCATGACGCCGCCGAGTACGACTCCGCACGGCCTCCTATGCGCGGTACCGCACGATGATCGTCGACGAGATGCCACTACGGACCGGTGACACCGTGATCGACGCCGGATGCGGCACGGGCCTGTGCTTCGATGCGGTGCAGGAGCGGATCGGGCCCGACGGCATGCTCGTGGGCGTCGATGCCGCCCCGGACATGCTGGCGCTCGCGGCCGAGCGCGTCGCCGAGGCCGGGTGGTCCAACGTCGTCCTCACCTGCGCGCCGCTGGAGGACGCCGACCTCCCGCAGGCCGACCACGTGCTGTTCTGTGCCGTGCACGACGTCATGCAGTCCGGCCCGGCGCTGGACAACGTCCTCGGACACGTGCGGCCCGGGGGATCCGTGGCCGCGGGCGGCGGCAAGTGGGGCCCGGTATGGGCGATCGGGCTGAACGCGAGCGTGCTGGCGCTGCACGCGCCGTACGTGCGGGACTTCGCGGGCTTCGACCGACCGTGGGCGCCGCTGGCCGAGCGCGTCCGCGGCCTCGACGTGCGCGAGGTCGCGATGGGCGCGGGTTTCATCGCGAGCGGACGGGTCGCGCAACCTCCTCGACGCTGAGACGTCGTTTAGGGGTGACTGGTGTGTATCACCGGTCACCGAGAGGGGGCACGAGGCACATGGTGCGACCGGACGCGGCAACCCACGTCGAGATGGGCATGCGGTCATGACCCTCACCGCCGTCACGGCCCCGGAAACCACGCTCGCGATCCCGGCTCCCAGGTCGGTCCCGCAGCAGGAGGTCATCGACGTCGTCGCTGCCGCGGTAGCGGGTGACCGACAGGCCAGGTACCGGCTGATGGCCCACGTGGAGCCCGCCGTCGTGCGCTACTGCCGTGCGCGGCTCGGCTGCGGCGACCTGGCCACCACGGTCGCCCGACGCGTGTGCCGGACGGTCGTGGCCACGCTCGCGGACCTTCCGGATGGCGCCGGGATCCACGCCTTCGTGCACCGCGTCGCCGAAGACGCCGTCGACCGCGTCCGGCGGCCTGCCGGGCTGGTGGGCATGCCCGCGATGCTCAGGCTGCTCTCGCCCGCACAGCGCGAGGTGCTGGTGCTCAGGGTCGCGGTCGGGCTCTCGCTCGAGGAGACCGCCTCGGCGCTGGATTCCAGCCCGGGTGCCGTGCGCCAGGTCCAGCACCACGCTCTCGACCGCCTCCGCGCCGCAGGCCCTCAGGACACGAGCGCCACCGCCCGGTCCAGCATGTAGGGCACCGAGCGCCCGAAACCCTCCCAGGTCGCGTCGGGCCGCTGCCCGCTGCGGTGCATGTGCAGGTAGTGGGCCGTCAGTGCGGCCAGCCGCAGCCCCGCCAGCGCGCGGAACCACGCCGCGTCGGGCACCGGAGCTCCGTAGGCCGCGATCAGCTCGTCGGGGTCGGGGGCGTCCGCGATGTCGGGGCGCTGTCCGGGGTGCCAGCTCGCCCGGTCGTACATCATCGCGATCCAGCCGACATCGACCCGGCCGTCGCCACGGTGAGCGCCCTCCCAGTCGAGCACCGCGACGAGCGTTCCGTCGGCCACCATCCAGTTGTTGGCGTAGTAGTCCGCGTGCACCAGACCGGGCGGCCCGACGTCGGGCACCGCGGCACGCAGGCCCGCGTGCAGCGCGCGGCCCGCGGGGATCCACGATGGCTCGGGGGTCTCCGCCAGCAGCCGCCGCCAGTGGTCGACGACGGCGGAGAGCGGCGCCGCCGGTCGCCAGCCCGACGGCGGCAGGGTGGCGTGGATCTGCGGCAGCACCCGCATGGCCTCGGCGAACACCGCACGGGCCGGTGCGGGCGCGCCGCCGGGGGCGAAGACGTCGCCGGGCGGCGCGCCCGCCACCTCGTCCACGACGAGGTAGGGGGTGCCGAACCACGGACCGTCGTCCCCGCTCCACCGCATCCGCGGCACCGGCACCCCGTGCTCGGCGAGGGCGGTGAGCAGCGGGGCCTGGCGGTGCACGTCGTTCGCGGCGCTGCGGCGCGCCCCGAGCGGCGGCAGGCGCAGCACCAGGCGCTCCGTCCCGTTCGGCGTGCCCAGGGCGAACGCCCACGTGATGCCCGAGTGCCCCGGCAGGCGGGTGAGGCCGTCGACCTCGGCGTCGGGCCCGAACGTCGCGGCCGCCCAGCTGCGCAGCCGGGCCCGCATCTGCGCGGGATCGTCCTGGCGCCAGAGGTCAGCCGGGGTCGACACCGGCCACGCCCGCGACGAGCGTCCACAGCTTGGCGGCGGTGTCCTTCTGGTCGGGCCACTGGTCGCCGGAGAGCGCGACCCCGAGCACCTCGCGCATGCCGCCGATCATCATCGCGGCGACGAACGCCGGGTCGCGGTCCGCCGGGATCTCGCCCCGCCGCTGGCCCAGTGCCATCACCCGCTCGGCGAGGCGGATCATCTCGGTGCGGTGGCGGGCTTCCATGGCCGCGACCTCGGCGTCGAGGTGCAGGTTGTGCACGATGACGCGGGCCAGCGGGTCGGCGTAGTGGAACGCCACGTACAGCTCGGTGCGGCGGCGCTCCCGCTCGGCGAACGTGCCGCCCGGCGCCGGGTTGGTCTCGAGCGCCTCGGCGCGGAAGCGGGCGTAGAAGTCGTCGACGACGGCACCGATCAGGCCTGCCCGCGACCCGAAGTGGCGGTAGATCAACCCGACCGAGGTGTCGGCCCGCTGCGCGACCGAGTCGACCTCCAGCGTGCCGGAGCGCTCGATCAGCTCCTGGCGGGCGGCCTCAACGAGCCGCGCCCTGCTGGCGGCGCCGCGGGCCGTGGGCGCAACGTCCGAGATCGGCAAAATGAACTCACCTTCCCCCGCGGAAGAGTAACACGCACCCCTTGACACGAGCAGCGCATCGATGCAAAGTGAACTCACTTCAACGTCGAAGGGGTCTGCATGTCGAAGCTGGTGGTGGACCGGCAGGATGCCGTCACCTTCCTCACCCTGAACCGCCCCGAAGTGCACAACAACGTCGACGACGAGCTGGCGATGCTGCTCGCGGACGCCATCGACGCCTTCGCCGCGGACGACGAGGCGAAGGTGCTCGTGATCGCGGGCGCGGGGGACCGCACGTTCTGCGCGGGCGCCAACCTCAAGGGCATGGCCGAGCTGTTCCAGCACCGCCGCACCCGTGACGCGGGCCCGATGGGCTTCGCCCGGCTCGATCCCGACAAACCGGTGATCGCCGCCATCAACGGCAACTGCTACGCGGGCGGGGTCGAGCTCGCCGTGTGGTGCGACTTCCGCATCGTCGACGAGCGGGCGAAGTTCGGCCTGCTCAACAAGCGTTGGGGCCTCTCGCTCGCCGACGGCGGCACCCAGCGGCTGCCGCGCGTCGTCGGCATCGGCAACGCCCTGTACATGATCGAGACCGGCGTCGAGATCGACGCCGCCCGCGCGTTGACCATGGGGCTCGCGCAGGAGGTGGTGCCCGCGGGCACGGCCGTGGCCCGGGCGCTCGAGCTGGCCCAGCACATCGCCGGTTACTCCCAGGGGGGCATCCGCGCCGACCGCAAGGCCGCGCTCGCCACGTTGGGCCTTTCCCTTTCGGACGGGCTCGACCTGGAGGTCGAGCTGTGCCACGCGCCTGCCCTCGCGCCGGAGGCCGTGGCGGGCATGAAGCGCTTCGCTGAGGGGAGCAGGCCCGTGCCGCCGAGGCCGGTGACGGTGGCGGAGCCGTCGCGATGAGGCTCTACGCCGCCGACGAGCTGCCCTACCACCAGCAGCCCACGCCGTTCCACATGGTCGGCACGTCCGACGCGCACTTCAACGACGGCTACTTCATCGCCCTCTACGCCCAGGACTGGTACTTCTTCGCAGGCCTGCGGCTGCACCCGAACGGCAACGTGATCGACGGCTGGGCTTCGGTCGCGCACGACGGCCGCCAGATCGCGGTGCGGGCCTCGCGGGCGTTGCGCCCGCACTACGACGAGCTGGCCGTCGGCCCGGTGCGGCTCACGATCGTCGAGCCGATGGCCAAGGTGCACCTCACGGTCGAGGACAACCCCTCGGGCATCGAGCTCGACGTGGACCTGGTCTCGCAGGCCCCGCCGTTCATCGAGGACCGCTACCAGCACGTCAAGTACGGCGCGGTCGTCAACGACACGATCCGCTACACGACGGTCTGCCGGGCCACCGGCCACGGCCGCGCGATGGGCATCGAGCTCGCCATCGACGGCTGGCACGCGATGCGCGACCACTCGTGGGGCATCCGTTCCTCGATGGGCGTGCCGACGCGCGTGTCGGGCACCGACCGCACCCCTGAGGAGTCCGACGACCGGGCGCTGCGGCTGTGGGTGCCGTTCGAGGCGGGCGACCACACCGGCTTCGTCAACACCCACGAGGACGCCGACGGGCGTCCGATCGACTTCGAGGGCCGCCTCGACTGGCCGGACGGGCGCAGCGTCGCGCTCACCGGCATGACCCACGACCTCACGTACGCCCCGGGTACCCAGCGCCCCACCGGCGGCTCCCTCGTGCTCGAAGGGGCCGACGGCGTCGCGCGCAAGTACGGGCTGCGCGCCGCGGGCTCGCCCGCCGACGTGCAGGCGGGCGGCTACTACCGCGGCTGGCGCGACGGGCTGGGTCCCGGGATCTACCGCGGGCCCGAGGTGCTGGAAATCGACGACTACGACACCACCCCGGGTGCCGAGCAGACCGGACCGCCGCACGTGCCGGTGCGCCACCGCCTGGGTCCCACCGAGTTCCCCATGCACATGGTCGGCCCGGACGGCGGGGCGGGCATGGCGCACTTCGAGCACAGCATCCGCGGCGTCTACCGCCCGTACGGATTGGGCTGAGGACATGGATCTCGCCGACCTGCGGCGACTCGTCGACGCGTTCGAGGCCTCCGACTGGAACGAGATCCACCTCACCGTCGACGGGGTGGAGGTGCACCTGTCGGCGGCGCCCGGCGGCCTCCCACCGGCCCCGCCCGCCACGGCGCCTCCAGCCGCCGCGCCTCCAGCCGCCGCGTCCCCGGCCGCCGCTGCCACCGCGCCCCCAGCTGCCGCTGCTGCGGCGCCCCCGGCCGCCTCCGCCATCACGGAAAGTCCCACGCCCGGCGTCGCGGCCGGTGTGGTGGGCGCCCCGTTCGCCGCGCCCGGCTCGGCCATCGGCGCGGTCCCGGCCCCGCCCGGTCCGGCGGGTGAGCCGGTGTGTGCGCCGTCGCCGGGGATCTTCTGGCGCTCGCCCGCCCCGGGTCAGCCGCCCTTCGTTGAGGTCGGTACCCGGGTTGAGCCCGAAGCCGTGGTGTGCATCGTCGAGCTGATGAAGCTGATGAACCGGGTGTCGGCAGGCCGCGCGGGCATCGTCACGGCGATCCCGGTCGGCAACGGGGAGCCGGTCGAGAAGGGCGACCCGATCGTCTACATCCAATCGGACCTGGCATGACCGGCGACCACACCCGCGTCCCCGTGCCCGCACGGGTGTCCCGGCTGGGGTGCGGCCGCCACGACGCCGGTGCGATCGCCCGGCGGCCGTCGCGATGAGCGTGCGCAGGGTGCTCGTCGCCAACCGCGGCGAGATCGCCGTGCGGATCGTGCGCGCGTGCTTCGACGAGGGGATCGAGTCGGTCGCGGCCGTCTCCGACGCCGACCTCGACAGCCTCGCCGCACGCCGGGCCGACGCCGTCGTGCGGATCGGGCCTGCCGCGGCGTCGGCGAGCTATCTCGACGTCGGTGCGATCGTCGGCGCGGCGATCGCCACCGGCTGCGACGCCGTGCACCCCGGCTACGGGTTCCTCTCCGAGCGGCCCGAGCTCGCCGCCGAGTGCGACCGTTTCGGCCTGGCGTTCGTCGGGCCGCCCGCTGAGGTGATCCGCCGCGGCGGCAGCAAGATCGGCGCGCGGGCGTTGGCCCGTTCGATCGGCGTGCCGGTGGGGGAGGGCTCCGACCGGGCCGCCACGCCGCAGGAGGCCGCCGCCGCGGCCGAGCGGATCGGCTACCCGGTGCTGCTCAAGGCGTCGGCCGGTGGGGGCGGGCGCGGGATGGTCCGCGTCGACGCGCCCGCTGCGCTGCCCGCCGCCTTCGCGTCGGCCGCGCGTGAGGCCGCGGCCGCGTTCGGCGACGGCACGCTGTTCGTCGAGCGCTGGATCGGCAACGCGCGCCACGTCGAGGTGCAGGTGCTGGCCGACGAACACGGCTCGGTGATCCACCTCGGCGAGCGGGACTGCTCGGCCCAGCGGCGGTTCCAGAAGATCGTCGAGGAGGCGCCCGCCTGCGGCCCGTCGCTGCCGTCCACCGAGCAGACGCTCGCGAACCTCACCCGGCTGGGCCACTCGCACGGCATCGACGAGTCCACCCTGCCGCCGGTCGCGCGGAACTGCGAGCGCATCGCCGAGCAGGAGGGCTGGCAGGTCAGCGAGCCGGTGGAGTACGACGCCTTCGTCTACCGGCACCAACTGCCCGGCGGCATGACCGGCACCCTCAAGGCGCAGCTCGCCCAGTACGGGATGAGCGACCGGCTCGACGAGGTGCTGGAGGAGTGCGTGCGGGTGCGCGCGGAGTTCGGCCACCCGATCTCGGCCACCCCGTTCTCGCAGATCGTCGGCATCCAGGCGGTGCTCAACATCGTCACGGGTGACCGGTACTCCATGGCCCCTGACGAGGCGATCCTCTATCTGATGAACGCGTTCGGCGTGCCGCCCGCCCCGGTGGACGGGAACGTGCGCGACAAGGTGCTGAACTCCGAGCACGGGCGGCGCTTCGCGGGGTGGGAGCGCCCGCAGCCGTCGTTGAAGGAGCTGCGCGACCAGTACGGCGGCCCCTGGCTCTCCGACGAGGAGATGCTGCTGCGGTACATGGTGCCCGCCGAGGACATCGACGCCACCCGGGCCGCGGGCCCGCTGCGTACCGACTACCCGTTCGCCCCCGCGGCCTCGGTCGGCGACCTCATCGCCCGGTTCGGCGAGCTGAAGCGCACCCACAGCCTGCGGGTGCGCCACCCGGACTTCGCCCTTGACCTGAACCGGGGCTGACGGTCAGGGAGGAGCGAGGACGCGTGTCGGGTCCGGATCGGTGGAGAGCCGCACCGTGAAGCACGCCCCGCCCTCGGGGGCGCGCTCGGCCTTGATCGTGCCGCCCATGCGGGTGACCAGGCCGTACGCGAGGGCCAGACCGACGCCGCCCGTCCCGACCGCGCGGTGGCCGCGGTAGCGCTCGTGCAGGGCGCCCCGGTCGAACACCACCGCGTAGTCGTCCGGGGCGAGGCCGGGGCCGCCGTCACGAACCTGCAGCACCCCGCCGGGGAACACCGCGAACGCCAGGGGCGCACCGGCCGCGGTGACCCGCAGGGCGTTCTCGGCGAGGCCGTCGACCACCTGGCGCAGCCGCCGGGGATCGGCCGTCACCCCCACCGGGCACTGCGGCGCGTACAGCGTGAACACCACGCCCTTCGCCCGGCACCGGGCGTCCCACACCGTGGCGGCCTCGCGGGCGAGCACGGCCAGGTCGACGGGCATCAGGTCGAGCCGGAAGTCGTCCGCTTCCAGCCGGGCGAGCTCCATGAGGTCGCCGACCAGCCGGTCCAGCCGAGCTGCCTCGGCGACGATCGTCGCGCCGGTCGGGGCGACGTCCGGCCCGGTGACGACCCCGTCGGCCAGCGACTCGGCGAACCCGCGCACCGCCGTCAGCGGCGTCCGCAGCTCGTGCGACACGGACAGCAGGAACTCCCGCTGCCGGGCCTCGCTGCGGGCCAGCGCGTCGGCGAGGTCGTTGACCGCGCCCGCGACCTCCGCCACCTCGGCGGGCCCCTGCACCGGCACGCGCACGTCGCGACGACCGCCGCGCAGGAGGTGCGCCGCGGTGGCCGTGCGCCGCAGCGGCCGGGCTATCAGCGTGCCGACGACCAGGCCCACCAGCAGCGCCACACCCGCGCCCGCGAGCAGCGCGAAGCCGAGGTTGCGGCGGATCAGGCCGTTGCCCAGCGGGCCGGTGTCGGACCGGCGGACCAGCGCGAACGCCCCCGTCGCCGCCTGTCGGGCCTCGACGACGTAGGTGCGGCCCGCCACGTCGACGTTCGCCGACACCGGCGTGCCGGACAGGGCCCGGTCGGCGTTCGCCTCGGTCAGCGCGGTCGCGACCGGGCCGGTTCCGGTGCGCGCCCGGCCGAGCAGCACGATGTCGACGCCCTGGTCCTGCAGTGTCTGGACGAGCTTGCGCGACGCCGCGGCCTGCCGCACCGGGCCGGGATTCCCGATCAGGGTCGGGTCGGCCAGCTGGGCCGCGACGATGTCGGCCTCCTGCGCGAGCACGTCCTGGGTGACCTGCCGGGCGGTCTCCGACACCAGCCGCAGCGCGACGCCTGCCGCGACCGCGACGGCGACCAACGCGACGGCGAGACAGCTCGCCGCCACCCGCCAGGCGAGCGAGCGGCGCACCTTGGCGGGGCCGGGGGCAGGCGTGCCGCCTGCCGCTGCGTCCGCCCGCGCGGCCGTCACGGCCGGTCCGCCGCGTAGCCGACGCCGCGCACGGTGCGGATGGGGCTGGCCGCGCCGAGCTTGGCGCGCAGCTGCGCGACGTGCACGTCGACCGTGCGGGTGCCCGCCGACGCCGTGTAACCCCACACGGCCGACAGGAGCTGCTCGCGGGTGAACACCCGGCCGGGGGCGCGCATGAGGTGGGTGAGCAGGTCGAACTCGGTGGAGGTCAGCGTGACCTCGATGGTGCCTGCGTGCGCCCTGCGGCGATCGACCTCGACGCGCACGTCACCGACGGCCAGCACCTCCTCGCGGTCGGCGACACGCTCCGCCCTGCGCAGCACCGTCCGCACCCGCGCCACGAGCTCGCGCGGGCTGAAGGGCTTGGTCACGTAGTCGTCGGCGCCCATCTCGAGACCCAGCACGCGGTCGATCTCGTCGTCGCGCGCGGTGACGAACAGCACCGGCGTCCAGTCGTCCTCGGCCCGCATCCGCCTGCAGACCTCGACGCCGTCCAGGCCGGGGAGCCCGACGTCGAGCACGACGGCGGCGGGCCGCAGCCGCCGCACGGCCTGCAGCCCGGCGCCGCCGTCGGCCTCGACGTGCACGCCGAACCCTTCGCGGCGCAGGTAGAGACCCACGAGGTCGGCGATCGCGCGGTCGTCCTCGACGACCAGCACGAGGCCCCGGCCCGCGGCCTTCTCCGACTCCGCCACCGCACTCACCTCCATGCAGATCGTGCCATCGGCACGGGACCCCTCAGCCCGTGCCGTCCTGGTCGACCTGCTTCTCGATCTGGTCGAGGGTGGCCTCGACGCTGCCGAGCGGATCCGAGGCCTGCGTCCCGCGCGTGTCGGCCGCCGACGCGCCGCCTGCGTCGACGGCTGGCGCGGGCGCGGCGGCGACACCGCCGCGGCAGCCGCCGAGCGCGAGTGTCCCGGCCGCGGCGGCGATCAGCAGCGCGGCACGGACGGTCCTGCCCACGCTCATGGGGCCCACGCTCATGCGGCGCAGTCCGTCGCCTGGACGTGTTGGACCTCGGACTTCAGCTTCGCCAGCTCGTTCAGGCGGTCCGGACGGTTCGAGGCCCGCTCGGTGAGCAGGTCGGCGAGCGCGGTGTAGCCCGCCGATCGTGCCTTGTCGGCCTTGGCCTGCAGCCAGGCGGTGGAGCCGCGGACGGAGGCGTCGCCGTTGATTCGTGCGGTGACCTTCTCGATGCGGGCGAGGACCGCGGGGATGCGCTGCGTGCAGATCGCGGAGTTGGCGTGGTCCGGCGCCGGGGTCGGGCTCGGGGTGTCGGCCAGCGCCGTGCCCGCGCCGAACGCCAGCCCGCCCGCGGTGACCGCCGTGACGGCGAGGCCAGCGGCCCATCGCGTGGTCTTCATCTCTCGTCTCCTCGTTCGGGGGCCCGGCCCGCCGGGCCGGTCGAGGACGACGATGCCGAACGGCGGTGAGCCTCCTATCCGGACAAGGTTCGGATCACGTAAGCGCGCGGCGGTGCCGGGCTGCCGCTACCGTCGAGGCGTGGAGCTGGTGGTGTTGGTGGACGATGACGGCAATCACGTCGGGACGGCGGACAAGTCCGCCGTCCACGGCGCGCGCACCCCCCGGCACCTCGCGTTCTCCTGCTACGGGTTCGGTGCGGACGGGCGGCTGCTGGTCACCAGGAGGGCCCGGCACAAGGTCACCTTCCCCGGCGTGCGCACCAACACCTGCTGCGGGCATCCCGCACCCGGCGAGCCGATGGAGGACGCCGTGCGCAGGAGGCTGCGCCACGAGCTGGACGTCGAGGTGACCGACCTGCGCCTGCTGTTGCCGCACTTCACCTACCGCGCCTCCGCGCACGGCATTGAAGAGCACGAGCTGTGCCCCGTGTTCGCGGGCACGCTCGTCGGCACGCCGCGGCCGCGGCCGGACGAGGTGGACTCCTGCGAGTGGTGGCCGTGGGGCCGGTTCCTCGCCGCGGCCGCCGACCCGGCGAGCGACGTCTCCCCGTGGGCCCGTCTCCAGGCGCCGCTGCTGGACCGGCTCAGGGACGGCAGCTCGCCAGGTGCTCCACCGCCGCCGCACGCAACAGGATCGCCTCCGACGGGCCCGCCACGAACGTGACGCCCAGCGCGCGGAAGCGGTGGGCGTGCTCGGGTGACGCGGTGAAGATCCCGACCGGTGTCCCGGCCGCACGGCACGGTTCGACGATCGAGCGCACGAGATCGTCGTACGCCGCGTCGCCGTGCTGGGCGGTGACCGGCATGCCCGCGCTCAGTGCCAGGTCCGACGGCCCGATGAGGATCCCGCCGATGCCGTCGACCTTGAGGATGTCCTCCATCGCGGCCATCGCCGCCATCGTCTCCACCATCACGACGCACACCGGCTCCCGGGGCGGGTGCCACGGCGCGCGGACCGGGCCGTAGCTCCGGGTGCCGCGCGGCGGGTGGTGGCAGGCGGCGACCGCGGCGGCGGCCTCGGCCGCGGAGTCGACCAGCGGGACGATCACGCCGTCGGCGCCGCGGTCGAGCGCCCGGCAGATCGCCTCCGGGGAGTTCGTCTGGACGCGGACCAGCGACGGGGTGCCGGTGGCGGCGAGCGCCTGCAGCATGGGCAGCACCGCGTCGTCGTCGATCACGCCGTGCTGGAGGTCGACGCAGACGAAGTCGAAGCCGACCGAGCCGATGAGCTCGGCCGACGCCGAGCCGGGCAGGTGCAGCCAGGTACCCACCGCGTCGCCGTCGAGCCGGAGGTCACGCATGCGGCCGACTCTGCCAGACGCGGGCGTCGCTGTCAGTTCAGCTCGCGGTCGCCTTCGCACGGTCCAGGGCATGCTCGACGAGCGTGACCAGCGTCCTGAGTCCCGTGTCGGGCGCGCGGGCGTCCATCCGGACGACCGGCGTTTCGGAGTTGAGCGCCAGCGCGTCGCGCACGACGGGGATGGCGAACTGCCCGGTGTCGGGGAAGCCGTTCACGGCAACGACGAACGGCACGCGCCGGTTCTCGAAGTAGTCGATCGCCGGGAAGCACTCGTCGACCCTGCGCAGGTCCACCAGCACCACCGCGCCGACCGACCCGCGGGCCAGCTCGTCCCACATGAACCAGAACCGGTCCTGGCCGGGAGTGCCGAAGAGGTAGAGGATCAGCGACTCGTCGACGGTGATGCGGCCGAAGTCCATCGCGACGGTCGTCGTGTGCTTGTCGGGCACGACCGCGGTGTCGTCGATGCCGATCGACGCGGACGTCATCGTCTCTTCGGTGAGCAGCGGCGGGATCTCGGAGAGCGCGGTGACCAACGTGGTCTTGCCCACGCCGAATCCGCCTGCGACCAGGATCTTGAGCGGGACGGGACTCGAATCAGCGTGCACGCAGCCCCTCCAGAAGGCGGGTGAGGATCTCGGGGGTGGGATTGCCGTCGGACGTCGGTGGCGGGGCGTGGAGGACGAGGTGGCCGGAGGCGGCCAGGTCGCCGACGAGGACCCTGGCCACGCCGACCGGGACGCCGAGCGCCGCGCCGATCTCGACGAGCGACACCGGGCCTGCGGCCATGCGGACGATCGTGCGGTACTCCGGCTCGAGCTCGGCGGACGGCCGGTCGGTGGCCGTCACGAGCGATTCGATCGGCAGGTCGCGTTTCGTCGAGCGGGTGCGCCCGCCCGTCACGGCGTAGACGGGGACGACGCGCCCGTCGCGCGTGCATCCGTCGTCTGACCCGTAGTGGGTTCCGCTCACCGGCCTGTCCCCGAGCGCGCGCCCGGGGTCAGTGCGTGACCAGCGCGGTTGGCGAGCATCGTCATCTCGTAGCCGACCATGCCCAGGTCGCAGCTGCGGTCGGCGTGCACAGCGAGCGTCGCGCCCTGGTCGATCGCGGTGACGAACAGGTAGCCACCCGCCATCTCCAGGATCGTCTGCGTGACGCTTCCCGCGTTCAGCAGCCGCGCCGTGCCCTTGGCCAGGCTGACCAGCCCTGACGCGGCGGCCGAGAGCTGGTCACCGAGGGCCTCGGCCATTCCGGGGGAGGTGGCGAGGCGCAGGCCGTCGGCCGAGACCACCAGGGCCTCGGTGACGCCGGGTGTCTCGCGGGTGAACTCGGCGAGCAGCCAGTCGAGCTGAGGTCCGGTCACGACCGCTCTCCCTCCTCGGGCTCATCGGCGCCTGCGGCGGCCTGCGCTTTGGCCCGGCTGGCCTGGTAGCGCGAGAGGGCCGCGGCGGTCTCGGCCGTGGTCCGTCCCGGTCCGGTCGCGACGGGCTCCGGTTCCGGGGCGCGCAGTTGTTCGGAGAGGTGGGACTGCGGCACGCGGCGACGCAGCCCGCCCGCCTGGTCGCTCGACGGGGTCCGGGTCGGCAGGGACGCCTGTACGGGGATCTGGGGTGCGGGTCGCGCGGGCGCCTGCGTCGTGTCGGGGACGGCGGGGCGCGGCCGTGGCGAGGGCCGAGGCCTGTTGGGTTCGCCGAAGGCGCGCTCCGCGTCGCCCCATCTCGTCCCGTCGGGCGGGGTGCCGTCCGCAGGGCCGCCGCTGTGGTGGCCTCCGTTCAGTGCCCCGCCGTTGAGCGCGGTGCCGTTGAGCGCGGTGCCGTTGAGCGCGGTGCCGTTGAGCGCGGTGCCGTTGAGCGCGGTGCCGTTGAGCGGCGGTGCCGTTGAGCGCGGCGCCGACGGGGGTGCTGCCGTCAGACGCGCTGCCGTTGCGGCCGTTCCCCTGCGGTGCGCCGCCGGACCCGTCGCCGTTCGACCCATTGCCGTCGAGGCGGCCGCCGTGGGGTGCGCTGCCGATGGACCCATTGGCGTTGGACCCGTTGGCGTTCGAGCTCCCGTTGGAGCCGCTGCCGTTGCGTCCGGCGGGGTGGAGCGCGTTCGGCGTGGAGGTGCGGTAGGTCGGCATGGACGGGACGGCACCGACCGCCGAGCCCGTGATCGCGGCGGGCGCCGGGTTGAACGCGGGAAGGGCCGACGCGATGGCCGGATCCCACCAGCCGGTCCAGTCGGCCCGGTCGGGCGTGTCCTGCGCCTTCTCCGGCGCGGGTGCTGCGTCGATCGTGAGGGTCTGCGTCATCGGGCGCTGCTCGACGGGCGGCCGCCGGACCGCGCCTGCGTGCGCGCCGACGGTCGTCGTGGGGTGCAGCGGCGCGAACAGGGACGGCGGCAGCGTGACGAGCGCGGTGGTGCCCGACCCCGGCGTGACGCTCAGCGACACCTTGATGCCGTGCCGGGCCGCGAGCCGCGCGACGACGTGGAAGCCGAGCCGCTGCGAGACCGACAGGTCGATCTCCGGCGGTGCCGTGAACAGCGCGTTGGCCGCGCCGATCTGGTCGGCGGGCATCCCGAGGCCCCAGTCCTCGATGGTGATCGTGCGGCCGCCGGGCCTGCCGCGGTCGGGCCGCGAGCGGACCGTCACCGTGGTGTCCGGCGGCGAGAAGCGCACGGCGTTCTCGGTCAGCTCCGCCAGCAGGTGGGTCAGGTCGGTGACGGCATGCCCGACGACGGCGCTCTGCTCGTCGACGACGAACACGACGCGCTCGAGGTTCTCGGTCTCGGCGATCGCGGCACGCAGCACGTCGCGCAGCCGCACCGGCTCACTCCACGTCCGCGGTGACTGCTCGCCGGACAGCACGAGCAGGTTCTCGGCGTTGCGGCGCACGCGGGTGGCGATGTGGTCGAGCGCGAAGAGGTCGGCGAGCGCGTCCGGGTCCTCCTCGGACTCCTCCAGCTCGTTGATGATCTCCAGCTGGCGGTGCAGCAGGCTCTGGTTGCGTCTGGCGAGGTTGGTCAGCAGGTCGGACGTGAACTGCCGCCGGTTGATCTCGGCGTCGGCGAGTCGCCGCGCGAGCGCGTCCTTGTCACGCTGGGAGTCTTCGGTGACCCGGCAGAACAGCATCATTCCCGCGGAGGCGAACAGCACGGCAACGCCGTGGATCAACGACCACAGCCACGGGTTCGACTGGCCCGCCGCGTGGTTGAAGATCAGGGTCTGTTGCCACGCCGAGCCGATGCCGTGGCTGATCACCGTGAAGACGATGTTGAACACGAACGGCGCCCAGTCCTGATAGAGCGCGATGAACCCGAGGAGGATGAAGAAGTGGAAATGGGCCTCGATGGTGCCGTGGGTCAGGCCCACGAGCGCCGCCGAGCAGTACACCAGTCCGCCGGTCACCATCATCGACGCCACGCGGCGGTGACCCCGAAGCAGATACCCCAGGGTCACAGCGGCGAGCGGCGTGATCGACACCAAGATCATCGTGCGCGGGGAGTACCCGAGCGCGAGGCCGAATGCCACCCAGACCGGAACGTGCGCCGCCAGCACCCAGAGCAGGAGCCGGTGACGGCGTTGCCAGACCTCGTCAGCCTGGAGGTAGGCATGCGGGAGGGCGTCGAGGAGCTTTCTCCACATCGTGTCGTGCACCATTTCTCTGCGCAACAATTGCTCACGGAGCCGGGAAGCCGGAAATCGCCGGGGGAAGGCACAGTACCGCCCTATGACCACGGGTGAACAGGCGGCTACCCAGAGATGCGCAATGATGAGCCGTTTGGTCTAATACGATAGACCATCAGCTCCAAATGGTGACGTAAACAGGTGGTCGGAATCGTGATGGCGGAACACCCGCTCCGGGTGCCCTGAGCAGCTTCATCGCCTCGGGAGTGCCGAGGAAATGGCGCAACGAGCCCGCGGCGGGTGAACGCCGGTCGGCGGCCAGCGTGGTCACGTGCCAGCACAGCTCCATCGGCGTGCCCGGCACCTCGAGGACCTGCAGCTCGCGGCGACGCAACTGGTGGACGGCCAGATGCGCGATGCCCGGCGCGACGCCCGCGCCGCGGGTTGCCGCCTCCCATGCCGCGGTCTGGTTGGGGAACACCGAGAGCCGGGACTCCGGAACGCCCAGCGCGCGCAGCATCCGGCTGACGTCGCTGCCCGGATCCGTGGCCGAGGGATCGACCAGCCACGGCCACCCCGCGGGGGGACCGGGCGGGCGGGTGGCGGGCGCGGCGAGCACCGCGAGCCGGGCTCGGAAGATCGGCTCGCTGACCAGGCCGGGGCCGCCCGACATGTCCGGGCCCAGTGCGACGTCGGCGAGCCGCTGTGCGACCAGGGCGCTCATCTCGGCCGTCGCCGACACCCCGGCCGACACCTCGATCGAGCCGCCGGACCGCGCGGTGAACGCATCCGCGAGCGGGCCCGCCACGAACTCGACGAGCGCGCTGGGCGCCACCAGCCGCAGCTGCTCCGCGGCGCCGCGGGCCGAGCGGACCGCCGACTCGGCCTCCGCCCCGAGCGAGACCATCTGTGCCGCGATCGTGAGCAGCCGCGACCCGCCCGGGGTCAGTTCCATGCCGCTCCCGCTGCGCGTCAGCAGCGGGTCATCCAGGTAGCGACGCAGCGCGGCGATCGCCTGCGAGACCGCGGGCTCGCTCACCCCGAGCGCTGACGCGGCGGCCTTCACCGTGCCCAGCCGGGCCACGAGGACGAAGGCACTCAGCTGAGTCAGCGTCACCTGGAGCATTCTCTCGCGCAATCGGCCTAAGGGAAGGCTTATTCGACGATTGCCGGGCGGCGCGCCGCGGACGACGATGGAGGCATGGATGACGAACCGGAGGGTGTCGCGGTACTGCGTGCCATCTGGACCGCGCGCGGTCCGGAAGGCGCCAACGTGCTGGCCGAGATCGGACCGGGCACCGGAAAGGTCTGCCGCAGGCTGAAAGACGTCGGATCGGGGCCGATCGACGACGACCAGCGCACGGCGTGGCGGGCCCTGTTGGCCCGCGAGGGCAAGCTCGGCACCACGACGGTGGCCGAGATCGTCGCAGGTCATCGGTCCGGATCGCAGGAGACGGGACCACGGCCCTGAGCCCGGGTGTCGCCGAGCTGACGCGGCTCCTGCGCGAGGGCGCCTACCTGGCCGACCGCGGTCTGGCCACCGCCGTGCACGTGGCTCTCGCACTCGACCGGCCGTTGCTGCTGGAGGGTGAGCCCGGCGTCGGCAAGACCGAGATCGCCAGGGTGCTCGCGGCGGTGCTGGGCAGGCGGCTGATCCGGCTGCAGTGCTACGAGGGCATCGACACCCACCAGGCCCTCTACGAGTGGGACCACGCCCGGCAGCTCCTGGCGATCCGCGCGCTCGGGGACGGCGTCCAGCCGGGCGGCTCGGTCACCGCGCTGTACGGGCCGGAGTTCCTGCTGGAGCGCCCGCTGCTGGAAGCGCTCCGAGCGGGCTCGGACGCCGTGCTCCTCATCGACGAGATCGACCGCGCCGACGACGAGTTCGAGGCGTTCCTGCTGGAGATGCTCTCGGACTTCCAGATCACGATCCCCGAGATCGGCACGATCGCCGCGCCCTCGCCCCCGCTGGTCGTGCTCACGTCCAACCGCACGCGTGAGCTGCACGACGCGCTCAAGCGCCGCTGCTTCTACCACTGGATCGACTACCCCAGCGCCGCGCGCGAGGTCGAGATCGTCACGCTGCGTCAACCCGGGGTGAACCACGAGCTGGCCCGCCGCGTCGTCGCCGCCGTCCACCGGCTGCGCGAGCTGGAGCTGGCCAAGCCGCCCGGGGTGGCCGAGACGATCGACTGGGCGCGCACCCTCGACCTGCTCGGCGATACCGACCTGTCCACCGACGCCGCCGATGTCACGCTCGGCGCCGTCCTCAAGGAGCGCGAGGACCTGGACCTCGCCCGGGCGTGCCTCGACGAGATCACGGCGTCGTGAAGGGAGCGTCGTGAAGGGAGCGTCGTGAAAGGAATGGTGCCCGTCCTCGTCGGGTTCGGGCGGGCGCTGCGCGCGGCGGGAATCGCCGTCGGGCCGGGCGACATCGAGGTGTACTGCGCCGCGGCGGCCACCGTCGACCCGACCGACCTGACCGACCTCTACTGGACGGGGCGCACCGCACTCGTCACCCGCCGTGACGATCTCGCACGCTACGACCAGGTGTTCCGCGCCTACTTCCTCGGCGATCGGCGCCCCGTCGACGACATGCTCCGACTGACCGCGCAGGTGTCCCCGGAGGCCGAGTCGGCCCTGGAGGTACCGCTCGTCGACACCCCCGGCGCGGGCGACGACGACGAGGAGCAGGCCACGATGGGCCTGGTCGCCTCCGCGGCCGACGTGCTGCGCAGGCGTGCGTTCGCCGACTGCACGCCCGACGAGCTGCGCGCCGTACGCCGGATCGTCGCCCGCCTCCGGCTGGATCCGCCGCTCCGTCGCACCCGCCGTTCGCGCCCATCCCGGCGGGGGCGGCGCCCCGACATGCGGCGCACCGTGCGGGACACGCTGCGCCTGCACGGCGAGCCGGTGCCCCTGCGGTGGCGCGAGCCCCGGGTGAAGCCCCGCCCGCTGGTGCTCATCCTCGACGTCTCCGGCTCGATGGCCGACCACTCCAGGGCGCTTCTGCAGTTCGCCTGGTCGGCGCGCCGCGCCGTCGTGCGGGTGGAGGCGTTCTGCTTCGGCACCCGGCTCACCCGCATCACCCCGGCACTGCGGCGGCGCAACCCGGACCGCGCCCTCGCCGAGGCCGCCGAGCTCGTGGTCGACTGGGACGGCGGCACCCGCATCGGTGCCTCGCTCGACCAGTTCGTCCGCGGCGCCGGGCGGCGGGGCGTGGCGCGCGGGGGAGTGGTCGTCATCTGCTCCGACGGCATGGACCGCGGCGACCCCGACCTGTTGGAAGCCGCGATGGAGCGGCTCGCGCGCCAATGCCGTCGGATCGTCTGGTGCACCCCGCACGGGCCCGCGTCGAGCGTGGGCATGCTGGTCGCGGAGCCCTACGTCGACCTCGTGGTGCGCGGGCGCGACCTCGCGAGCCTTGCCGAGCTCGCCGACCTGCTCCCCGCGCTGCGGTAGCGTCGAGCCCGTAGAGTCGGGCCGGTGATCCGGCTCGGGACGCTCGGCGGCTACGCGTTCTCCGGCCCCCGCCTGCTGGGCGGATGGACCCCGCCCGCGCGGCCCGGCGTCTACGCGATCCTCTACCGCCCCGACCCGGACACCCAGCGCTACGCCGTCGCCTACGTCGGGCACGCCGACGACCTCTCCGCCGAGGGCCTGCCGTTCCGCCACCGCCGCGCCGCCTGCTGGACGGCCCGCGCGGGCTCGAAGTGGAAGGTCCACGTGGCGTTCCTCGAGGTGCCCGGGGGCACCCGCGGCCACCGCGAGGCCATCGCGGCGGAGCTGGTGAGCCAGTACCGGCCCTCCTGCAACGAGCAACAGTTCGGCACGGCCTGGCGGGAGGAGTGGATCGGGGCCTACTCCGATGCCCCGAACACCGCCCCGCTGCCCGACCCCTGACTGTCAGGGGCGGTAGCCGACCGTCTCGTGGATGCGTGAGCGGCGGCGCACCGCCGCGGCCTGGCGGGCCGGGCCGGGGGCCACCTTGCTCACGATCTGCTCGGCGAACCCGTACAGCAGCGGGAGCGCCCCCGCCACCACCCCGCCGGTCCGGTTGATGTGCTCCAGCCCCGGCTTGATCGCCCGGGCGTCGTCGACGATCTGGGCGACCAGCCCGTCGCCCGCCTCCAGCGTGGTGGCGATCTTGGCCAGGAGCGACCCGACCCACCACAGGAAGAAGGCCAGGCCCGCGATCAGCACGACGATCTCGACGACCGTCAGCACGACCAGCATCACTCTCACACCTTCCCGACGACGCGACCGAGGAACAGGTGGTGCTGCAGGCCCTCGGCGAGCACGAGGTCGAGCCCGTCGCCGGTGGCCGTGATGAGCGCGGTGTCGGCGGTGTTCTGTGTGATCGCCGTGAGGGTCCCGGCGATCGTGTCCACACCGGCGTCGATCCGCTTGACGAACGCGACCAGGAGCGACAGCAGCACGACGACCGCCACGATCACGACCGCGCCGAGCACCAGGATCACGCTCCAGTAGGTGATCTCCCCATCCGACAGCTCGGACAGCATCGCTAGCCCCCCAGCCGCGCGCGGCCGCGCTGCAGGCCACCGATGATCTCGGTGGCGTGGTCGATGGTGACGTTCAGCCCGGCGAGGCCCGCGGTGTTCTCCCGGGCCCGGCCCAGCGCCTCGTCGAGCTGCCGGGCCTGGGTGCCGATCTTGTAGGCGAGCACGAGGATCGGGGTGACGAGCGCGACCACCGCCACGACCACCACCAACCCGATCACGAGCCCGAGCGTCCAGCCGTAGGGCACCATTGCTACACCGTCTCCGTCCACGCCCGCACGGGCGCGAGGTTGGCGTTCACCGAGCCCACGACGCCGGGCACGGTGCTGGTCTTGTCCGCGACCGCCCGCACCCCGCCGAGCAGGGCGCCGAGCGTCATGTGGACGTGGCGCAGGTGCAGGATCACCCGCAGCAGGCCGACGGCGGTGATCGCGATGATGAGGACGGCGATGATCACCGTCACCCAGGCGACAGCGGGCATGTCACGCCTCCTTTTCTTCGGAGATCAAGATGGTGGTCACCGGGGATACCCGCCTCCCGATCTCAGGACCGCTGTTCAGAAGGGCCGAGCAGCGTCGCGACGCTGCCCGCGTAGCGGGTGGCGCCGACGGCGATCTGCGCGACGGTCGCGTCGGTCGTCGCCAGGAGCTCGGGAACCTCGTCCACCTCGCCGAGCAGTTCGACCCCGTGGGCGAGGATGTCGTCACACGCGGCCCTGATCCGCTCGACGGCGGCGAGCACCCGGTTGAGCAGCGCGATCACCACGGGCAGCACGACGAACAACAGGATCGCGTTGCCGATCCACCAGAGGACCACCGGGCTCACCTGTTCCTGTCGTAGGGGAGGAAGAAGCGTGCGAACACGCGCTTCAGCGCCATCACCGCGGCCCGCAGACCGATCGCGAACCCGCTGGCCGGGGCGGCCGCACGCACCGCCGTCGCGGTGCCGCCCCCGCCGCCGGTCACGTTGGCCTGGACGCACTCCGCGAAGCTCCCCATCAGCACGCTCGTCACGTCGGCGATGAGCCCGCGGCCGAAGTTCGCCGCCGCGCCGGAGATGGACAGATCCTGGGCCACGGTGACCCGGGTGCCGCCGCTGACGGCCCGCAGCGTCGCGGTGATCGTCATCTCGGCCTCGCCGCGGCCCCGGTCCTCCGAGCCCGCGGCCCGCAGCACCATCCGGTGGGCCACCTCGTCGGCCTCCAGGATCTTCGCGCTGCCGCTGAAGTTCAGCTTCACCGGACCCAGTGCGGCCACGACCTTGCCCTGGTAGGTGGCGTTGCCGTCGGAATCGACGCTGTCGCCGACGAGCGTGGCCCCCGGCAGACAGGGCGCGAGGCTGGGCACATCGAGGAAATAGGCCCACACCGCGTCGACAGGCGCGCCGACGGTGAACTCGTTGTCGAGGATCATGAGTCACTCCGTACGGGAGGCGCGCCGGACACGTCGCGCCCGTCCTGCAGCGCCTGCCAGACGCGGTCGGGCAGCAGCGGCATGTCGATGTTGCGGACGCCGGTCGAGGCCAGCGCGTCGTGCACCGCGTTGACGAACGCCGCGGGCCCGCCGACCGCCGCGCACTCGCCGACGCCCTTGGCCCCGATCGGGTGGTGCGGGCACGGGGTGACGACCTCGTGCAGCTCGAAGCCGGGCGTCTCCCACGCCGTCGGGAGCAGGTAGTCCATGTAGTTCGAGCCGACCTGGTTGCCGTCCGCGTCGTAGGTCTGGAACTGCATGTTCGACACCGCGTACGCCTCGGTCAGCCCACCCATGATCTGCCCTTCGACGATCATGGGGTTGATCCGGACGCCGCAGTCGTCGACCGCGACCACCCGCAGCACGTCCCACACCCCGGTCTCCGGGTCGACCTCGACGGTGACGATGTACACCGCGAACGGCCAGGTCAGGTTGGGCGGGTCGTAGTAGGCGTTGTTCTCGAGGCCGGGCTCCATGCCGTCGGGCATGTTCGAGTAGGCCGCGGCGGCGCACTCCTGGATCGTCGCCCCGCGCTCGGGCGCACCACGGACGTAGAAGCGGCCGAGCTCCCACTCGACGTCCTCCTCGGACACCTCCAGCAGGTGCGCGGCGAGCTTGCGGGCCTTCGCCCTGACCTTGCGCGCCACCATCGCGACCGCGGCGCCCGCGACCGGCGTCGAGCGCGACGCGTAGGTGCCCATGCCGAACGGGGCCGTGTCGGTGTCGCCCTCCTCGACGATCACGTCGGCGGCCGGGATGCCCAGCTCGTGGCTGACGATCTGGGCCCACGTCGTCTCGTGCCCCTGGCCCTGGGTCTTCGCGCCGGTGCGCAGGATCGCCTTGCCGGTCATGTGCACACGCAGCTCGGCGGAGTCGAACATCTTGATGCCGAGGATGTCGTACTCGCGGCTGTTGCCCGCCCCGAGCGGCTCGGTCATCGTGGAGATCCCGATGCCCAGGAGCCGTCCGCGTTGGCGGGCCGCCTCCTGGTCCCGCTTGAACTGCTCGTACCCGATCGCGGAGAGGCCCAGCTCGAGGCACTTGTGGTACTGCCCGGAGTCGACGAGGAAGCCGAAGGCCGTGCGGTGCGGGAACTGGTCGTCGTGAAGGAGGTTGATCCGGCGGAACTCGGCGGGGTCGATGCCCAGGTCGGCGGTCGCGGCGGCGACCATGCGCTCCTGGAAGAACATCGCCTCGGTCACCCGGAACGAGCAGCGGTAGGCCACGCCGCCGGGGGCCTTGTTCGTGTAGTGGCCCTGGGCGGTGATGTGCCCGACGGGCACGTCGTAGCAGGCGAACGCCGAGTGCAACAGGCCGATCTTGAACTTGCTGGGCTGGGCGTCGGAGAAGAACGCACCCTGGTCGGTGTCGGCGTGCATCCGCACCGCGAGGATCTTGCCGTCCGCGCGCAGGGCCATCTGGGCGTCGAGGTACATGTCGCGGCCGAAGCCCGTCGACGACAGGTTCCCGGTCTTGTCCTCGATCCACTTCACCGGCTTGCCCAGCAGGATCGACGCCAGGATCGACGCGACGTAGCCGGGGTAGACCGGCACCTTGTTGCCGAACCCGCCGCCGATGTCCGGCGACACGATGCGGATCATGTGCTCCGGCAGCTCCGCGACGAGCGCCACCGCCGCGCGGATGATGTGCGGCGCCTGCGTCGTCATGTAGACGGTGAGCTTGCCGGTGCCCGCGTCGTAGTCGGCGATCGAGCCGCAGCACTCGATCGGCGAGGGGTGGCTGCGCGGGTAGTGCAGCTTGAGCGTGGACACGACGTCGGCCTGCGCGAACGCCCGCTCGGTGGCGGCGGTGTCGCCGACCTCCCAGCGATAGCAGGTGTTGTCGACCTGCCCGTCCTTGTCGTCGCGGATGATCGGCGCGTCCGGCGCGGCCGACTGCTCCGGATTGACGATGGCGGGCAGCGCCTCGTACTCGACGTCGATGGCCTCGCACCCGTCCTTGGCGATGTACGGGTCGTCGGCGACGACGACGCACACCTCCTGGCCCTGGAAGCGCACCTTGTCGGTGGCCAGCACCGCCTGGGTGTCGTAGGAGAGCGTCGGCATCCACGCCAGGTTGCGCTGGGCCATCATCTCGCCGGTCAGCACCAGCCGGACGCCGGGGATCTCCCACGCCTTCGACGTGTCAATGCGGACGATCCGGGCGTGGGCCAGTGGGCTGCGCAGGATCTCCATGTGCAGCATGCCGGGCAGGTGGATGTCGTCGGTGTAGTGGCCGCGCCCGCGGATGAAGCGGGCGTCCTCGACGCGCTGCCTGCTCGCGCCCAGCCCCCCGATCTTGATCTCGTCCAGCGCGGTCACTGTCCGTCCTCCTCACGAAGGGTGTGGCGCCCCGGGTTCTCCTTGCGCGCCGCCCACAGCACCGCCTTGACGATGTTCTGGTAGCCGGTGCAGCGGCAGAGGTTGCCCGAGAGCGCCCAGCGGACGTCCTCCTCCGACGGGTCCGGCTCGCGGTTGAGCAGGGCGCGGGCGGACATCATCATCCCGGGCGTGCAGAACCCGCACTGCAGGCCGTGCTCGACGGAGAAGCCCTCCTGCACCGGGTCCAGCTCGCTGGGTGTGCCCAGGCCCTCGACCGTGGTGATCGCGTGCCCGTCGGCCTGGACGGCGAGCATCGTGCACGACTTCACCGGCGCGCCGTCCACGAGCACGGTGCAGGCGCCGCAGTTGGTGGTGTCGCAGCCGAGGTGGGTGCCGGTGAGGCCGAGGCCCTCCCGCAGCAGGTGCGCCAGCAACAGCCGGGGCTCCACGTCGACGACGCGTCGGTCGCCGTTGACGGTCACCGTGATCCGGTACTCGTCGGCGGCGCCCTCGGTGATCTCGCGTGCGGCGAAGGAGGTCATGCCGCCACCTCCTGAAGCTCTCGGGCCAGTCCGCGCCGCACGAACGTGGCCACCACGTGGCGCTTGTAGGCCGCGCTGCCGCGGTGGTCGGTGCGCGGCTGGGCGGCTTCGGCGGCCAGCCGCGCCGCCGACTCGATCGACTCCCGGGTGAGCGCCCGCCCGACGAGGGCCTCCTCGGCCGCGGCCGCGTGGATCGTCGCCGGGCCGACGCCGGTGAGGGCGATGCCCGCGCGCGTCACCGTGCCGCCGCTCATGTCGAGGGCCACCGCGACGCCTGCTGTCGCGAAGTCCCCGACGCGGCGCTCGAGCTTGAGGTACGTACCCGACGCCGTGCCCTCGGCGGGCGGCACGACGGCTTCCACCGCGACCTCGCCCGCCCGCAGCGCGTTCTGGAACGGGCCGAGGACGAACTGGGCGACGGGGATGGTGCGCCGTCCGGCCGGGCCCTGCGCGACGATCGAGCCGCCGAGCGCGATCATGACCGAGGCCCAGTCCCCCTGCGGGTCGGCGTGGCAGACCGAGCCGACGAGCGTCCCGCGGTTGCGCACGATCGGGTCGGCGACGAGCGGGGCCGCCGACGCCATCAGGGGATGCTTGGCCTTGAGCAGCTCCGACCGCTCCAGGTGGACGTGGCGGCACAGCGCGCCGATGCGCAGCGTGCCGTCGGCGTCCTCCCGGTGGTGGTCGAGGCCGGGCAGGTTGTTGATGTCCACGAGCAGCGCGGGGGCAGCGAAGCGCAGCTTGAGCAGCGGCACGAGGCTCTGGCCGCCCGCGAGCACCTTGGCGTCGTCGCCGTGCTCGGCGAGCAGGGCGATCGCCTCGTCGAGCGTGCGGGGCGCCGCGTAGCGGAAGCGCGACGGATACATCGGCTCAGTTCCTTCCCTGCCCCGTCGCGGGGCGGGTGTCGGTGTGCGGGTCGGCGACGGCGACCGGCAGGTCCTCGTCCGTCGGGTCGGGGCGGGTCTCCTGGTGGGGCGGCCACGGTCCCGCGACGGGCTGCGCCGCGGTCTTCAGGTACTCGGTGAGCTGCGGCCACGCCCAGATCGTGGGGCTGCGGCCGGTCTTCGGCGCGTTCTCGATCAGCTCGTACATGCGCCTGTTGGTCATCCTGCCGACGCCTCCTCGCGTGTGGTGGCGGACACTCTGCCCCGTTCGGCCGCGACTCGGCCAACCGCGATAAGCGATGGGTTAAGAGGTCTTGTCCTCCTGCCGTCCGGCCGGCGACGATGGGTTGCCCACCGTGGGGAGAGACATGCAGGTGCCAGCACCGTTCGAGTACCGGCGTGCGACGAGTGTCGAGGACGCCATCGCGTTGCTCGCTCGTCACGGTCCGGAAACGCGCCTGGTCGCGGGCGGGCACAGCCTCATCCCGATGATGAAGCTGCGGCTGGTGGCGCCCGAGCTGCTCGTCGACATCAACGACCTCACCGATCTGGCCTTCGTCGCGGTCGAGGACGGCGAGCTGCGCATCGGGGCGATGACGCGCCACGCCGAGCTCCTGGCGTCGTCGCTGGTCGGGGCGGTGGCGCCGGTGCTGCGCGACGCGGAGCGGAGCATCGCCGACGCGATCGTGCGCAACCGCGGCACGATCGGCGGGTCGGTGTGCCAGGCCGACCCGTCCGAGGACCTCTCCGGGGCGTTCTGCGCGCTGCGGGCCGCGGCCGTGATCCGCGGCGAGCGGGGCACGCGCACCGTCGCGATGCGGGAGTTCTTCCTCGGGCCTTACCAGACGGCGGTCGGCGCCCGCGGAGATCCTCGTCGAGCTGCGGGTTCCGCTGTGGGCCACCGGCAGCGCCTACGTGAAGGTCGACCGGCGTGCCGGGGACTGGGCGGTCGCCGCGGCCGCCGCGGCGCTGCGGGTGGCGGACGGCGTGATCACCGACGCCGGGATCGGGCTGACCGCAGTGGGACCGTTCGTGGCCGCGGAGGCCGAGGCGAGTCTGATCGGGCGGCCGCCGGGCGAGGAGGTCTTCACCGAGGCCGGACGGCTCGCCGCGGCGCACTGCCGCCCGGTCGCCGACCAGCGCGGGCCGGTGGACTACAAGCGCCACCTCGCGGGGGAGCTGACCGTCCGGGCGCTCCGCCGCGCCGTCTCGTACTCGGCGTGGACCTGAGGTGGAGGTCACCGTCGTCGTCAACGGACGGGCCGAGCGGCGCGACGTCGAGCCCCGGCTGTTGCTCGTGCACCTCCTCCGTGACGAGCTCGGGCTCACCGGCACCCACTGGGGATGCGACACCTCCAACTGCGGGGCCTGCGTGGTCTGGCTGGACGGTGTGCCCGCGAAGTCGTGCACGGTGCTGGCGGCGATGGCCGACGGGCGGGTGGTGCGCACCATCGAGGGGCTCGCAGGCACCGGCGGCCTCGATCCGGTGCAGCGCGCGTTCGTCGACTGCCACGGCCTGCAGTGCGGCTTCTGTACGCCCGCGATGCTTCTCACGGCGCGGTGGCTGCTCGACAACACACCGCACCCGACGGACGAGGAGATCCGCACGGCTATCGCGGGCATCGTGTGTCGCTGCACCGGTTACGCCAACATCGTGACGGCGATCCGGCGGGCGGCCGAGGCGGGCAGGGGATGAGGCAGGCATGAGCTACGGCCGGATGCCCCGCAAGGAGGACGCGCGCTTCGTGCGCGGCCGCGGCCGGTTCGTGGACGACATCGCGATGCCGGGCATGCTGCACGCCGCCGTGCTGCGCAGCCCCCACGCCCACGCCCGGGTCGTCGCGGTCGACACGCTGGCCGCCGAGTCCCATCCGCTCGTGCGGATAGTGCTCACCGGCGCGCAGCTCGCCGAGCACGGCCTGGCCTGGATGCCCACGCTCTCGCAAGACGTGCAGGCCGTGCTCGCCACCGACAAGGTCCGCTACCAGGGCCAGGAGGTCGCGTTCGTCGTCGCCGAGACCCGCTACGCCGCCCGCGACGCCCTGGCGCTGATCGACGTCGAGTACGCGCCGCTGCCCGCTGTCGTCAACGCCCGGCACGCGCTCGACCCCGACGCCCCGCGCGTCCGCGACAAGCCGGACAACCACGTCTTCGACTGGGAGGCAGGCGACCGTGCGGCCACCGACGCCGCCTTCGCCACCGCCGGGCACGTCAGCGCCTGCGACCTGGTCTACCCGCGCGTGCACCCGGCCCCCCTGGAAACCTGCGGGTTGGTGGCCGACCACGACCCGGTGACCGACAAGCTCACCGTCTACGCCACCGCGCAGGCCCCGCACGCGCACCGGGTGCTCTACTCGCGGGTCACGGGCATCCCTGAGCACCGGATCCGGATCGTGTCACCCGACATCGGCGGCGGCTTCGGCAACAAGGTGGGGCTCTACCCGGCTTATGTCTGCGCGGTGGTGGCGTCGCGGATGGTGGGGGCGCCGGTCAAGTGGGTGGAGGACCGGTCGGAGAACCTCATGGCCACCGCGTTCGCCCGCGACTACCACATGCGCGGCGAGATCGCGGCCACCCCGGACGGGCGGATCACCGGCCTGCGGGTGCGGGTGCTCGCCGACCACGGCGCGTTCAACGCCACCGCGCAGCCCTCGCGCTTCCCGGCCGGGTTCTTCCACACGTTCACCGGCTCCTACGACGTGCCCGCGGCCCACTGCCAGGTCACCGGCGTCCACACGAACAAGGCGCCCGGTGGGGTGGCCTACGCCTGCTCGTTCCGCGTGACGGAGGCGTCCTACCTCGTGGAGCGCCTCGTCGACGTGCTCTCCCACGACCTCGGGCTGGACCCGGCCGAGGTGCGGATGCGCAACCTGCTGCGGCCCGAGCAGTTCCCCTACCGCTGCGCCACCGGCTGGGAGTACGACTCGGGCGACTACCCGCGCACGCTCGCGCTCGCCTTGGAGATGGCCGGGTACGACGAGCTGCGCCGCGAGCAGGCCAGGCGTCGGGCCGAGCACGCCGCCACCGGGCGGGGCACGCTGCTCGGCGTCGGGATCAGCTTCTTCACTGAGGCCGTCGGCGCCGGGCCGCGCGCGCTGATGGACATCGCGGGGCTGGGCATGGCCGACGGCGCCCAGCTGCGGGTGAACCCCACCGGCTCGGCGGTGCTCGCGGTGTCCTGCATGTCCCAGGGCCAGGGCCACGAGACGACCTTCGCCCAGCTCGTCGCGCACGAGCTGGGCATCGGGGTGGACGAGGTCGATGTCGTGCAGGGCGACACCGACCGCACCCCGTTCGGCCTCGGCACCTACGGGTCGCGCTCGACGCCGGTGTCGGGGGCGGCCACGGTCGTCGCGGCGCGGAAGGTGCGGGAGCGGGCGCGGCTGGTGGCGGCGGCGATGCTGGAGGTGGCGCCCGAGGACCTGGAATGGGTGGCCGGGCGCTTCCAGGTGCGGGGGGTGCCGGGGGCGGGGGCGTCGTGGCGGGAGATCGCCATGGCCGCGCACTCCAACCTCGAGCTGCCGGACGGCGTCGAGGGCCATCTGGACGCCACGGCGGTCTACAACCCGCCCAACCTGACGTTCCCGTGCGGGGCCTACATCTGCGTCGTCGAGGTGGACCCCGGCACGGGGAAGGTGGCCGTGCGCCGGTTCGTCGCCGTGGACGACTGCGGCGTGCGGATCAACCCGACGATCGTCGAGGGACAGATCCACGGGGGCCTCGCCGACGGGATCGGGATGGCGCTGATGGAGCTGATCGCATTCGACCGCGACGGCAACCACCTCGGCGCCTCGTTCATGGACTACCTGCTCCCGACGGCACTGGAGTGCCCGCCGTGGGAGCTGGGGGAGACCGTCACGCCCTCGCCGCACCATCCGGTGGGCGCCAAGGGGGTGGGGGAGTCGGCGACGGTGGGCTCGCCTGCCGCTGTCGTCAACGCCGTGCTGGACGCGATCGGGGTGCGGCACGCGGACATGCCGCTCGCCCCTGCGCAGGTGTGGCGGGCCGTGCAGGGGCGGCCGATGCGTCCGGATCTCGCGATCGGAGACGAGCCATGAGGACCGATCTGCTCGCGCGCGTGGACGGGCTGCGGACCCGCCGCACGCCGTTCGTGTTGGCCACCGTGGTACGCGCGGAGCGCCCGACGAGCGCGAAGCCCGGCGACTGCGCCGTGGTGACCGCCGACGGCAGGCTGGACGGCTTCGTCGGCGGGGTGTGTGCGGAGTCGACCGTGCGCGTGGAGAGCCTGCGGCTGCTCGCGGCCGGGGAGTCGGAGCTCCTGCGGATCACCCCGGACGCCCCTTCGCACACCGCCGCGGCGCCCCCTCAGGACGGCGTGCGGACGGTCGGCAACCCGTGCCTGTCCGGCGGCACGCTGGAGATCTTCCTGGAGGCGATGATCCCACCGATGCTGGTGGCGGTGTTCGGCGCAGTCGCCGGTGGCGCGCGCGCTCGCGCGGGTGGGGGCCGCATTGGACTGGGACGTGCGCCTGGGGCTGGATCCGCTGACCGCCGACACCTTCGCGGTGGTCGTCGCCTCGCACGGGCGCGACGAGCTCCCGGTGCTGCGGGCCGCGCTGGACGCCGACGTGGAGTACATCGCACTGGTCGCCAGCCGCCGCCGCGCGGCCGCGGTGCTCGACGAGCTCGCCGCGACCGACGCCGAACGCGCCCGCATCCAGGCGCCCGCCGGGCTGGACATCGGCGCGCGCTCGGCGGCGGAGATCGCGCTGTCCATCTGCGCGGGGATCGTCGCCGCGCGACCCCGCCTCCCACACCCGACGGCCGAGCCGCCCGCGGCGGGCCGGGCGGCGACGCTCGGCGTGGCGATCGACCCGGTGTGCGGCATGGAGGTGGCGGTGAGCCCGGCGTCCCTGCAGGTGGGCGATGTGTACTTCTGCGGCCCCGGTTGCCTGGCGGCGTGGCGCGCCAGCAGGCAGTAGTGGTGCCGACCGGGACCACAGCGGGGTGACACCGCTGCGACTGAGTCGGAGGAATGTCACCCTGGTGCGACTCAGTCGGGGGATATCGCGCCGGAGGCGCCGTCCACGGTGACGGTCTGGCCGGTGCGCAGGCGGGTGGTGGCTTCCGGCACGCCGACGACGGCGGGGATGCCGTACTCCCTGGCGACCACGGCGCCGTGCGAGTTGGCCCCGCCCATCTCCATGACGAGGCCGCCCGCGGTGAGGAACAGCGGCGTCCAGCCGGGGTCGGTGGAGGGCGCGACGAGGATCTCGCCGGGCTCGAGGTGGGCGTGCATCGGGTCGAGCACCACCCGCACGACGCCGGTGACGGTCCCGGCCGACGCCGGGGTGCCGACCAGCGCGCCGTCCGGCGGCGGTGCGGCCAGCGCCTCCGGCTCGGTGCCGTCGGAGAGCAGCACGCGCGGGATGTGGCGGCGGCGCAGCTCGCGGGCGTACTCGTCGCGCCGGGCGGCTACGGCGGTCCGCTGGTCGGTGCCGCGCAGGGCGGCGTCGACCTCGCGGAGCTCCAGGAAGTAGACGTCGGACGCGTCCGCGATCCGGCCGCGCCAGGCCAGCTCCGTCCCGATGACCGCGAGCTGGGCGCGGGCGTGCGCGAGGAGGCGCACGAGGTAGTCCTTGTGGGTCTCGCGCATCCCCGCGAGCTGGCGGGTGCGCCGCAGCGCGAACCGGGTGACGAGCGCCCGGATCCGGGAGCGGCGCCGCACCCTGGCGACGACCTCGGCGACCGCGGCCTCCGCTGCGGCGGCGCTGCGGGCGAACCGGACGTCGGGATGGTCGGCCGCGTCGGTCAGGCGCAGGTAGTTGGCGAGCGAGCCGAGCACCTGGGTGGGATCGTCGGACCACCGGGGCATCCCGAGGTCGATCTCGGCCGCCGTCCGGTGCCCGTGTTCGGCGAGGAACGCCGTCAGCTCGCGCTGCAGCACGGGCGGGAGCGCGCCCGTGTGGTAGCGGTCGGCCAGCTCGGCGGGCGAGGACCGCAGTGCCTCGGCCGACGCGGCGTCCAGCCGCGTCGCGAGCGCCCACAGCTCGAGATCCATGTCCGTGGTGACGTTGTGCGGCAGCCCGCGCAGCACCTCGTGGACCGTCAGCGCGTCGAGATCGGGGCCTGCCACCTTGCGGGCCAGCCCGAGCGCGAGGAAACCCGCGACCGCCACCGGCACGGTCCGCGGCAGGATCGGGAAGATCTCCCGCAGCGTCCGGACGACGTGCGCGAAGCGGGCGCGGCCGTCACCGGTCACCGGCTGGGCGATGTGCTCGCGCAGCCGCTCGCCGATCCGGGCCACATGGCGGCGGGCGGCGGCCGGGCGCACCAGGGCCAGCACGATCAGCGGCGGCACCCGGAACCGGAGCGACACCCGCAGCACGGGCCGGGCGAACGACCACACCGAGCCGTCGGTGGCCGCCAGTGCGGGCTCGTCGGCCAGCAGCGCGCGCAGGACGACGGCCGAGCGGGACTCCATGACGTCGAAGACGAGCGGGACGAGCCTGCGCCCGACCGGGTGCCGCACCGCCGCCGTGATGTCGATGAACACCCGCGCGCCCGCGATGCCGAACGCGGCGGGACCCACCATCGGGTCGACGGGGCTGCTCAGCGCCGTCCCGGCCAATTCCGCACCGACGACGCGGAACGCCGACATGCCCATCGGCGTGATCGGCCGGGTCAGGCCCTGGGCGAGGGTGGCGTTGAGGTGCACGCGCAGCCCGGGCCGTGCGGACGGGGGCATTGGGTAGAGCGTTGTGATCGCGCGGGACTGGGTCAGCCACAGCGCACCGGACCCGTCGACCGCCCACTCGATGTCCTGCGGCGACCCGAAGTGCGCCTCCACCCGGCGCCCCAGGTCGACCAGCGCCCGCACCTGGCCGTCGTCGAGGCACGCCGCCTCGCCGGGTCCCCGGGTGACGTCGTGGCCGTCGACGACCCAGTGGTCGGGGTCGACCGAGCCCGAGACGACGGCGTCACCGAGGCCCGGAGCGGCGTCGATCACGCTGCGGGTGCGGCGCCCGCTGATCGGGTCGGCGGTGAAGAGCACGCCCGCGACCTGCGCGTCGACCATCCGCTGCACGACCACGGCGAGCTGGGTGGTGGCGTGCTCGATGCCCGCGTCGGCGCGGTAGGACACCGCGCGGTCCGTCCACAGCGACGCCCAGCACCTGCGGACCGCGTCCAGCACCTCCGCGGCGCCGACGACGCCCAGGTAGGTGTCCTGCTGACCCGCGAAGCTCGCGCCGGGCAGATCCTCCGCGGTGGCCGAGGAACGGACCGCGACGGGCACGTCCTCGCCGAGCGCTGCGTACGCGTCGGCGATCGCGGCGGCGAGGTCATCGGGGACCGGCACCGCCAGCAGGGCCTGCCGGGCGCGGGTGGCTAGGGCGGCGGGATCGGCGGCCGGATCGGCGGCGGCGAGGACGCCGTCGAGGCCCGCGGTCGCGGCGGCCTGCGCGTAGGCCGGGGTGCCCACGCAGAAGCCGTCGGGCACGGCGAAGCCCGCCCGGATCAGCTCCGCGAGGTTGACCGCCTTGCCCCCGGCGAACGACAGCTCGCGGGCGTCGGCGAGATCGAGAACGGACGTCTGCAGCGCGGTCATACCGCAGGTTACCGTAAACTCAACGTAAGATGAATAGTTCAGATCTGCGGGGTGACCGCGGAGAGGGCCTTCGACGCCCGCACCGCCGTGGTGAGGTCGGCCAGCGCCGCGCCGTGTGCGGCCGCGAGCGCGGCGCTGTCGTCGGTCAGCGTGGAGCGGTCGAGGTAGCCCGCGTGATCGAGATAGAGGCCGGGGGAGAGCACCTGCACGGCGAAGAACCCGGCCAGGACTCCGCGCAGGTCGTTGAGCGCGAGGTAGTGGTGCCCGCTCGCACCGGTGAGGACGACGGCTGCGGCCTTGCCCTGCAGGGGTGCGGTGGTCTCGCCCCACCTTCCGCGCTCGGTGCGCTCGAGGAGGTCCTTGAGCAGGGCGCTGTAGGTGGCGCGGTAGACCGGGCTGCCGAGGACGACGCCGTCGGCCGCCTCGATGGCCGCGATCGCGTCCGGCACGGGGGTGGCCGAGAGCTCCAGAAGCGAGGTGCCCGCTCCCGCCGACGCGGCGCCCGCCAGGATGCCCGCGATCGCGGTGCTGGTGCGTCCGCCCGCCTCGGGTCCGCCCGCGATCCCCACGATCGTCGTCATACGCCTGCCTCCGCAGCGGCGGTGACGCCGTAGCGCCCGCGGTAGTAGAGCAGCGGCGGCCGGGAAGGGTCGGCGCCGAGGTCGAGCACCCGCCCGACGGCGATCGTGTGGTCGCCGCCGTCGTATTCGGCCCAGAGCGCTGCAGTCCATCCATGCGCTCACGCCGTCGAGTATCGGGGCGCCGGACGGGCCTGCCTCCCACGCGATACCCGCGAACTTGTCGACGAACCGGTCGGAGCCCGACCGGGCGAAGCCCGCGCTGACGTCCTCGTGCCCGGCCGCCAGGACGTTGACGCAGAACGTGCCCGCCGCCCTGATCCGTGGCCACGTCGAGGACATGCGCGCGGGTGCGAGGCTGACGAGCGGCGGCTCGAGGGACAGCGAGGCGAAGGACTGGCAGGTGAATCCCAGCGGTCCCTCGGGCCCCGCCGCGGTGACTACGACGATGCCGGACACGAAATGGCCCAGCACCTCGCGCATCACCGCGGGCGAGACCGGCCCGGGCGGGGCGTCGCCTACCATGCCCCGACCCTAGGCCCGATGATCGGAGATCGTCAGCTCGCGTAGGCCCGCAGCCGGTCGGCGCGTTCGCCGATGCGCAGCTTCGCCATGACCTCGCGCTCGATCTGGCGCACCCGCTCGCGGGAGAGCCCGAACCGGCGCCCGATCTGGTCGAGCGTGCGGGGCTGGCCGTCGTCGAGGCCGTAGCGCATGCGGATGACCTGCTGCTCGCGGTCCTCGAGGGTGGCGAGCACGCGGCGCAGGTCCTCGTGCAGCAGGTGCGAGATCACGGTGGTCTCGGCGTCGGCGGACTCGCCGTCCTCGATGAAGTCGCCCAGCGGGGCTTCCTCGTCGGACCCGACGGGCATGTCGAGCGACACCGGGTCGCGCGCGTGGTCGAGCAGATCGGCGATGCGGTCCTCGGCGATGCCGGACTCGGCGGCGAGCTCCTCATGGGTCGCGTCGCGGCCCAGCTTCTGGTGCAGGTCGCGCCGGATGCGGGCGAGCTTGTTCACCTGCTCGACGAGGTGGACGGGCAGCCGGATCGTGCGGGCCTGGTCGGCCATGCCGCGGGTGATCGCCTGGCGGATCCACCACGTGGCGTAGGTCGAGAACTTGAAGCCCTTGCTGTAGTCGAACTTCTCGACGGCGCGGATCAGGCCGAGGTTGCCCTCCTGGATGAGGTCCAGCAGCGGCATGCCGCGCCCGGTGTAGCGCTTGGCGAGCGACACGACCAGCCGCAGGTTGGCCTCGAGCAGGTGGTTGCGCGCGGTGTGCCCGTCACGCACGATCGTGCGCAGGTCGGCGGCGTACTGCCGCTCCAGCTCGCGGCCCTCTTCGGCGGCTTCGTCCAGCACATGCTGGGCGAACACGCCCGCCTCGATGCGCCGGGCGAGCTCGACCTCCTGCGCGGCGGTGAGCAGAGCGGTCTTGCCGATGCCGTTGAGGTAGACGCGTACGAGATCCGCTGCGGGGCTCTGCGCGTCGAGGTCTTCCGCCGACATCTCCGGACGGGCGGCCTTCGTGCTGGCCTGCCTGCCCTCCGAGTCGGTACGCTGGCCCGGGACGGCGGGCGCGGCGGTAGCAGTAATCGTCATCTGGGTGCGTTCCTCCCCCTGGGCGACCCGGGCGGCGATGATGCCTGCGCCGCCGGGGCTCTCATGGATTCGAACGCCGCCGCCCTCCGGATCGTTCCCGAAGTCCGCCCTGCCCTGCGACGGATCCCTGAGAAGGATCTCAGCGCGTCGATGCGCCTTTGCGTGCGCCATGATGAGCGCATGAGCAGCGAGGGCAACGGGGATGGCCGGTGGACGGCGCAGGTCAACGCGCTGGGCGGCTTCATCCGCGCCCAACGCCAGCTGGCGAACCTCTCGTTGCGGGAGATGGCGGCGATGACGAGCGTGTCCAACGCCTACCTCAGCCAGGTGGAGCGCGGGCTGCACCAGCCTTCCCTCAAGGTGCTCCACTCGATCGCCGATGCCCTGCAGCTGTCCACCGAGCAGCTGCTGTCGCAGGCGGGTTGGGCCCGTGGCCACGAGAGCACCGCCGCCGACAGCGAGGCGGCTCCGGCGGCGACGTCGTCCACGGAGGACGCGATCCGCGCCGACCCGCGGCTCACGCCCGAGCAGCGTACGGCGTTGCTGGGGGTGTACCGGAGCTTCGTGGAGGGGTGAGCGGCAGGTCACAGCAGTTATGATTGACATACTTAACACGCCTGCGCAGTATGGGTAGCACAGCTCCCCGGACCGGGTGAGCTACCCAGACCCAGGAGGGACCACATATGACCGCTCCGACCGACACCTTGATCGACAGCTTCGTCGAGGGCGCCCAGCGCACCCAGGAGGCCGTGAACGACGCCGTGACCGGCGCCGTGCGCACCTGGACCGACACCGTCCAGGGCATCGCCTCCGGCCGTCCGGCCGTTCCGGACGCGCAGGCCGTCGTCGACCGCTGGTTCGACGTCGCGCAGACCGTGCTCAACACCCAGAAGGCGTTCGCCAAGACCGTGGTCGGCGCGGGCGCGCACGCCGCCGAGGTCGTCACCGAGCAGGCCACCAAGGCTGCCGAGACGGTGACGGCGCAGGCCGAGAACGTCGTCGGCCAGGCGACCAAGGCCGCCAAGGCCGCGGGCGAGCAGGCCGCGTCCACCACGCGCGCCGCCCGCAACTCCGCGAAGAAGGACTGACGCGGCACCGAAGGGCCCTCCGCCGACCGGCGGGAGGGCCCTTCGTCATACCTCCACCAACACGGTGAACGGCCCGTCGTTCACCGAAGCCACCGCCATGTCCGCGCCGAAGACGCCGGTCGCCACCGTGGCCCCACGGGCGCGCAGCTCGGCGACGACCGCGTCCACCAGCGGCTCCGCCAGCTCGGGCGGGGCCGCGGCCTGCCAGGTGGGCCTGCGGCCCTTGCGGGTGTCGCCGTAGAGGGTGAACTGGCTGACGATGAGCAGCGGCGCGCCCACGTCGGCGCACGAGCGCTCCCCGTCGAGGATCCGCAGCTCGTGCAGCTTGCGGCCCATCACCGACGCGGCGGCCGCGGCGTCGTCGCGGTGCACCCCGAGCAACACGAGCAGGCCGGGTCCTTCGATCGCGCCGACGACCTCGCCCCCGACCCGTACCGACGCCTCGGTGACCCGCGCCGCGACGGCCCTCATCCCGCCTCCGCGGTGATGCCCGCATCGGCGGGCACCAGCAGCCCGTGGCGCACGAACTCCCGCACCGCGGGCAGCGTCGCCGCGACGAGCGCGCCGGTCGACCGGTCGTGCGCGATGGCCAGCAGCTCGACGAGCTCGCCCAGCGCCAGCGCCCCGCGGCAACCTGCCGAGCAGGGCGGCGGCCGGGCCGTCGACCTCGTGCCGCCACAGCGGCCCGTCCCGGCGCGCCACCGCGGCGCCCACCTCCGCCCAGCCCTCGTCGCCCGGCTCCGACCAGCGCTCGAGCGTCACCGAGGGCGCGACCGCCAGCCGCGCCTGCAGCAGGTCGCCGTCGGCGGCGTGGGCGCGCAGCCAGTCGACGCGGTCCAGCCAGCCCTCCGCCTCCGGGCCCAGCGGGTCGTCGAACGGCGCGCGGAGCTCCTCGAACACGACGGTCGGCGAGCCCGCGGTGCGGCGTAGGGTGATCATCCCGAAGCCGACGGCCTCGACGCCCGCGCCGTCCATCCAGTCCAGCCAGGCCCTGGCCTGCTCCCGCGCGGCGGGCGCGGCCGGGTCGAGCCCCGCGTCGCGCTGCCAGGTGCCCACGTGCAGCGCCGGATCGGCCACCTCGCGCTGCACCACCCAGGCGTCGCAGCCCCCGGGCAGCCAGGAGCGGACGCGGTCGGGCCAGTCCTGGCCGCGCACGTGCAGCCACGACGCGAGCAACTGCGCCACCCCACCCGCCGCGAGGTGTCCTTCCAGGTCACCGACCAGTGCCGCCAGCGCCGCGTCCCCGTCCTGCCCCGAGTCGCGGTAGACGAAGTCGACGCGCGCCGGGCCCGGCACGAACGGCGGGTTGGACACGATCAGGTCGAACCGCCGCCCGGTGACGGGCGCGAGCCACGGCCCGTCCACCAGTTCGACGTCGACGTCGTTGAGCGCGAACGTGGCCGCGGCGAGCGCCAGCGCTCGCGGAGCGACGTCCGTGCCGGTGACCCTGCGCGCGTGCCGGGTCGCGTGGAGGGCCTGGACCCCGCAGCCCGTGCCCAGGTCGAGCACCGTGTCCACCGGTCGCCGGACGGTCGCGGCGGCGAGCGTCACCGAGGCCGCACCGACGCCGGTGACGTGGTCGCGGGCCTGGCGGCGGGCGTCGAGGTCGGACAGCACCCACCAGTCCGGGCCGTCGGCCACGCCGTAGGGGCGCAGGTCCAGCGCGGCGCGCCAACCCCGCCCTCCGCGGAGGTCGGCCGGGACGAGCAGGCCCGCCGCCGCGGCGTCGGCCGGGGTGAGCGGCGCGAGCGCGGCGGCGACCGCCGTGTGCGGCTCGACCGAGCCCAGCAGCAACAGCCGGACCAGCACGCCGAGCGCGTCCGCCGCCGCCGTCGCCCGGTACGCGGGCTCCGGCTCGCCGCGACCGAGCGCGGCATGCGCGCCGGGCCCGAGCAGCGCGCGCACGCCGTCGGTGGTGTAGCCGACGCGCGTCAGGGCGCCGCGCAGGGCCTTCGCTGCGTCGGTGGAGAGATGGGGCAGCACGACGGGCCAGTCTTCCCGACCCGGCCGGGCACCCCGGCGCTACCCTCGGTCTGTGCCGCTGCAGCTCTCCCAGGATCCCGACTCCGACGCGCTGCTGGAGCGCGACCCGCTCGCGCTCCTGATCGGGATGCTGCTCGACCAGCAGATCCCCATGGAACACGCGTTCTGGGCGCCCGCCGAGCTCGCCCGCAGGCTGGGCGGTGACCACCTCGACGCGCGGGCGATCGCCGAGCACGATCCCGACGCGCTCGTCACCCTGTTCGCCACCCCGCGCGCGCTGCACCGCTACCCGCGTTCGATGGCGGGGCGCGTGCAGGCGCTGTGCGCCGCGCTCGTGGACACCTACGACGGCGACGTCACCTTGGTCTGGGGCGCCGTCGCCGACGGCAAGGAGCTGTACTCCCGGCTCGTCGCGCTGCCCGGCTTCGGGCCGCAGAAGGCGCAGATCTTCACGGCGTTGCTGGGCAAGCAGCGCGGCGTCACACCGCCCGGCTGGCGCGAGGCCGCGGGCGGCTACGGCGAGGACGGCGTGTACAAGTCGGTCGCCGACGTGGTCGACGCCGGAACGCTCGCCAAGGTCCGCGAGTACAAGCAGGCGGCCAAGGCGGCCGCGAAAGCGGCCAAGGGGAGCTGAGGACACCCGTGCACCAGGTGCCCACGTCGCGCCGGGGCGACCGGATCGTCGACCCTGAGCAGGTGTGCGACGCGATCGCCGTCCTCGCCGACGGCCCGGCCGTGCGCCGCACCGCGGCGGTGCTCGACGCGCTCGGCGACCCGCACCGGCTGGCGATCCTGCTCGCGCTGCACCACGCGGGAGACCTGTGTGTCTCCGACATCGCCTTCGCGGTCGGGATGACCGACAGTGCCGTCTCGCACGCGCTGCGGCTGCTGCGCGCACACGGCATGGTCACCGCCCAGCGGGCCGGGCGGCTGGTGCGCTACCGCGTGGCGGGCCCGCTCACCGGGCGGCTGCTCGACGTCGTCTCCGCCGAGGCCGTCGGCGAGGTGGCGCTGCACGCGCGCGGCGCCGGGCACCCCGTCTGACGGCCACCGCGCATTCCGGCCCGCCGGGTGGCACGATGGGCGGGTGGCTGAGGAACGGCGTCCGGATCCGGTACTGATCACCGACGCCCCGATGTCCTACGAGCAGCAGCTCGCCCACCGCAAGTCCCGCTACAAGATCATGATGGCGATGCGGATCCCGCTGATGATCGCCGCCGCGGCCTGCTACCAGTACCCGTGGGTGGCGGTGGGGCTGCTGGTGCTGTCCATCCCGCTGCCGTGGATGGCCGTCCTCATCGCCAACGACCGCCTGCCCAAGAAGGTCGTGGACCCCAACCGCTACCACGCGGAGCGCCTGGGCATCGAGGCCCGCCAGCATCAGGTGGTCGAGGAGCAGGAGCCCCCCGGGGAGTGAGCCGGGCCGATGGGCGGCCTGCGCGACGGCGGCTCGTGACGGTCACGGGCGTGCGCCGAGCCTGCCCACCGCGGCCGCTCCTGCCGCGCACCCCGCGGCGAGCGTCGCCTCGGGACCGGCGCCGCCCAGCCACGCCACGAGGACACCCGCGTCGAACGCGTCGCCCGCGCCGGTCGGGTCGACGATGTCAACAGCGGGCGCGGGCAGGCTCCACCGACCGTACCGGTCCGTCCAGCTCGCCCCCGTCGACCCGGCGCTGGCCGCCACCGCCCCGACCCGTCCCATCAACGCCGCCGAGCCGCCGAGCGCTTCCAGCTCGTCGGCGTTGGGCAGGAGGAGGTCGACGCCGTCGACGTCGTCGAGGAAGGCCGCAGTGGCGGGCGCGGCGAGGGCGGGCGCGGCCTGGGGGTCGACCGACGTCGTGAGCCCCGCGGCGCGCGCGGCCGCCAACGCCGCCCGGCCCGCGGGCCGCGACGACGCGTCGAGCAGGACGTAGCCGGAGAGATGCAGGTGGTCGAACCCCGCGACGTCCGGGAGGTCGGCCGGGGCCAGGCGCGCCGCCGCGCCCCGGTCCGAGAGCAGGGTTCGGTCCGCGACACCGAGCGGGCCGGGCGCCGTGCGGCGACCGTCGTGGTCCGCCCGCGGCGGCGGGTCGAGGGGCCCGACGAGGGCGACGACCGTGCAGGTCGTGGCCTCCGGGTCGACCGTCAGGTGCGTCGCCACCCCGGCAGCGGCGAGGTCGGCCGCCGCGGCCCGGCCCGCCGGGTCCGCGCCGACGCGGGCGGCGAGCGTCACCTGCGCGCCGAGGTGGGCGAGCCAGGCCGCGGTGTTCGCGCCCGCGCCGCCGGGTCGCGTCCGGATCCGGGCCGGCACGTCGGCGCCCGGGACAGGGGCGGTGGCGGGTACGACGAGGACGTCGAGCGCGACGTCGCCGACGACCAGAACCCGCATGAGACGACCCCCTCAGGCGGCGACCGCGACCGCGACCTGCGCGGCCAGGGCGGCATTCGCCAGCACGAGCGCGAGGTTGGCGGCCAGGCTCGCGCCGCCGCTGCCCGCGTGGAAGTGCGCGAGGAGCGCGGGCGTCACGTCCTTGCCGGTGATCCCGCGCTCGGCGAGCATCACCAGCCCTTCGGCGAGCAGCCGGTCGTGCAGATCGGCGGCCAGTTCGTCGTCCGCGGGAACGGGCTGGGCGAGCACCATCCCCGCGCCACCGCCCAGGAGCACGTGCGCCCGCCACGCGGCCGCGACCTCGGCGGGCGTGTCGACCCGCCACGGCACGGGCAGGCCCGCGTCGCGCCGGTAGAAGCCGGGGAACACGTCGGTGCCGTACCCGAGGACGGGCACCGAGGACGTCTCCAGCACCTCGAGCGTCGCGGGCACGTCGAGGATCGACTTGACCCCTGAGCACACCACGAGCACGCCGGTGCGGGCGAGGGCGCCGAGGTCGGCCGAGACGTCCCAGGAGTCGCGCGCGCCGCGGTGCACGCCGCCCAGCCCACCGGTGGCGAAGAGCGCGATGCCCGCCGCACTGGCGAGCGCGGCCGTCGCGGCCACCGTCGTCGCACCGTCGCAGCCCAGCCCGACCGCGGCCCCGAGGTCGCGCACCGACAGCTTCGCGAGCCCCCCTGAGCACACCCGGTCCAGCTCGGCCGCCGACAGCCCGATCCGTGCGCGCCCGTCGAGCACCGCCACCGTGGCGGGCACCGCGCCGTGCGCGCGGACGACCGCCTCCAGCTCGTCGGCCGCCTGCCGGTTGCGCGGCGCGGGCAGCCCGTGGGCCAGGATCGTGCTCTCGAGCGCGACGACCGCGCCTCCGTCCCGCAACGCGGCGCTGACCTCGGACGACGCGGAGACTGGTGCGGCGATCGGGATTGGCACGTGCGGCATGATGGCCCACCCGGCACAATAGGGACCATGGCCACCCAGGTGCTTCCCGATGTCGACAGCCGCCCCGAGGGCACCGACACGTCGGGCACCGACGAACCCAAGCTCTTCCACTACGTGCGCAAGAACAAGATCGCGGAGAGCGCGGTGCTCGGCAACCTCGTCCAGGCCCTGTGCGGCGAGACCTTCCCGGTCACGCGCGCACCCAAACCGGGCTCCCCGGTCTGTCCGGACTGCAAGAAGATCTACGAGCGACTCCGCGACGAGTCCGACTGAGCGGGGTGGCCGCCCATCGGGGCTGGCTCTACGACCGACTGGTCGCCGGGATGACGAGCGCCTGGTACCGCGAGGTGCTGTCCCGGCTGCCGCAGGGCACGCGGCTGCTCGATGTCGGCATCGGCACGGGTGCCGCCCTGGTGAGCTGTGCCGACCTGCTGCGGGCGCGTGGGCTGTCGGTCGTCGGGATCGACGTCGACGCCGACTACCTCGCCCGCTGTGAGCGCGCCGTGCGCCGGGCCGGGCTCAGTGCGGTCGAGGCGCGGCGGGAGTCCGTCTACGACCACCGTGGCGGCCCCTACGACGCCGCCTACTTCAGCGCCAGCCTGATGCTGCTGCCGGACCCCGTCGCGGCCATCCGACGCGTCACGGGCCTGCTGCGCCCCGGCGGCGCGCTGTACGCGACCCAGACCTTCCAGTTGGCCCGCTCCCGCCTTGCCGAGCGCGCCAAGCCGATGATCCGGCACGTCACCACGGTCGAGTTCGGCCGGGTGACCTACGAGGACGACTTCCGGGCCTGCCTCGGCGTCGCCGGGGTCGAGCTGGCCGAGCTGCACACGATGCGCGCCACGCGCCACTTCGCCCACCGCCTCGCGGTCGCCCGGCCCGTTCCGGCCGGCGCCGATGTTCGCTCGGCGAGCTCCGCTAGCTAGCGCCGATGTTCGCTCGGCGAGCTCCGCTAGCTAGCGCCGATGTTCGCTGCGCAGGCTCCGCTCAGGCCGGGACAGGAACGCGTCCACCACCGGCGCGAGCTCGGCCGCTTCTGTCACCAGGGCCAGGTGACCGCCGCGGTGGAGGTGGAGCCGCGCGTGCGGGATCCCGCGGGCGAGGATGCGGGCGTTGACCGTCGGGATGAGCGGGTCGTCGTCGCCGGAGAGCACCAGCGTGGGCTGTCGGATGAGGGGCAGCGCGTGCAGGCTGGTCCAGCCCGCGATGGCCAGCAGCTGGTAGAGGTAGCCGCGGAGGGAACCGGAATGCGCGGTGGCGTGCAGAACGTGCCCTGCGCGCTCGGGGTGCGCGCGCATCGTGCCGCCATACAGTTCGCCCGCGATGCTCTGCGCGTAGGCGGGGTCGCGGTGTCGCCGCGGCGTGAGCATGTGGACGAGCACCCCCGGCCGCGCGGGCACCATCAGTACGCCGGTGCCGGTGGCGGCGAGCACCAGCCGCCTGCACCGCCGCGCCCTCGTCACCGCGAACTGCTGCGCGAGGCCGCCGCCCCACGAGAAACCGAGCACGTCGACCCGGTCGTGCCCGAGCTCGCGCACGAGCGCGTCGACGAGCGACGCGAGCATCGCGTAGTGGTACGGCAGCACCGGCGGAGGAGAGCCGCCGACCCCCGGAACGTCGAAGCGGATCACCTCCAGCTCGGGCCGGAGCTCGTCGACGAGCGGCTGGAGCACCTCGAGGCGCGCGCCGATGCCGTTCATGAGCAGCAGCGGGGTGCGCTTCGGCCCGGGCCCGCTCGCCGGGCGCACGGCCACGCGCAGCCGCCGTCCGCGCACGGTGACCATGACGGCCTCGGCGTCGGTCGACGTCGCGGGACGCGGGCGGACGGCCTCGGTCACGTGGGCTCCTTGATCACGGCGGCACGCATGGCACAAGGATGAGGCACGCAGGACGGATCCGCCCCTCGCTGCGCGGAGATCGACATCGCGCGGGTTACCCTGGTCGCCGCCCCGCGGAGCTCCCGATCCGCGTCGCCGAGCGTGCAAGGAGTGGAGTGTCGCAGGCCCACCAGCCGTTGCCCTCGTCCGAACGTCCCCTGCGGGCCTGGCAACGCAGCGCGTTGGCGCGCTACCTCGCCGCGGCGCCGCGGGACTTCCTGACCGTCGCCACGCCCGGCGCGGGCAAGACGGCGTTCGCCCTTCGGGTGGCCGCCGAACTGCTGGCCGACCGCGTCATCGACGCGATCACGGTGGTCACGCCGACCGAGCACCTCAAGACGCAGTGGTCACTCGCCGCCGCCCAGGCGGGCATCGCGATCGACCCGGACTTCCGCAACTCGACCGGCGCCACCTCCGCCGATTACCGCGGCATCGCCGTCACGTACGCGGGCATCGCGGCGCACCCGCTGCTGCACCGGGCGCGCACGGAGGCCCGGCGCACACTCGTCGTGCTCGACGAGGTGCATCACGCCGGGGACGCGCGGTCGTGGGGGGAGGCGGTGCGGGAGGCGTTCGACCCCGCCACCCGCCGCCTCACGCTCACCGGCACCCCGTTCCGCTCCGACGACAACCCGATCCCGTTCGTCGACTACCTGCCCGACGCCGAGGGCGCGCTGCGCAGCCGGGCCGACCACGCCTACGGCTACGCGGAGGCGCTCGCCGACGGCGTCGTGCGGCCGGTGGTGTTCCTGGCCTACTCAGGGCTGTCGAGCTGGCGCACCAGCGCGGGCGAGGAGATCACCGCGCGGCTGGGCGAGCCGTTGACCGCGGAGCAGACCGCGCGGGCGTGGCGGACGGCGCTCGATCCCGGCGGCGAGTGGATCCCCGCCGTGCTCGCCGCGGCCGACCGGCGGCTCACCGGGCACCGCGAAGGCGGCATGCCGGACGCGGGCGGCCTGGTCATCGCGTCCGACCAGACCACCGCCCGGGCCTACGCGGCGATCCTGGCCGACGTCACGGGCACGCCGCCCGCGGTCGTGCTCTCCGACGAGCCGGGGGCGTCGGCACGCATCGCCCGCTTCGCCGCCTCCGAGGAGCGCTGGATGGTCGCGGTGCGGATGGTCAGCGAAGGTGTCGACGTGCCCCGCCTCGCCGTCGGGGTGTACGCCACGAGCGCCTCGACGCCGCTCTACTTCGCGCAGGCCGTTGGCCGGTTCGTGCGGTCGCGGCGGCAGGGGGAGACCGCATCGGTGTTCGTGCCGTCGGTGCCGGTGCTGCTGGGGCTGGCCAGTGAGCTGGAGGCGCAGCGCGACCACGTGCTGGGCAAGCCGCACCGCGCCGAGGAGCAGTGGGACGACGCGCTGCTCGCCCAGGCCCAGCGCACGGAGGACGAGCCGGGGGAGGACGAGAAGGCGTTCACCGCTCTGGAGGCGCACGCCGAGCTCGACCAGCTGATCTACGACGGCACGTCCTTCTCGGCCGACGAGGAGGACTATCTCGGCCTGCCCGGCCTGCTCGCGCCCGACCAGGTGCGGACACTGCTCAACCAGCGGCAGAAGGACTGGATGACGCGCTCGCGGCGGGCCGGGCCCGCGCCGCGCGCCCCCGCTGCCGCACCGACATCTGCCCCGGCGCAGCAGCTGTCGGTGCGGGAGCAGATCCAGAAGCTGCGCAAGGAGCTCAACACGCTGGTGTCGCTGCACAACCACCGCACGAAGAAGCCGCACGGTGTGATCCACAGCGAGCTGCGGGCCCACTGCGGAGGACCGCCGACGGCGATGGCGACCATCGAGCAGCTCGAGGAGCGGATCGCGACCCTGCGCAGCTGGCACTAGCAGGCGTTTGGGAACGACGGAGGGCGGGCACCGCGCGGTGCCCGCCCTCCGTGGAATCTGTCTCCGGCGCTCAGCGGCCGGTCTGCACGTCCGCCTCCATCTCGCGGAGCTTGTCGGCGTGCGCCTTGGCGTGGTGGCCGCAGAAGAGCAGCTCGCCGCCCTTGGGCAGAATGGCCCGCACCTTGGCCGCCGCCCCGCAGCGGTCGCAGCGGTCGGCGAGGGTCAACGCGGGCCGAGTAAGGGTTCCAGGCTGCATGGCGGTCTCCCTCCGTTCGGCTGCCAGGGCGAGCCCCAGAGCCGCTAGCTCTCGACGACCGCGCTCCGCGGTGCGTCCACCTTCCCAGACGTTCAACGCCCCTGCATGTGTTCCCGCGGCGCGTCGCGACGCGCGTCACGTTCGTCCGCGGAAGTCGGGCGGCTCCTGCAACCGGTGACGCTGCGGTGGCCGCTGGCCTTGAGCTGACGAGTGAATGATGAGGTCGTTTCGAGTGAGGGTGCAAGCGCTGAATTGTTAACACTGGTTCCGACCCGATTACTGTGAGCAGCCATGTCGACCGGCCTGCGGTACCGCGTGCCCGCGCCGGTGCTCTTCGTGATCGGCGCGGTGTCGATGTACGCGGGGGCCGCGATGGCGGTCGGGCTGTTCGGCGACCTCGCCCCGGCGGCCGTCGCCGTGCTGCGCATGCTGGGCGCCGCCGGGGTGCTCGTCGCGTGGCGACGCCCCGGTGCGGCGGCCTGGCGGGGCGCGCGGCTGCTGCGCGCGGCCGCGTTCGGCCTGGCCACCGCCGGGATGAACATCGCGTTCTACGAGGCCATCGCGCGGTTGCCGCTGGGCACCGCGGTGGCCATCGAGTTCTGCGGGCCGGTGGCCGTCGCGGCGGTGGCGTCGCGGCGGCCGCGCGACATCGCCGCCGTGGTGCTGGCCGCGGCCGGTGTGGCGCTGATCGCGGATGTGCGCTGGTCAGGAGCCCCATTGGGGGTGCTGTGGGCGCTCGTGGCCGCGGCGCTGTGGGCCGCGTACATCGTGCTCGGCAAGCGCGTCGCGGGCGCCGGGAACGGCCTGGACGACATGGCGGTCGGCTTCGCGGTGGCCGCCGTCGTGCTCACGCCGGTGCTGCTGGTGGGCGGTGCCGCCGGGATCGCGGCCCTCGCGGACCCGGTCGTCCTGCTGCTCGCGGTGGGCGTCGGGGTGCTGTCGAGCGTGGTGCCCTACGTCCTGGACCAGATCGTCCTGCGCAGGCTCGGGCAGGCGCGCTTCGCCGTGCTGTTGGCCCTGCTGCCCGCGACGGCCACCATCGTCGGCCTCGTCGCGCTGGCGCAGGTCCCCAGCCCGCTCGAGGCGGCGGGGATCGCGGCGGTCGTCGTGGCCGTGGCGCTGCGGTCGCGCGACGGCGACTCCCCGGAGCCGCTGGGCTGACCGTGACGGCGATCACGGTGTGTCACCGCCTGATTCGTCACCGAGCGTGCCTGAAGTTCCCTCTGTGAGGTGTCCCACCGCCGGGTGAGTGAACTTTTCGCCGGCGTGTCCCGCGCGTGTCGCCGCCGCTCGCGCGATCGGTGGGCCGCACAACAAACTCCCAGGCCGGTTCATCGAATCGTGACCCTTCTGGGACTACTTGAATGATCCAGTGTGCTTGGCGCCACTCGGCGGTCCGGCATACGTTGTCCGCCACAACATTCCCCCGACGATGTGGAAGGACGACCATGCGTTCTACGAGGGCCGCGCTCGCGGCCGCGGGGCTGGGCCTCGCCCTCACGCTCGCCGCCTGCGGCCAGAACGCCGCCGCCCCGAGCGCGAGCGGCGGTGGATCCAGCGCTCCCGCGGCCACGGGCGCCAAGGTCGGCGTGATCCTCCCGGAGACCGCCAGCTCGGCCCGGTGGGAGGGCTTCGACAAGCCGCTGCTCACGCAGGCGATGGCCGCGGCGGGCCTGCAGGCCGACATCCAGAACGCCCAGGGCGACGAGCAGAAGTTCTCGACCCTCGCCGACGGCATGATCGCCGAGGGGGTGAAGGTCCTGGTCATCGCCTCGATCACCAGCGAGTCGGGGGCCGCCGTCGCGGCGAAGGCCAAGGCCCAGGGCATCCCGGTGATCGACTACGACCGGCTCAACCTCGGCGGCACGAGCGACTACTACGTCTCGTTCGACAACGTGAAGGTCGGCGAGCTGCAGGGCCAGGGTCTCGCCGAGGCGCTCAAGAGCAAGCCGGGCGGCGAGGTGATCGAGATCGAGGGCGCGCCGACGGACAACAACGCCACCCTGTTCCACAACGGGCAGGAGAACGTCCTCAAGCCGCTGTACGACGCGGGCGCGCTCAAGCTCGTGCAGAGCCAGCCGATCCCCAACTGGGACAACCAGACCGGCGGCACCACGTTCGAGCAGATCCTCACCAAGAACGGCGGCAAGGTCGACGGCGTCGTCGCCGCCAACGACGGGCTCGCGGGCGCGATCATCACGGTGCTCCAGAAGAACGGCCTCAACGGCAAGGTCCCGGTGACCGGCCAGGACGCCACCCCGGATGGCCTGCAGGCCATCCTGCGCGGTGACCAGTACATGACGGTCTACAAGCCGATCAAGGAGGAGGCCGACGCCACGGCCCAGCTCGCCGCGGCCCTGGCCAAGGGCGACAAGGCCGCCGCTGACGCACTCGCGACGGCGACCTCGGACGACACGAAGGGCAACCGGAAGGTCCCGTCGGTGCTGCGCACGCCGCAGCTGATCACCAAGGACAACGTCAAGGTCGTCGTCGACGGCGGGCAGGTCAAGGCGTCGGAGATCTGTGTACCTGCGACACAGGCGGCCTGCAGCGAGCTCGGGATCCAGTAGGCGCGACACGCCCTCGTGCGCGGATAGCGCTGCGTGCGTTATCCGCGCACGAGCCTCGAGGAGGTAAGGCCCATGACGGAACCGATCCTGCAACTGCGCGGGGTGGACAAGCGCTTCGGCCCGGTGCAGGTGTTGCATGCGGTCGACTTCACGGCGCGGGCGGGCGAGGTCACCGCCCTGGTCGGCGACAACGGCGCAGGCAAGTCAACGCTGGTCAAGTGCGTGGCCGGGATCCACCCGATCGACGGCGGCGAGATCCTCTTCGAGGGCGAGCCGGTGGCGATCCACGGGCCGACCGACGCCAGCAAGCTCGGTATCGAGGTCGTCTACCAGGACCTCGCGTTGGCCGACAACCTCGACATCGTCCAGAACATGTTCCTGGGCCGCGAGCGGGGCAGGCCCTGGCTGCTCGACGAGGCCAGCATGGAGCAGGCCGCCCGCGAGACGCTCGCGTCGTTGTCGGTTCGCACGGTCACCTCGGTGCGGATGCTCGTCGCGTCGCTGTCGGGCGGGCAGCGTCAGACCGTGGCCATCGCCAAGTCCGTGCTGTGGGACTCCAAGGTCGTGATGCTGGACGAGCCGACCGCCGCGCTGGGCGTGGCGCAGACCCGGCAGGTCCTCGACCTGGTGCGGCGGCTGGCCGAGCAGGGCCTCGCCGTGGTGCTGATCAGCCACAACATGGCCGACGTCTTCGAGGTGTCCGACCGCATCGCCTGTCTCTACCTCGGCCGCATGGCGGCCCAGGTGCCGACGAAGGAGGTCACGCATGCCCAGGTTGTCGAGTTGATCACGGCGGGCCGCTCCGGCGATCTGGGCCTGCAGCGTGAGGAGGGCGTGACGGTCTGATGGCATCGACGGAGAAGACCCCCGCCGAGGAGGCGGCGACCGACACGGCGGGCGCGGGCCGCTCGGCCGACTTCGGCATCGACACCACGTCGAAGTCCACCAGCGAGGCGGTGCGCGACTATCTCAACCGCCTCCGCGGCGGCGACCTGGGCGCGCTGCCTTCGCTCCTGGGCCTGCTCGCGCTGTTCATCCTGTTCAGCGCGCTGGCGCCCGTCACGTTCCCGAGCCTGCTCAACCTCGCCAACCTGCTCCAGCAGGGCGCGGGCAACACGATCATCGCCATGGGCCTGGTGTTCGTGCTGCTCACCGGCGAGATCGACCTCGCGACGGGCACGGCCTCCGGCCTGTGCGCCGCGTTGATGGCACTGCACCTGGTGTCGGGCGGCAACCTGCTCGGCGCCATAGGCACCACGGTGTTCGTGGTGGTCGCGGCGGTGCTCCTGGCGGCGGTCGTGCTTGCGGTGCTCCTGCGGATCTGGGTAGCCGCGGCAATGGCCGCGCTCGCGGTCGTGCTGATCGTCGTCGGCTTCCCGCCCAACCCCTGGCTGGAGATGCTGCTCGCGATCTGCGTCGGCGTCGCCATCGGCACCATCACCGGCTTCCTGGTGTCCTGGGTCGGCATGCCGTCCTTCGTCGTGACGCTGGCCCTGTTCATCGCGTGGCAGGGCGTGATCCTGCAGCTGATCGGCGAGGGCGGCACGCTCGGCCTGCGCGATCCGGTGATCAACGCGGTGGCCAACGGCAACCTCTCGACGGTGGGGAGCTGGGTCCTGTTCGTGGTCGGCCGCGGGCGGCTACGCGGCGGTGCTGCTCAACCGGCAATACCGCAGGCGCAGGCAGGACCTGGTCGCGCAGCCGACCGGGCTGGTGCTGATCAAGATCGGGGCGGTCGTGGTGTTCTCGGCCGATCGCGACCTTCCTGCTCACGATCAATCGCTCGCTCGGCGCCCTGCCGATCTCAGGCGTCCCGTATGTGGTGCCGATCGTGCTCGCACTGCTCGTCGCGGGCACGTTCGTGCTGGACCGCACGCGGTTCGGCAGGCACGTCTACGCCGTGGGCGGCAACCGCGAGGCCTCGCGCAGCGCGGGCATCGACGTCGTCAAGATCCGGGCCGCGGTCTTCGTGATCTCGACAGGGGTCGCGGCGATCGGCGCGATCGTCTACTCGTCGAAGGTCGGGTCGGTCGTCGCCGACGGCCGGTGGCGGCAACACGCTGTTGTTCGCCGTCGGTGCCGCGGTGATCGGTGGCGTGTCGCTGTTCGGCGGCCGCGGTCGGATCAGCAACGCCGTGGTCGGTGGTGCGGTGCTCGCCACCGTGAACAACGGGATGGGTCTGCTCGGCCAGCCCGCCTCGGTGGTGTTCCTGGTCAACGGCATCGTGCTGCTGCTCGCCGCAGGCGTCGACGTGGTCTCGCGGCGGCGATCGGCAGAAACGGGCCGTTGAACCGGGCCTGGGGCGCGGACGGCGGCGGCCCCGGGTCGATCACCGCAGGAGCGCGGCCGGATGAGGTGCGCAGGCACAACCGGGCCGCGCTCCTGCGCCGCCTGCACGTCGACGGTCCGTGCACGAGGGCCACCCTGGCCACCGAGCTCGGGCTCAACCGCAGCACGATCAAGGCGGTGGTCGACGGCCTCGCCGAGACCGGCGTCGTCACCGAGGCCGTCCCGCGGACGCGCACCCGCGCGGGGCGTCCGTCGTTGATGGTGCTGCCCGCGCCGGAGGCCGCCGTCGTGCTCGCCGTCGACGTGCGCGTGGAGGCGGTGGCGATGTCGGTGGTCGGGCTCGGCGGGCAGGTGCTCGGGCGGCACAGCTGGAACCTGCACCGCCGCACCCGCACCCCCGGCGAGGTGATCACGCACGTCGCGGAGACGGCGCAACTGCTCACCGAGGAGCTGGCCGTCACGCCCGCCGGTGCGGGGATCTCCGTGCCCGGCGTCGTCCGCCGCGCCGACGGCTGGGTGCACGAGGCGCCCAACCTCGGTTGGCGCGACGTGGCGCTGGGCGCCCGGTTGGAAGCGGTCCTGCGGACGCCGGTGCAGGTCGCCAACGACGCCGAGCTCGGCGCGCTCGCCGAGCACGTCCGCGGGGATCGCACGCGGGGCGACCGACCTCGTCTACGTCTCGGCGGACTTCGGCGTCGGCGGCGGTGTCATCTCCGAGGGGCGGCCGCTGCGCGGGGCGCGCGGGTACGTCGGGGAGATCGGCCATCTGGTGGTCCACCCCGGAGGGCGGCCCTGCTACTGCGGCTCGCGCGGCTGCTGGGAGACCGAGGTCGGCGAGGCGGCGCTGGCGCGGGCGCTGGGCCTGCCGAAGGGCATCGCGCGCGGCGTCGTTGTCGCCGAGCTGCGGGCGTTGGAGACGGCGCTCGCCACGGGCGCGCGGGCGAACCCCCTCGAGGAATTTGCCGAGTGGCTCGCCACCGGCCTGGTCACGGTGGTCAACATGCTCGCGCCGGAGCTCGTGGTGCTCGGCGACCTGTTCACAGCGCTGCCCCGCCCCGTCGTCGACGCCGTGCGCGCGGACGTGCACGAGCGGAGCCTCGTCAGCCGGGCCGTCGGCGGCACCCGCATCGAGACCAGCCCGCTGGGCCGCGACGCGAAGCTCGTGGGGGCCGCGGAGCTGGCCTTCGAGCCGGTGCTGGGACGGGTGTAGGCAACGCCTACGCGGGGCTGACGGCGAGCTCGACGTCGCTGCCCGCGATCGAGATCACGTGCACGGCGAGGTCGCCGACCGTCGCGGACCCGCCCGCGGGCACCCGCTCGGAGTCGTCCCGTGCCGAGAGCGTGACCGCGCTCGCCTCGATGGGGGCGACGCGCAGGTTGCGCTCGAGGCTGCCGAACTCGACGTCGAGGGTCTGCTCGCCGGTCAGGCTGATCGCGCAGGTGCCGTTCGTGCAGTGGCTGACGTGCGAGGTCGCCGTGCAGCCCGCGGCGAGCACGAGCGGGAGGGCCAGGAGGGGGATGAGGGTGATTCGGCGCATGGCATGAGCCTCGCGGACGCCGGGCGCGGGCACAGTGATGCCAGCACGTCAGTCCGACGGTGGTGGTGGCACCTCGATGGCGGGTGCGGAAACCGCAGGCTGTCGTATCATCGCGCTGACCCGCGGGAGCCCACGATCCGAGGCTGAGAGGGCGGCAGGACCGGCCGTCGACCGTTCGAACCTGACCCGGTTAACACCGGCGTAGGGAGGAGACGTCATGGCCGGTCACGCGGCTCCGGTGTCCCGACGCACGATCCTGGCGGCGCTCGCCGCCGCGCCCGCGCTGGCGGCGGTCGGCTGCGGCAGTGGCGGTGGCGGGGGTGGGAGCGCCGCGCCGTCCGGCGGCGCTGCGACGACCGTCCGCTTCGCGCTGGACTGGACGCCCAACACCAACCACACCGGCCTGTACGTGGCGCAGCAGCAGGGCTGGTTCTCGGCCACGGGGCTGGACGTGCAGATCCTCCCGTACAACTCGACGTCGCCGGACACCCTCGTGTCCTCCGGCGCCGCGGATTTCGGCATCTCCTTCCAGGACTCGTTCACGGTGTCGAAGGCGGCAGGCGCGGACATCACGTCGGTGCTGGCCGTGCTGCAGCACTGGGGCACCGCGATCGGGGTGCGCGCCGACCGCGCCGACATCCGTTCGCCCCGCGACCTGGACGGCAAGACCTACGGGGGCTTCGGGGCGGCCTACGAGGTGCCGAAGATGCAGACGATCATCCGCGCGGCGGGCGGCAAGGGCGACTTCAAGACGGTCGTGCTCGGGACGTCGGCGTACGAGGCGCTCTACGCCGGGCAGGTGGACTTCACCGAGCCGTTCCTGGCGTGGGAGGGCATCGAGGCCGAGTTGCGGAACGAGCCGCTGAAGACGTTCGCCTACGCCGACTACGGCTTCCCCGACGCCTACAGCGTGATCGTCATCGGCAACACGCCGTGGCTCGCCGCCCACGCCGACGCCGCGAAGGCGTTCGTGGCCGCGCTGCGGCGGGGCTACCAGCTCGGTGCGGACGATCCGGCGCAGGCCGTGAAGCTGCTCACCGACGCCAACCCGGGCGTGTTCACCGAGCCCGAGCTCGTCTCCCGCAGCCAGGACCTGCTCGCCCAGCGCTACCTGAAGGACGCGACGGGGAAGGTCGGCACCCAGACGCTCGCGACCTGGTCGGGGTTCTCCGGGTTCCTCTACGACGCGGGGGTGCTCACCGGCGCCGACGGCAAGCCGCTGACCGCGAAGCCGGACTACGCCACCTGGTTCACCGACACGGCGGCCTGAGCGTGTTCGATCGGCGAACTCGGCGTGTCGAGACGCGGGACTCACCGTTGGGGGTGGTGGGGCGGGTGGGGCCTGCCGCGCTGCTGGTCGCGGTCGGACTCGTCGTCTGGCAGGTGGCCGTCGACGCGTCGGGGGTGCGCCCGCAGGTGCTGCCGTCGCCGCTGCGGGTGGTCGAGCAGGGCTGGGCGTTCCGGGACGCGCTGTGGGCCAACACGGTGCCGACCCTGCAGGTGACGGCCGTCGGGTTCACGGTGTCGCTCGCCGTGGGCTGGGTGATCGCGATGGCCGTCGACTTCGTGCCGTGGCTGCGCCGGGCCGTGACGCCGCTCCTCGTGGCGTCGCAGACGCTGCCGATCGTCGCGATCGCCCCGTTGCTGATCATCTGGTTCGGCTTCGGGCTGCTGCCCAAGGTCGTCGTGATCGCGCTGGTGACGTTCTTCCCCATCGCCATCGGCCTCATCGAGGGGTTCGCCGCCACCGACCGCCAGGCCACCAACCTGCTGCGCAGCATGGGCGCGTCCCGGCTCACGCAGTTCCGCTACGTGCGGCTGCCCGGTGCGATGCCGTCGTTCTTCACGGCGCTGCGGATCGGCATCACCTACGCGGTCACCGGGGCGATCTTCGCGGAGTACGTCGGCGCCACCGCGGGGCTGGGGATCTTCATGCAGGTGCAGAAGAACTCGTTCCGCACCGACCTCGTGCTGGCCGCGGTGGTCGTGGCGGCCGCGGTCTCCGTCGCCCTCTTCGCCCTGACCTACCTCGTGCAGCGGCTCGTCGCGCCCTGGAGCCGGGCGGTGGGTCGATGAGGCTCACCGTCGACGCGGTGGCGAAGGGCTATCCGGGGCTGCCGGTGCTCGACGGCATCGCGTTCGACGTCGGCGCCCGGCCAGTTCGTGTCGGTGATCGGGCCGAGCGGGTGCGGCAAGTCCACGTTGTTCGACGTGATCGCCGGGCTGGAGCGGCCGGACGCGGGTCGGGTGCTCGTCGACGGCCGGGACGCGACCGGCGAGGTCGAGCACGTCGCCTACATGCCGCAGCGGGACCTGCTCTTCCCGTGGCGCAGTGTGCTGGACAACACGGCGTTGGGACTGGAGGTGGCGGGTGTGCGACGACGCGCCGCGCGGGCGAGGGCGCAGGCGCTGTTCGCCCCGTTCGGGCTGGCCGGGTTCGAGAACGCCCGGCCCGACGAGCTCTCCGGTGGCATGCGCCAACGGGCCGCGCTGCTGCGCACGGTGGTGCAGGACCGGCCGCTGATGCTGCTCGACGAGCCGTTCGGCGCGCTGGACTCGCTCACCCGCGCGGACATGCAGGCCTGGCTGGCCGATGTGTGGGCCCGCTACGGCTGGACCGTGCTGCTGGTCACGCACGACATCCGCGAGGCGGTGTACCTGTCCGACCGGGTGGTCGTGCTGGGCCCGCGCCCCGCGATCGTGCGGGCGCAGGTGGAGATCGACCTGCCGCGGCCCCGGAGCACCGGGGCCGCGCTGACCGCGGCCGAGGAGAAGGTGCACGCGGCGCTCACCGGCTGAGCGGCCGAGGCGGACCAACGGACCGGCGGGCCGGTCAGCTGTTCGAGCCCGACCCGGCGTCGCTGCTGCTGCTCGTGTCGCTGCTGCCCGTTTCCGTGCTGGTCTGGTCGGTGGTCTTGGTCGCGGACTCGGTCGTCGTCGCGACCGTGGTCTCGAGGCTCGTCCCTGCGGTGGTCTCGATCACCGATGTCGGCGTGGTGGTCGTCGCGGGGGCGGGCGTGGTGGTCGTCGTCGGGTCGACCGGCGTCGGCTCGGTCGTCGTCGTGGTCGGGGCGGTCGTCGTGGGGGTGGCGGGCGTCGTCTCGGTGGTGGTGGGGACGGGCGGGGTCGTGGTCGGCGTGCTCGACGTGGTACCCGGCGTCGTGCCGCCCGTGCCACCACCCGACGTGCCACCACCCGACGCCGGTGTCGTCGGCGGCGTCGTGGAACCCGTCGACGTGGAGCCGCCCGCGCTCGAGCCACCCGAGCCTGCGCCGGTGGAGCCGCCGCCGGACGCGCCCGTCGCGGCCGCAGCGGATCCCGACGCAGAGGAGCCCGACGCAGAGGAGCCGGATGCCGAGGACGCCGACCCGGCCGGACCCTGGCCGGACGATCCGGACCCGCCCGAGCCCGGGTCGAGCAGTGCGGTCAGCGCGACGGACCGCAGCCGCACCACGGGGCCCGCAGGGGCCACGGCGGCGGGCGTGATCACGATGCCCCCGAGATCGGGCTCTGCCGCCTCGGCGGGCACGGCGGGGACGCCCGCGCCGCTGCCGTTGTTGGCGTAGATCGCGGGCCGGGCGTAGTCGGCGGGCGAGCCCGCCTGTGCGGCCACCATCCCGATGGCGGCGACGCAGGCGGCGCACGCCGCGACGGGGATGGCCCGCGCCGACCACCGCACGAGCGCGGCTCGGCGCAGCATCCCGGCCGGGGAGGGGGCCGTCACCTCGGCGGGAAGGCGGGCGGCCGTGTCGGCCAGTGCCTCGGCGGTCCAGTCGAAGCGCAGGTCGAGATCGTCGTCCGGGTCGGCGTCGAGGTCGGGGTCGGCGTCGGGGCCGTGCGCCTCCGGTGCGACGTCGCCGTCGGCGGCTGCGGTGTGGTTGGTGGCTGCGGTGTCGTCGAGGTCCGGGGTGTCGTCGTCCGCTGCGCCGTCGAGGGTCGCCCCGTCGGCGTCGGGGTCGGCGGCGGGCTCGTCGGCCCAGTCGAGCGAGTCGGCGAGGGCCGTGAACCCGTCGTCGAGCAGGAGCTCGACGTGCTCGGCGGACGAGCCGCTGAGCGCGGCGAGCTGGTTGACCGAAACGCCGCCCATGTAGTGCAGCACCAGCGCCCGGCGTTGGACGGGCGGCAGCAGCCGCAACGCGGCCAGCAGGACGGCGTCCTCGGTGACCTCTCCGCCGTCGTCGACGACGGCGCGGGTCGATTTCGTGGCGCGGGGCTTCGCCGTGCTCTGGTGCTCGGCGGCCACCATGACCGCGGACCAGCGGGCGCGCACCAGCGGGTCGGCCGCCTGCCGCAGGGTCGGCCACGAGCGCCAGGCCTTGGCCAGCGTCGTCGCGGTGGCGGCCCTGGCGAGCCCGGCGTCGCCGGTGATCGCCAACAGCTGTGCCACCAGCTCCGGGTAGGCCGAGGCATAGAACGCCGAAAACTCGTCGCGTAGACCGCGGCCCGATCGCACCAGAGCCCCCTTGTGGTTGCGGACGGTGACATGCCCATGGGTTGCTCGCCCGAGCTGTGTGATCCGTTACCCCGGTTGGCGCACGATTTCGCGTCAATCTGTGATCGGTAGGGCGATCCGGCCGCCACGAACGTGGTGGATCACCGGCACGAGACCCGTGGCCTCGGCTGGGGGCTCGCCGGTGCCGTTGTTGCGCGGGAAGCGGGGGAAGGCGCCGCCCGCGACGAGCAGGCTGAGCCGGTGCCCGGCCGCCACGCGGTGGAAGCAGGGGTCGAGCTCGACCGTGACCGGCCCGGTCGCCGGGTCCCGGCGCCGCATCCCGTCGGCCACGTTGCGCGACCGTCCGTCCGGGTCGACGTCGCACAGCCGCAGGAAGACGTCGGCGTGCGCGGGTTCCGCGCCGTGGTCCAGCGTGACGACGGGCGCGCCCGCGATCGTGAGGTCGCGCGGCAGCGGGGGAGTGGTGAACGTCAGGACGTCGGCGCGGGCGGCGAGGTCCCGGTTGTCCCGGACACCCGCGTCGGGGGTGAGGAGCCGCCCGCCCACGGCGGGCGTCGGGTCGGCCGGGTCGTAGCGGAACTCGGCGAGCGGCGCGCCTGTCTGCTCGACGGGCTCGTCGTCGACCAGGCGCCCCGCCGGGCCGAGCCACCACGTCCGCGGCGCGGTCGGCGGCGGCCACTCCGGCAGGTCCCGCCACTCCCGCGTGCCGGTGAGGTAGACCCGCACGGGGGCACGCCGCCGCCGCCCTGTCGCGCCCGCGAGGTGCTCGTCGAGCCAGCTCAGCGCCTCGCGGGCCACGATGCCCGCCCCCCGGATGCCGACGCCGACGTGCGTCCACGGCCCGACGGTCAGCGCGACGTCGACGCCGCGGGCGGAGAGGGCCGCGTACTGGGCGAGTGTCTGCTCGACGAAGAGGTCCTGCCATCCGCCGACGAGCAGGGTCGGAACAGTCGAGCGCTCCAGCCCGAGCGGGGCGCGTCGGGGATTCCAGAACGGGTCGGCGAGGTCCGGGTGGGCGAGCCAGGGCCGGAACCACGGCGCCCGCCCCGCGAAGAGGGTGTCGACCGCGTCGCCCAGCGGCAGCCCGCCGTAGCCCGGCGCCAGCCGTCGCTCGGCGGTGACGCCTCGCGCGATGGCCGCCAGCGGACCCGTCGTCTCCTGGTGCAGGATCAGGTCGCTCCAGCTCAGGAAGCCGTGCAGGGCGAAGGCGCCCGTGCTGTACACCGACGCCGCGAAGTCGTGCGGCGCGACCAGCACCACCGCGGCGCGCAGCTCCGGCGGCGGGTCGGCCATCAGCGTCCACTGCGTCCAGCCGAGGTAGGAGGCGCCGTGCATCGCGAGCCGCCCGTCGAACCAGGGCTGCCCGCGCAGCCAGGCCACGGTGTCGTGGCCGTCGCGCTCCTCGTCGACCATCGGGTCGAACACGCCGCCGGAGCCGAACGTGCCCCGGACGCTCTGCACGAGCACGTGGTAGCCGCGGGCGGCGAGCGTCCGGCACGACACCGCATCCAGGGGCGTGGTGCGGCTGTAGGGCGTGCGGACCAGCACCGTGCCGAGCGGATGGTCGGTCACCGGGACGTGGTGCTCGGCCAGCAGCACCACGCCGTCGCGCATGGGGATCCGTTCCTCGCGGCGGGTGAAGGCGGTGCGGGCGGGCGGCAGGCGGAGCAGGCGCGTGGCGATCCGGTCGATGATCACGCCTCCGACGGTACAGTCAGCGTTGACCGTCACGACAGGAGCGATCATGGACGATCCCGGCGAGCTCGTCGAGAAGACCGCGCGGCAGGTGGTCGAGACCCATGATCCGCGGGCGGTCCCGGTCACCGAGTTCCTCGGCGCGGTCTACGACGCCGGGCTCGCGTGGGTGCACTTCCCGGTCGGGCTGGGCGGCCTGGGGGTCTCGCGGGGGCTGCAGGCGCGGGCCGACGAGATCCTGCAGGATGCCGGCGGCCCGAACCCGTTCTTGCTGAACCCGATCGGGCAGGGCATGGCCGCGCCGACGGTGCTGGAGCACGCCACGCCGGAGCTGGCGCGGGAGCTGTTGCGCCCGTTGGCCACCACCGAGCACATCTGGTGCCAGCTGTTCAGCGAGCCGGGGGCGGGCTCGGACCTCGCGGGCCTCGCGACCTCGGCCGTTCCGGACGGCGACGAGTGGGTGGTGGACGGCCAGAAGGTGTGGACGAGCCTCGCGCACGTCGCCCGGTACGCGCTGCTCCTCGCCCGCACCGACCCCGACCAGCCCAAGCACAAGGGCCTCACCTACTTCGTGCTGGACATGAGGGCTCCGGGCGTGCAGACGCGGCCGCTGCGCCAGATGACCGGGCAGGCGGAGTTCAACGAGGTCTACCTCACCGGCGCCCGCATCCCGGACACGCACCGGCTGGGGGCAGTCGGCAACGGCTGGCGGGTCGCGATGACCACGCTGATGAACGAGCGGTCCGCCATCGGCGGGACGTCGTTCGTGCGGGGGGCGGGCGCGATCGCCGACGCGGTCGAGCTGTGGGCGCGCTATCCGGAGCGGCGCACGCCCGTGCTGCGCGACCGGCTGGCCGCGCTGTGGACCCGCGCCGAAGCCCAGCGCCTCACCGACCAGCGCGCCCGTGCCGCGGCGGGCTCGGGGTCACCGGGTCCGGAGGGTTCGATCGCGAAGGTCGTCTCGACCGAGCTGAACCAGCACGTCTACGAGTTCTGCATGGATCTCCTCGGCGAGCAGGCCACCCTCTACGGCTCGTACGCCCCGCGCGACATGGCCCGCGAGACGGACCACCGCGGGCCCGTCCAGCAGCGGTTCCTGCGCGCACGGGCCAACACGATCGAAGGCGGCACCTCCGAGGTGCTGCGCAACATCCTCGGCGAACGCATCCTCGGGCTGCCGGGGGACCTGCGTGCCGACGCGGGAAAGGCATGGAAGGACGTGCCCCGTGGCTGAGTTCGTGTTCACCGCCGAGCAGAGCGACCTGCGCACGGCGGTGCGGGCGTTCCTGGCCGAGGCCTGCGACGAGGCGGCCGTGCGGCGCGCGATGGAAGCGGGCTATGACCGCGGCGTGTGGGCCCGCCTCGGCGGCGAGCTGGGCGTCCTCGGGCTCGCGGTGCCCGAGGAGCTCGGCGGTGCGGGCGGCACCGTGGTGGACCAGGCCATCGTCGCCGAGGAGTGCGGCGCCGCGCTGCTGCCGGGGCCGCTGCTCGGCACCGTCGCGCTCGCCGTGCCCGCGCTGGCGGCGCTCGGCGAGGACGTCACGCCGCTCGTCGAGGGACGTCGGACGGCCGCGCTGGTCGAAGGCCCGGTCGCCGCGCAGGGCGACGCGCTGACCGGGGAGGTGGCCCAGGTCGTCGACGGGGAGGCCGACCTGCTCGTCGTCGCGGCGCGGGTCGGGGCGACCGATGCCACGGCGCTGTTCGCCGTCGAGGGCGGCGAGCGCACCCCGCTGTCCACGCTGGACCCGACGCGGCGGCAGGCCGGGGTGCGGTTCGCCGCGACCCCCGGCCGTCTGCTCGCCACCGGTGTCGACGCCGACCGTGCGCTGGCCGTGGCGCGGCGCACGGCGGGCGCCCTGCTCGCGGCGGAGCAGGTCGGCGGTGCGCAGCGAATGCTGGACATGACCGTGGCCTACGCGCGCACCCGCCTCCAGTTCGGGCGGCCCATCGGGTCGTTCCAGGCCGTCAAGCACCGGTGTGCCGACATGCTCGTGCGGGTCGAGCACGCCCGCTCGACCGCCTACCACGCGGCGTGGACGCTCACCGACGGCTCCGACGATCCGGACCTGGCCGTCGCCGTCGCGCAGGCCGTCTGCTCGGAGGCCTACGAGCGCGTCGCTCTCGACGCCGTCCAGCTGCACGGGGGCATCGGGTTCACCTGGGAGCACCCCGCCCACCTCTACGTCAAGCGGGCGGTCTCCGACGCGGCGCTGCTGGGGAGCGCGGAACGGCACCGGGAGCGCATCGCCCGACTCGTGCTCGACGGCGCCCTACCGGGCAGCTCGCTCACCGTCGCCACCGGCTGAGGGGCAGGACGTCCTCGACGCCGCGGTGCACGCGCCGGACGCGCTGGCCGCCGCCGCGCGGGGCGTCTGGCGCCGCCGGACGTTCCTCGACCGCCTCACCGCCGACCTCGTGCCGCGGTGCGCACCCGAGGAACAGGCGCGCAGCGGTGACGCTCAGCCTTCGCCCGGCGGCTAGGCGCGACCGGGAGTAACTCTTCGCGCGTTCCGAGCGAAAAGACGGCATGACCACCACCGCTCCTCCCACGCGGGACGAGGCCCTCGCCGAGGGACGGCTCGCGGGCCACCTCATCGGGCTCGTCTTCGCCCTCGTCGTCGTCGCCTTCCTCGTCGGGCTGTTCCTGCTCTGACCCGTGTGGGGCGGTGATCCGGTGCGCCCGACGTTCCCCTTGCCGCGGCCGGGCGCGTAGAAGACCGGGTGACCGCCATCCCCGCCGTCCGGGTCCCGCTGCGGCGCGTGCTGGCGCTCGGCGGCCTCTCGGCGCTCGGACCGCTCTCGCTCGACCTCTACCTGCCCGCCCTACCCGCGCTCACCGCGGACCTGCGCGCCAGCGAGTCGGCGAGCCAGCTGTCGCTCTCGCTCTGCATGATCGGCCTCGCGCTCGGTCAGCTCTTCGTCGGACCGCTCACCGACCGGGTGGGCCGCCGGATCCCGCTGCTCGTCGGCCAGGCCCTCTTCGTGCTGACCGCGGGCCTGTGCGCGCTCGCCCCCTCCATCGGGCCGCTGCTGGTGCTGCGCCTGCTCGGCGGGCTCGCGGGCGGCACCGGCATCGTCGTCGCGCGGGCGATGGTCCGCGACCTGTACGCGGGCCCCGCGCTCGCGCGCGTGTTCGCGCTGCTCATGCTCGTCATGGGGGTGGCGCCGATCGGCGCGCCGCTGCTCGGCGGGCTGCTCCTCCAGTTCACCTCTTGGCGCGGGCTGTTCGCGGCCCTGGCCGTGCTGGGGATCGTGCTGCTCGTCGGCGCCGCGACGCTGGGCGAGACGCTGCCCGCCGACCGCCGCCGCGCGGGCGGGCTGCGGACGACGGCGGCCGCGCTGCGTTCGGTGCTGCGCGACCGGACGTTCCTGGTGCCCGCGCTCGTCGGGGCCGTCGGGGTCTGCGGCATGTTCGTCTACATCGCGATGGCGAGCTACGTGCTGCAGGACACCTACGGCCTGTCTGCGCAGCAGTTCGCGTACGTGTTCGGGGCGAACGCGGTGGCCATCCTGCTGGCCGGACGGGCGTCGGCGGGTCTCGTCGGGCGCGTCGGCGCCGCCCGCCTGCTGACCACGGGGGTCGTCGTCGCGCTGGTCGCGGCCGTCGCCATGCTCGTGGGCGTCCTGGTGTCGGGATCGGTGTGGGTCCTGCTCGCGCCCCTGCTCGTGTTCGTCGGCTGCACCGGCGTGCTCCTGCCCAACGCCACCGCGCTGGCGCTCGACGGGCAGGGGTCGGCCGCGGGCACGGCGTCGGCCGTGTTCGGGCTGCTGCAGTTCGCGATCGGCGCCGCCGTGCCGCCGTTGGCCTCGCTGGGCGGGGTCACCGTCGTCGTGATGGCGGTGACCATCCTCGCGACCGCGGCGGTGACGGCCCTCATCCGGTTCGGGCTGGGTCCGCTTCCGGGTCCAGCCGCGCACAGCGCCGCCGAAGATGCGTGAGCTGGGCGTCGTCCTGGGGTATCGCGATCGCCGCGGCGTAGGCCTCCCTGGCCTCCGCGAGACGGTCCATCCGGGCGAGCAGCTCCGCGCGGGCGGCGTGCCACAGGGGGTAGCCCCGCAGGTCGGCCACGGCGTCGACGGCCGCGATCCCGGCGGACGGCCCCGAGAGCTCGCCGACGGCCACCGCGCGGTTGAGCCGGGCGACCGGCGTGTCGGCCACCGTCAGCAGCACGTCGTACCACGACAGCACGGCCGCCCAGTCGGTGTCGGCCCAGGTGGGGGCGAGTGCGTGGCAGGCGGCGATCGCGGCCTGGACGACGTAGGGGTCGGGCCGGTCGGGCGTGCGGCGCAGGCCCTCGCCGACGAGCACGACGCCCTCCGCGATGAGGTCGCGCCGCCAGCGGCCGCGGTCCTGGTCGGCGAGCAGGACGGGCACGCCGTCGCCGTCGACACGGGCGTCGCGCCGGGAGTCCTGCAGCAGCATCAGCGCCAGCAGACCCAGCACCGACGGCTCGCCCGGCATCAGCTCGCGCAGCAGGCGGCCGAGCCGCATCGCCTCGTCGACGAGCGCGGCGCCGCGGCGCCCCTGTCGGCGCGTAGCCCGTCGGTGAACAGCAGGTAGACGGTGGTGAGCACGCCGCGCAGCCGGTCAGGGAGCTGGTGGTCGGCGGGCACGGCGTAGGGGATGGGGGCCAGGGCGATCTTCTGGCGGGCGCGGGTGAGGCGCTTGGCCATCGTCGCCTCCGGCACGAGCAGCGCCGCCCCGACCTCGGCCATCGAGAGGCCACACAGCGTGCGGAGTGCGAGCGCCACCTGCGTCTCGACGGACAGGGCCGGGTGGCAGCAGGTGAACACGAGCCGCAGCAGGTCGTCGCGGACCGACTCGGGGGGCGGCGGGTCGTCGGGCTCGGTCACGGCCGCCTCTTTGCCGCCCCGTCCCTTGCCGCTGCCTCCTTCCCGGCGCGAGCCGTCTCGCGGCGCAGGATGTCGATCGCGCGGCGCCGGGCGGTGAGCGTCAGCCAGGCGCGGGGCTCCTCGGGCACGCCGTCGCGCGGCCAGGTCTCCAGCGCGCGCACGGCGGCGTCCTGCACGGCGTCCTCGGCGAGCGGGAGATCGCCGGTGAGCCGGACGAGCGTGGCCAGCACGCGCCTGCCCTCGTCGCGCACGAGGCGGACGAGGGCGGCGCGTGCGGCCGGTGCGTCTTCGGACGTCAGGGTCACCCGCCGAAGTCGATGGTCGGGCGCACCTCGACCGCGCCGTCCCACGCCGCGGGGATCTGGCCGCGACCTTGATCGCCTCGTCGAGGTTGGCACACTCGAGCAGGTAGAACCCGGTGAGGGCCTCCTTCGTCTCGGCGTAGGGTCCGTCGGAGGTGACGACGTCGCCGCCCTTGCCGTCCTGCACGCGGACGGTGGTCGCGGTGCTGGTCTGGTAGAGCGCGGCGCCCCCGCGGATCACGGCGGCGGCCGCCTCGCCGAACTCGGCGTACTCCTTCATCTCGGTGCCGTACTCCGGCAGCGTCCAGTCGACGTCCCTGGAGTAGATGAGCGCGGCATAGGTGGGCATGGGGAATGCTCCTCTCGGGGTGGACGCCAGGCTTGGACGTCACCCTAGGAACGAACGGAAGCGCCGGGAAAGGACACCCCGGCCCACTAGCATTCGCGCCGTGACCGCCCCTTCCCACACGGTGCTTGCCGACGCCGACGGCACGGCCTACGCGTCGCTGCGCAAGCGCCCTGTCGACCGCGCCGAGCGGTACGCGCTGGGCAAGCGGCTGCGGGACAAGGTGCCGCGCAAGTCGCTGGGGGACTGGGTGCCGCCGGTCGGGCGCCCCGACCCGGTGCAGCAGATCATGGACTCGCACGAGGGCCGGGTCGGCAGGCTGGTGCCGATACGGGTCGGCAGGATGGTCGCCTCGCCGTACGGCTTCCTGCGCGGCACGGCCGTCGTCATGGCCGAGGACGTGGCGCACCTGCCCGCCACCGGCATCACGCCGGTCGTCTGCGGGGACGCCCACCTCGGCAACTTCGGCTTCTACGCCTCGCCGGAGCGCGACCTCGTGATCGACCTCAACGACTTCGACGAGGCCCACCCCGGCGGCTGGGAGTGGGACCTGCGCAGGCTGGTCGCGAGCATCGTGGTGGCTGGCCGCGGCGACGGCACGGGCGAGGAGCACTGTGCGGACGCCGTACGGACCTGCGTCGCGGCCTACCGCGACGAGGTGCGGTTCCTCGCCGACCAGCCCCTGATGTCGCGCTCGTTCGGCCGGATCGACGTGGACCGGCTGGCCGACGAGATAGCGGGTCCGCTGCGCCGCGAGATCGTCCGCGCCGCCCGCCGCGCCCGACACCGCACCAGCGACCGTGCGCTGCCCCGCTTCACCGCGGAGGTGGCGGGGCGGCGGCGGATCGTCGAGGAGCCGCCGCTGATCACCCGCGTGTCGGACGGCGAGATCGAGCTGATCGGGGAGGCGCTCGACGAGTACCTCGGCACGGTCGCCCCGCATTGGCGGCGGGTGCTGGGCGGCTACACGATCGTCGACGTCGCGCACAAGGTCGTCGGCGTCGGCAGCGTGGGGCTGCGCGCCTACGTCGTGCTCTTGGAGGGCTCGTCCGCAGACGACGTGGTGTTCCTGCAGCTCAAGCAGGCCCGCCGGTCGGTGTTGGCGCGGTACGTGCACGGCGAGTCGGCCTGGCACGCCCACCAGGGCCAGCGGGTCGTCGAGTACCAGCAGGCGCTGCAGACCGTCAGCGACCCGCTGCTGGGGTGGACGGCCTTCGACGGCAGGCAGTACTACGTGCGGCAGTTCCGCAACATGAAGGGCAGCGTGGGGCTCTCCGGGATCGACGCCGAGGCACTGATCGACTACGCGGGGGTCGTCGGACACCTGCTGGCCAAGGGCCACGCCCGCACCAGCGGGGCGTCGATGATCGCGGGCTATGTCGGCGGCTCGGCCAAGCTCGACGACGCGATGGTGCTGTTCGCCCGCGCCTACGCCGACCAGACCGAGTCCGATCACGCGGCGCTCGTGCGGGCCGTCGACCGCGGGCTCCTGCCCGTCGAGCGTGGGGTGTGAGGCACCCTCCGTCAGGAGGGGGACCTCGCCCCGACGTTCGGGCCGGAGGGGGGCGGAGAGCGGGGTCGCGCGCTTAGCCTCCTTCCATGGCGAGCACCAGGGAGTGGTTCGAGTCGATCGCCGAGGCACAGCGACGCGCGAAAAAGCGGCTGCCCAAGTCGGTCTACCTGGCGTTGATCGCGGGTTCCGAGCGCGGCGTCACGCTTGACGACAACGTCAACGCGTTCAGTGAGCTCGGCTTCCGCCCGCACATCGCGAACCTGCCGCAGAACCGCGAGCAGGCGACACGCGTGATGGGCATGGACATCGCCCTACCGGTGATCATCTCACCGACCGGCGTGCAGGCGGTGCACCCCGATGGCGAGGTCGCCGTCGCCCGCGCCGCGGCGGAGGCGGGCACCGCGATGGGCCTGTCGTCGTTCGCGAGCAAACCGATCGAGGACGTCGCGGCCGCCAACCCGAAGACGATGTTCCAGATGTACTGGAACGGCACCCGCGACAAGCTCGTCGAGCGCGCCGAGCGGGCGCGCAAGGCGGGCGCGCAGGGGCTGATCATCACCCTGGACTGGACGTTCGCGACCCGGCGCGACTGGGGGAGCCCCGCCATCCCGGAGAAGATGGACATCAAGGCCATCATGCGGTTCGCCCCGGAGGGGATGCTGCGGCCGCGCTACGTGTTGGAGTGGGCGCGCAGCGGCGGCCTGCCCGACCTCACCACGCCGAACCTCGTCCCGCCCGGCGAGCAGGCCCCCACCTTCTTCGGCGCCTACGGCGAGTGGATGGGCACACCGCTGCCGACGTGGCAGGACATCGCCTGGATGCGCGAGGAGTGGGGCGGCCCCTTCATGATCAAGGGGATCATGCACCCGGACGACGCGCGGCGGGCCGTCGACGCGGGCGTCACCGCGATCTCCGTGTCCAACCACGGCGGGAACAACCTCGACGGCACCCCGGCGTCGATCCGCGCGCTGCCCGGCATCGCCGAGGCCGTCGGGGACCAGATCGAGATCGTGCTGGACGGCGGCATCCGCCGCGGCGGCGACGTCGTCAAGGCGCTCGCGCTGGGCGCCAAGGCTGTGATGATCGGCCGGGCGTACCTGTGGGGCATGGCCGCGGGCGGGCAGGCGGGCGTCGCCAACGTGCTGCAGATCCTGCGCAGCGGGATTGACGAGGCGCTGCTCGGGCTGGGCCGCTCGTCGATCCACGACCTCGTGCCCGAGGACATCATCGTGCCGCCGGGCTTCGAGCGCGCCGCCCCCGGCGTGCGGATTTAGTCTTCCCGCCGCGCAGCGCGGGTGGCGGGAGCCCGGTTCGAGGCCCGCTTCGCAGGGTTCGGTGTGTGCTTCGCAGGGCGCGGGGACCCTGCGGAGCGTCGACAGGGCCTGCGAGGCAAGGCGGCACTCGCCAGGCGGAGGCCGATGGTCAGCCGACCCCTGCGGAAGCGGGCTCCGGCTGGGGCGCGCCGAGGTCGGCGGCGAACCCGACCACGGCCTGGTCCATGCGGCGCAGCAGGCGCGCGGCCACCAGCAGTTGGCCGCGCAGGCCGTGGTCGGTGCACCGGGCGGCGTGGGCCTCCGCCGCGTCCACCTCGGGCTCGGCCGAGAGCACCTCGGGGCCGTCGATCTGCTCCAGCAACGCGCGCAGGCCGTCGACGTTGGTCCGGATGCGCGCCACGGCCGGGCTCAGCGTCTCCGCCCAGTCGGGGGCGCGCACGGTGTCCGAGAGCCGCGCGAGCAGCCGGGCGTAGTGGTCGACGCTCCCGAACACCCGCAGCGCCCTGGCGTAGCTGGACCGGCCGCGGCGGCTGGGGAACGGGCTGTCCAACGGGCGGCCCCGCTGCCGCAGTACGACGAGGGCGGCGTCCATGTCCCGCGCGAGTTCCACCGGCGCGGCGGCGACCGGTCGCCCCAGCAGGCGGTCGACGGCCGCGTCCAACACGGCGTGCACGGCGTCGACCATCGCGTCGAGCGCCTGTCCGAACGCCGCGCGGGTGCCGGTCGGCAGGACCAGGAAGCCCGCGAGCATGCCCAGGGCCGCGCCGACCGCGGTCTCCTCGACGCGCAGGACGAGGGTCTCGACGCTGAACTGGCCGGTCAGGCCGTAGACCAACGCCAGCACCGCGGTGATCCAGAACGCCTGCAGCCCCGGTGACACGCGCACCAGATAGATGGCGAGGAAGAGGCACACGAACAGCAGCACCAGCGACGGCACCACGGCGCCGTTCACGACGAAGGCGAGCGCCATCCCGGCGACCACCCCGCCGATCGTGCCGAGCACGCGGTCACGGCCCCTGGTCAGCACGTCGCCGCGGCTGGTGGTGCCCGCGAACACCACGAAAGCGGCGATCACCGCCCAGTACCAGCGGGACGGGGACAGCAGCTCGCCGCCGATGATGGCGAGGCTGGTGGCGACCCCGACCTGGACGGTCTGCCGGGTGGTGAGGGCGAGCCCCGGCCGGGCGGGAGGCTGCTCGGCCTGCGCGGCGTCGCCGTCGCGTTCCGGCCGGTCGACCGTGGGCTCGGCGCCGCCGGTCGGCCCGGCAGCGACGGCGGCGTCCCCGGTCGCCGCCGTGGCGTGTGTGCGGGCGCCCGTCGGCCCCTCAGCGACGGTCGGCCCGGTGGCGGTGGCGTCGACACGGGCGCCGGTCGGTCGGTCGGCGGCGGGAGGGGAGTCGTCGGCGGGCTCGGCGGCCGCATCGGTGCGGGCGTCCGTCGGCGCGTCGGCGGCCGGATCACGGTCGGCGGTGAGGTCGTCGGTCAGACCGGCGGTCAGGTCGTCGGCGGGGGCGGTCGGGGCGTGCTGGCGGCCCTCGGCGAGCGCGGCGGCCAGCCGGGACACCGCGAACGCGACGCGCTGCCCGTCGTCACCGAACCCCTCGACCTGTTCGACGAGCGGCGCGACCCTGCGCTGCGCCGCCTCCAGCAGGGCGGGCACCCGCGCCTGCACCGTGCCGGTGGCCGTCGCAGCGCCGAGCGGACGCAGGCCGGACAGCAGTGGACGGCGCAGCGGGGCGGGCGGCCGTCCGACCGTGACGACGAGGTGGCGGGCCGTGTCCGCGAGCCGTTCGGCGGCGAGCTCCGCGTCCAGGATGTAGACCTCCAGCTCGCCGCCTTCGTCCTGCCGTTCCAGCTGGTCGGCGATGAGCAGCGCGGTCTCGTTGAGCCGCATCCGCCTGCGGCCGAGCTCGCGTCGGGCCTGCTCCCGGTCGTCGGGCTCGGCGTCGAGCAGCTCGGCCACGGCGAAGATCAGGTTGTGCACCCGGGCGCGGAACGCGCGGACCAGGCGGGCCAGCGTCTTCTCGGGGTTGTCGGCGAGCAGATAGCCGCGCACGAGCAGCGCCGAGCCGACGCCGAGCGCAGCGGTGACGACCAGCCACGGCAGTGCGGCGACCTGGGCGCCCAGGAACTGCGAGAAGAAGTACGCCATCACCGCGGCCATGCCGATCGCGAAGCCGCGCGGCCCGAAGCGGCGGATGTACACGCCTCCCATCATGATCAGGACGAAGACGGCGTCGGCGGCCAGGCGGTAGGGCGCCAGCAGCGTGCCCAGGGCGATCGCGGCCGCGGCGGGCAGCACGAGCAGTGCGGTCGTGGCCCGCAGCCTGCCCAACGAGGTCTCGTTGACCGCGATGTTGCTGACCATGGCCAGCACCGCGGCCACGAGCACCACCGTGACGGCCTCGCCGGTGAGCCGCTGGAGCACCGCGGCCAGGACGACGGCCAACACGATCGACACGAGCGCCGTGGTGGCGAGGCGCAGCCGGACATGGCCGGGATCGACGCCGGTCGCGGCGGTGCGCAGCTCCGCCCATCGCGACCGCCACAGCGCCTGCCACCGCGTACGCCGCTTCGCCCGCCTTGCCACGGGCGGAGTCTGCCACGGCGGTCAGGGCAGGTTGGGGCGTGCGGATCCCTCGGCGCGCGTGAAACCGGTGCGGCGCGCGGCCAGCGGCGACGCGATGTCCTCCAGCGACTTGCCCTCGGCGTCGACGGCGAGGAAGGCGGCCACCACACCGCCGATGATCATGATCACCGCGCCGAGCAGGTAGCCGAAGAACAGCTTGACCGGCTGCGAGCCGTCGCCGATCAGCGCGCCGTAGATCGCCGGGGCGATCGCGGCGAAGCACTGTGCGATGGCGAAGAACACCGCGATGGCCTTGGACCGGACCTCCAGCGGGAAGATCTCGCTCACCGTCAGGTAGGCGGCGCTGGCGCCCGCGGAGGCGAAGTAGAAGATGACGCACCAGGCGATCGTCTGCGTCACCGCGGTGAGGACGCCTGCGTTGAACAGGAACGCGGTGATGGCCAGCAACACGCCGGACAGCACGTAGGTACCCGCGATCATCTTCCGGCGACCGAGCGTGTCGAAGAGGCGCCCGAGCGTGAGCGGACCGGTCAGGTTGCCGACTGCGAATGCGATGAGGAACCACGGCGCCGACGTCGACTCGACGCCGTAGAACTTGGCCAGCACCAGCGTGTAGGTGAAGAAGATCGCGTTGTAGAGGAAGGACTGGGTGATCATCAGTGAGGCGCCGAGCACGGCACGGGACGGGTACTCACGGAACAGCACCCGGGTGAGTGCCATGTAGCCGATGTTCGTGGTGGGCTGGAGATCGAGGGCCTTGCTCTCGCCGACCTTCGGCAGACTGACCCCGGACTGCTCCACCTCGTGCTCGATGTAGGTGATCGACTCCTCGGCCTCGCGCTCGCGGCCGTTCATCACCTGCCAGCGGGGGCTCTCCGGGAGGTGGCGGCGCACGAACAGGATGACCAGGCCGAGCACGGGGCCGATGAGGAACGCCACCCGCCAGCCGACGGAAAGGCTCAGCACGTCCCGTGATCATAGCTAATCGTCCAACCGGGGGACTTCCGGGGCCGGACGCAGGCGCAACTGCGTGGCTCTGGTGACCGATCGGGTGCCGAACCGGTGCTGCACCGCGTCGAGCGCGGTGTCGATGGCGGGCCCGCTGCGCGCGTCGAAGGGGAGGGCGAGCTGAACGGACCGGTCGTCGTCCAGGCCCGACAGCGACACCCCGAGCAGCGTGATCCCCCGCTCCTCGATCATCGGCAGTGCGGCGCCCAGCAGGACGCGCGCTGCCTCCAGGAGCGTCTCGGTGTGCGCGGTGGACTCGGTGAGCGAGTGCGAACGGGTGGCGCGCGAGAAGTCGTCGAACCGCAGCCGGAGCACGACGGTGCGGGACGTGCGGTGCGCGCCGCGCAGGCGGCGGCCCAACCGGTCGAGCGTGCCCGCGAGGATCGCGTCGAGCTCGCCCGCGCCGCGGGTGCGCCTGCCCAGCGCCTGCTGCGAGCCGATCGAACGCCGCCGCCGCCCCGTGTCGACCGGCCGTGGATCCAGCCCGACCGCGAGCGCGTTGAGATGCCTGCCCGCGGCCCGCCCCACGACCGACACCAGCCCGGCCTCGCCGAGCGCCGCCGCATCCGCGACGGTGCGCACGCCGAGCGCGTGCAGCTTCCCCGACGTGATCCGCCCGACGCCCCACAGCCGCTCGACCGGCAGCGGATGCAGGAACTCGCGCTCGCGATCGGGGGGCACGAGCAGGAGCCCGTCCGGCTTGGCGACGCCGCTGGCGACCTTGGCGAGGAACTTCGTGCGCGCGATCCCCACGGTGATCGGCAACCCCACGTCGCGCGCCACACGGGCGCGCAGCTCCGCCGCGATCTCGAGCGGCGGCCCCGCGATCCGGCGCAGGCCGCCGACCTCCAGGAACGCCTCGTCGATCGAGAGGCCCTCGACCAGAGGGGTGGTGTCGCGGAAGATCGCGAACACGGCACGGCTGGCCTCGGTGTAGGCGCGCATCCGCGGGGGCACGACCAGTGCATCAGGGCAGAGCGCGCGGGCCTGCCGCCCGTTCATCGCGGTGCGCACGCCCCGCCGCTTGGCCTCGTAGCTGCAGGCGAGCACCACGCCACCCCCGACGATCACCGGGTGGCCGCGCAGCCACGGCTGATCGCGCTGCTCGACCGATGCGTAGAACGCATCCAGATCGGCGTGCAGGATGGTCGCCTCGCCATACACGAACACATGTTCGCATCGAGCCCCGACACAATGAAAGTGTCGGTGGGGCGGGATAGCGTCGCCGCCATGACCGCAATCGCCACGTTCTCCGCCGTCGCGCTCGACTGCCGGGAGCCCCGCAAGGTCGCTGAGTTCTACAGCGCCGTCCTCGACATCCCCATCGGCCGGGTCGATCCGGATTGGGTCCAGCTCGAGCCGGTGGGCGGGGTGCTGCTGGCCTTCCAGCTCGCGCCCGACCACGTTCCGCCGCAGTGGCCGAGCGCCGAGCACCCCCAGCAGATGCACCTCGATCTCGACGTCACCGATCTCGACGCGGGGGAGGCGCAGGTGCTCGCGCTCGGCGCACGCAAGCACGAGCACCAGCCGGGCACCACCTTCCGGGTCTTCCTCGACCCGGCCGGGCACCCGTTCTGCCTCTGCCAGGCCTGAGGAGCTCTGCCAGGCCTTAAGGAGCGGCCTGGGGATGGCGCAGCAGGGCGTCCACCGCCGCGCGCCACGCGGTGAGCCGCTCCAGGGGCTCAGCGGCGTTCCGCCCGTTCGGGGTCGGCGTCTCGGACGGTCGGCTCGGGGTAGCCGTGTCGCCGATCGCCACCGGCACCTGGGGAGGGAGCGTGGCCAGCAGGCCGGGTGTCGCGTCGGCGTCCAGCTCGCGCGCGGGCACGCGCACGTAGCCGAGCCGCTCGCCCAGCTCCACCACATGCTCCTCCACGGCGGCGGCGGTGTCGGTGTGCGGCGAGACGTCGAGCACGATCCCGCCCCGCGTGGCGCCGACGATCGCCGCCGCCTCGGCGGGCGTCGCGGCGGGGGTGCCGGGCACCACGGCGAGCAGCGGGCGGAGCCGGTAGCGCGTCGCCAGCTCGTCGAGCACCGCGAAGAGCTCGGCGGGATCGTCGGCGACGTCGGCCGCGGCCCGCGCCGTCACGAACTGGGCGCCCAGCCGCACACCGAGCTCGAGCGCCCTGGCGTAGGCATGCCGCCCGTCCCACACCCGCAGCTCCGGACCGAGCCGCACCCGCCCGACGTCCAGAACGGTCACGCGGGCCGCCAGCAGCACCGCCACCAGCTCGCGCAGCATCTCCGAACCGACGCCCTTGACCCACCACGGCTCCACCTCCTCCACCGAGGCCACGTGCAGGCCGATGGAGTCGATGCCTGCCCGCTCGGCGATCCGCACCAGCCCCACAGGGTCGAGGGGATGCACGGTCGACTGGTGCACAGCGATCCGGTTCACGCGCGACACCGTAGTGCGGCGACAGGCTCTCCCACTCAGCAGGAAAGCCCGCTCCGCCGACGTGCCCGGTGCTTGACTCGCGCCTGGGTTCGAAAGGGGAGGTTGATGGGCGAGCCGATCATCCTGCGCGGGTACGAGGGCCTGGCCGAACGGGTCGGTCAGAAGGTGGGTACGAGCAGCTGGCGCACGGTGCGTCAGGACGACATCGACATCTTCGCCAAGCTCACCGGCGACGAGCAGTGGATCCACGTCGATCCCGCCCGAGCGGCCGCCGGCCCGTTCGGCGCCACCGTCCAGCACGGCTTCCTGACCCTGGGTCTGGCCACCGGGCTGCTGTGGGAGGTCTGCACGGTCGAGGGATTCGGTGTCGTCCTCAACTACGGCCTGAACAAGGTCCGCTTCCCGGCGCCGCTGCGCGTCGGCAGCGGATCCGCATGCACGTCGACGTGGCCGAGGTGAAGGCCCTCGACGGCGGCGCGGAAGCGGTGTACCGGTTCACCTACGAGGTCGAGGGGCGAGCCCAAGCCCTGCTGCGTCGCCGATCTCGTCTTCCGGTACTACACTGAGGAGCGCCATGACCACGACCGAGACGCCGGAGATCGGCGCACAGTGTGCTCGCCAATGGCATCCGCACCAACTACCTCGAGGACGGCAAGGCGGGGGACGACACCCAGACCGTGGTGCTGTCCACGGCTCCGGCCCCGGCGTGACGTCGTACGCGAACTGGCGGCTGGTGATCCCGGCTCTGGCCGAGCACTTCCACGTCGTCGCGCCGGACATGGTCGGCTTCGGCTACTCCGACCGCCCGGAGGGCATCCAGTACAGCCTGGACACCTGGGCCGACCAGACCGTCGGGCTGATGGACGCTCTCGGCATCGAGAAGACCCACCTGGTCGGCAACAGCTTCGGTGGCGGCGATCGCGCTGCGGATCGCCACCAAGCACCCCGACCGGGTCGACAAGCTGGTGCTGATGGGCAGCATGGGCGTGCACTTCCCGATCACCGAGGGCCTCGACCGCGTGTGGGGCTACGACGGCACGCTGGAGGACATGCGCAGGGTGATGGACTACTTCGCCTACTACCCGCGTGCTGGTCAACGACGAGCTGGCCGAAGGTCCGATACGCGGGCCACCCAACCCGGCTTCCAGGAGTCGTTCTCGTCGATGTTCCCGGCGCCCCGCCAGCGCTGGGTCGAGGCGATGAGCGATGCCGGAGGACGAGATCCGGGCGTTGCCGCACCAGGTGCTGATCGTGCACGGGCGCGAGGACAAGGTCATCCCGCTGGCCAACTCCTACAAGCTGCTCGAGCTGATCGACAACGCCGATCTCGCGGTGTTCTCGCACTGCGGGCACTGGTCGATGATCGAGCGGACCGCCGACTTCAACCGGCTCGTCCGCGACTTCTTCCTCGGCGAGTGAGGCGCATGGCGTCCGACGGCCGCACAGACAGCGCAAGCGATCGCCGAACCGGCGTCCACGCCGGCCTCGCCGATCGCGATCCGGAGCTGCTGCGGCAGATCCTACGAGATCATGGTGCTCACCCGGGCGGTCGAGGACCGGATGGTCGCCATGTACAAGGGCGGCGACCTGCTCGGTTCGCTCTACACCGGGCACTGGCACGAGGCGATCAGTGTCGGTGCGGCGTCGACCCTGCGCCCCGACGACTACATGGCCCCGATCCACCGCGATCTCGGCGCGCACCTGTGGCGCGGCATGGAGCCGTGGCAGGTGATGGCGAGCTTCATGGGCAAGGCCACCTCGCCGACCGGCGGTCGGGACGGCACCCTGCACTACGGGCGGCTGGATCTGGGTATCTACAACCTGCCCAGCCACATCCCGGCGAACTTCCCGGTGGCCACCGGGATGGCGTTCGCGGCGAAGTACCGCGGCCAGGACCGGGTTTGCCTCGCGTTCTGCGGCGACGGATCGACCTCGCGTGCCGACTTCCACGAGGCGCTCACGCATGGCGAGCGTCCTGAAGCTGCCGAACGTCTTCGTGATCGAGAACAACCAGTTCGCCTATTCAACCCCGCTGTCGATGCAGTCGAACTCGGAGATCGTTCGCCGTCAAGGCGGTCGCCTACGGAATTCCCGGGATCAAGGTCGACGGCACCGACGTGCTGGCGGTCCACGACGCCGTCGCCGAGGCCGTCGCCCGGGCCCGGGCCGGCGAGGGACCGTCGATCGTCGAGGGCGTGACCATGCGCATGCACGGTCACGCCGAACACGATCCGGCCGATTACGTTCCCAAGGCGATGTACGAGGAATGGGCGAAGAAGGACCCGGTCGAGCTGTTCGAGAGCGTGCTGGTCGACGCCGGCGTGATCGACGCCGACACCGCCGAAGCAGGTCCGGGAGGACGCGCGCCAGTTCGCCATCGACGCGCGGCGCAAGGCGCTCGCGGATCCGATGCCGGATCCGAGCAATGTCGAGGACGGCGTCTATGCCGACTGAGCGACAGCGGCAACGCCACGTACCTGGAGGCGGTCGGCCTGGCGCTGGACTCACGAGATGGACCGTGACCCCGACGTCTTCCTCATCGGCGAGGACGTCGGCCAGTTCGGCGGCGCGTTCAAGGTGACCAAGGGTTTCCTGGACAAGTTCGGCCCGCGCCGGGTGGTCGACACCCCGATCGCCGAGACGGGGTTCACCGGGCTCGCGGCCGGCGCGGCGCTGGTCGGTCTGCGGCCCGGTGGTGGAGTTCCAGTTCGCCGATTTCATCTCCTGCGCGTTCGATCCGATCATCAACGTGCTGGCTCGGCACCACTGGCGCACCGGCGACCCGATGCCGGTGACCATGCGAGCCCCGTTCGGTGGTCGACTGCGCGCCGGGCCCACCCATTCGCAGAGCGTGGAGAGCTACTTCGCGCACGTGCCCGGCCTCAAGATCGTCATGCCGGGCACACCGGAGGATGCGGCCGGCCTGCTGATCAGCTCGATCCGGGACAACAACCCGACGCTGTACCTGGAGAACAAGTACCTGTACCGGCGGCTGCAAGGCGTCGGGCCCGATCTCCATGGACCCGATCCCGCTCGGGGTGGCCAAGGTGGTCCGCGAGGGCCGCGACGTCACCTTGATCACCTACTCGGCGGGGGTGTCACCAGGGTCTGGAGATCGCCGAGGAGCTCGACAAGGACGGCATCTCGGTCGAGGTCGTCGACGTGCGGACGCTGGTGCCGCTGGACGTCGAGACGATCGTGAACTCGGTGAACAAGACGTCGCGGGCGGTCGTGCTGCACGAGGCGGCGAAGCGGATGGGGTACGGCGCGGAGATCGCGGCGACCATCCAGGAGGAGGGCTTCTGGTATCTCGACCAGCCGGTGACGCGGATCGCGGCGAAGAACACGCCGACGCCGACCAGCCCACCGCTGGAGGACGCGGTGATGCCGCAGCCGGCGGAGATCGCCGAGACGATGCGGAAGGTGGCCCGGGCATGACCGGCAGCGAGCCGATACCGGCATGACCGTTACCGGCATGAGGTGGCATCGTGGCTGACTTCGACCTGGTGGTGCTCGGCGGTGGACCCGGGCGGATACGCGGCGGCGCTGTACGCGGCGTCCACCGGGCTCTCGGTGGCGATGGTGGAGAAGGAGAAGGTCGGCGGCACCTGCCTGCACCGGGGCTGCATCCCGGCCAAGGCGCTGCTGCACGCGGCCGAGGTGTTCCGCACCGTGAATCACGCCGGCGAGCACGGGGTGAAGGTCGCGGGCCCACCGGAGCCGGACTGGCCCGCGGCGATGGA